>JBGCDH010000137.1:0-8693 GCA_045105235.1 Planctomycetota bacterium | reverse complement strand
AGAAGCCTTCCTGCCGAGGAGCAGCAACGCCGTGGCGAGCGTCTTCGCGCCCGCAGAATGCCCCCGATATCGGATGCCCGCCGCGAGCGTCCGCCTACGCCGGGAAAATCTCCGGCATCGAGCCGGTCGCGTCGCCGAAGGTCTCGGTGGGCACCCCTACGGCACGCAGCATGCCGACGAAGACGTTGCTGAACGGCGTCGATTCCTCGTACTTCCGATATGCACCGTGCTTCAGCCCGAGCTTGCTGCCGCCGAGCAGAGCCAGCGGCAGATTGCGCGCGTTGTGCGTCGTGCTGCAGCAGCTGCCGTAGAGCAGCTGCGTCTGGTCGAGCAGCGAGCCGTGTTCGTCCTCGGTCTCGGCGAGCTGCTGCACAAACCAGGCAAACTGCTCGGCGTGCCAGCGGTCGTAGCGACCCCACTGCTCCCAGTGGCCATCGTGCTGGTCGTGGCTGATGGTGTGGTGGCCGCGCTTGATGCCAAGCGCCCGGTTGGGGAACTGATCGGCGAAGCCCATGCCGTCCTCGCGGCCGGTCATGTAGGTGACGACGCGCGTCAGGTCGAGCTGCAGCGCCAGCGCGATCAGTCCATACATCGAGCGCAGGTAGCCGGCCGGATCGACGTCGGGCGACACGTCGAGGTCGACGTGGCTGGCGTCAAACGGCGGCAGCGGCCGATCCAGCCACTGCTCGTTGCGGCGCAGCTGCTCTTCGACCGAGTCGAGCGACTGGAGAAACTGACCCAGCTTGTCTTGGTCATGCTTGCCCAGGCGCTTCTGCAGGCGCTTGCTGTCTTCGAGCACGAGGTCGACGATCTTCTGGCCGCGGTGCAGCGAGCGCTTGCGCTCCGCGGTGGTGGCGCCGTCTTTGCCGCCGCCGAAGTAGCGCTCAAAGATCAGCCGCTGGCGGTGCTCGGACGGAATCGGCCGCGCCGCGTGGTCAAACGACAGCGTCGACGTGCGCGATTTGTAGCCGACCCCGCCGTCCGTCGACAGCACCAGCGAGGGGTAGCGCGTGTGCTTCTTCAGGTGTGCGGCCGCGACCTGGTCGACGGAGATGCGGTTCTTGTAGCTGTCCCCGCGCAGATCCCCGGCGGTCAGCCAGGTGTCGCCGGCAAGGTGGCCGAGCAGCTGCCGCGACAGCGGGTGGCTGAGCCCGCCGAGCAGCGTCATCCGGTCGCGGAAGGGCGCCAGGCTCTTGAGTGGGTTGGTAAACTCGTAGTCCGTGCCGGGCTTGCGCGGCAGCCAGCGCCACTGGCCCCACTTCTCGTCGTCTTCCTTGGGCATCGCGGCGCCATTTGGGAAGTAGACGAAGCACATGCGGCGCTTGGCGTCTGCGGGAGCGTCGCCGGTGTCGCCGTCAGCGGCCGTGGGTGCAGGCGTCATTCGCCCGCGCATCGCCTCGAGCCACGGCAGCGCCACGGAGACGCCGGTGCCGTGCAGAAAAGACCGTCGATTCAGGAGCCAGTTGGTGCGCATGGTCGGATGTCGTGCTGTCTCAGCGGGTGCGGCGGCGGTCTACGTGGAACGCTCTACTTGGATCGGAACAGAGGCGAAGCGACGATCGCGCGGACGGCGGCCCGCGCTCGGTATCCGCCGATGCGGAGCTGCTGCATCATATCGTCGACCTGGGGTTCATCGGCGAACGACAGCTCGCGGCCCAACGCATAGCCCAGCAGGTGCTCGACAAACGAGCGCGCCAACCGGTCTTGCTGCGTGTCGACGAGCCAGCTTTGGATGCCTTCTAGCCCGTCCACTGGCGTGCCGTCGGGCATCGTCGAGGTCGCGTCGACGGCATGGCCCTTTCGCTTGGGCTCGAGCCGGCCGACCGCACTCATGCGCTCGAACACAAAGCCAAACGGATCGATCGAGGCGTGGCAGTCGCGGCACGAAGCCTTGTCGCGGTGCGATTCGATGCGTTGCTTCAGGGTCATCTGGTCAAAGCCGGGCGTCTCTGGATCCAGGTCGGGCACGTTTGGCGGCGGCGGCGGCGGCTCATCGCCGAGCAGGCGCGCCTTCAGCCAGACCGCGCGCTTGATCGGGTGCGGCTCGCTGCCGTCCGAATGGCCCACGTAGAATGCGCCGTGCGACAGCAGCCCGGCGCGCCGCTCCGGATGATCCGCCGCGATCGCAACCGGGCGGAAGGTCGGGCCGAGCACCTTGCCGTCCGGCCCCTCGACGCCATAAAACTCGGCGAGGTTCTGGTTGAGCATCGCAAAATCGGCCTGCACCAGCGTCTCGAGCGGCAGGTCTTCGCGCAGCACGTGTGCCAAGAAGCGCACGGTTTCTTCGCGCATGTCGCGGCGCACAAACCGCGTGTAGTCGCGGTGGGCGCCGACGTTGATGGCCATGTCGCGCTGCCGGTCCAGCCGCAGCCACTCGTCGGCGAAGCGCGCCACCATGCGGTCGCTGCGGTCGTCGTCGAGCATGCGGTCGACTTCGTGCAGCATGACGGCGCGCAGCGTCCCGGCGGCAACCCGCTGGCGCAGGGTCTCGTCGGGCGGCGCGTTCCACAGGAAATACGACAGACGATTGGCGAGCATCCAGTCGGCCAGCTCGCCCTCGGAGCCGAGTTCGTCGAGCGGCTCACACAAGAACAAGAACTCGGGCGAGCACAGCACCGCAACGAGCACCTCCTGCACCTGGTCTTCGAAGCGTGTCCACTCGCCGCTGTCGCGCAGCTGTCGCCAGAAATCCAGGTAGCGTTCGACCTCGGCGGCGCGCGCCGGTCGCCGGAACGCGCGCGACACAAAGCGGCTCAGGACCGCTCGCGCATAGCTTTCGTCGTCGGAGCGTTCGCCGCTCTCAAAGAAGATGTCGGTGTGCGACTTGGGCGGCCACTGCGGCAGGTAGGGCGCTTCAAACTCGATCGTCTCGACCAGCAGCGGCGGGCCGGTCTCGCGCGGTGACTTGACCAGGTGGTCGTTCCACAAGCCGAGCAGCAAGAAGCCGGAGAGGATCTCCTTGTCGCCGGACTCGGGTTCGGGGATCGGCAGGTTTTCGAGGCGGCCAAAAAACTCGTAGGTCTGCGCTGCGCCAAGCGGCGCCGTCACCTCGACCGATTCGCCGAAGGTGGTGTAGTCCATGCCGTCGTCGGTGCGCGTGCCGATCAGCGCGCGGATCGCCGGGGTCAGCGCGGCCGCCGCCTTTTCTTGCTCGGCCGACTCGGTCGTGAGCCGCTGCACGAGCTTGTGGTCCGAGCCAAGCGGCGTGATGACGACGTGCGTGAAGCCGACGAAAAAGGGCCCGCCAACTTCGAGGTGATGGCGGCCCTTGCGCATGCCGATGGCGCCGAGCGGCGTGACGACGGCCGGATGCTTGAGCTGCTCTTCGTCAAACTGCAGGCGTTGGTCGACATTGTGGCCGGCACAGCGCAGCCGGACCGACGGCATGCCGTCGTTGCTGCGCGGCGCGTGTACGAGATCAACCTGGTAGAAGCCGTCGTCTGGCAGCGTGAACGCCAGCCGCGCTTTGCTCGGCTTGGGCACATCGACCGGCAAGAGCGCTTCGCCGTCGAGCTTGAGGTTCTTGCGCTGGTCGCTCGCCGTGGCCGCGAGCAGCATCGCGCCATCTGCCAGCTGCAGCTCTTGCGGCTGCTCGCCGTCGAAGCGCGCCAGCGGCTGGGCGTCCTCTTCGAGGCTCAGCAGCAGCTGCTTGCGTAGCGGCGGCACATAGCCGCGCGAAGCCCGCACGCGCATGACGAAGTCGCCTTGGCGGGGCCAGACGCGCTGCATCTCGAGCTTGAGGTTGGGCGATGGCCCTTGCCACGACTTGGGCACGACCTCACGGTGCGGCAGGGCCGACAGCAGCATCATGCCTTCGTCGACGACGCGGAAGCGATCCTGGCCCGAGCCGCGCAGGCCGACGCTGATCTTCTTCTGCACCTTGGCCATGGCCTCGCGCTCGGCGTCGTCGCCTGGCGCGCGCGGCTGCCCGTCTGCATCGAGGATCTCGACGGTGAAGTCGTCGGGATTGAGCGGCACCGACTGGTAGCCGCCGGTGCGGCCCGCCACCTTGCCGCGGCCCGTGCCTTTGCCAAACTCGATGCGGTAGTGGGTGACCTCGGGCTTGTCCTGCGCGATCGCCTGCTGCAGGCCCTGGCGCGCAAGCTGCTGGTAGGTCTCGAGGTGCAGAGGAGAACTCTGCAGAACCTCGCCGACGTTGGAGAAGCCGTTTTTGGCCTTGCCGTCTTCGGGCAGCGTCTGCGCGAAGTCAATCGACACCGACAGCAGGTCTTGGAGGCTGTTGGTGTACTGCTCGCGCGTCAGCCGCCGCAAGACCACGCGCCGTTCGCCGGCGAGACGATCGGCCGCCTGATCGAGCGAGCTGCGCAGCCAGCCCGTCAACAGCCGCCGCTGCTCGGTCGAAAACTGCGGCTCGTCCTCAGGCGGCATCTCGCCGCTCTGGATCATGTCGAGCGCCGCGTGCCAGCCTTCGGCATCGGCGCGCGCCGCCATCGCGGGATCGAGCGTGTTGAGCTGCACGTCACCCTTTTGTTTCTTGTCGCCGTGGCAGCGAAAGCAGTGCTCGCGCAGCAGCGGTTCGATGTCCCGCTGGTAGTCGACGTCGGGTTTGGTGCCCGTCCGGGATGCGGCGGCCGCGGGCTGCGGGTCCTGGTGCGTCGCAGTGCTTGAGTTTCCGGTGCTTGGATCGGTTGCTGCGTGGGGCAGCTCGCGCAGAACAGTTGCCGTCGTGACAACCAGCGCGGGCAGTCCGACGGCGAGAAGGCGTCTTAGGGCTTTCGGCATGGACACTTGCGAGAGTGCCACAAGCGTAGCCTTTCGGCTCGGCCGATGCGACTTGGGCGATGCGTTACCTCGGATGCGACCGATGCCCGGCTGGAGGGGGAGCGGTGCTGTTAGCGAGAGCTGCGGTTGCGGGCGAATGGGGACTCGCGCGAGAAGCGGTCAAATTGCCGGTGGCTTCGGCGATCTGTGAGTCGTTGGAGGCCATCCATACTTCTCTTGGGAGCGGTGACTCGAGTTCGCAGGAGCGGTGGTGCGAACGGACATTACCTGTTTCAATGTCGATACGGGCGCGGTCGAGTTCACGTTCGCGGGGTGGGATGACACCTTCTTCGAGGCTGTCCTTGCTCCCGAGCTGGGCCTTGCGCTGGTTGCCGGTGCTCGAGACGTCAGCCTCTGGAACGTGGCCACGGGTGAGCGGATACCGGTGAGGTCGATCGCCTGTACGGTTGCCACGAAGGCAACGTGCTCGTCTGGCGGCTGGCAGATCTGGAGCTGCTGCACGTGCGGGGGTTCGACGCGGCGATCAATCGGATCGCCTGGGATCCCGTGCGTCGATGTCCCGTGATCGGCGACTTGCGGGGCGGGCTCTACGCGCTGGATCCGATCGATGGCGGGAGTGTCGCGCAACTACGGCAGTTCGAGCAAGACGGCTGGAGCGGAGCTCTGGCCTACCGTCGTGATCTGGCCGGGCAGGGATTTGCAAGCACGCTGATGTTTCGCCGTGGCGATGCCCAGCCGCGGCTCCTGAGTGTCCGCAACGGCGCCGCCGCCATCTCGCCCGACACGCGCCGCGTCGCAACGGGCGGTGCAGATAACAAGGTGCGGCTGTGGGACCCGGACAGCGGCGATCAGCTGCTCGTGTTCGGTGGCATGCCGTACAATATCGCGGGCTTGCACTTCGTCGATGCTGGCCGGCGACTGGTTGCGCTCTCGCACCGATGGCGCGCGCCCAGCTACGTCTACGTCTGGACGGCGCCTGATGCGGTCGACCTCCACCGCTGCATTTGACCGAGTCCACCGGGGAGTGGCTGCAACCCGCCCAGCTTCCGGATCGGCACAGAGGCGATGTCGTTGGTTGAACGGCTTCCCGAAGAAGTCCTCCGGTGCGATCGCTTACCAGGACGTCGTGCAGCGCAGTGCATTGCTGGCAGACACCGAAAAGGGCGCCCCTGGATCAAGCGCGACAGCCTGCAGATAGAGTGAACTTCCTGCCGGAGTGCTCGGCCAGGTAGCCGCGATAGCTGCGGCACCGCCACCGTCCAGGGCGAATCCGACCGCGACGTCGAAGCGCGGCACCAGCACGCCGCCGAACAGCGGCGTGAACACCGCCTCGCCGCCCAGCACGAGCATGCCGATGCTGTTCGGCATCGCGTCGCCAACGGCGAAGACGACCGGCGACGAAGGCGTCGTGGCGCCGGCGGCCGCAAGCATCGGCGCACCCTGGGTTCCGGCGAGTGCATTGCCGAGGTCCTCGAACGCGGCCACCCCGCCAACGTCGATCGCCAGCGGTGCCGTGATCGGCAGCGGCCCAAGCGCCAGCGCATCACCGACAAACTCGACGAGCGATGGATCGAGAGGTTGCCCATCGACCTCCACATCGGTCCACACGCTGTCGCCGAGAGTGCCGCGCAACACGAGCGTCACCTCCAGGCTCTCGCCTGGCAGCGATGCCAGCGCCGGGTCGTAAGCCGGATCAACCAGAGCCGCCATCGCGATCTGAAGCGTCTGACCCGGCGCCAAACTCAAGCCGGCCCGGTCCACATCGATCTCGATCGAGGCCGAGCGCCACGCTTCGAGCGACAGGCTATTGGCGGCCACGTCGCGCTCCGCTCGAACCACCGCCGGCAGGTCCTGCCACGCGGTCGCGCTGACCACCGAGAGCCAGTAGGCGCTTGCGTGCACGTCCGTGTAGGTCTTGTAGACGACGACGTCCGGAGAATGCACGCGAGTCCGCGCACCGAGGAAGTCGAACATTCCGACTATTTCGCTCGGATTGCCGGAAGCGGGCGTGCCAAGCGCGCCTGACGACGGCTGCCCTCCCTGGAGCCAGAACGGATCCACCGTGTGCCCGATCTGGGTGAAGCAGTAGGCCCAGTCGTAGCCCTCGGGATGCCGAGCGCGCAGCTCGGCCAACGTCGGTGTGTGCCCGAAGCACAGGTTGGTCGCGCCGTGGCAACCGCTCCACGATGGATCGGTGGTGATATGGAAGCCGTGCAAGAACGGCGCGTTGCTGAGCGTGTTGCTGGTGACTGTGTCTAACAGGCCGTGGCCATGGAAGACCGGCAGGTTGTAGGCGTTCTCGATCAGAAAACGGGCGCTCGTGATCGTATGCATGGTGTCAACAAAGGCGCTGTCGCCCGGCTCGCCACCTGTGATGATCTCGCGGCACGCCGCGTTCTCCGGCCGCCTTACGTGTATTTCATACATATCGATGGCGGGCCCAAGCGGCGCAATCGCCGCGAAGCGGTCCGGGTTCTTCAACCCGATGATGTAGGCGCCGCGGCCACCGTACGAGAAGCCGGACAGATAGACGCGATCCGGATCCGTGCCGTACGCATCTTGGTAGAAGTCGATCGCATCGAGGATGTCCTGCTCGCCAGGCCCGGCAGAGGGATTCGGGCTGTCGACGTAGCTTGGCGAGTACGGCCATTGACAGCCCTGACTGGCGACGTCCCAGCGGCGTCCGTCGGGGGCGACTCCGACCCAGCCGCGCGCATCGAGCTCGGCGAGCAGCGCCGGCTGATTCGTCATCGCAGCGCCCTAACCACCGGCACCGTGGAGGTATACGAACAACGGCACCGACGCGTTCGGGTCGTAGCCGGCCGGCACGTGCACGCGCGTCGTCAACGTCTCACCGTCGACGGACGATGCGTATGTGCTCGTGCGTGAACCGGCTGGCGGTGTGCCAACCGAGAACTGCACGGAGTCAAAGACGGACTGGACTCCGTCGCTGGCACGAACCGAGACCGTATGCGGACCGTTGGCGAGGCTCCCCGGGCCGAACACGTAATTCCACTCATTCAAGCCCTGAACTGCCAGGAACGGCCCGCCGTCGACCGCTAGTTCAACCGAACTAGCGGCGGCGCTGCTTCCGGCCACAACCAGCGCCTGCGGCATCGTCACGCCCGGTAAGGGAGCGTCGATCGTGACCGTCGGGCCCGCAACGTTCTGTGAACTCGAAGGAGCCTGCCTGGGTAGGCGTCCCCGACAGAAGCCCGGCAGTCGACAAAGAGATTCCGGGCGGCAACGCGCCCTCCGCCACCGTGACCGCATGGGGCGCATCGCCGAGCAGCGCCAGCGTCACCGTGTAGGCAACGCCAACCGTCCCGTCGTCGAGCTGGCGCTCGCCGGCAATCGCAGGCATAGCCCCCTGCCCTCCACTCGAGCTGCAGGCTGTTGTGACGAACACCAGCAAGACGCACGACCAGACGACCCGATTCATGACCAAGTCTTCGAACTCCCGACCCTTGCACATCCATCGGGCAAAGCCCTTCAGGAGAAACCCCGCCGCGATCCTGACAGCAAAGATCCGCCGCGCTTTCTCAGGTCGGTGAGGAAGGCGAGCAGGAAGGTCTCGACGAGGACTGCGCGGTTCCGGCAGATGCGCGGTCAGCCGAAGCTACTGCGGGGTCGGTCGCGCAGCCGGTAGCGCGGGGGCCGCATCGTCCCGTCAAGAAACGCCGCGCAGTTCGGGGCTGCTACACAGGGGCGGAGCTGCTACGGCGGGTCTTTCTGGTGGAGATTTTTACGTGCCCAACCTGCGCTGGCGAGCGTTGGCTGTTGGCTGCGATCCAGGCCCCGGATTCGATCGAGCGGGTGCTGCTGGTGCTGCGGGCGATGGGGTTGCCGTTCGGGGCGCCGGAGATCGCTGGCAGTGGCGCGTGCTCCGCCGAACGGTAGGGGGTGTTGGTTCGGGGAGTGATTTCGCGCGCGTGTCCCTGGTTTCAGAG
>JBGCDH010000136.1:0-12987 GCA_045105235.1 Planctomycetota bacterium | reverse complement strand
TGCCGTAGTGCTCGAACAGATCTTCGTAGTGCGGATCCTGCAGCAGGTCCTGGTAGGTGCGCACCTGCGCCGTCACGCCGCGGCGGGTTTCCTGCACGATCGGCCCGCTTGGAGCGGCCGGGCGCGGCGGCGCCTTGCCGGGAACAACGGCCAGGACCAGCAGCCGGCGCTGGTCGGGCATCCAGCGCACGGCGCTGCTGAGCACTTCGTTGATGCGCAGCCCGCCAGCAACCATGCGGGGCGGCGCGTCGCACGGATCCGCGACCCACAGTTCGCCGCCGCCCTCGACCCGCCGCACCAGCGCGTAGGCGCGGTCATCCGCCGACCAGATCGGCGCCGAATAGTGCCCGGGCACCAGCGGCACGTCGATCGCTTCGCCGGCAGGCAGCGGCACCAGACGCAGCGCGGTCGTGCGCGTGCTGCGCTGGCGGCAGTACGCCTCGGCATCGATGCGGAGGCCCGCCAGCTTCAGGTGGCCGCGCGCCAGGACCTCGAGTTCGGGCAGCGCTTCGCGCGTTGCCAGCACCAGCATGCTGGCCTGCGGCGTCAGCCGCGCGGACGGTGGCGGCGATGCCACCACCAGCTCTTCGATGACCTTGCTCGGCTTGCGCCAGCCCGACGCCGGACCGTTTCCAGGGATGCCGGACTGTGGAGCAGGCGCGGCGGCAGCCGAACCAGCTGGCGTTTGCGCAAGCAGCGGGCAGCCAGCGGCGGCGGCCGCGGCGCACGCCAAGGTGGTGATCAGAAAGACAACCGCTCCGACCAGAGTCGAGACGAGCGCGCGCGGGGTCGCATCCATGCGCACAGCGTAGCCAAGACTACGCGCCGGCGGGCCGCTTCAACCGGCGGCGATTCGCAGGCAGCTGCTCGCCGCGGCCAATGTCGGATGCACTACACTAGCACTAGCGCGTCGCGATGCGCTCGAGGCTTTCGCGATGCTTCTCGGCGAAGGTCTCGCGGAAGTCGACGCCGTCGCGGAAATCGACGCGGCTGTCGCAGTCGCGCCGGCTCAGCAGCTCGGCGTCGATCAGGTTGAAGACGATATCGCCAAAGTCCGACGTCGCCTTGATGCCCCAGCGCTCAAACACAATGGCAGCCATCGGGCCGAACTGGCCGGCCGCATATTCGCGGATGCCGACCAGCAGCTCACGGCCGCCGACGTGACGGTCTTCGCCCGTAAGCTGGTCGCGCCCGAAATGCGTCATCGTGTAGTCGAGCGCATCGAGACAAAAGTAGTAGGAGTTGCGGGAGAAACGTCGATCCCTGAGGCGGATGCCTTGGATCTTGTCCTCGAGCAGGTCTTGATCAGTAGCTGCCATCGACACGGTTCCTCTTTGGACGAAGCGGTCGCCAAAGACCACCGCTATCGACACAACGGGAACCGCCCTTGAGCGCGATGGCATGACCTTGCCAACGCACCTCCCCCACTGCCGGTATCCGACGCTGCTGCGGACGACCAATCCGCTCGCATCGGGCCGACGCCGCTGTCCCTGCAGCGACATGACTTGTCATCGCGACAGCTCCACGAGGCAGGCGACCAAAGCCTGCTCGGGTGGGATCATCAGATCGAGATCCCGTTCTGCTTGTAGCGTGCGTTCGAGCCATGTCGTCCAGGGTTCCAGCGAGCTGGCAGGGTAGGAAGCGTCCGCCGCCTCGACAAGGGTGTCCCGGTGGCGCCGCAGCTCCGAGCGCAGCAGCCACAGAAACAGCCGGGCTTGCTGCAGCTCGAGGCGACGTTCGGAGGCGCCTTCGAGAGCCTGCCGGGCCGTGGCGATGGGCCGCAAGTTGTGGGCCTCGCCAAGCCACGCCCGCACCAGATCGTGGAGCTGTACCGCCTGTTCGGTTGCCGCCCGCAGCGCCTGCCCAAGGCTGCCGCGCGCCAAGCCTACGATGCCGTCGAACCGCGAACTTTCTTCCGGAATTCGGCGGTGGAGCTCTTTGCGCAGGGCTTCGTCCGACAGCGGCAGCACGCGAAGGCGCTGGATGCGAGACCGCACGGTCGGCAGCAGCTGCTCCGGCCGACTGGCTTCGAGCAGCAAAAACGTCGCGTCGCCCGGCTCTTCGAGGGTCTTCAGCAGTGCGTTTTGCCCTTCGTCGGCAAGGTGGTCGGCTTCGGCAATGCAGCAGACCCGCGCGCGCCCCTCGATGGCGTGGCGCTGCAGCTGCTCTTCGGCGTTGCGAACCTGGTCGACGGTCAGACGGTAGAAGCTGCGCTTGACGTCGCCGCTCTTCTGGTCGCCTTCTTCACGCGCGCGCTCGAGCACCTGCACGTCGGGGTGCAGGTTGTTGGCGATGCGCGTGCAGGTCCGACACATCCCGCACGGCTCGCTGTCATCGATGTCCGACGGGCACAGCAGGGCGGCCGTCAGCCACTGGACCATCGTCGTTTTGCCGCTGCCGGGCGCGCCCTCGATGCAGATTCCGTGCGGTAGATCAAGCCGGCGAGCGGCCTTGGTCCAGCGCGCAAACGCCTCGCCCTGGCCCAGCGGACGAACCAGGCGCAGCAGCTCCTGCGGCTCCTCCTCCTCGGGCGCGGACGCATTCTTGCGCTTGGCCTCGCGCACCCAGCGGTTGCTCACCAGAACCTCCGCATGCGCTCCTGGAGTTCGCCCTGAACCTGCTCGAACGTGCGCGAAGCGTCGACCACGTGCGCGCGCGGTTCGCGCTCGGCCAGCTGCAGGAAGCCGTTGCGCACGCGCTCGTGGTAGGCATCGCCGCGCGCTTCGATGCGGTCCTCGTCGGAGCGGCGCTGCCGTCGAGAACGCGCGACGTGAGGCGGCACGTCGAGCACGAAGACGGCATCCGGCAAGCAGGCGCCGTGCACGCGACGCGTCAAATCCTCGAACCAAGCCAGCGATTCGCCTTTGCCGCGGACGGCGGCGGCGGCGCCGCCGCCTGCTGGATCACTAGCTAGCAGCTGGTAGACGGCCGTCGACAGAAAACATCGTTCGGCGATGACCAGCTTGTTGCTGGCGCGCGCCGGCGCCACGACGCGCTCGATCAGTTCGGCGCGCGCCGCGGAGAACAGCAGCACCTCGGTCAACCCACGAAGTTCGCCGGTCTGCGGCGACAGCAGCAGTTCACGCAACGCCTCCCCAACCGGCGTGGAGCCGGGTTCGCGCACGTGCAGGACGTCGGCTCCCTCCGCCTCCAGCCAGGCAACAAGCGCCATCGCCTGCGTGCTCTTGCCGCAGCCGTCCGGACCATCGAGCGCGACGTAGCAAGTCACGCCAGGTCCTCGTAGAGCTGGCGCAGGTCGTCGTTGTTCTGCAGGTCCTTCTCGAGCGACTTCAGCATGTAGCTGACGGCCGCGCGGGTGCGTTCGAGGTAGCGCCCGATCTCACCGCCGCTGAGGCCTTGCTCCTGGCAGAGACGCGCCAGCACCTTGCGGGCACGGGACAGCGAGCGTCCCTGGCCCTTGCCGATCAGATCCGTCGCCGACACGCCGAACTTGTCCGCGACCCGATCCTTGGTCCGCTGGAAAACCCGGCTCGGGTCGATGAGCTCCAGGTAGCGCTTGGGCAACGAGTGGCCGCGCTGTGCGGCCCACGCCGCGCGCAGCTCGGGATAGCTGCCGACAACCTTCTGGGCCAGGGACTCCACCTGACTGGCGCGGCCGTTGCGCGACGGGCTGCCTTCGAGTGCGCGCAGGTAGCGCAGCCGCGCCATGGGACCCGGTCGCGAAATCCCGCAGACGAACCCCGCGACAAGACGCGTGCTCAAACCGGTGTCGAGTTCGCGGATTTCTTTCGGGTGCCACCGCGAAGAAAAAATCGTCGGCGAGCTGTGCGCCTCACGCAGCTGCAGGACCTCGAGGACGAACTTCTGCAGCCCCGGCTTCTTGGCGATCCGGTGCGCTTCGTCGAGCACCAGCGGCAGGTCGGCCGCCAGTTCGTCCCGCAGGCTGTTGACGCGCGCCATGCGGCTCTCGCGGATCGCCGTGCGCCCGCGTGGCGCATCCGGGCCCTGCTGCGGACGGTGCGCCGCCTGGAACGCCTTAAGCAGCGCCGGCATGTCGAACCACATCGCCCGCAGCGGCATCAGCTCCCGCCACCAGCGCAACAGGAACGTCTTGCCGACGCCCGACGGCCCGTAAAAAACATGCAGATTGGTCGGCACCGAGGGCACTCCGCGCACCGCATACAGCCGGTTGCCGGCGGCTGGCGGCGGCGGCGAGGATAGCGGCTGCGGGGATTGCGGCGGCGGGGATTGCGGCGGCGGGGATAGCCGCTGTTCCGTCGCCGGCGACGCGCTCGCCGACGCCCCGGAGTCCGCCGTGCGGCCTGCGGGATCACGGCCTGCGGGATCACGGCCTGCTGGATCACGGCCTGCAGAGTCACCGGCAGCCGGCGCCGCAGGCCGGACGATCACGCCCCGGCTACCGCCTTCGATGAGGCTCTGGAGCAGCAGAAACGCCGTGTGGTTGCTCTCGTCGATGACCGGTCGCTGCGGCGAGACTTCCAGGGCTGCGAAATGATCGGTTTCCCGCGCCTGAATTTCGACCTTGAGGTCGGTGCCGAAGTCCTTCGACAGGACTTCGCAAATGGTCTGACGATAGAGCGCTCGCACGCGGTCCCCCGCGAGCCGAGACTCGGCCTCTAGATAGACTGTGCCGCGCTCCAGCAGCACCGGGCGAAGCGTTGCCAACCACGAATCGAACGCGCCGTCACCGACACGGTCGCGCAGCACATCGCGCACCCGGTTCCAGCTATCTTCCAGAAGCAGCAGCATCGTCGTTGCGTCGCCCTCTGGACCAGTGAGCCCAAACCGGTCGACAGAGTCGGATCGCCGACCCTACCACCTCCGGATCAGCGTCGCCACTCTTGCTGAAGCGCCCGCGCATCGTCGGCGGCACCGGTGCCACTTGCGTCTTGCAGCAGCCGCTCGATCAGGCTATCCCGCTTGGCGACGTCTCCGATCGCGTGTCGGAGTTCGGCGGCGCGCAGCCATAGCTTCCCGCGCGCCTCGCGCTCTTCGGGAGCATCCGCGGCAGGTGCCGTCGCTCCGCGCGCCAGATATGCCCGGTCCGCCTGCGGCAAGACCGCCGCCGCCACCTCCAGCTCCAGCGCCGCTTCGGCCTTGCGACCGAGTGCCTCGAGCGCCTCGCCGGTACGCACGTGCAGCTCGCGGTAGAACGGATCGATCCGGTTGCACTCCTTGAGCAGCCGCAGCTCTTCCGAACGATTGTCGCCGTCGCGCTCGAACTGCGCCAGCTGCCATCTTGGCGAAAACGCTCGCGCCGTCCGGCGCACATACGACTTCATCTCCATCTGCGCCTGCGTCGTTTCCCCTTGATCGCGGTAGATTCGCGCCAGGCGCAGCTCCGGTGCGTTTTCTTGCTCGGTGCAAGCCGGCCAACAGGCTTTGGCTCGCTGATACTGGCCGATGGCTTCGTCGACGCGGTCCAGCTTCTGCAGCAGCATCGCAAACCGAATGCGCGAGTCGAAATCGTCGGCTCCGGCGGCAAAGCCGCGCTGGAATAGCTCCGCTGCGGCTTCGAGGTCGCCACGACGACGTAGCAGCTCCGCACGCGCAAGCTGAGCGCCGGCGTGATCCGGCTTGCGCCGCAGCACCTCGGCAAGCCACCGACCCGCGTCGACCGGATTTTGGCGCTGCAGCCCGGACCACGCCAGCTTCATGCGGACGTCGAGGTCGTCCGCATCACGGCGCGCAGCAAGCTCGAAGGCACGCACGGCCTTGGGCCCGTAGCGCGGCACCAGCCGCATGCCGCGAAGCAGCTTGTTTTCGACATGCTCAAGGAAGATGCGGTCGAACTTGCGCGAGCTCATGCCCAGCGCACGTTGGAAGACCTGCTCGATTCCCTGGTCGTCGCCGAAGCCGCGCAGCAGCTCAAGCGCCTTGTCAAAGCCATACGTTTGCGCGATGAACTCGACGATCAGGCCGCCCTGGTAGTAGCCGAACAGGATGCGCGGACCGCGGAAGAGGCGGTTCATCAAGCGCACCGGCGGGATGTCGTCGCTATGGAACGCGTCGAGCAGGTCGCGCTGCATGCCGCGCTCCCACGAACCGTCGCGGGCCCGCTCTTCGTAGACCGAAAAGCCCTCCGTCAGCCAACGCGGCACCCGGTTGCTGCTGACGCCGAGGGTCAGCACGTGCGTGTACTCGTGCCACGCGGTGGCTTCCCACATGAAGTCCTGCTTGCGAAGGTCGCCATCCACGGGCGAGACCAGCGTGATCAAACGACCAAAACAGGCTCCCAGCGCGGTGAAGCCGCGGAACCCGATCGTGCGCACCGAGAAGTCATCCCACGTGTGGAAAACCTCGACGGTCGTCTTCTCCTCCGGTTGCCAGCCATACTTTTTACCGAGGACTTCAACAGCCTCGAGATGGATCGGCAGCAGATACGTGCGCAGCACCTCGCGATCGTCCTGGTGCAGCAGCAGCCGGAAGCCGTCCTTCTCGACCACTTCGTATTGCTCTTCGAGCAGCTCCTGCACGGCGATCGCGTTGTTGCGCCATGGATCGACGAGACCGCCATCGAGCTCTTTGGCTTTCGTCAGCAGCTCTTTTGCGCGCCGCCCTTCGCCAACGTAGACGAGCGCCTTGGCGAGTCCGTGCATCGACGGCACGTGCTTGTCATCCACGGCCAATGCCGCCTCAAAGAACGGCACCGCATCGGCAAAGCGGTAGAGCGCCAGCAGGTGCTCGCCGACGATGCGATCGCACTCGGGCCAACCCGGATCGCCTGCCAGTGCACGTTCACGGAAAGACGCGTAGCCGGCGTCGTCATGCAGCATCTGCGCAGCGGCCGCGCGATGGCAAAGCGCGATGCGGTGGTTGCGGTCGATCGCCAGCGCCTTGTCGAGCCGCTGTGCCGCCTCCTCAAAACGGCGCATGTCGAGCACGTTGGCGGCACGAAGAACGAGCGCCTCTACGCAGCGCGGATTGCGGTCCAGAACGCGGTTGAGGAAGTCTTCGGTCTTCTTGCCGTCGAGGATCATGTTGGCGCTGCGCACTCGGTACATCGCGAGCAGCGCGTCTTCGTTCTCGCCATTCTCCGTAAGCACCTTTTTGAGCGACTTCTCGCCGCTCGGAAAGCCGCTCGCTTCGCCGTAGGCAACAAAATTGAGCAAGCCGTAGGTCGTGCGCGCCTCCGGCCGCTCGGGCGCCGCGTTCATGCTGGCGACCAAGACGCGGCTCGCCAACTCGTAGTTTCGGCGGCCACCAAGACGGAACAACGACTGACCAACACCAGCGAGCTGGAGGCCATCGGTGGCCTCCGCCTCGAGATCGGCGTTTGCTTGCCAGGTCGTTCGTGCCCGGGCGCGCTGGCCGGCAGCGTCGAGCATGCAGCCGAGCCGGTGCCGCAACCACCGATCGCTCGGGTCCCGCTGCACGAGCCCCTCGAGCTGCCCAATCGCCACGTCGTAGTTGCCGAGACGGAACTCGATCTCCGCCAGCAGCTGCGCGAGCTCAAGATCTGCCTGGGCGGAGGCCGGCAGCCGAAGCAGCGACTTCTTGGCCTTTTCGTAGTTCCCGCGGCGCAGCTCGATGCGCTGGATGCCCACCTCGGCCTGGATGCGGTATGGGCTGTCTTCCGCCGCGTCATCTTCGAGCAAGAACTCGAAGACCTCGTCATACTTGCGCTGCGCCACCAACAGCTCGCCTCGCAGCAGGCTCTTGTCGGCCGCGGCCAACTGCTGCCGATATTCCTCGTCCGCGCCTTGCTGCTGCCCCGGCAGCAAAGCCGTCGCGAAGCCGAGGACGCGGATGCCGCACCACATCGATGCCTCATCGTGCTCGACAGCACGCATCGATCCGTGATCGCGCCCGACAGCACCGCATCCGGCCGCCGCCGTCAATGCAGGGGCCAGCAGGACGCAGCCCAGAAGACAAAGTGCCGCGGCGAACGCGGATCTCGGAGTGACGGACATCGCGCGATACATTACGTGGATATGCGCCGGTTCGCGCGCGGAACAAGCCGACCTTGCGCTTTCTGCGACCGGCAACCGCTGCCAGTCCTCCGTTCGCGGCGGACGGCCCGCCCATGGCCGTTTGGCTACTGGCCGTCGGACGCGTCCGGCAGGTCCTCGAACTGAGCAACGGCGGCCCGAAACGGCGCCGGGATCGTGCATGGCTTCAGGTCGGCACCGACGAAGACCAGGGCAGCGGTCGACTCTGCGAGGATCTCTTCGCCATTCCTGATCTCGTATTCCATCTGGAAGGAGGTTTGCCCAAGGCGGCTCGTCCGGGCCGCTACGACGACGTCCATTCCCAACCGGCCCGGTCGCTTGAAGCGCACATTCGCCTCGGCCAGCACAAACGGGACCTCGTGGCCGGCCATCAGGCCGAGGTGATCGAAGTAGGCAAAACGCGCCTGCTCCACGAGACTCAGATAGGTCGCGTTGTTGACGACCCCCGCGGAGTCGACGTCGACCCAGCGCAACGGAACGGCAGTGTCGAATCGGTAGAACATGCCGCGCGATTGTCGCGCCATGCGCACCTAGACGCGATGGCAATGCGGGTTTGGCGCGAAAGTCTGCCGGCGCCGCCGCACGCGTCCCCGCGGAACTTTCTCCAGCAGGCCATCCTCCGGCGGGCCATTCTCCGGCCACCAAGAAATCCGCTGTAGCCGGCCCCCTCGACACCGGAGAATTTTCGCGTCGCGCATTTCGACCACGGAGCGTTTCGCCATGTCTTACGTAGGGAACGCTATGCAGTTTTGGCCCCCCCATCGATCCCGTCTCGCCCGCGGCCTTGCCGGCGCCGCCTGCTTTGCGAGCACCGCCCTGCTGGCGCCCGCCGCGACCGCCATCGACCTGGCTGCTCAGCTGGCACCGCCGCAGTCTCCCGCCCTGGTGGAACGCAGCTCGCCGCTGCAGGTCGCTGAACCGAGCGAAAGCGAACGCGCCCTGCGCACGACGCCCGTGGTGCGCGCGGTGCAGCGCGCCGCGGACAGCGTTGTCAGCGTCTACCTGCGCACGCAGCTCACAAGTCGCGAGAGCCGCCCCGAGGGCCAAGGGTCGGGCGTGCTGCTCGACGACTCCGGCCTGGTCATCACCAACTGGCACGTCATTGCGCCCGTGCTGCTGGCCGAGCGACGCGGCATCGACGTCGGCGTCACCATCAAGCTCCGCGACGGCCGAACCCGCGACGCACGGCTGCTGAGCTCTTCGCCAAAGCGCGACCTGGCCCTGCTGCAGATGAAGCTCCGCGGCGACGAGCGCGTCAAGCCGATCGAAATCGGCGTCTCTTCCGATCTGATGATTGGCGAGACCGTCATCGCGATCGGCAACCCACAGGGACACGCCAACACCGTCACCACCGGCGTGCTGTCGGCAACCGGCCGGTCGATCCAGGTGCGCGCCCCCGACGGCGTCGTGCGCGAATACACCGACTTGCTGCAAACGGATGCCGCCATCAACCAGGGCAACAGCGGCGGCGCGCTGCTCGACATCACGGGCCGCCTCGTCGGCATCAACAACGCGATGTCCGCCGGCGCCGAGAACATCGGCTTTGCCATCCCCATGGACGTCGTGCGCGGCGAGTTTCAGCGTGAGCTGCTCGCCAGCTCGAGCTTTGTCGCATCGGGCAACGCGCCTTGGCTCGGCCTCGAAGTCGCCGACCGAGACGGCCGCGTGGTCGTCCGCGAAGTCACCCAGGGCGGCCCTGCCGCCATCGCTGGCGTGCAAACGGGCGACGTGCTTGTGCGAATCGGCGATCGCAAAGTGGCGACGTCGATCGACTACCTGCGCGAGTTTTTCGGCCTCGACTCGATGCGCAACGTGCCGCTCGTCGTCGAGCGAAGCGGCAAGGAGCGCCGCCTGACGGCCGACGCGATGCCGCGTCATGAGGGCACCGTCTTGGCCGCAATGGGAGCCCGGGTCGAAACGATCGACCTGGAGCAAGATCGGGAGCTGATCCGCAAGGCGACGCTCGCGTTCTATCGCGGCAGCACGCTGCGACGCGTGCCACTGCTGTCCGGCGTGCTGCGTCTGGAGCGTGTGCTCGAAGGATCGCCCGCCGCCAAAACGGGCCTCGAGCGCGGCGACCTGCTCCTCGGCGTGATTGCCAAGGGTCGCTACGGCGACCGCGAGCTGCCGCTGGCCTCGCCGCTCGATCTGGCGCGCCTGCTGACCGAAAGCCAGGGCAAAGGGCTGCGCCTGATCGTGCTGCGCGGCGATCGAGACTTGGTTGGAACCGTTCAGGTCCGGTCTTTCGACGGGCGCAGCAAGTAGCGGCAGGGAGCGCCGCTGCCCACGCACCTCCGAAGCGGCAAGACCGGGCGCGGCGCATGCTGCTGCTGCTAGCGCCGCCGCACGCCAAGCCCGCTGCCTCCCCGATATGGGTGCTATCAACGCCATGGCCAGTCGCAGCGCGCGATCATCGAAAACTCGGTCGCCAGATCGGGGTGATCGAGCAACGGCACACCATCGAGACCGCGCCGAACGGGGCTGCGCGCCACCAACGACCGCAGCTCGCGCGGCCGCAGCGCCTCCAACAGCCAGGTCGAACGCGCCGTGCCGTGCTCTCGGTGCACGGCAAAAACGCGCCCGGCCGCGCGCCCGGACGTCTTGGCGCCGGTTGCCGCCGCCGCCGCCGCCAACCGCCAGTGCGTCGGCAATCCCTCCGACGCGCGGCCGATGCGGTCGGAGAGCCACTCCTCAAGCCGTCGCACGCAGCGCTGCACCTCCTCGTCAGGGCGCCGAGCCGCGTGTGCACGAAGGGCCGGCAGCAGCAGTCCCGCGACCAGCCAACCGCGTTCGAAGTAGACGCCGTGCTCGCGCTGGCCCTCACCGAAGCGACAGGTCGCACCGGCACCGAAACGCTGCACGATCGCGACGGCCAGCCGGTCAGCGGCCAGCGCCACGCGCGGCTGCGGCGAAACGCGGTGCAGGGCCTCGAGCTGCAGCAGAGGCCAGGCAAAGTCCCGCAGGCGCTCGTTGCGCCCCTCGCCCGCCGGCGGCCGTGCGCACAGTGCGCGGCCCAGCGAATGCGCGACCTGCAGCGCTTCGTCGTCCGCCGTCACCAGCCCAACCCAGAGCAGTCCCTGCAGCCAGACATGGCCAGGCTCTGGCGCGACACCGCGATGCGTCTCGCCGTGCACGCACGGCAGCCCCGTCTGCACGTCGATGTCGCGATCTACCAGGTGCGCCGCTCCGCGCAGCGCGAGGGCAAATGCACGCGGTTGCCGACAAGCAATCGCGCAGCGCAGTAGCCCATAGGTGGTATCAAACTCAAGGTTGGTGATCTCGCCGCCGCTGCGCCGGTAGTCACCGGCGCCGCGCATGCCGGGCATCTCGTGCAGCGCGTCGACAACTTCCGCAAGGTGGCGGCGCACGCGCACCAGCGTCGCAGAACGGCCAGCGGCGGGCGGCAACAGACCCAACCGACGCCCCCAGCCATGGCCTGCCCCGCCGCCGCCGCCGCCGCCGCCGGACCGCGATCGCGATGCCTGCAGCCACACGCGGGCGCGATGCCTGAGCCCCAGCGTCACCGAGGTCCGCGCCTCGCCAACGCCATAGCTTTCGCCGTCGAGGGTCGCCAAGGCAGTAAACGTCGTGCGCACACGCTCGTCGATGGTGCCATCGGCCCACTCCCAGCGAACCGTATGCTCGTGGCCGTGCGCCACCCGTCGATCCGTTTTCGTGCGCACAAACGCGGGGCCGCGGCCATCTGGGCATAAACCGTCTGGACAAACGCCGTCTGGACAATGGCCGTGGCCCATACTGCTGCCCCGGCCATCGCGACCTCGAACCCCGCGCGCGCCAGAGCCAGGGCCAGAGCCAGAGCCAGGGGCGCCACCCAACACGACGCGCACCGTGCCACGTGGTGCCAAGACCGCCAGCTCGATCCACACCGGCCGCTCGGGATCCTCGGTCTGTCGGCCACCGCCAACCGGCAAGCAACGCCATTGCAAAACCCCTCGCCCCTTGAGCGAGAGTCCCTCGACGAGCGCCCGGTGTGGCACAGCCACGCCAAAACGCATCGGCTGGCCATCACTGACAAACGTCAGCAGCGGCCCCACAACCAAGGCGCCCAGTATCGACAGTCCCATGACCTGTCAGTGCCCCGCAATCGGCCTCGGTTACGCCAAATCCCGTGGCGTCTGCGGACGCTACGCAGGCCGCGTGCCCCCCCATCAACGCTACGAAGTCTCGCGCCAGCTGCTCAGCAGGTGCTCGCCGCCTCTCTTCAGCCAGGAGCGAAAGCTGTCGTGGTAGGGTGCGGTGCATACCCCCTCGATGTCCGCCGGCGCAACCCAGCGCACCGCGCGCACTTCCTGGCCGGCAACCGGCTCACCGCGAGCCTCGAGGTGAAAAAAGAACGAGCGCCACGCATGCTGCCGGGCCCCGTCCACCACGCGTTCGCCTTCCTGCACAAAGGCAAAGCGCGGCACGCCCGCTGCCTGCAGGCCGGTCTCTTCGCGGAGCTCCCGCACGACCGCTTCGTGCAGGAGCTCGCCAGGCTCGACGCGGCCACCGGGCAAATCCCACGTGCGCTGCAGGCGCCCATCGATGTAGCGGTCGTTGCCGACCAGCAGGTAGCGCTCGTTGCGCACCACCAGGGCAAACGCGCCTAGAAAATCAGCGGCCACAGCGCGAAGTTACGGCGTGCGTTCGAGCCGCAGAAACGCTTCCGAAAACGGCAGCTGACTGCCCCCGATCACGCGCACCGATCCGACCGGCACCGCCAGTGGCTCGCGCGTACCGATGCCGAGCAGCTGCAGCCTCGGCTGAAATCCTGGCACCGTTTGCAGCAGCAGGTCGAAGCCGTCTTCGACAAAGCGCACGAGGCCTTCGACGGGAAGCGGAAACGGCACGGCCGCCGGCAGATCGATACTGCCATCCAGCCGCAGCAGGCCGCTCTGAACCGACTGCTGCAGACGCAGGGTAAACGGTTCGTCAAACAGGCCGGGTACAAAGATGGAGCCCGCCCATTCACCCGATAGGTCCAACGGCTCGGGCAAGTCGGCCGTGCGGGTCGCGCGCCACGTGCCCTGGTCGGCCGCGCACTCGTAGGATC
>JBGCDH010000135.1:0-10883 GCA_045105235.1 Planctomycetota bacterium | reverse complement strand
CTTGGAGGGCGACGCGCTGCGCTTCCTCGCGGCGCAGCGCCAGCCGGTAGCCATGCAGCCGGAACAGCAGCGGTCCGCCAAACGGTGCCGATGCCAGCCGCTCGACGACAACACCGGGCCAAAGCCCGACAGACCGCAGGCGTTGCGCCAGCGCATCGTCGCCGCACACGTCGCCGATGACCGCTTCGACGCCGCGCTGGAGATCCGCGAGGCACGGCTGCGCGAGGCACGGCTGCGCAAGGCACGGCTGCGCGAGGCACGGCTGCGCGGCTCCGCCGGAGTGGTCCGACATAGGCGACGGGGAATGGGCGGTAGGCGCAGTGGACACTAGGCTGGTTGTCGTCACGGGTGCTGTTGAGATTCCGTCTCAAGAATAGGGCGGCGACTCCGCCAGCGCAAGGCATGCAAAGCACGGAGAATGGCGCCCGCACCGTTGGCACCGAGCCCCTACTCGTCACGCCATGACGAACATTCACACCGCTGGCTGCACGAACTTGGCCCGCAGACCTTGCTCCGCGGCGAGCGATGCAGACACTCGGAGGCGATGCAGCCGACCGCGCACACTACCTCCGTCAAGATCGCCGGCACCGAAGTCACCTTCGAAACAGGGCGCATCGCGCGCCAGGCGTCCGGCGCCGTTCTGGCTCGATGCGGCGACAACGTCGTGCTGGCAACCATCACCGCTGGGCGGCAGCCGAAGCCGGGCCAGGATTTCTTCCCGCTGACGGTCGAGTACCGTGAGAAGTTCGCCGGCGCCGGGCGCATCCCCGGTGCGTTTGGCAAGCGCGAAGGCCGCATCACCGACCACGAGGTGTTGGCCTGCCGCTTGATCGACCGGAGCGTTCGCTCGCTGTTTCCTGAGCACTACAAGAACGACGTGCAGCTGCAGGTCCAGGTGCTCAGCTGCGAGCCGACCAGCGACCTCGAAAGCCTGGCCTTGCTAGCGGCTTGCTGTGCGCTGCACATCAGCCCCGTGCCGGCCAACGGTCCGATCGCCGGCCTGCGCATCTGGCGCATCGATGGCCAGTGGCAGGCGTTCGTGGGCCGCGACAAGGCGACCGACGCCGACATCGAGTTTTCGGTCGCGGTCGGCCCGGAGGGGCTCGTGATGCTCGAGGGCGAAGCGAAGGAAGCGAGCGAATCCGACGCGGTTGCGGCCATCACCCAGGCGACCGAGTGGATCCAGCGCTGCCACAAGGCCTTTGATGAACTGGCCGTCAAGACCGAACGCGTCAAGCTGCCGGCCCCCGAAGCCCCGGCGCTGCCGGCGCTGCCCGACGCGGTGCGGACGGCGCTGCGCGGCGCCCTCGGCATCACCCAAAAGGCCGACCGGCGGGCGGCCATTGCGGCGGCCGAAGCGCAGTGGCTCGAAGCCCTCGACGGCGACGAGGCGGGCCCGGCCAAGCAGGCGTTCGGGGATGCCGTTTGGGAGGAGATGCGTGAAAACGTGCTCGCCACCGGCAACCGGCTGGACGGGCGCACGAGCACCGACGTGCGCAACATTTGGAGCGAAGTCGGACTGCTGCCGCGCGCCCATGGCTCGGCGCTGTTCACGCGCGGGGAAACCCAGGCCATCGTCACCTGCACGCTCGGCAGCCCCGACGACGCGCTGCGCGCCGGCAACCTCGCCGACGACAACCAGCGCAAGCCGTTCTTCCTGCACTACAACTTTCCGCCTTACTCGGTCGGCGAGATCCGCCCGCTGCGCGGTCCCGGACGCCGCGAAATCGGCCACGGCTCGCTGGCGCGCCGCGGCCTGCAGCCGCTGATCCCGGCGACGGCGCAGTTCCCGTTTACGATCCGGATCGAATCGGAGATCACCGAGTCGAACGGCAGCTCGTCGATGGCGACGGTCTGCGGCGGCTCGATGGCCATGATGCACGCCGGCGTGCCGATCGAGCGCCCGATCGCCGGCATTGCGATGGGCCTGATCTCGGACGGCAAGCGCCACGCGGTGCTGAGCGACATCCTCGGCGACGAGGACCACCTTGGCGACATGGACTTCAAGGTCGTCGGCACGGAGCGCGGCATCACCGCGATCCAGCTCGACAACAAGCTCGGCGGCCTGCCCGACGAAGTGCTGGCGCGCGCGTTTGATCAGGCCCGCGACGGCCGCCTGCACATCCTCGGCGAAATGGCGACTACGATCGCCGAACGCGCCGAGCCGTCCCGCCACGTGCCGCAGGCGTTCCAGATCCCGATCATGCCCGACGCCGTCGGCGCGCTGATTGGACCGCGCGGCGCCAATATCAAGGGCATCACCGAAGCCACCGGTGCCCGCGTCAGCGTCGACGACAACGGCTCCGTTCTGATCTACGCCACCGACGCGACCAGCGCGAGCCGCGCCAAGGCCATGGTGCAGCGTTCGGCCGGCATCCTGCACGTCGGCCGCTGCTACCGCGGCACGGTCACCGGCGTGAAGGACTTCGGCGCGTTCGTTCGCATCAACGCCGTCAACGAAGGCCTCGTGCCGATCGAAGAACTCGACAAGCACCGCATCGAACGCGCGCAAGACGTCGCGAAGGAAGGCGACGAGATGATCGTCGCCGTGCTCGGCGCCGACGATCGCGGCCGCCTGCGGCTGTCGCGGCGC
This sequence comes from Planctomycetota bacterium, assembly GCA_045105235.1. Classification (GTDB taxonomy): domain Bacteria; phylum Planctomycetota; class UBA1135; order UBA1135; family UBA2386. Next base: position 8,290 of record JBGCDH010000135.1, on the reverse strand, counting down.
CAGGCACTCGGCGTCGACGATGCGCAGATTGAGTTCTAGTATCGTGCATCGGAGATTGGGGGCACGTCACTAGCTCTTCGTCATCACCACGGCCAGCCGCGCCAGCGCCCGGTGCAGCAGCATGCGCGTGGCCGGCACGCTGCGCCCAAACTCCTGGGCCAGCTCCTGCGAGTCCATGCCGAGGATCTTGGCCAGCGTGATGACGCGCCGATACTCCTCCGGCAGTCGATCAAACGCACCCTCTAGCGCCGCGATTTCTTCCTGCTGCACCGCGGCACTGGATGGCGACAGCAGCGCCCGGTAGCCGCTGTAGACGTCGGGCCGCGTCGCAATGCGCTCCTCGCGGGCGACGTCTCGCTTCTGCGAGCGGTAGTAGCGCGCTCGATCGGTCAACTTGTTTTGCGCCGTCAGGTAGAGCCACTTCTTGAACGCCTTCTCGCCGCGATACTCGAATTGATCCATGTCTTGGAGCACTTCGCGACACACGGACTGCACAAGGTCTTCGTCGGTTTCCCGGCCGAGGATCGCCGCACCGGCGCGCAGCCGCACGAACGCGTGCAGTTCGGGCAGGTAGCGCGACAACAGCCCATCGATCGCTACGCTGTTGCCAGCCGTGGCGCTCTGCACCAGCCGCCCGGTTTCGTCGGTCATCACCGACAAGCGTAGTGCAAGCCAAAGACTTGTCGAGATGACACCCCCACCCATCGATCCGGGTCGACCTTCAAACGAGCGCTTCGAAGGGGATACTCCGTCAACCGACGTCGAGCAGCACGTCTTCGAATGCCTCGAAGCCGACGACGTCGACACCACCATGGCACGGCTGCAGCAGGAGCATCCGCAGCACGCGACGGAGCTGGCCCAGGCCATCGACCGGCTGCGCGACCGGGGCCTGCTAGACAATGCGTCCGCCGATCTGGCCCGCGGCATGTCGCCGAATGAGATACCCGAGCGACTCGGCCCCTTCCGCCTCGTTTGCCAGGTCGGCATCGGCGGCATGGGCATCGTCTACCTCGCCGAACAAGATGGCCTCAGCCGGCCAGTCGCACTCAAACTGATCCGGCCCGAACACCTCTACTTCCCCGGTTCACGGGAGCGTTTCCGCCGCGAGATCGAAGCGGTCGCCAGGCTGCAGCACGTCGGCATCGCCCAGATCTTCACGGTGGGTGAAGACAGCGAGCTGCCGTACTACGCGATGGAATTTGTCGAAGGGCCCTCGCTCGCGGAGCTCTTGAAGTCGTTCCAAGCGCGCGAGCCGAGTTCCTTGCGCGGCACCGACCTCAAGTGGGCGGTGCGCGACTCGGCTGCCGCCGGTCGGCCGAGCGACGCTCCCTCGGGTAGCAGCACCGGCTCTTCGACAGCATCGCGAAGGCCGTTTGAGCAAACGTGGACGAGTACCGCTGTCGACTTGGCGATGGAAGTCGGCGAGGCCCTGCAGCACGCGCACGACCGCGGCGTTCTGCACCGCGACGTCAAGCCCTCCAACGTGCTGATCACAACCGACGGACGCGCGCGACTGGTTGACTTTGGCCTGGCACGTATGGACGGCGCACAGCCCCTTACCGCGTCGACCGCGCAGCTCGGTTCGCTGCCGTATTTGCCGCCCGAACACCTCGACGGCGCATCCGTCATTCCATCGCCGCACCAGGACGTCTACTCGCTGGGCGTGACCCTCTACGAGATGCTGACACTGCGCAGCGCGTTCTTGCAGGAGTCTGCCGACGCGACCCGCGCGGCCATCCGCGACGGCCGACCCGTGCCGATACGCGCCTGCAACCGCGACGTCAGCAGCGACCTCGCAACCGTGGTGATGACGGCGATGGCGCCCGAACGCGAAGCGCGCTACGCGAGCGTCGCGGCGCTGGTCCGCGATCTCGACAACGTGCGCAGCAAGCGACCCATTGAGGCGCGCCGACCGAGCAGCTGGTCGCGGATCCGGCGATGGCTGCAGCGCCATCCGGCTTTGGCCAGTGCAGCCGCGATTGCGATCCTGATCACCGCCGCCGCTTCGTTCGTGCTCGCCGCAGTCGAAGCGTCCGCCCGCCGCGAAGCCAATGCGCTGACCGTTGCGGCCGAGCAACGCGCGCGCGAAGCCTCCGAGGTCACCGACTTCTTGGTCAGCCTGTTCCGCTTTGCGAGCCCCGATCGCGCCCTCGGCGAAGAGCTTCCGGTCGGCATGCTGCTGCAGCAAGGCGCAGAGCGCATCGCCCGCGAGCTCGTCGACCAACCGCAGGTATCGGCCCGCCTGCACGCGACCTTCGCCACCGTCTACGATTGGCTCGGAGAGAACGAGAAGGCCGCCCAGCTATTCGCGCAGGCCGCGGCTCTGCAGCGCGAGCAGGGCCCGGCCGAGTATCCCGAGGTGCTGCGCAACGAGATCTACCAGGCCGGCGCCCTCGTGCGGCTCGGCGACTACGAGCAAGCCCACGCGCTGCTGGAGCGCACGGCAACGGCCATGCTTTTGCTTGATGATCGGGCTCCCGAGCGGGCCGATTTGGAACACGCCTGGCAACGCGTGCAGAGCGTTCTCCTGCACACCCAGGATGACGCCGAAGAAGCGGAGAGCGTGCAGCTGGCCATGCTGGCGGCGGCTCGGTCGCGGCCGTCCGACACCCAGAAGCTCGCCGTGGCGACGCGCACCACGGCGCGCTTCTACGCCAATGAAAGCCAGCATGAAAAGGCGCTGCCGCTCTATCGCGAAGCCCTGCAGCTGCACCAGAGGATCTTCCCGGCGCTGCATCCGGCGACGCTGCGCGTGCGCCATTCGCTGGCGAGCACGCTCGGTCATCTGGGTCAGCACGAAGAAGCGATCGAGCTTGGCACGCTCGCCCTCGCCGACACCGAACGCATTTTCGGCGAGAACAATCCGAGCACTCTGGCGGCACAGCGCGACATGGCCATGCTGCACCGGCTCGCCGGCAACGCCACTCTCGCCGTGCAGCAGATGGAGCGCGTCGCGGCCACAGTGCGAACCTTCCGCGCGATCTCGAAGAACTACTTCGCCCGCACGCTCAACGACCTGGCAGTCAACTACCACGACCTGGGCCGCTACGAGCAGGAGTGCGAGGCGCTCGAAGAGGCCATTGAAGCGGCGCGCGAAGCGTTTGCCGGCCCCCATGTGTTGACCAGCGTGCTGCTGCTCAACCTCGCCAACGCCGAGAGCGCACTGGGCCGGCTGCCGGCCGCCCAGCAACACAGCGAAGAAGGCCTCGCGATGCTGCGCCAGACCCACCCGACCAAGCAAGCGCTCGGCAGCGCCTGCAACACCTCCGCGCTCGTGCAAAGCCGGATCGGCACCCAGGCGAGCCTGCAGCTGGCGGGCCAGCGCGCCGACGAAGCCCTACGCGTGCTGGCGGGCGTCTCCGGAGCCGGCTCCGAACGGGGCCGCGCCCACAACATGCGCGCCTACCTGCTCAACCTGCAAAGCAAAGGCGACGAAGCGCAGGTGCAGGCGCAACACGCGCTCGACACCTATCGCGCGGCAAAGGTCGGCAACACCTCGCCGCATGCGATGGCGCTGTACCAGATGGCCTGGTCGCAGCTCAACCAGGGCCAAGGCCTAGCCGGTGCCGGGCCTTGGTTTGAGCGTTCGATCGCGATGTTCGAGACGCTCGAGTCCGGCCTCGACGACAAGGCGTGGCCCCTCAACCACTACGGCTATGAGCTGCTGCGCGAACGCCCGGCGAAGGCAAAAGAGCTTTTGCTCGAAGCCGTCGCAATCCGCCGCCGAACCCGGCCGCCCAGCGCCCGTTGGCGCCTGATCCCGACGATCAACCTGGCCAACGCACACCTGGCGCTCGACGAGTTTGCCGCCGCGGAAGTGCTTTTCCTCGAGCTGTACGAGACGCTGCTCGAAGTCGGCGGCGGCGCGACGTCCGCCGAAGCGCGCTCCGGTGCGCACCGCCTCTACGTGCTCTACACGAAGTGGCAGAAGCCGGAGCTCGCCGCCCAATACGATCGACTACGGAAGAAATGAACGACGCCCCCCACGCAGATCTTTTCCAACGCCTCTTGGCGCGCCTCGCCAAGCCTTGCCGCGTCGCGCCCGCAGTCGCCTTTGCAGCAATGCTCGCTTCGCTGTCGGCTCAGCGCGAGCCGGCCGCCGCGCCGGTCGCCGCGCTAGCCGCCGAGGCAGCGGACCGCGGCGGCGCTCGCGCGCGCCCCAACCTGCTGTTCGTGCTGACCGACGACCAGCGCTTCGACCAGATGGGCTGCGCCGGCCATCCCGTCTTGAAGACGCCGACCATGGACCGACTGGCGGCGGAAGGCGTGCGCTTTGCCAACGCCTACGTCACGACGGCGATCTGCGCCGCGAGCCGCGCATCGATTCTCACCGGCCGCCGCGAAGGCCATCACGGCTACACGTTTGGCACGCCGCCGATGGGGCGCGAACTGGCCGAAAGCAGCTACGCGCAGGTGCTGCGTCAGGACGGCTACCGCACGGGCTTCGTCGGCAAGTGGGGCATGCGCTTTGAGAAGGGCGTCGCGAAGGACGCGTTCGACTGGCGCAAGCCCATGGGCTATCCGTATCGGCGACCGGGAAAACCGCACCTGACCGACCGCATCGCCGCCGCCGCCATCGACTTCATGCAGCAAGAAGACGAGCGGCCGTTCTGCCTGTCGATCTCGTTCCATGCGCCGCATGCAGACGACGGCAGCAAGGAGCAGTACTACCCGGCACTCGATCTTGCCGAGCTGTATGCGGATGCCGACGTCGCCGTGCCGCCGCTGGCGGAATCGGGCTTTGCCGCCCTGCCGCCGTTCCTGCAAACGTCACTCGGGCGCGAACGCTGGGGCTGGCGGTTTGACTCGCGAGAGAAGCAGGTCCGCCGCACCAAGGACTACTGGCGCATGATCACCGGCATCGACCGGGCGCTCGGCACCATCACGGCGGCGCTCGAAGCCAGCGGCCAGGCCGACAACACCGTCATCCTGTTCACCAGCGACAACGGCTACTTCCTCGGCGAACGCGGCTTGGCCGGCAAGTGGCTGATCTACGAAGAATCGATCCGCGTGCCGCTGCTCGTCTACGACCCGCGGGCGCCGCAAAGCCAGCGCGGACGCGTCGTCGACGCCATGGCGCTCAACATCGACTTCGCCCCGACCCTGCTCGAGCTGGCCGGCTGTGATGCGGTACCCGCCGGCTACGACGGCCGCAGCCTCGTGCCGCTGCTCGCCGGCGACGCGCCTGCGGACTGGCGGACCGACTTTCTCTACGAGCACCTGTTCAACCACAAGAAGATCCCGCCGAGCGTGGGCGTGCGCGGCGAGCGCTTTGTCTACGCGCGCTACGAGCGGCAGCAGCCGGTCTACGAACAGCTGTTCGACCTCAAGGCGGATCCCGAGCAGCTGCGCAACCTCAGCGACGACGCCGCGTTTGCCGAAGAGCTCGCACGCATGCGCGCCCGCTGTTCGGCCCTGCAAAAGCTCTAGGGTCGTGCATCTGGTAGACGGGGCATGATCCGGGATGCGAAGGCATTCGTCGCAAGGCGCAGCGACGAATGCACGTTCCCTACCGTCTGCCAAGGAGCCCGTCCCGAGGAACCCGTCTGCCGAGGAGAACCGCGCTTGCTCTCAGCCCTGCAGCACGCCCTTTGGCGCGAACGCGAGCGCATCCGGACGAGACCTGTGCACGCGCCGCCCGCCGTCGATGGGCAGCAAAGCGTAGGTGTGGGTGCCAGCCGGGCCGCGCCGCACCACGCACAGCTGACCCGCCCGCAGCTCCTGGGCCTCGCGCGAGGACAGCTCCAGCCACGGCAACGCGCCGTCGTCGGTCGCGAAGTAGAACTTGACGGTGCCGGGGCCCGGCTTCTTCGCGTCCTGCAGCAGGACGTCCACCGCAACGCGCTCTTCACGCTGCTTGCGCTCTTGCTCGAGGCGCTGCTGGGCGCGCCGCGTGCTTTCGCGGTCGCTATCGCGCATCTGCTGGACTTCATCGCGGCGCGTCTTGGCCTCGCTCTCGATCTGCTCCCGCCCCTTCTCCTTGCGCTCGACGCGCTGATCATGGGCGAGCTGCTTGGCCTTCTTGTCCGAGAGCAGCTTTGCCTTCTTGAGCTGGTCGCGCATGTTCATACGCCAAGCGTAGCCTCAGCGGTCGCCGCCGACGAGGTCTTGCTGCAGGTCGTCGAACTTGACCGCAATGCCCAGCGACTCAGGCCCCATGCTTTCGGCGCGGATCAACTTGCCGGCAATTACGCCGTCGTGGCCCTCGACCTCGATCTCGACCGGCACCGAGCCATCGGCGAGGAAGAACACTCCTTGCTCGGACACGTTCTGGCCTGATCCGTGGATGGCGTTGCTCACCAGCCGCACCGTGACCTTGCCGTCGAGAGCCAGGCGCGGAGCGCGCCGCGTTTGACTCGATACCTTCGGGAGTTCGTGATTCATCGTTCCTCTGGGTCCTGGCCCTGGTCCATCGACCAACTCCGCGGTGTTCCTGTAGCTAGTGCTAGTCTAGCGCCGTGCATCCGACATAGGGGGCATTCTGCGGGCGCGAAGACGCCCGCCTACCGGATGCACGAGCGGAGCGGACCATGGTCTCGGCTGCTCAGACGAGGGTGAGAAGCGCGACCTCGCCCGCACAAGGAGCTATCGTGCCGGCGTGCACGAAAGCAGCTACGAGCGCGAACCCGGCTACGCCTTGCGCTACCGCGACCGGCGCTTCCAAACCCACTCCGGGGCGGGCACCGATCGACGCGAACGACGCGCCTTGCGCGCCCTGCTTGCAGCGGTGCCTAGGGATGATACGGCGGCCGCTCCGAACCGGCCTTGGCTCGACGTCCCCAGCGGAGCGGGACGCCTAACCGAAGAGCTGCCGGGACCAGCGGTCCGGGTCGATCGCGACCCAGAGATGGTGCGCGCGGCCGACAGCCGCTCGCCACGCGCCTGCGCCAGCGTGCACGCCCTGCCGTTCGCCGCCAGCAGCTTCGAAGGCGTGCTGTGCATGCGCCTGCTGCAGCACATCGGCTCGGCCGAAGAGCGCACGACCATCCTGCGCGAGCTTGGCCGGGTCAGCGAACGCTGGTTGATCGTGTCGTTTTTCGATGCGCTGAGCCTGCAGCACCTGCGCCGCCGGCTGCGGCGCGTGCGCCGCAAGCGTCCCTCCGGCCGTTTTGCCGTGCGGCGGTCCGCGTTTGCCGCTGAGCTTCGCGAGGCCGGCTGGCAAGTGCTCCATTTTCGGCCACTCCGGCGCTTTGTTGGCGAGCAAACGCTGCTGCTGTGCGCGAAAGCGGCCGAGATTGAGACGAAACGCCGCCGGTAGCCACCCGGCGGAGATGCGGTCCGGGAAAGTCCGGTGTTCCTTCTCCGAAGCCTGCGCCGATAGGTCGGATCCAGGAGGTTGGAGAAGATCCCGCAACCAGATTCGATGCCAAATACCCATACCCAAGCCACCAAAGCCGCGTCCAAGCGCGAGGCTCCTCGTTCGACGCAGACTCCGTGCACCCGGATCCTCGTTGTCGAGGACGAACCGCTGACGGCGGAAGTCTTCGCTCGGGCACTCGCCCGCGATGGCCACATCGTCGACGTTGCCCGCGACGGCCTGCAGGCTCTCCGCCAAACGAGAGACAAGCTGCCCAACGTGCTCGTCCTCGACATGAGCCTGCCCGCCATGCCAGGCACTTCGGTGGTCCGCGAGCTGCGCAAGTCCGGCTTGACCGATCTACCGATCGTCATCGTCTCGGGCAGCCCGCGCGATCAAACGTCATTGTCCGATGAAGACCTGAAGCCGGGCATCTGGGTGCACAAGCCGGTCAAACCGCGCGAGCTGGTTTCAATCGTCCGGCGCATGACCAAGAAGCGCGACTAGTGTCGTGCCTCTGATATCGGGGGCATTCTGCGGGCGCGAAGACGCCCGTCACGGCGTTGCTGCTTCTCGGCAGGAAGGCTCCTCGGCAGAAGCTGGGAACATGCATTTGTCGCAGCGACTTGCGACGAACGCCCTCGCATCCCGGATCACGCTCCGTCTACCCGTCTACGACACACGACACGAGCGGGCCCTGACAGGTAGCCGCAGCCGCCTAGCCGCGACGGCCCCCTACTTGCCCTCAACGGCCGGCGCGCGTGCGAAGACCTCCGCGGCGAATTCGTCGATTTCCGCAAACGAACCCGCGACGCCGTAGAGCCACGGCAGCTCACGATCGTGCAGCAGCGCGGCATCCGGACGTTCGGCTCCTTGCGGCATGCCCTCGAAGTAGTCGAGCATGCGGCCAATGGCGCGCGTACCCGGATAGCCCGCGAGACGAACGAAGCGCACCGGCAGCCCCGCTAGCTGCTCAACGACGGCCGTTGGCAT
>JBGCDH010000134.1:0-35250 GCA_045105235.1 Planctomycetota bacterium | reverse complement strand
AAGACGGCCCGTGGGCGGCGCAATCACCGCCATGCGGCGTCAGGACGCCCTCGATCCGTGCTCAGCGTGGCAATGCCACGCTTCCGCGCGGTCTCGGTTGCCTTCCTTGCTTGGCGGCGATTTCGCCGGCCCTGCATTCTTTGGGGCTTTGGGGCTGCGGCGGCTGTGAGGCTGCGGCGGCTGTGCGGCGGCCGGTGCTGGCCTGCGGCTGGCGAGCTTTGATTGGCTCGCGGTGCCTGTCCTGCGAGTGCCTGCCTCGAGAGGGGGCCTCTCGGGGTGGCTGGCTCGGGGCTGGCTGGCCTTCGTAGGCTGGGGGGCGCGGACGGCTTGGGGCCGTCCGCGCGAGTGGAGTTAGTTCTCCACGTAGGTCATTTGGACTCGGCCGATGGAGCTCGAGTTTTGTGACCAGATGTTGCTCGCGTTGGTTGTGACCAGGTTGGACTGCATGCCCATGCGGGTCAGGGTCACCGGCAGGCCGGCGATCGTTGTTGCGAACGGGGCGGCGCCGTAGCTGTTGTGCATGATCGACGCGTTGCCGCAGGCGCCGAGGATGCCGATGACGTCGCCGGCGTTGACGTTCAGGCTCACCGGGATCGGTGTGCCGGATGCCGCGCCAACGTTGCGGTAGAGGCTCGTGAAGCTGTTCGTCGTCGACGACCAGGTCGGTGGGGGCGTGCCGCCGCTGAAGCGCAAGACTTCGACGTTTTGCAGACCATGGCCGGTCTCATCGGGAACCATCAGCGAGGTGATGGTGATGTCGGCCGGGCACGTAAACCAGTAGCCGCGCGTCAGCGAGCCGCTGCTAAACGTGCGGTCGAACGCCGAGATCTCCATCTCTTGTTCGGCGTTGCCGAGCGTGTACCAGAAGCACACGCGGCCGATCGAGCCGCCGGACGTCCAGATGTTCTGGGCGTTGGTGCTGACCAGGTTGAACTGCATGCCCATCCGACGCAGCGTCATCGGCATGCCGCCGATGTTCGACGTGAACGTGCTCGCGCCATACGAGTTGCGCATGGTGGTGCTGTCGCCGCAGGCTCCGAGGATGCCAATGACATCGCCCGCGCTGATGGCAATGTTGGTCGACAGCTGCGTGCTCGACGCGGTGCCGATCGAACGATACAGCGACGTAAAGCTGTTCGTTGTGCTCGAGTAGTTGGGTGGCGTCACGCCGGCGTTGAAGCGCACGACCTCGACGTTTTGGCGGCCATGGCCCGATTCGTCAGGGACCTGCAGACCCGTGATGACGAAGTCTTGCGGCGCCGTGAACCACATTCCACGCGTCAGCGAGGCGCTGGTGAACGTGTTGTTGAAAGCCGGGATCGGGGCCTTCGTCTCGCCGCCCGTGATCGTCGGTTCGGTCGCGCCGGCGATCACCAGAGCGTAGTCGGCGTCAATGCCAAACGTTTCCGGGTGGCTGTCCTGCACGATCTCGTCACCGATGACTTCGACCGTCCAGATGCCCGCTGCCGGGTTGTTGAGGAACACGTTTTCGACCGTGTCGAGCGTGTTTGAGGAGCCGCCGGACGTCGACGTGTTGCCGGCCGTCAGGCCGTTGTTGCCCCAGTAGACGGTGCCGCCAGGCGACGTGACGCGGAGCGACAGGTCGTTGATGCGCGCTTGGGCTGCACCGACGGTTCCCATCGGGTCGACGTAGCACAGCGTGACGCGCAGTTCCGGCGTGCCGGCGGCGACTTCCGCGTTGTAGCTGTTGGTGCCGAGTGGCGACAGCAGATCGGTTTCGTTGACGATGATCACATCGTTGCGATCGTCGTAGAGGCTCTGGACGTTCGACAGGCCCCAGCCCTGCTTGTAGCGGTCGATGTCGGCGTTGGCGCCGCCGCTGGTCCACGTGTAGCGCTGGGCGTGGTTGATCATCAGCGCCTTGGCAGTAGCCATCTTGGGGCGACTGTTGAACACGCTGGAACCGCCGCCAAAGCCGCTCCAGACGCCTTCGTGCCACATCTGGTGCAGAAGGCCGAAGTAGCCGGCGGTCTCGGGCGTCGCGGCGCTGGTGCCGCCAAAGCCCGTGTAGGCCGTGTCGCTGCTGCCGCGCGCGGCGCGGATGCCGTCGTAGAAGAACGCCAGGTCTGGCTTGATCCGGCCGTCGGCTGCTGGGCCGATGCTGCCGCCCGAGCCCCAGCTGTCATCGGTGAGCGTGGCGGTGCCGAAGTGGCGGATGCCGCCAACCGAGACGATGTTCTTCGACCACGCCTGTGGGCGCGACATCTGGTTGCCTGCGTTGCTCTGCGACTGCGTGCTGAGCACTTGGTGCAAGAACAGGTAGTCGTCGGTCTCCGCGGAGATCGTTGTGTACGACAGCGTCCGGGCGCTGCCGACACTCGAGGTCTGGAAGACCGCGCGGTATGGGCCGAGCGGATTGATCAACTCTTGGTTGATCGTGTAGCGCGACGTCGGGCCGCCGAACTGGCTCGACTCCGAGTGGCGGAAGAACATGCCGATGCCATCCGGGACCAGGCCGCGAGAGTCGCCGTCGACGCCCTGCGCGAAGTTGATGCTGTAGCAGCTCGTTCCGTGCAAGCTGCCGGTGTTGCCGGTGCTGTGTAGGATCGGAGCCGGGCCCCATTCCTGGTGCGTCAAGCGCAGCTCGGTGTCAAAGATCTCGCCGCGAACGCCTTGGCCGGTGTAGCCGAGGTTGGACTCCAGCCAGTTGGCGCCGCCGACGTTGCGGACGACGTCCATGTCGGTTTCGCCCGGGCCGCCCCAAGGGTCCACGAACTGCACTTCCGTGCGGCGCAGGACGTCGAGCAGCTGTGCTGGGGTGAGCGTCGCTTCCATACGGAAGCCTTCCGGCGTCGTGACGTGCACGGTGGCCTGCATTGCCTCTAGCAGCCCAGTGAGGGCCGCCTGCGGGGCGGGGCCACGTTCCGTCATCATGATGGAGTAGCGCTGCGGTTTGCCGGCTGCTGTGTCGGGAGCCTGGAGCATGGCGCGCAGCTCCGACGGGACCTTCCAGCCCGGGTGGTAGGCGCCGACCCAGCGCACGACTTCAAGCTCGCGCATCTTCTCCACGGCGTTCGCGTTGGCGCGAACCAGGAACGTGTGATTGGTCAAGAAGCGGTGCACGGTTGCGCCACGCGCTTCGATCGCCCGCCGGAACGAGGGCAGCGGCGGAACCGCGAACTGCACCAGAAACAGCTCGTTGTCCGTGGCTGCTTGCAGCTGCGGGTGGGGGGCGGGCACCGATTCCAGCGGATTGAACGTTGCGTGTGCAAGGGCAATGCTCGGGTCATGCTGGCGCACGCGGGAGACCGGGCGACCGGGCCCGGTCTGGATCGCGTAGTGCTGCGACGTCAGCCCGCTTTGAGCGAGCTCGCTCCACGTGAAGATCAAGGCCGTGGCTTCTGGGCCCACGCGCGTTTGCAGCGACACGATGTCGCGCGTTGTCGAGTGGAACGAGATGCCATCGCCCGTGACGAGGCGGTGCGCAAACTGCCCGTCTGCGGGCGATGCCTGGGTGACGATCTGCGCAATGCGCGACGGATCTTGCCCTTGGGCGGAGACAAACGAAGGCGTGCAGAGCAATGCGCTGCACGCCGCAACGGTCGAAACGCTGCGGTACGATTGCATGATTGGCTTCCTCAATGAGTGAGGTTGTGGGCGCCGAAGCGCGCCACCAAAACGAAACGAGAGAAACGAGAGCGGCCAAGGAGCCGCGCGCTCGAACATGCCTCGCTTGCGCCGTAGATGCGAGGTGTCGTTTTCGCTGTTAAGGCCCGTATAAGGCAGGAAAACAGGGCAAACACACGAACCTGTGTGCGTGCGAATTCTGCCGTTTTCCGGCCCCGACGCGTGTCGGGCGGTGATGCCCATCTGGCATCATTGGTGACGGGGTGGCTGCAGCTCGACTGGCGCGCGATGGGGCTAACTCGCGCCCGTTAAGAACCCCGGCGAGTGAAAAGGTTCCGTATCAACTTTCGTTCCACCGGGCATGTTCGAGGCTCGAACCAGCCGAATAGAAAATTGGCGATGCGGCCGAAAAAGCCGATCCATGCCCGTCGGGCGCCGGCTGTCGCACTGCCCAACTTCGACTACAACCGATCGTCGGAGCCAACGGGGTGGATGCGCAATTCTCGATCGAATCGAGCGGCCCTCACCGCTGGGGGACCCGCAAGCGTTCGGTTGCCAAGATCGGTCGCCTAGATTCCTAGCGAATAGGGCTTGCGCGAGAAGCAGCAACCTGCTCTCTTCTTCGCCCCTCGAATACGGGCCAGTCGGCCCGCGCCACTAGGCTAGAGGCATCTCTGATAGCGGGAGGCTGCGCGATGCAGTCGCTGGACCGCGGGAGAACAAAACATGGCTAAAGAAGTCACCGCAATCGTCAAGCTACAGTGCCCGGCTGGACAGGCAACGCCTGCGCCACCGGTCGGCCCAGCATTGGGCCAGCACGGCATCAACATCGGGCAGTTCGTCAAGCAGTTCAATGACGAGACCCGCGCCCAGGCCGGCCTGATCATTCCGGTCGTCATTTCGGTTCACAAGGACCGGAGCTTCTCCCTTGCGTTCAAGTCGCCACCAGCCGCTGTGCTGCTGAAGAAGGCGGCCAAGCTTGATTCCGGCGCGAACAATCCTGGCAGCCAAGTGGCTGGCAAGGTGACTCGCGCTCAAGTCAAGGAGATCGCCGAGATGAAGCAGAAGGACCTCAACTCGGTCGACGTGGAAGGTGCGATGCGCATGGTTGAGGGCACTGCCCGCGCCTGTGGCATCGACGTTGTCGACTAGTGACGGTTGAGGGCTGTTTCTTGACGGACAGCTGCTGAGATAACTGCTGATTGCTGGCACAACAGGCGTCATGCCTAGCCCGCTCGGAAGCAGCAGCAAGTCAGCAAAGGAGCGATCGCAGTGCTAAGCGCTACGACCGCGGTGATGGCCAGCCTAACAGCTCGCCAAGCCACAAGGCCGGATGCTCTCGATGGGGCATCCAGCGTTTCAAACACACAACTGAGACCGCGGAGCGCTGCTCCGGGTTTCATCCGGACCAACCCAACCCCCTGTAGGACGACCCCATGGCTCGATACCGCAGCCGCCGCTTCGAAACCGCGAACGTCAAGGTAGAGCGCAACAAGCGCTATGCCGTCGAGGAAGGTCTTGCCCTGATCAAGTCCCTCCCCGGTCCGAAGTTTGACGAGACCGTCGATATCGCGATCCGCATCGGCATCGATGCGAAGAAGACCGACCAGCTCGTTCGTGGTTCGGTCAGTCTGCCTAAGGGCACGGGCAAAACGATCAAGATTGCCGTTTTTGCCGATGGCGATAAGGCAGCCGAGGCTAAGGCCGCTGGCGCTGACTATGTCGGCGCGGCAGACCTCGCCGAGAAGATCGAAAAGGGTTTCACCGACTTCGACATGACGATCGCATCGCCTGACATGATGCGTTTCGTCGGCAAGCTCGGCAAGGTCCTCGGCCCACAGGGCAAGATGCCTTCGCCAAAGGCTGGCACGGTCACCCCGAACGTCGCTCAGGCGGTCACGGAGTTCAAGGCCGGCAAGATCGAGTTCCGCACCGACTCCGGTGCCAACGTTCACGCTGCCATTGGCAAGAAGTCCTTTGGCGCCGACGACCTCGCGACAAACCTCACGGCGTTTGTCGAGCACCTTCGCACGCTGCGCCCCGCGCAGGCCAAGGGCGCCTTCATCAAGAAGGTCGTCATTTCCACCTCGATGGGCCCGGGCGTTGCGCTCGCGGTCGAGTAACGCGCGCTCAGGCGCAACGACCAACCAGCAACGACCAAGGAATAGGAGCCAGACATGCCCAGCCTAGTCAATCAGATCCTGCTCGATGAACTGAAGCAGGAGTTCGATCAGATGGGTTCGTGCGTCGTCGTCGACGTCGGCGCGATCCAGCCCGGTCAGGACATCGAGCTTCGCGGCCAACTCCGCGAGGTGGGCGTTCAGTACCGCGTCGTACGCACGCGCCTTGCCAACAAGGCGTTCGCCAACATGGGGCTTCAAATGGACGAAGCCATGAAGGGGCGATGCGGCATCGCACTCGCGGAGAAGGAGGGGGCCATCAAGGCTGCCAAGATCCTTCGCGACTGGATCAAAAAGCACAAGGACGAGAGTCCGATCGCGATCAAGGGCGGCGTTGTCGAAGGCACGCCGTTCGTCGGCAAGGACGCCGCAGCGATCGCCGAGCTCCCCGACCGGGAGACCATCAATACCCAACTCGCGATTGCGATCAGCGGCCCGGCCCGCTCGCTTGCAACCGTGGTCAACGCCGTGGCCGGTGGCCTCGCGCGCTGCATCCAAGCCAAGGTTGACAAGGACGGCGAATAGCCGTCCCTCGACCCGACTCACTTACCCACCTCCCTGCATTCTGAGATCCCCAGAGGAAACTTCCGATGTCGGAAAATGAAACCGTGACCCTCGACGCTGACCTCGAGGACATCTTTACCAAGATCGATGGCCTGAGCCTCGGCAAGGCCGCACAGCTCGTTAAGGCTATGGAAGACCGTTGGGGCGTTTCGGCTGCCGCTCCGGCTGCCGTTGCCATGGCGGCTCCTGGTGGTGGCGATGGCGCCGCTGCTGAAGAAAAGACTGAGTTCAACGTCGTGCTCAAGGAGCCGGGCGGCCAGAAGATCAACGTGATCAAGGCTGTTCGCGAGATCACCGGTCTCGGCCTCAAGGAAGCCAAGGCCCTCGTCGACGCTGCTCCGAAGCCAGTCAAGGAAGGCTGCGCCAAGGACGAAGCGGAAGAGGTCAAGAAGAAGCTCGAGGAAGCCGGCGCTACCGTCGAGCTCTCCTAGTGCACTTCGCCTCTGCAGAGCCATCCTTCGTCTCGGGCAGGTTTCTGTCCAGGATGGAGGAGCTCTGTGCTATTGATGCCGGTCTGCGTTCCTTTCAGGTTCGCTGATTCGGCGCGCTCACGCCCCGAGTCCCGGTCGCAGTTTTTGATTGCGGTTGGGTAGTCGGGGCGTCTACGCTTGTATGCCCCGCTTGGATCACTTTTTGCACGCGGTTTAGAAGGTCGTCATCGTCCCCCTGCTTTCTGCTGGGATTCGTCGCATTCGCCACGGGTCTCTCCGGAAGTCGCGATGACTCCTTCTCTTCGTGCAGGTCTGCTTGCGAGCAGCGCCTGCGAATGCAAAATTCGATCGCTGCCGCGCTGTTCGACTCCGACTGCTCAGCTCCTTGCCGTCCTACCGCTCCCGAATCCCATCTGATGATCGTTATTCGATGATTGGTAGGGGCGGTGCGTTCCTGGTGAGTGGTGTCCGATGGGGCGCTGCTGCCCATTCTGGCTCCGCAGTTCATTCCGGCAGTGGAACTCACTCCGGCAGTGGAACTCACTCCGGCAGTGGGACCCGCTCCGGCAGTGACACGCTGTGGGGGGCAAGTTTCCGGGCAGGCTGGGCGGATGAGGTTGCGACTCGTGTGTCGTTGCCCGCCAGCTTGCTTGCCGTCCGTATTTCAACCCGCCCTGTTTCGACCCGCTCCGCGACGATCCACCCTACACCCACTGCTTCGGTGGCGGTGTGTGGTGGTCGAGGAGCAGCTCTGACTCCGTCTATTACTATGGCTCCGTCTATGGAGTCGTCAGGTGGAACCGCATGGAGACTGTAGTCTACGGCCGTTTTCGGTCCGTTGCCGACATCCCCGACCTCGTCGAGATGCAGACGAAGTCGTACGACCTCTTCTTGCAGCCAGAAGTGCCGTCCAATCGACGCACGACCGAAGGGCTAGAGGCGCTGCTGAGTGAGATCTTCCCGATCTACTCGTACGACAAGACGCTCTGTCTTGAGTATGTCAGCTACGAGCTCGGTCGACCGCGCTACACGGTCGAAGAGTGCCGCAAGCTGCGCGTGACCTACGGCTACCCGTTCAAGATTCGGGTGCGCCTGGTCAAGCCGGAGCCGGTCGAGGAAGATATCTATCTCGGCGAGATCCCGATCATGATCGGCGGGGGCGAGTTTATCGTCAACGGCTCCGAGCGCGTGACGGTCAGCCAGCTGCACCGCTCGCCGGGCGTCGACTTCTCGGTCGAGCTGCACACGGGTGAGAAGAAGCTGCACTCGTGCTGGATCATTCCGGAACGCGGCAGCTGGATCGAGCTGAACGTGACCAAGAAGGATGCGGTTGCCATCCGCATCGACCAGTCGGGCAAGTTCTCGTGCACCACGCTGCTGCGTGCGATGGACGCGAAATACTCGACCGACGCCGCGATCCTGCACGAGTTTTACGACGTCGAGAAGGTTGGCCGCAAGAAGAGCGATCCTGAGGCGAAGTTTGCGAAGGCTCTGGTTGGCACCTACGCGGTGGGCGACATCGTCGACGCGGCAAGCGGCGATCCGTTTGTGCGTTCCGGCGAGGAAATCACCGAAGAAGCGGCTCGCGCCATTGCGGCCAGTGAGCTGAAGGATGTCGAGGTCCTGCGCGATCCTGAGGACTTCCTGCTCCTCAACACGCTGCGTGAGGACACGACCAACAGCCACGAAGAGGCGCTGCTCAAGATCTACCAGCGTCTGCGTCCGGGCAACCCGCCGCAGCTTGAGAAGGCGCGCGACCTCTTCCACGAGAAGTTCTTCGACGAAACGCGCTACCGCCTTGGCCGCGTCGGTCGCTTCCGCCTGAACCGCAAGTTCGGCGATGCCGTGCCGGCCGACCAGCAGACGCTGTCGGCTCCGGACTTCGTGCAGGCCATCAAGTACATCTTCGGCCTGCGCCTCGGCGAAGGCGAGATCGACGACATTGACCACCTCGGCAACCGCTGGGTGCGCACGATCCAAGAGCTGGCTGGCGACGAGTTCCGCAAGGGCTTCCTCAAGCTGCGCCGCACGGCGCAGGAGCGGATGAACCTTGAGAACGTCGACACGGTCACGCCGCGCAACCTGATCAACTCGAAGACCTTCAGCTCCGCGATCGAGTACTTCTTCGCTCGCGGCGAGCTCAGCCAGGTCGTCGACCAGACCAACCCGCTGTCGCAGCTGACGCACGAGCGGCGCCTGTCGGCCCTCGGTCCCGGCGGCCTCAACCGGAAGCGCGCGGGCTTCGAAGTGCGTGACGTGCACACGTCGCACTACGGCCGCCTGTGCCCGATTGAAACGCCGGAAGGCACGAACATCGGCCTGATCAGCTCGCTGTCGATCTACAGCTCGCTCGATGATTACGGCTTCTTGACGACGCCCTACGTGGTCATCAAGAACGGCAAGGTCACCGACGAAGTGGTTCGCCTGCGCGCCGACGAGGAAAGCAACTCGACGTTGGCGCCGGCGGATACGCCGACCGACAAGAACGGCAAGATGATGACCGACGACCAGGGCTTCGTCATCGCGCGGGTCAAGGGCGACCCGGCGCTCGTCGAGCCAAAGGAAGTCGACTACATGGACGTCTCGACCAAGCAGGTCGTCGGCGTCTCTGCATCGCTGATTCCGTTCCTCGAGCACGACGACGCCAACCGCGCGTTGATGGGCTCCAACATGCAGAGGCAGGCCGTGCCGCTGCTGATCACCGATGCTCCGGTGGTTGGCACAGGCATGGAGCAGGTCGTTGCCAGCAACTCCAGCATGGTCGTCGTGGCCAAGAATGCTGGCAAGGTCACGGCCGTCGATGCGACCCGCATCATGGTGGGCGAGGACGTCTACAAGCTGCGCAAGTATGAGGCTCTGAACGAGCGCACCTGCCAAAACCAAACGCCGATCATCAAGCTCGGCGACACAGTCGAAAAGGGCCAGGTGCTGGCGGACGGTGCGGCGACGGACGAGGGCGTGCTCGCTCTCGGCAAGAACGTCACCGTCGCCTTCATGCCGTGGGACGGCTACAACTACGAAGACGCCATCCTGCTGAGCGAAGACCTCGTTCGCAATGACGTCTACACGTCGATCCACATCGACGAGTTCGAAGTCGAGATCCGCGAGACCAAGCTCGGCAAGGAAGAGTTCTCCCGCGATATCCCGAACGTCAGCGAGAAGGCGCTTCGCCACCTCGATGAGGGCGGCATCGTGCGCGTCGGCACGCGCGTCAAGCCCGGCGACATCCTCGTCGGCAAGGTCGCTCCGAAGTCGAAGAGCGAGCTGACGCCGGAAGAGAAGCTGCTGCACGCAATCTTTGGTCGCGCCGGTGAGGACGTGAAGAACGCGTCGCTTGAGGTCCCAACTGGGGTCGAAGGCATCGTCATTGGTGCCGAGAAGTACTCCCGTAAGGTCAACCTGACCGAGCAGGAGCGCACGCGAAACCTCGAGGAGATCAAGAACGCCGAGATCGACTTCCTCAAGCAGTACCGCAGCAACACCAAGAAGCTGCTCGAGAGCGCCAAGACGCTGCTCGATGGCCCGGTGAAGTCGGCCGAAGGCAAGACGCTCGCGATCAACGACGAGATGCTGATCTTGGACCTGCGCACGATCCGCGACCGGGTCCGTCAGGTTGCCGAGGAGAGCTCGGATACCAAGGTCAAGAACGAGCTGCTGCAGCGCCTCCAAGAATACGGTGAGCGCATCGAGGAGTCGGAGGCCGAGAAGAACAAGCTCGTCAACCGCCTGTCTCGCGGCGATGAGCTGCCGCAGGGCGTGCTCGAAATGGTCAAGGTCTACGTTGCCACCAAGCGCCGCATCTCGGTCGGCGACAAGATGGCTGGCCGCCACGGCAACAAGGGTGTGATCTCGAAGATCCTGCCGGTCGAAGACATGCCCTTCCTCGCGGATGGCACGCCGGTCGACATCGTGCTCAACCCGCTGGGCGTGCCGAGTCGTATGAACGTCGGCCAAATCCTCGAAACCCACCTTGGTTGGGCCGCGCGCAAGCTCGGCTGGCGCGTCCAGACCCCGGTCTTCGACGGCGCGAGTGAGGCGGACATTGAGGCGGCGCTGACCAAGGCTGGCTTCGCTACCGACGGCAAGTCGCAGCTACATGACGGCCGCACCGGCGAGGCGTTCACGCAGCGCACGACGGTCGGCACGCTCTACATGCTGAAGCTGCACCACCTCGTCGACGACAAGGTGCACGCGCGGGCAACGGGTCCATACTCGCTGATCACGCAGCAGCCGCTCGGCGGCAAGGCTCGCTTCGGCGGCCAGCGCTTCGGCGAGATGGAAGTGTGGGCGCTCGAGGCATACGGCGCCGCCAACATCCTGCAGGAGCTGCTGACGGTGAAGTCCGACGACGTCGATGGCCGGACCAAGATCTACGAGGCCATGGTCAAGAACGAGAACATCCTCGAGCCGGGCACGCCGGTTTCGTTTGGCGTTCTCTGCAACGAGATCAAGGGCCTCGGGCTCAACATCGAGCTGCACAAGCGTGGGGCTGCCGAGAACGTGATGCCTGGCTGATCGTTCGAAGCGACCCTGCAACAACTGAATTTTCTCCGAACCCCCTTCGGCCAGCCCTGCGCGTGACGACGCGATGGTTGGCCTACTGAAGCACCTAGATACCCCAAGGCGCGCATACGATGGTCGAACCCATCTACGACAAGATCAACGACTACGCATCGGTGACGATTCGATTGGCCTCACCCGAGGACATTCGTGATTGGTCATTCGGTGAGGTCAAGAAGCCGGAGACGATCAACTACCGCACGTACAGGCCCGAGCGCGATGGCCTGTTCTGCGAGCGGATCTTCGGTCCCGAAAAGGACTGGGAGTGCTCGTGCGGCAAGTACAAGGGCATCAAGCACAAGAACATCACCTGCGACAAATGCGGTGTGATGATCACGCACAGCCGCGTGCGCCGAAAGCGCATGGGCCACATCAACCTGGCTGCACCGGTTGCCCACATTTGGTTCTTCAAGGCGATGCCATCGCGTCTCGGCACGCTGCTCGGCCTGAAGACCGCAAGCCTGGAAAAGGTCATCTACTTCCAGGACTACGTCGTCATCGACGCCGGCGACACGCCGCTGAAGGAGCTGCAGCTCCTGAGCGAAGACGAGTTCCGTCAGTCGCGCCAGAAGTATGGCATGTCGTTCCAGGCTGGGATGGGGGCCGAAGCGGTGCGCGAACTGCTGCGCAAGCTCGACCTCAACCTGCTCAGCGAGACGCTGCGTGAAGACCTCAAGCGCACCGAGTCGAAGCAGAAGATCAAGGACATCATCAAGCGGCTGAAGACCGTTGAGATGCTGCGCGACTCCGGCAACAAGTCGGAGTGGATGATCCTCGATGCGGTGCCGGTGATCCCGCCGGACCTGCGTCCGCTGGTGCCGCTCGACAGCGGCAACTTCGCGACGTCGGACCTCAACGACCTCTACCGTCGTTTGATCAACCGCAACAACCGCCTGAAGAAGCTGCTCGATCTCAACGCTCCGGAAGTCATCATCCGGAATGAGAAGCGCATGCTGCAGCAGTCGGTCGACGCCCTGTTCGACAACAACCGCTGCCGCCGTCCGGTGCTCGGTTCCAGCAACCGCCCGCTCAAGTCCCTGACGGACATGATCAAGGGCAAGCAGGGTCGCTTCCGCGAGAACCTGCTCGGCAAGCGCGTCGACTACTCGGCTCGTTCGGTCATCGTGGTGGGGCCCGACCTGCGCCTGCATCAGTGTGGTCTGCCGAAGATCATCGCGCTGGAGCTGTTCCAGCCGTTCATCATCCGTCGCCTGAAGGAGCTCGGCCACGCCGACACCATCAAGTCGGCGAAGAAGATGCTGGAGCGCAAGGACGAGGAGGTCTGGGACATCCTCGAAGAGGTGATCCAGAACCACCCGGTGCTGCTCAACCGCGCGCCGACGCTTCACCGCGTTGGCATCCAGGCGTTTGAGCCAGTGCTGGTTGAGGGCAACGCGATCCGCGTGCACCCGCTGGTCTGCTCTGGCTACAACGCCGACTTCGACGGCGACCAGATGGCGGTCCACTTGCCGCTGTCGTTTGAGGCGCAGATCGAGGCATGCACGCTGATGCTGTCGATCAACAACATCTTCTCGCCGGCACACGGCGGGCCGATCATCGCGCCAAACCAGGACATCGTGCTCGGCTGCTACTGGCAGAGTCTGCAGCGTCCCGGTGAGCTCGGCGAAGGCAAGGTCTACGCGAGCCGCGACGAGGTCTGGATGGCCTACTCGTCCGGCAAGGTGCACATCCACGCGCGCATCAAGGTCCTGTTCCCGGAAGACGTCGAGATCCGCAATCAGGGCGACACGATCGTCACCGACGGCGCGACGCTCATCGAGACGACGCCGGGGCGGATCATGTTCAACGACATCCTTGAACACGGGATGCCGTACTACAACCACGACCTCGACAAGAAGGCGCTGGCGAACATCATCGCCGACTGCCACCTGTTGATGAACCGTGCGTCGACGCTGCGCCTGCTGGACCGCCTCAAGGAGACGGGTTTCAAGGCCGCGACGACGTCGGGCATCTCGTTCGGCAAGGACGACATGGTGGTGCCGCCGACCAAGGGCGCGATCATCGAGAAGACCGCCAAGGAGGTCGAAAAGATCCACCTGGCGCACGCTCGCGGCATCATCACCGAGGGCGAGCGTTACCTGAAGGTCATCGACTCGTGGACGCACGCTCGCGAAGAGATTGGCGACGACATGCTCAACGAGCTGCGCAACGACACGCGCAACGGCCGCCTCTACGTCAACCCGATCTTCTGCATGGTGATGTCGAAGGCGCGTGGTTCGGTCGAGCAGATTCGTCAGCTCGCCGGCATGCGTGGTCTGATGGCCAAGCCGTCCGGCAAGATCATCGAGCAGCCGATTAAGGCCAACTTCCGCGAAGGCTTGCGCGTGCTCGAGTATTTCTCGTCCACGCACGGTGCTCGAAAGGGCCTGGCCGACACGGCTCTGAAGACGGCGGACTCAGGATATTTGACCCGCAAGCTCGCCGACGTCGCGCAAAACGTCGTCATCTCGATCGACGACTGTGGCACGGAGAACGGCGTCGACAAGGGCACGGTCTACCAGGGCGACAAGGTCGCGGTGTCGTTCGTGGATTCGGTGCGTGGCCGCGTTGCGCTTTACTCGGTTGTCGATCCGATGACCGACGAGGTCATTGTCGAGAAGAACCAGCTGATCACGGTCGACATCGCGAAGAAGATCGAAACGGTAGTCTCCTCGGAGACCATCCGCGTTCGTTCGCCGCTGACCTGTGAAGCGGGCGCCGGCGTTTGCGCAAAGTGCTACGGCATGGACCTGTCGCGAAGCGCGATGGCCGAGCCGGGCCTAGCCGCCGGCATCATCGGCGCGCAGTCGATCGGTGAGCCGGGCACGCAGCTGACGATGCGGACGTTCCACATCGGTGGCACGGCCAGCAAGAAGGTCGAAGACTCCGAGATCCGCAACAAGCGCGGTGGTCGGGTCCAGTTTGCCAACCTCGAGACGGTCGAAGTGCCGCACGAGGAGAAGAAGGACGAGGTTCAGGTCATCGCGCTCAAGCGGCGTGGTGAGATCCTCATCGTTGACCAGAAAGAGCGCGAGCTCGAACGTCACGCCGTGCCGCTGGGCGCGATTGTGCACGTCAAGGAAAACGACGAGATCAAGGAAAGCACGCCGCTCTGTGCGTGGGATCCGCACCACAACCCGATTCTCGCCGAGGTCTCCGGAACGATCCGCTACGAGGACATCCTCGAGGGCAAGACGTTCCGCATCGAGCGCGACGCCGACACCAAGGTCCAGCGCAAGGTGATGATCGAGCACAAGGGTGACCTGCACCCGCACCTCATCATCGAGGACGATGGGGGCAACCGCTTGGCCATCACGCCGGTGCCGGAAAAGGCCTACATCGAAGTCGACAACGGCCAGACCGTGACGGCGGGCATGATGCTGGCGAAAACGCCTCGTGAGATCCAAGGCACGCAGGACATCACCGGTGGTCTGCCGCGGGTTACCGAGCTGTTTGAAGCACGTCGCCCGAAGGATCCGGCGGTTCTGTCCGAGATCGACGGCATGGTCGAGCTGGGCGACAAGCGTCGCGGCAAGCGCACCATCCTCGTCAAGGGCGAAGGCGGCCTCGAGCGCGAGCACCTGGTGCCGCAGGGCAAGAACCTGCGCGTGCACCGCGGCGACCACGTCAAGGCGGGCGAAGCGCTCGTTGATGGTCCGCTGGTGCCGCACGACATGCTGGCCATTCAGGGCGAGAAGTCGGTGCAGAACTACCTTCTGCGCGAAGTGCAGACCGTCTACCGCGCCCAGGGCGTGGGCATCGACGACAAGCACATCGAGATCATCCTGGCGCAAATGATGCGCAAGGTTCAGGTCGAAGATCCGGGCGACAGCGAGTTCTTGCCGGGTGCGGTCGCGGACAAGTTCCGCTTCCGGGAAGCCAACGATTTGCTGCGTCAGCAGCGCAAGAAGCCGGCAACGGCTTCGCCGCTGCTGCTCGGCATCACCAAGGCGTCGCTGCAGTCCGACTCGTTCATCTCGGCCGCTTCCTTCCAGGAGACGACCAAGGTGCTGACCGAGGCTGCGCTCGCCGGCAAGCAGGACGAACTGGTTGGCCTCAAGGAGAACGTCATCCTCGGCCACTTGGTGCCGACCGGCACGGGCTTCCGCAACTACCAGAAGACCCGCGTGCTCAAGAACGTCGATCTCCAGGCAGCAGCCGAGGAGATTGGCCGCCTGAGCAAGCAAGGCTTCCTGGATCAAGGTGGCCCTGTCATCCGCCTGGAAGGCATCGACGAGCCCGCGCCGGAAGGCGGCGGCGGCGGCGGCAGCGGCAGCGGCAGCGAAATGCCGATGCCGTCCATCGATGAGCCGCCTGTCGATCCTGCTGGCATGGACCCGATTAGCGGCCCGTCGCTGGATCCGAAGACCGATCCGGTCGATCCGCCTGCTGACCCTTCTGCTGGCCCTTCTGCTGGCCCTTCCGCAGGTCCGTCGGTGGATCCATCCGCAGATCCTTCGGCTGGTGCCGACCAGGGCGTCTGATTTGCTGAATGGGGGCCGTTTGGTCCCCGCGGTTGCCTCACCGCTCTTGTTTTCGAGGCCTGTTTCCGTATTCTTCCGCGCCCTGAATCGCGATCGGAGCAACCGATCGAAGCAGGGAGCGGCGAACTCCTTTCCGCGCAAACCACTACCTGGCCGCCGTTGAACGTCGGCCTCATGACCGTCTGACCAGTATGCCAACGATCAACCAACTCATCCGGAAGGGCCGGAAGACGATCAAGGACAAGAGCAAGTCGCCGATTCTTGATCGGTGCCCGCACAAGCGCGGTGTTTGCCTCCAGGTCAAGACCATGACGCCGAAGAAGCCGAACTCGGCACTGCGCAAAATCGCGCGTGTGCGACTCAGCAACGGCAAGGAAACGACGGTCTACATCCCGGGGGAAGGCCACAACCTGCAGGAGCACTCGATTGTGCTGATCCGCGGCGGCCGTGTGCGTGACCTTCCTGGTGTTCGCTACCACGTTCTTCGTGGCTGCCTGGATGCGTCCGGCGTGGAAAGCCGCCGTCGCAGCCGGAGCAAGTATGGCGCCAAGCGCCCGAAGAAGTAGCTGAGCCGTTTTTCTGTCCGCGGCCATTTCTGTCCGCAGCCGTTTCTGTCCGCAGCCGGTGACGCTGGCTGCAGCAGGGCCTTTTGTTGGTCACGGCGACACTGTCCACACGCATACCTGATTCCTGAAGCGCGATGCCTCGTTCCTACAAGTCCACTGAAGTCCACCTGAAGGGCGATCCCCGCTACAACAGCAAGCTCGCGAGCAAGATCATCAACAAGATCATGCTGGACGGGAAGAAGACAACCGCACAGAAGCTCTTCTACGGAGCTCTCGACACGGTCTGCAAGAAGGTCGAGGGAGCGGAGCCCGTTGACGTCTTTACGAAGGCGATCGACAACATCAAGCCGCGCGTCGAAGTGCGCAGCAAGCGAGTGGGCGGTGCGACCTACCAGGTCCCGCGCGAAGTCCACAAGCGCCGTCAGCAGAGCCTCGCCATCCGCTGGATGGTCGACGCAGCCCGCGCCAAGCGTGGCAAGCCGATGGGCAAGAGCCTGGCCGAAGAGCTGTTCGATGCCTTCAACAACCAGGGTGCAGCCGTGACCAAGAAGGAAAACGTGCACAAGATGGCCGAGGCGAACAGCGCCTACAGTCACTTTGCTTGGTAGTCACTTGCTTGTTTGGCGCAGTGCTTGCTAGTGGCAGTGCTTGCTAGGCACTTTGCCCGAAAAGGCACGGTGCCTGATCGGTCGTGCCCCCGGGTGGTCACCGGCTTGTTCACCACCCGAGATGCGGACGCGGAGCCAGGGTTCCTGGCTCGCCCGAAACCCGCGGCTCGCGTGAGTCTGCTGGCCTGATTCCCTGGCCAGCCCGCCTCCTCCGCGGCTGGCGCTGCGGCCTCGGCCTCGCCACGGTAGGCGGGCTTTTCCATCCTCGGCGGTGGTGCGGCGTGGGCGGTAGGGTGCCGAGCCTGCCGAAGCTTGTCGGAATGGCGGGAAGAACGACGGATTGGGCGTCGTCCGAGCGAAAGCTGTGTGGGCCCGTTTCCCGCGCGTCGCATCTCCGCTACGTTGGCAACCACCGATGAGACTGCCCCTTCCGTTCCTCCTCTACACGGCTGCGCTTGGCCTGCTCGGCTGGACGGGCTGGATGATCTATGAGTCGCTGCCGCTTTGGGATCGAGCGACCCGAAACGCAGCTACCAGCGAAAACAGCAAGAAGTCCTCGGCCCTGATGGCCGACGGCAAGGGGTCTGGTCCTGTCAGCAGCGACTGGAACTACGGCGCCAGCGTCTGGTGGGAGCAGTTCAAGGAGATCAACCTGGTCGGCAAGCTGCCGCCGCCCCCTAAGGATCCGGTCAAGGACAAGGCCAACGAGCCACCGCCGCCGCCCCCGGTCGACATGACGCCGCTCGAAGACATCATCGAGCTGGTGGCGGTAATGAACAGTGGCGCCGCGAAGGCCGAATCGGGCGATGAGCTCGGCGTCGCGACGCACGTCATCGTGCGCTACAAGCCGACCGCCAACGTGGAGCCGCCGGAGTGGTGGGTCAAGGAGAACACCCGGCCCGAACGGCGTGCGTCGACGCCCCGTGATCTCGCGGCACGTGGCAACGTGGCGACGCGCAAGGGAGCGCGCGGCAGCCAGATCCAGCGACCTCGCCCGACGGCGCGCCGCGGTTCGCAGATGCCGGCCATGGCGGCGGGCGGCGAGACGTTTGTGCAGATCCTTTGGCTGGACGGCGACGAGAACGACGAGCGGCACACCAACCGCCTGTGGCCGACCTACGAGCACATCAAGCTGGTGCGGGTCGCACCGGACGCCCTATCCGCGTTCTTCGTGCGCGTGCTGCCGCCAACGGCCGAGGGGGAGCCCGCCCCCGAGCAGAAAGAAGAGGAGCTGCTGCAGACGGCTGCCGAGATTCCTCAAGACGTGCTCAAAGCCCTGCGTGAGCTGCGTCCGGGCGGGCGTTCGCCGGCAACGGCGAAGAGCAAAGCCAAGAGCGGCCCAGCTAGCGGCAGCAAGTGGCGCGATGTCGAGTCGACGACCCGCTTTGGCAACGAGTTCCACATTGGTCGCAAGGACCAGACCCGGTTCCGGCGCAGCGCCGACGACTTCCTGAACTCTGTTTCGGTCGACACCTACGTCAGCAAAGTCTCCAACAAGCGCGGCCTGTCCGTGCGCAGCGTCGACACCAAGATGGCCGGCCAGTTTGGGGTCACCACGGGCGATGTCTTGCTTGAGATCAACGGCCGCGAGGTGGCTTCCAAGGCGCAGGCCGTCAACCGGGTCAAGAAAGACTTCAACCGCGGCGTGCGCAGCTTTGTGACCGTTTGGTTGTCCAACGGCCAACGCGTCGAACGCGTCTACCAGGCGCCGCCGGGAAACTAGTGTAGTGCATCCGATATCGGGGGGCCTTCTGCGGGCGCGAAGACGCCCGTCACGGCGTTGCTGCTCCTCGGCGGGAAGACTACTCGGCACGAAGGCTTCTCTGAAGAACGTAGGGAACATGCGTTCGTCGCAGCGCCTTGCGACGAACGACCTCGCAGAGTGCTTCTGTGCGAACGAGCGCGGCGAGCGGCGAGCGGCGAGCTGTGGCGGAACTGCGATGGCGGAACTGCGATGGCTGGGCTCTCGTGACGGAACTCTCGTGACGGAACTCTCGTGACTGAGCTGCAATGACCAAGAGGCCATGATCGACGGTGCCACGATCGACTGCGGCAACAGCACCGTTGTTTGCCGTCGGCCAGACGGCGTGATCTGGCGCACGCCAAGCCGGGATCCGGACTTGGCCACAGCGCTGCTGCAGCTGCCCGACTTCTTGCGCGGCTCGACACCCCGCCCGACACCCCGCCAGACACCCGGCCCGGCACTCCGCCCGACACCCCGCCCGACACAGCCCTCGGCGACGCGCCTGCGCATCGCGGCGGTCAGCGTCGTACCGAGAGCACTCGAGGCGGTGCAGCATGCCTGTCGGGATCTTGCGGTCGTCGAGGTCGCTGGCCAACAGCTCCCCTGTCCGCTGCGTCTCGACTACGAAACCGTCCCTACGCTCGGTGCCGATCGATGGCTCGGTGCGCTCGCCGCATGGCGTCGCTGCACTGCGTCGCCCGCGGACAAGGCCGTGGTGACGATTGACTGCGGCACGGCGACGACCGTCAACGTGGCGACCGGCGAACCTGCTGCCGGTGACGCCGCTGTGTTCCGCGGTGGTGCGATTGCTCCGGGGTTGTCCGCGTTCGTGGTTGGCATGCAGCACACCGCGCCGCGGCTGCCGTTCGCAGATCTCGATGCCGTGCCCGCCATGCCCGGCAGGAGCACGCAGGCGTCGATCGACACCGGCGTGCTGTTGGGGTGGGTCGGTATGGTCGAGCGCTTGGTGGCGGCCGCATGCCAGGGGCTTGCTAGCCCGCGCGTCTATGCCACCGGCGGCCACGCCCATCGCCTGCTTCGCCACGCGCAGCTGCCCGGCGAGCCCGAACACGTTCCCGAGCTGCTGCATGACGGCCTGCTGGCACTGCTCGAGGCGCACCCGTGAGGCTGCTGACTCCGAGGGGCCTGGCCGGCGTCGCCGTGCTCGCGGTCGAACCAGCCGAACGCGAAGCCGTGCTCGCCTGCTTGCGCATGCCGTCGGGACTCGCTCCCAAGCTCGTCGCCGGCGGCCCGCCGCTGCGGGTCGTGCTGACGGGCGGCGGGCCAGCACCGCACGACGACCCGCTGGCCGCCGACATCGATGACGTGCTGGTGCTGCAAGACCGCCAGGGCGCGATTGAGCTGCATGTGCACGGCAGCCCGATGGTGCTCGAACGTCTGCGCGAGCGATTCACCGTCGAGATGCACGCTGCCAGCCGCGGCCCGGCCGAGCAGCTGCTGCGCGACGCCATGTCGGTCGAACAGCTCGCGCTTGCCTGCGAGCAGCGCGCCTTCGACTTTGCGGCGGAACTTGGCCGGATCGCGGGGCTGGCGGCCGATGCCGAAAGGTCGCTGTGTTTTGCCGCCGCCCGCCAGCGCAGCGAGGTGGCGCGGGCACTCGTCGAGCCGCAGCGCGTGGTGCTCGTCGGTCGGCAGAACGCCGGCAAGTCGACGCTTTTCAATCGGCTGCTGTTCCGCGAGCGCGCGCTGACCGGCGATGTGCCCGGCCTGACCCGTGATGCCATCGCCGAATGCACGACGCTGCAGGGCTATCCGTATGAGCTCGTGGATACGGCCGGCGAAGGGCATGCTGCCACGGATCTGGATCAGGCCGCGATCGAGTCGGGGCGTCGATGGCGCGACGACGCCCTGGTCGTGTTCGTTGTGGATGGAGCGGCCCCGTTTCGCCGCAGCCAGCCTCGCCGCAACCCGCCTCACGGCAACCCGTCCAGCTCCGCCGCGCCCCAAGATGCTGCCGATGCGCTCTATGCTGCGGCCGATCTCGTCGTGCGCAACAAGTCCGATCTCGCCGCGGTGAAGGGTGCGATGAATGGCGCGGAGGCCGCCGCTCGCCGGATCGACGCCCAGCTGTCGGCCCGCGACGACTCTCCGGCGAGCCTTCGCGAGCGCGTGGGCAAACTGCTGCAGCAGCACCGCGGCCTTCCTGCCGCTGGTCCCGTCGGCGGCTTTGCGGCGCTCGACGAAGCCCAGCGCGCGCAGCTCGCGGCGGCCGCCGCCAGCGAGTGCTAGTCTAGCGCATCTGACGCCGCCAGCTTTGCTGCTCCGATTGGCGCGCGTCGATTGCCTGCGCAGCCAGCTCTCGGCATGATCACAAAGTCGATGGCCGACCGCGTGAAACGTGACCTCGTCTCCATCGAGGACCTCAGTACCGATGAGATCCTCGAGCTCTTTCGCCATGCCGACGAGTTCCGCGCCAACCTGCACGCCTGGTCGGATCTGTGCCGTGGGGCGATCATGGCGACGCTGTTCTTCGAACCGTCGACGCGAACCCGGCTGAGCTTCGAATCCGCGATGCTGCGGCTCGGTGGCGGCGTCATCAGCGCGGCGGACGGCGAGGCGACGAGTCGCGCCAAGGGGGAGTCGCTCGCCGACACCGTGCGCGTCGTCGGCGGCAGCTACGCGGACATTCTTGTCGTGCGGCACCCGGAGGACGGGGCGGCGCGCGTTGCCGCGAGCTACGCGACCGTGCCCGTCGTCAACGGTGGCGACGGTGCGCACGAGCATCCGACGCAGACCCTGTGCGATCTCTACACCCTGTGGCAAGAGAAGGGACGGCTCGAGGGCTTGGAGGTCGTGCTGTGCGGTGACTTGCGCTACTCGCGCACGATCCACTCGTTTTGCTACGCGCTCGCCCGCTTCGGCGCCAACATCGTGACGCTGCCGTATCCGGGCTTCGAACTGCCGGACTACGTGATGCAGAGGCTACGCCGCGACTTTGGCGTGCAGACGGCAACGGCCTCGGTGGGGGACCTGCCCGGGCTTGCCGGGAGCAGCAACGCGGCCGCGTATTTGACCGCCAGCAAGCCACACCAACTCGCCCTCTTCACCAAGCTGAGCAACGTCGAAGTGTCGAAGATCGACGCGATCTACATGACGCGGGCGCAGCGCGAGCGCCACGATGGCGAAGAGACCAAGGACTACCCGCGACTGACGCGCTCGACGATGGGGGCGGCGTCGACCAAGCACGCCCGCGTCATGCACCCGCTGCCGCGCGTTGACGAAATCGACTACGACCTCGACGACGACCCGCGTTCGGTCTACTTCCGGCAGGCGGAGCTCGGCGTCCCGATGCGCATGGCGCTGATGGCCTATTTGCTCGGCAAGATCCAGCTGCGCGCCCGCTCGCCGAAGCACTCCTCGCTGGAGCCTGGCATTCCGGCCGGTCGCGGGCTGCGCTGCCGCAACGAGCGCTGCATCACCAACAACGAAGGCGTGCGCTACCTCGAGCGTGACTTTCGCTTGCGCAACGCGACGCCGCCGGTGCTTGCCTGCGGCTTTTGCGAGCGAGAGCTCGAAGCCCGCTTCATTGGGCATGCGGAGAGCCGTAACGTGTTCGCGCACGATGCCGACGAAGTCGCTCAGATCGAAGGGAGCCAGCGGGTCTACTTCGAGACCCTCGACCAGGCGACCGCCGCCGGATTCACGGGCGGCAACGCTTGACCGAACGCTCTGGCGGCTGCCGTCGCTTTCGTCGGGTCGAGCGGAATCGCACCGAGACATGTCGAGAGGCGCTCGCCCGAGCCGCGGGTTGTTCCTACGTTGGTGTTGCTAAGCCCATGCCACTGAGGTGTTTGGCGATGCTTGCATGCATTGTCTCCGGCGGCATGATGTTTGTTACTAGACGCCTTGAACATTGGGTCAGCCGGACTTGCTCCAGCAGGCGGTTTCACCCGATGTAGCATTTCCAGAGCCTGCGATCTTCGCCGTGCTGCTTGCCGCAAGGCCAAACAGCCCGACCGAGCCGCAGCTTTGGAAAGTCCCGGTCCCGAATCACTCGTCATCAATACAGAGCACCGCTCCGCCCGGGTGCTGTGCTCGAAACCACCCACGATGTCGTCACGATCCCAATTGTCGTCCACCGACTGTGTCCGCTCTACCCCGCTTCAGGGGCCTTTCTCCACCGACCCGTCGCGGCAATCGCGCATCGAGCGCGCTCGTTCGTGCCCGGATCTGCGGCGGAAGGACCAACAGCAGAAGGGGGGCGGCAAGTCGAGCCGTAGCAAGTCCGCTGGCGCCAGCCTGCTGGCAGCGGCACTGGTCCTCGGTGGCTGTGGCGGCGGCGGCGGCGGCGTTGGCTCGTCGACGCCTGGTGCAACGGTTCAGCCTGAGCTGTTGTCCGTCGAGTATGGGCGCCTGGTGGATGTCTATGGCCTGCGCATGACCCCCGCGGGTGCCGTCCAGGACCTGTTCCTCAAGGACGTCGTGATTGGCGGCAACATCCGGGATCAGCGCCCGACCAGCTCGACGCTTTCGGACAGCGAGATCCTGTACGACTTCTTCGGAGCGGATCCGGACACGCTGCAGCCGCGTCTGTTCATTCCGCGAGACCTGGAGAGCCAGGCATTTGCGGACGCATTCGAAGCGCTTGATGACGAGCTGCGCACGGTTTCGCCGATGCGGTTTGGCCAGAACGGTCCGGGCACCCCGTTCTCTGTTGTTCCGCGCAATGCAGGCATCCGGTTGACCTTCTCGGCTGCGCTTGGCATCGACGACAGTTTCTTCGTCGAGCGCAACGCTGCCGGTGAAGTCGCTGCGCTTCGCAATACCGAAGCCGTTCAGCTGCTGAGCATCGTCAACGAGCCTGAGGAGCCAAATGGCTTTGTGCCGATCCCGGTTCGACTGGTCGTGCGCGAGCGCTCCATTGTGCTGGACCCCGTGCTGCTCGGCACCGAAGGCCTGCAGTACCAAACGTCGAACAACGCCGCCGGCCTGCCCCCGTCGCCGGACCAGATCGGCTCGAACATCCGCGTTGCGGTGGCTCTCGAAGGGCCGCTCGCCATTCCGGGGCTGCGTGCGCGCACGACGGGGGGCCTGACCGGCTTCAACAACAGCCAGCGTTCCTCGCTCATCCGCGACTTCCGCTCGGGCAACTCGGACGACGATTCGTCGGACATCGCGCGCGGCTTTGTGCGCGACCCGCTGCCGCTGCGCATCATCGGTGAGATTCCGATGTATCTCGAGAACGTCGAGGAAGTGAACCAGTTCACCCAGGAGATCACCGTCTACAAGGACGGCATCTCGCATGAGATCGACCGCGGCGATGTGATCCGCATCGTGTCGGACAGCTCGGGTGTGCCGTTCGGTTCGGCAGAGGTTGTGGTCGACCCCGAAGATGACCGCGGTTCGCCGATGACGCAGCACGTTCGGGTGCGCATCCGCCGGATCGATGGCCTCGAGGACGTGGACCCCAGCAACCTCGCAGGGTACCCGGAGCAGCTCGCGGATCGTGAGCCGTGGCTCGTGCAAAACGCCCCGCGCTCGGTGGTGCTTGCGGAATACACCGCTGGCAACGCGCTCAATGGGGACGACTCGCGCAACTTCCTGACCTTCACGCCGGCGCCACTGGAGATCGATGGCGTTCGCCCACCCGCCAACCGCTTCGTCTCGCCGTTTGCGGGGGCCGTGGTTCGCTTTACCAAGCCGGTCGACCTCGAGACCGTCAAGTGGGCCGACACGTTCTTCTTTGCGATGCGCGACCTGACGAGCGAAGCCAGCATCGAAGACTTCATCACGGAGCGTCCGTGGGCGTTCAACGGCGCCTCTGGCACCGGCCTCAACCCAGCATCGTTCGATCTGGCCAAATACCGCACGCCTTACCTGATCACGTCGCGGGTCTTCGACGAAGACGGTTCGCAAACGTCGCTGCGCCTGCAGCCGTCGAGCGGCTTCTACCTCGACGACACGATGCGGAACCCGCCGGCCAACGCCGACTACAGCTACTACCTGCACCTGATCTCGGATTCGCCGGACGGCGGCGTGCGTGACCTCGCCGGCAACCCGCTGGACCTCCAGGGCGAAACGGCGGAAAAGAGCAACACTGTCGTCATCGACTTCACCGTCGATACGCGGATGAACGGCAGCGAGCCGGTCTTTGCGGACAACCTTGCGATCTCGATCGTGCGCCGCTTTGCGTCGCGCGACGAAGACGAAAACCCCAGCTACTTCCTGCCAAACGAAGTGCAGGGCGAAGGCCAAGATCAGATCGCTGAAGCCTTCCCGCTCGAGGACCTCTTCGGAGGCTTCCTCTACATCAACAACAAGCTGCAGGCACGTCCGACGACCCGGGTTCGCGTGATTGCGGACAACCTCAACCAGCAGCCAATCCAGCAGGCAACGGGTGCTCCTCCGGCGCTTCAAAACCCGCTGGCGTGGTGCCCACAACAGGTCAGCAGCGGCTCGACCGAGGCGCAGGTTGGCTCCAACTCCGCCAACAACCTTGTGCCGGCGGGCATCCAGAACCCTCTCAACCCGTTCGGTTGCCGTCTGCAAACGGTGTGGCGCGAAGTCGACCTGAGTCTGTCCCGCACGGATCCGTTCGACTTCAACCTCGACATCGAGCAGATGTATTGGGCTCCCTTCACCGGCACCAACCTGTCCTTCGACGAGTTTGACCGCGTGTCGCTGTTCCTCGGTCACTCCGAGTTCCGGCCGATCCCGTGTGTCGGTGACTTCAGCTCGCTGCCGTCGCTGCCGGGCTCTGGCCTGCGTCGCGCGTTCGAGGGCAACTTCGCGTTCAACCCTGAGCCGGGCAATTCGGGCGCTGTCGAGACCCAGGCGCCACGCGTCGCGGCCTATGTCGACACGCCGATGACGATCGACCCCGCGGCGGTCGTGCTCGAGCCGAACAACGTCAACCGCTTCCTGCCGCTGCCGGAGTTCCAGGAGCCCTACTTTGTCTACCGTGACGAGCGCGTCATCGAGCAAGGTGGTCGCTCGTCCGATTCGGTTGGTTCCGACCTCAACGCCAACTTCCACGCGCCCTACATCCTGTCGCCGTTCGCGATGGGGCAGGGACGGAAGTGGGTCAATCCAGACGGCGCCGGCGGTGCGGTTCGCTTCGTCAACTCGTTCTGGAACGACTTGCGCAACACGCTGCTGACCAGCGCCGCGGCGCCAGATGATTTCACCGGTGGACTGGTTGGCAACATCGCGCTGCCGCTGCTGGCCGACTTCTGGACCTACTGTGACTCGTCGGAGCTGCCGGTGGGCGGGGGCTACATCGCTCTCGGCACCAATGGCTGGCAAACCGCCGTGTCGGTTCAGTCCGACCCGATGCCAAACTTCCGCGTGCTCAGCGGTGGCCGTCCGGCCATTGGCGCCGGATCTCCGCTCTGCCGTTCGCCGGGCGACACCCAGTGGAACCAAGCTTCGGGCGGCTTTACGCCAACCGGACAGGTCACCCCTGCGGGCGGTGGCGACAACACGTTCTACTGGATCATGATGGACTGCCTGAAGCGTCAGACGGTCATCACCAACGGCTTCGTCGACCTCTACAACCCGCACCGCGTGCCCGAGGGCTTCTCGGATGTGCGCCTCGGTCCCTACTACCTCGTTGGTGGCCAGCCCAGCGCTCCGGCGGGTGAGACCCCGGTCTTTGCGTTTGAGTTTGACCCACCGCTCAGCGAGCTGCCGGCCGGCACGCAGATCGTGCCAGAGTTCCGGGGCGCGAGCGCGGTCGACGACACGCCGTTCTACTGGGATGCGTGGATCTCGTCGCCGAGCGACCTGTTCCCCGACAGCGGCGATGACGAGTTCACCGCTTCCGAGCGTGCGCAGATGCGTCCGTCGGCCGACAACTTCGCTCTCGACCCGTTCAAGGCCGGCGACGCGCACATGCGCAAGTGGGACAACCGTCCGGTTCCGGGCAGCACCCAGGCGCGCAACTACTGGACGTATCTCTACAACCGCACGGTCACGAGCTACGTCGAGGATCCGAACGACCTGATGGACCCGGCCTACACGATCCAGTTTGCGGGCCCCAACGAGACCTTCAACCCGAGGGATGTCCGCTACGTCAACTGGCGCTTCCTGGCGATCAACAACTCGGTGGCCAACCCGCCGGTCGCTCCATCAATCGAGACCTTCGCGCTCTCGTACCGCTGGCAAAACCAGTAAACGGTCCGCTGCCGCGGTCCGATCCTTCGCGGTCGGCTCCCGCGGCTCGCACGACGGTCGGTCCCCGCCGATCGTTTTGCGCCCCCCTTCTCCCGTCTGTCGTCCCCCCTTCCCCGCCTGGCTCCAGGCCCCTCCGCCTTCCCCGACTTTCCCCCTGGACGCGTCCCGCGCGGCCCGATTCGACGATCTCTGATCTCGAAACGAGCCTGCATCGCGTCTTGCTCAGACTCCCGACTTCGATGACACGGCACGTAGACAACCTGGTTCGACAGCAAACGAACCGAGTGTTTTCCGCGTGCTTGCGTCCGAATGCGATGGGGCGTCCTGAGCTCGGTGGGTGGGGTAGACTTGTGGGGCTCCGTCCCAGGAACCTTTCCGGTGCCTTCTCCCGGTTGCTGTTGCGAACCCGTTCGCAGCAACACTTCCGGGCTGCTTCCTCCCGGGCTGCGGCCGTGCACTCCTGCGCGGTCCTGGCTGGAGAAGGTGATCGGTCGTCGAATTGCCCAGATTCACGAGGTTGCGTCCGAGTTGCTTCGGCGAACCAGCACCTATTGCCATGATGCGAGTGTTTTCCACCCGGTTCTTCTCCCTGGCTGCTGTATCCACAGCTGCGCTGTTCACGCTGTCATCTTGCGGTGGCGGCGGCTCAACCGGCGACGCGATTGCGGGAGGCGACTTTGTGGTGCTGAGCACCGAGCCCTCCGACAATGGCCGGCTGTTCCTCAACGATCCGATTCGGATCGACTTCAGCAACCCCATTGACCTCGACTCCGTCGACCTGTCGACGTTCAGCTTCCAGGTCTTTGACCAGATTGGCGATCCCGTTTTCGAACCGGTTGCTGGCTTCTTCGAACTCGGCACGAGCCCGGGTGACACGGAGCCGGGGCGCCGCCTGCGCTTCGTGCCGGTGCTGCCAACCAACGACCTCTACACCAACGGTGGCTTCCGTCCTGGACGCACCTACGAAGTGCAGCTGGTAGGCGGCAACCGCAACAACGGCACGGTGATTCGCGACACCAGCGGCCGCGCTTTGGCGCTGCCGCGGAGCTTCCGTTTCCAAACAGCGGACGGCACGAGCCCGGGAGCATTGTTCCGCGATACGGCGTCGGGTGGCCCGACCCGCACCGCGTTTGAGATCAGCCCGACGCCGGACACGACCGGAGTGGTGCTCAACAAACTTGGCACGACGCCGCTCGAGCTGCGCCTGAGGTTCAACCAGCCGCTCAACCCATCGAGCGTCAACGTTCCGGTTGCCGTCGTCACCGACCCCGAACTGCGCAACAGCAACGTTCGCGGCCGCGTCTACCTCGAATACGACGACCCCGAGTTCGGAGACCAGGAGTGGATCCCTGCCGACGCCGAGCTCGAAGAGAACTCCGTCGACGGCGCGGTCTTGGTGCTGCGGCCGCTCGGTGTGCTGCCGAACAACGCGACCGTGCGCGTCATTGTGCAGACCTCGCTCGAGGACATTGCCGGTGAGTCCAACGTGGCCAACGTGGCCTACGAGCCGGTCTTTGCGACCTTCCGCACCCAGCGCGCCTACGAGCCTCAGTTCGCCGGCCTGGTCGAGCAGTTCAACTCTTCTTCGCGCATTGACCTCGATGCAGCCTTCGCCGAGCCCGTTGCCGAAGTGGGCGCTGGTTTCGTGCGCGGTAGCTTCGCATTCGAAGGCACCGTCACCGGGGCCGAGTTTGAGCCGAGCGCACCCGAGACCATTCTCAACACCGACTTCACGCTGGTGACGCCAAAGAATGGCTCGCCGTTCAACGTGTCGGGCGGCGTCTTCAACTTCCGCAGCGTCAACATCCCGCAGGGCCGCGTCGTGCGCGGTGTGGGCACCAACCCAATGGTTTGGTTGGTCGGCGAAGACTTCACGGTCTCCGGCACCCTCTCGGTGGAAGGTGGCGACGGCGAGCGGGTCGCCAGCTCGTCCAACGCCGATGTCCCGAAGGCCGGCGGTGCCGGTGTCTGCGGTGGCGGCGACGGTGGCGACGGCTCGCCAGGCGCTCTGGCGCGCGACACCGGTGGCGGCGACGGCAACGGCCCTGGCCAGGTGGCCGGTGGCGGTGGTGGTGGCGGCACGCTCGCTTGCGAAGCCGGCTGCAACCGCGGTTCGGGTGGCGGCGGTGGTTCCCTCGCGACGCAGGGCGACCCCTTCTTCAAGGTGGAAGTCGCTCCGGCCGGCACGGTCCCGATCGGTGGCGGCACGCCTCCGCCTCTCAACCCATTCCCGATCTTCCAGCAGCAGACGGGCGCCGGCGGCAACGGCTGTGTCGGTGACGCCGGCACGGCGACGCGCAGCGTCGACGGCGGCCAGTCCGGCGCGACGGTCTTCAGCGATCCGCGCAACGACAACAACTTCTGGGGTTCGGCTGTCCGCTACTTCGCCAACAGCAGCGGCGAATACACCGACGCCTTGCGCATCACCGGCGAGCTCAGCGCGCCGATCGGTGGCGGCGGTGGCGGCGGTGGCGGCGACCTCTCGTACAACGACGACTGTGGCGTCGAAGAGCCCAACTTCCAGAACGATAGCTCTGGCGGTGGTGGTGGTGGTGGTGGCGGTGTCTTGATCGTCAAGGCGCTTGGCCAGATCGTCATCAACGAGTCCGGCCGCATCACCGCGGACGGTGGTTCGGGCGGCGGTGGCGAGCCTTCGGCTTCGTCGCAGCAAGGTGGCGGTGGTGGCGGCGGTGCCGGCGGCATGGTCATCCTGATGTCCGCGCAGCGCATCGTCATCAACACCCAGGGCGGCAACTACGCCGACAACAACTACGACTTCTCGATCTCGGCCGACGGGGGCGTCTGCGTCTCCGGCCAGCAGCCTCCGGTTGTGACGGGCAAATACCCGACGAGCGGCACGGTCATCGATGAGGTCTACCGCGACAACTACGACAGCGCACCGCTCGGCGGCTTTGGCGGCATGGGCATCGTCCAGCTGATGGCGCCTCCTGGTGATCCAGCGACGACCACCGACAACACCAACACGATCCTCGACGACAACATCGAGATCATCCGCAGCGGCCTGCCGCTGACCGGTGCCCTGAAGCAGGCTGCATTGGCCTGGCGCGGCTTCCCGAACGTGTTTGGTCAGGGCGTCGACGATCAGGGCAACCTGACGGCGATCGGCGACGACGAAGGTGAGATTCGCCCGGCGCCGGTGCTGCTGCCAAGCCCGTTTGCTTCGCGCTCGCGAATCCGTTCGCGCTGGATCGACACCGGTGCTACGGCGCGCCGCGTGTTGCTCAATGCTGCGGACGAACTGCCGCGCGGCGTTGTCGTGACGAACGCCAACGAAGCCGGCCCGCGCTACGAGTTCGACGGCCTGCAGAGCGCCGCGGGTGTCGCGCAGGGCTACGCCTCGTTCGATGTGGTTCAGGGTGTGGCGCAGCTGGCGTTCCCCGAGATCGTCGCGGCGACTCCGATCCTGACGAGCAACGCCCAGTCGAGCTTCCTCGGCGAGGTGGCCTACCGCGTCCAGCTTCAGCAGTCCGTGCTCGGCACGACCAACGATCGCTTTGTGCAATACGAGGCGGAGCTGTTGGCTGCCGACGGCACGCTGCTCGGCAGCTACCGGATCCTGTCGCACACGGCCAACGAGCTGGTGCTGTCCCCGGAGAGTGGTGCGCTTGCGACCGAGGCCACGAGCGCTCGCGTGATGGCCAAGTTCTACGAGGTCTTCACCGACGGCTCGCCAGGGCTGGGCGGCACCTACAGCGGCGCCGTTGGGCGCGTGCCGACCGCCAACGTGCGTATCGGCTTCGCGTTCCACACCGACCCGCAGCAGAGCACGGGACGCTACCCAGAGGATGGCTCCTTCCTCTTTGACCTCAACGATCCTGCAGTGCAGGAGGAAGTGCGTAGCCGCAACATGCCGTTCGTGCAGTGGGACATCCTGTTCGACTCCGCGTTCCGCAGCACCGGCCTCGACGAACCGCCCGCACTCAACCCGGAATCGCCGCGCCCGGAGCTTCGCTTCCTGCGCCTGCCGTTCCGCTTCTAGTTTTCCCTCGCGTCCGGCATTCGTGTCGGCGCACCCTGGCTCCCGGCGCTTCTTGGCGCGGCGGCCGCCCGTAGCAAGGGTGGATCGCCACGTCGGGGAGTGGCTAGGGGACATACCTGAACACACACGACCCCCACGATTTCCGATACCGGCCCCGATACCGAGGCCCGAGCAGCAAGAGGCAAGATCTCACGCTCGGCCAACGCTTTGGGCACGCAACGAAGGCACCTGACATGATGCAAGCGAAGAGACACCCCGATGCTCCGTCGCAAATGGCGCGGTTTGCACCCGCGCTATCCCTGATGGTCGGAATGGCGATGTTTGGCGGCTGTGACAACAGCTCGAGCACGGGCGCGCTTGGCCAAAACGGCGGGCGACCTGCGCTGGTGAGCGTGGATGTCGGCCGACTTGTCGACGTATTCGCGTTCCGCCGGATCGATCCGAGTGTTGGTAGCCGTCTGCGGCGCACCAATCGCCGGATCGAGCTGATCGAGTCCAACGTCATCGTCAACTCGAACCTTGCGTCCGAGTCGCTGTTCGATGCCGGCGGCAATGAGCTGCTGAGTGCGGACTACGAGTTCTTGCCGTTCAACAAGGAAGTCGGCCACGAGCAGCTTCTGATTCTGTGGGACGACACGTCTTCGGACCGGAATGAGGCCGCCAACTTTGAGCGTGCGCTCGCGGAGGCGCAGACCGGTCTCAGCCAGCTGCCGCCGTCATTCCGGAACCAAAACACGCAGAACCGGCCGATCCCGATCGTGCCGCGCAACGCAGCGTTCCGGTTGAACTTCTCCAGCCAGCTCAATCTCGACGACTCTGTCTTCGCGACCAACCCGTCGCTCGTGCAGCTGCTCGAGTTCCAGGGCGATCCCGACGTTGTCGATCCGGTCAATGCCTTCCGCATCCTGCCCTACCGGGCGACGGTGAAGGAAGACACGATCATCCTCGACACGACCATTCTCGGCGGCGAAGCGGAGGGCGGCATCACCTCCTCCGGTCTGCCCCTGTCTTCGGACAACGTGACGGCCAACATCCGCCTGGCGATTCCTTCGCGCGGCGAAGTCGTGTCGTCCTTCTTTGTCGACCGCGACGGTGTCAGCGAGCTCAACGGCCCGGATAGCGCCGGCCGCCAATCCGTCATTCGCGACTTCCGTTCGGGCAACCTGCTCGACGGTGTCGCGGGGCGTCTGTCGGAGCCGGAGCCGCCGTTCCTCGTCGGCGTGCTGCCGATGGGCATCACCGGCGTCGACGCAACGAACAACATCGTGACGATCAACAAGCGCCTGCGCTTCGTTCCGATCCGCGCGCGCTACCCGTTTGTCGATGGCCCTCTCGACACGAGCGACATGCCGCTCGGGCCGCTGTCGGTGCCAACGCAGCGGCCGCTGCAGTATGGCGACATCCTGACCCAGGACGTCACGGTGCAGCTCGATGACGGCAGCTTCGAGATCGTGCAGCTGCGCGCCGAGGTGCTTGAGAACCTTTCGATCCAGGCCATGAACGTTGCCGGTGTGGGCGAAGCGATCAACGCGCCGCCGGGCGACAGTGGCCAGGGCGAGACGATTCCGCAGGTTCAGCTGCGTCTGGCTACCGTTCAGCCGGGGCGCGACTCCGACGGCAACCTGGTTTCCTTCCGCGCCAATCCCAATCCGGAAGGCGAAGAGTGCCTGCTTCGCTCGACCTACGTCGAGGAAGTGCCGTTCTCGTCCGGTAGCAGCACCTTGACGGACCGCAACTGGCGCAACCTGTTCCTGGCGATTGAGCCTTCGTCGCAGCTTCCAGGCGTCGACATTGCGCCCAACGCATCGCTCGCGCTCGAGTTCACCAAGCCGATGGACCTCGACCTGGTCGACAGCACGTCGAACCTGGTCATCACCAACACCTCCGTTCTGCTCGAGTCGTTTACCGAGCAGATGAGCGACCCCAAGCGTGCCACGACTCGGGTTGTGCCAACGCGTCTGACCGACCTCGAAGGAGACGGCACGGTGCTGCGCCTGCAGCCGCCGTTGGGCTTCGCACACGAGGCCGGCACCGCCGAAGTCTACTCGCTCCACATTCGGGTTGGCACCGACGGCGTCGCCGACCTTGCCGGCAACACGCTCGAGATCTACGGCGACGTAGGCAACCCTCAGGATGCTTGGTCCGTGGACTTCCAGCTGGATCCCGGTGCGGACTCCAACCAAGTGGGCTGGCACACCTGGCGCTTCGAAGCGCTCGACGAAGACGGCACGCTGCCGGGTTCGGTCGACATGTTCGGTCAGTTCCGCCTCGAAAACGGCACGCTGATCGGCGCGAGCGGGATCCGCTTTAGCCGCTCCGCGAACCTGGACTCGCTCGGTCAGATCAACCGCTTCTTGCGCGGCGAGTGCTACATCGGCGACGGCAACACCGCGCCGCTCGCCGGCACAAACGGTCTGCTCTATCAGGTCCCGCAAATGCAGGACACCGTCAACCCACCGAACGTGCCGGCGGTCTTCCCGCAGGTTCCGCAGCCGGTGGGGCGCGTCATCGAGCCGTTCAAGCCGCAGGGCTCGCGCATGCAGCTCCGCTACATCGAGGACGACTTCAACCTCAGCTACGTGCAGCCTTCCGAGTTTGCGCTCGACGTGGAGCAGCTCTACTGGTCTCCCTTTGCAGACGAGACGGTGCTGTTCGATGTCTTTGACCGCGTCTCGATGTCGCTGTCGCACTCGCGCCGTCGCCCGGACAAGCGTCACGGCATCAGCGGGGACGAAGAGTGCATCTTCGACTGCCCGACGATGAACAGCGCGCTGTCGGTGGTCTTTGCCGACAACGTCCTGAACGGCACCGAACAAGTGCCGGTCTTTGAAGACAAGGTCTACACGATCAACCCAAACGAGGCGATCCGCGACGCCAGCAACACCGCCTACGTGCCGTTCCCGCGCTTCGACCGGAGCTACACCTGGCGTGACTCGCGTCTGGTGACCATCGACGAAAACGGGGACGTCATCGGCCTGGGCGGAGCCCAGGACCCAGGTGCAAGCGCGCCGAACAACGACGTCACCGCAGCGATCGATTCGCCGTGGATCACCAGTGTCCCGGCTGAAGGCTTCCCCGGTTCGACCTGGGTGCTCGACATCGCGGACTTCAACGGTGTCAACCAGCGCGACCACGATCCGATTGCCCTGCCGCTGTTGGTCGACATCAAGGTGTTCCCAGATGACGCCGCCAACGGCGTCGCGCTCGGCACCAACGCCTTCCAGGTCGCTCTGATGGGCACTGGCACGAACTTCCCGCCGATCGGTCCGCCGTCCCCAGGCGGCTACTACGACACCGTCGGCTCCGGCTGTGGCGGTCGCCCGGCTTGGCCGTGGGTGCGCGTGCACGCCAGTGGTGGCTTTGACCAGGTCACGGGCGGCGAGATCCTCGTCGATCCGTCGAACGTGCTGCAGGCCAACGCGGTCAACATCGTCAAGGATGCAGGTGCCTACCTGTTGCCGGGAGGCAGCCTGGTCACGGGCCTGTTCACGGCGCCTCCGGGCGACGGCATGCTGCCGTGGTCGCGCGCCGACTTTGTGCGCCGCGTCTCGACCGTGACGTTCGGCTTCATCGATTCGCTGCAGCCGCAGCGCGCGCAGATCGTCGACGGCAACGGCGCCATCCAAAACGAATCGGGCTTCCCCGACTGGCAGGCCATCGACCCGAACCTGCGGATCACGGAAGTGGCCGTGCAGCTCGATCCGCCGCAAACCGGCCAGCCAGCCGGCACGGGCGTGGTGGTCGAACTGCGTGGCTGCGAGACGTTCGCCAACTCCGGGACGATCTACGACCCGATCTTTGGCCCAGCCGCCAGCGATGAGTTCGACACGCGGGGCAACCTGCTCAACCCGAACTACGCCTCGGAAGCCTTCCGCTACTCGACCCCCAACGTCAACGCCCAGGCCCGTATCGCCACAACCGGCCTTACGCCCTACTTCGCCGCCGACGACGCCGAGCGTCTCCGCGACCCAGCAACGGGCGTCTACCCACGCTTCCTGAACCCGCGTCTGGTGATGACCAACAACATCGACGTGTCGCCGGCCCTGTCGCCGACCCTGCGGTTCATGAGCATCGCCTACCGCCTAGCCCCAGGCCAGTAAGCGAGCCGTCCCGCGAGCCGTCCCGCGAGCCGTCCGGCTCGCTCCGGCTCGCTCCGGCTCGCCCCCGGTTCGCTCCCCGGTCCCAACACCGCCATCCCGCCAGGGTTCCTCCCCGGCCCAGTGGCCCATCCCAGCCAAAACGGGCTGCCTCCAAGAGGCAGCCCGTTTCGCATTCCCCCCGCAACCTCACTCCGCAACCTCACTCCCGGGAGCATTCCCCCGAACCCCGCGTTGCGCACCCACTCCCAGCGCACCCCACACCCCACACCCCACACACCCCCAAATCCAC
>JBGCDH010000133.1:0-3679 GCA_045105235.1 Planctomycetota bacterium | reverse complement strand
TTTGCGCGTGCGGTGGGATCTCTTCCCGGGGTCGACCTGAGCGTGGTCTCGCAGGACCCGGCGCACAAGCTGCCGTCGGACCTGCGGCACCGGTTGGTTGGCTTCGAGCAGGTCGCCGACGCGATGCAGGCCAAGGAGCTGACCCGCGCCGTGCACGCCCTCGGGCAGCAGCACGGCGGCGTCGATCGACTGATGGGCATCCTCGAGCCGCTGCAGGAGCCATTGGGCGCCGTGCGCGAGCAGCTTGGCATCCGCGGCATGGACGAAGCGACGGCGCGCAACTTCCGCGACAAGGCGCAGATGAAGGAGCGCTTCGCGGCGGCCGACGTGCCGTGCGCGCGCCACCGCCTGTGCGCCGACTTTGCCCAGGCCAAGCAATTTGCGCACGCCGTTGGCTATCCGGTGGTCGGCAAGCCGCCAGCGGGTGCCGGCGCCAAGGCGACCTCGCGGTGCGAGAGCGACGGCGACCTCGAAGAGTTTCTGGCGTCGGTCCGCCCCGGACCCGGGCGTGAGGTTTTGATCGAGGAGTTTGTCCAGGGCCGCGAGTTTTCCTTCGACTCGATCACGGTCAATGGCCAGCACGCGCTGCACAACATTTGCTGCTATTACCCGACGCCGCTGGAGGTCATGGATCACCCGTGGATCCAGTGGTGCGTGGTGCTGCCGAAAGAGCTCGACCATCCGGCGTTCGAAGTTATCCACCGGCTTGGTCCGCGCGCGCTCGATGTACTCGGCATGTGGACCGGGATGTCGCACATGGAGTGGTTCCGCCGTCAGGATGGTTCGGTCGCGATCAGCGAAGTGGCGGCGCGGCCGCCGGGTGCGCAGTTCGTCTCGCTGATGGGCCACGTCTACGACGTCGACGTCTACCGCCTGTTTGCGCAGCTGATGGTTTTTGAGTCGGTCGATGTGCCGGAGCGTCG
The DNA here is from genome assembly GCA_045105235.1 of Planctomycetota bacterium. GTDB lineage: Bacteria > Planctomycetota > UBA1135 > UBA1135 > UBA2386. The sequence goes on along the minus strand of JBGCDH010000133.1, from coordinate 2,756 downwards.
CTACGCCGCCGGTGCTGCCTACCTGCGCGGTCAGCTGCCTGGCGGCCGCGAGATGTCGAGCAAGGCAAGCTACTGCGTGCGCGCCGTGCACGGGCTCGACGAGATGCGCAAGCGCTTTGGTTCGCTGGTGGTGGAGTCGAAGCTGCCGCGAGCGGGCCAGCCCAAGGCGGAAACCTACGAAGGCGACGGTTTCCTGATCGTGCGCCATCCCGACACCAACGTCGTTCGCGACGCGGTGCAGCAGATTGTCCAACTCGTGCGCGTCGAACTCGAAGCGCGCTAACCGTTTCTCTTCGCTCCTCGGCGATAGCCTGTCGTCAACCTCCTCACGCCACCTCTCGCCATGAACGTCGTTTTCCTGAGTCCTGGATTTCCCGCCGAGATGCCAGAGTTCGTGCGTGGGCTCGCCGAAGTCGGCGCATCGGTCTACGGCGTCGGCGACCAGCCGGTGCAAGCGCTGCCCGACACCGCCCGCGGGGCGCTGAAGGACTACCTGCGCGTGTCGTCGTTCGGCGACGAGGCGCAGGCGATCGCCGAGGTCAAAGCCTGGCTGCGCGGTCGCTCCATCGATCGCGTCGAGTGCATGTGGGAGCGGCTGATGTATATGGCCGCTTCGATGCGTGAGGACTTCTCGGTGCCCGGCATGACCAAGGCGCAGACCGAGATCGTGCGCGACAAGGAGAGCATGAAGCAGGCGGTCGAACGCGCGGGCCTGCGCGTGCCGCGGCACGGACGCGCGCGCAGCATGCGCGAGGCCTGGGAGGTCGTCGAGCGCGTCGGCTACCCGGCCATCGTCAAGCCGATCGATGGCGCTGGCAGCAAAGACACCTATCGCTGCAACGACCGCGATGAGTTTGAGACCGCGCTGCACCGCACGCGCCACGTCGACGAGCTGTCGGTCGAAGAGTTTATCGAAGGCGAGGAGCTGACCTACGACACCGTCTGCGCCAACGGCAACATCCTGTTTGAGAACGTTGCGTGGTACAAGCCCAAGCCCATGGTGCTGGCGCAGAACCCGTGGATCTCGATGCAGAACATCTGCCTGCGCGACATCCACGCCGAGATGCCCCGGCCCGGCGTCGAGCTCGGCCACGGCGTGCTCAAGGCGCTTGGTTTCACGACCGGCTTCACGCACATGGAGTGGTTCCGCACCGATTCTGGCGAAGCCGTCTTTGGCGAGATTGGCGGCCGGCCGCCCGGCGCGCGGCTCGTGCACGCGATGAACTACGCCTGTGACGTCGACCTGTTCAAAGGCTGGGCCGAGGCCACGTGCTATGGCCGGTTGAGCCAGGACACGAGCAAGAAGTTCAACTCGGCGATGATCTTCAAGCGCGCCGAAGGCGACGGTTTGGTGCGCGAGCACCGCGGCCTGCGTGAGCTGCTGCATCGCTATGGACGCCACGTTGCGTCGATCGAGCTGACGCCCATCGGCCAGCCGCGGCGGGACTGGCGCAAGGTCGTGGTCGGCGACGGCTGGATCGTGGTGCGCCATCCCGAACTTGACGACTGCCTGGAAGTCAGCGAACGATTCGTCCGCGATCTGAAGATCGTGGCCAGCTGAGGGGAGGAGCCGGCGATGGTCTTCATGCGGCGTCTTCACGCGGTGTCTTCATGCGGGGCCGCCACGTGAGGTTTGGCTAGACTGAGCGCATGCTGGCTACCTTGGTTTTCGCCGTTGTTGCCGGAGTGTCCGCCGTCGCGGGCTGCGTGCCTGCTGCGTCGATCGAGTCGGACGCTCGTGCCGCGACGACGCCGCAAGGCACGAGCGGCGAGGAGTTCGTCACGGTTCGCGTCCGCGCCACGATTCTCGATGGCCGCTTTGACGCGCTGTCGTGCGTGGGCTTTGCGGTCGTCGAACAGCTCGACGGGAGCCTCAAGCAAGCGCTTGCCGAGCCGCTCGGCGAAAGCGACGCACTCGGCAAATGCTCCTTCGACGTGCCGGTGCCGCTGCCTGCGGATGGGCGGCGTTGGGTCTTTGGTGGACGCGGGCTCGCTACCCAGGCGCGCCGCCTTGGCCCCGGGAGGGCGGAGGTGGACCTGGGAGCGTTCGCGATGGGGCGCGGCTCCACCGCGGTCGGGGGTGGTAAATATGTTCTACTTCCACAGGTCGTTCCGTAGAGAGATGTTTCGGGGTTTCCTAGGCCGTAGAACATATCAAAATGCATTTTTCAGGAGTGTGTGAGGAGCGCCGTCATGGGCATAGAATGCTGTGTTCAGCGTGGGCAGCCACTCGGTCTTTTCTTTCTGGGGGCGGTAGCTTGAGGGATTCTCCGAGTGTGCCATGTCCTCCGGTGCTCATATGGAATGTGAGCAATGGGTGGCGATTGGTGGGTGCTAGTTCGGGGATGCCAAAAGATGTTCCGGGCGTCGAGGAGGATGTCGTTATTGTTGATTCGTTGGGGTCGTGGTGGCGTGCTAAAGTTGAGCGGAAGGTAGGCGGGTTTTGGGGGTGGTTATGTCGTGGGTCAAATAATGAAGTGAGCGGATGGGATGAGTGTGCCGCTGGGATGAGTTTTGAAGGTATCGTGGAATATTGCTCGCGCTGTTTAAGTGGAGGTAATGCAATTCGTGATCGTGACGAGGGGAGGATTTGGGTTCAGTTGTGCGATGTCTTGCCGCCCGATCGATTCCGCGATGATGCTGCCTGCATGGACAACGTCCCGGATTTGGTTGGGTATCTTCTTCAGCATCTCGGATGCTGGTGATTCGGCCGGGATCACGTATGCGTCGGTTGATCGAGGGCGAGATTGGCGAAC
>JBGCDH010000132.1:0-8870 GCA_045105235.1 Planctomycetota bacterium | reverse complement strand
CGGCGGCATAGGCGTCGGCCGGCGCGCGTTGCAAAGAGGCGCGCCAAGAAGTCATACGGGCTCCGGCACAGCTGCCGCCCATCCCTCACGTCCCCAAAGCCGCAACGGCGACGGGCGACGGGCGACGAACTACGGCGTCGGCGTGATCCAGTTGAGCGAGCGGTTTGATGTCACCCACTGCGTGAATCCCGCATCGACGGTTAGGACCTGGCTGTAGAACAGCGCGCCCATGACGCCGGGCACATTCGGCGCCGTCAGCGTGAGGCTGTCGTTGCCGCTCGCGTCGGTCGTGCCGCCCACCGCGGCGAAGTTGCCGCCGACCAGGATGATCGGGAAGCCGGGCACGATGATCGGGCCGATCGAGTCTCCGAGGACCAGAACGTAGGGGCGCGAGTTGCCGGGGGTTGTCACGGTCAGCGTCATCGGATCGCCCTGCACGACCTGCTCTGGCAGGAAGCGCAGTTCGGCGTCGGCCTGCGGCACGACGGTTTCGCCGAGTTCGACATCGTCGATGTTCCAGCCGCCGAGGTTGACGCCTTGCGTGGTAGCGAGGCGCCACTCCACCTGCACGGCCGGGTTGTTGTCGGCCCACGGCACGAGGTATTCGACCGTCTGCCACGAGGTATCGACCTGGTTTTGGCCGACCGGGTTCTGCCACAGCTGCTGGCCGTTGACCCAGATCGACGCCTGGTCGGACGCCGCGTCCTGCACCGTCAGCCAGCGGCGGAAGCGCAGGCGCACGCCCGTTCGCCCCGTGCAGTCGATCGTCGGGGATCGCAGCCACAGGTTGACGTTGGACTGGTAGCGTCCGTTGCCTTGCTGGCCGCCGCCGTTGCCCAAGTCGTTGCCGAAGACGTTCGCGCCCGAAGAGGCAGTGCTTGGATCCGACCAGGAGATGCCCTGGGGCGAGCCGGAATCGCCGTCCGGCGTGCCGAGCTGCCAGTCGTTGTTGCCGGCGTTGGCGCCGCTTGTCCAAGCGCCCTGACCGCTCTCCAGATCGTCCAGGTAGAAGCCCGAGAACGAGCCGTTGTCGATCGCATACAGATAGTCGCCCGTAGCCGGCCCGGCATCCGTGAACAGATCAACGAAATCACGGCATACATCGACGGCTCACAGATCTACGGCTCCGACCAGGCGCTCTCGGACTCGCTGCGTGGCACGTTCGGGTCCATGCGGACCAGCGCCGGCAACCTGCTTCCGGTCGACAGCACGGGCTTCTTTGTGGCGGGTGACGTGCGCGTCAATGAGCAGGTTGGCCTGATCTCAATGCACACGCTGTTTGTGCGTGAACACAACCGACTAGCCAGCATCATCCGAACCGCCGGCCTCGCCGACGAGACCACGTGGCAGCTCGCCCGCTGGATCGTCGGCGCCGAACTCCAGGCGATCACCTACCGAGAGTTCTTGCCGGTTCTGCTCGGCAAAGACGCGCTGCGGCCCTACACCGGCTTCCAGCCCAACGTCGATCCGAGCATCGCCAACGAGTTTACGACGGCCGCGTATCGGCTGGGGCACAGCATGCTCTCGCCGACCCTGCTGCGCCTCGATGCGAACGGCGACGAGATCGCCGCCGGCCACCTGGCATTGCGCGATGCGTTTTTCGATCCACAGCTGATCCAAGACGAAGGCATCGAGCCAACGCTGCGTGGCCTAGGTGCCCAGCGCGCGCAACGAATCGACACCCTGATCATCGATGACGTGCGCAACTTCTTGTTTGGCCCACCGGGGTCCGGAGGCTTCGACCTCGCCTCGCTCAACCTGCAGCGCGGACGCGATCACGGGCTGGCGAACTACGTCGACACACGACAAGCGTATGGACTGTCGGCACCGAGCAACTTCGGCGACCTGCACGTCGACCACAACGTTCGCCAGCAGCTTCAGGCGACCTACGGCAGCGTCGCGAACATCGATCTATGGATCGGCGGCTTGGCGGAACGACATGTCGAAGGTGCGATGGTCGGACGCTTGTTTCGAGCGATCCTCAGCGACCAGTTTGAGCGCTTGCGCGATGGCGATCCCTACTACGACTACTACTACGAACGGGCGCTGCCAGCAGACATCGTGCAATACGTCGAACGCATGACGCTGGCCGAGATCATCCGCGCGAACACCGACATCGACGGCGAGATTCGTGATGACGTGTTCCGCATCGGCGGCCGGCATGGCGGCAAGGGTCGACGTGGGCGCCACGGTCGCGGCGGCGGCAGCAGCAGGACGCTTACCGGACGAGCTCTTGAGCTGGCCCGACGGATGCGTTGAGTCGGCGCCGCTTCGAGCCCGACGCAGCGTAGAACTCGCGTCGGCGGCGCGGTGCAGGGCGGAGCGCACTCTGTCAACGCAGCGGCTCATCGACCGCCGAACCAAACTCCTGATAGAGCTGCTCGAGCCGGTCCTCGTCAAAGCCCGGATGCAGCACGATCAGGTAGCGCTGCACGAGAGCCTTGCCCGCGGCGAGGGTGAAATCGCCGGCGCCCTTCGGCTTGCGTTCAAAGTCGTGCACGCCAAATGGATTCGCCGCCAGCAGGCCGTAGCGGCGCGCGTGCCACCAGGTTGGATGGCGCAGGTTGCTGGGATGGTCGAACATCGCGACGCCGAACGGTTGGCCGTCGACCGTGCCGGTGCTGTCGATCCAGCGCGCCCGCTTGCCCCAGACATCCCCGTCTTGGTGCCCTTCACTGTTGCGCAAGCCGGCGGTCGCGCGCGGCCCTTCGCAGCGCAGCTCCGGGCGCACGCGCACGGCGAACATGCCTTCTTTGGTGTCGCCGAAGACGACCGGCAGCTCGCCCGCCCGCAGCGTGCTTTGCACGGCCACCGAGCGCCAGGTGCCGTGGTCGATCGTCGTCCAGATGCGCGTCTCGTGCAGCTGCACGCTGCCGTCGGCGAGCGTCCACTCGTAGTCCGCTTCGTAGACGTGGCCGCCTGCCGCATGGCCTTCGGCGGCGAGGAGGCGCTCCGAAGAACGCACGCAGCGCTGGTGCTCGCCGCGCTTGCTGCCGTGCCAGAAGTCGAAGCCGTTGACGTCGCCGTGCGCCAGCCATAGCGACTGGTGGTGCGGATGATCTTGGGACTCCCCGTCGCGCTCCGCCATCGGAAAGGCGCGCGTGACCTCGACGTCACCAGGCCCGAGCAGCGGCCAGATGTAGGGACGCTTTGCGTCATGGACAACCGTGGCGAACGCGCGGGGCGCGGCATCCGGCCCCAATTCCCGAGACGACTCCGGTGAGGTCTCGGACCGGGGTTGCTGTTCGGAAGGCGCCGTCGTGCACGACCCAGCGCCCAACACCGCGCACACCGCCAAGCAGACGCGGGGCCACAACCAACGCACATCGTTCATGCAAGCATTATCCGAGGCCGCGCGTCGCCTCCCCCACGGCGACATGTCCAAAGCATGTGACTTGACGCAGCGCATCCTCCACCGCCGGCGACCAGCCGCTACGCTTGCGGCTCGCCTACCCGCGAACTTGCCCATGCCAAAGCCACCCGACCGCGGCGTTTCCCGCCGCTCGTTCCTCAAGGGTTCTGCTGCTGCCAGCGTCATGACGACTGGACTGCAGGCTGCTGATGCGGCCAGCGCTCCGCCGATGCGCGAGACGTTTGGCCCCGGCAGCCACGAGATCGAGCTGCTCGTCAACGGCGATCGCCGCAAGGTCCAAGTCGAAACGCGCACCACGCTGCTCGACGCCCTGCGCGACCGCATGGACCTGACCGGCGCCAAGAAGATCTGCGACCGCGGCGCATGCGGCGGCTGCACGGTGCTCGTCGACGGTGCACCGGTCAACAGCTGCCTGATGCTCGCGATGGACGCAATGGGCAGCGAAGTGCGCACCGTCGAAGGCCTGCAACAAGCCGATGGCGACGTGCACCCGCTGGTCGAAAACTTCGTCGCGTGCGATGCGCTGCAGTGCGGCTTCTGCACACCGGGCATGGTGATGAGTTCGCTCGCGTGCCTGGAGAAGCGCGGCACGCCGAGCAAGGACCAGATGCGCGACGACCTCGCCGGCAACCTGTGCCGCTGCGGCACCTACGGCCGCGTCATGGAGGCCATCGAGCGCACCGCGGCCGGCGGCCAAAAGGAGGGCAAGCGATGAGTTCTCACGAAGAGCAAACCCCGCGCGATACCGAGATCACGGTCGGCTATCGGGCGCTGCCGGGCGAGGGCCAGCAGGACCGCCTCGAGAAAATCACCGTGCGCCCCGCCGAGGGCGACGCGCCGCCGTGGGACGCCAACACCAAGCACCAAACGGTCGGCACGGATGTCTCGCGCATCGACGGCCTGCAAAAGGCAACCGGCCGCGCAAAGTACGCCTACGACATCACGTTTCCGGATCTGCAGCAGGCGATGCTGATGCGTTCGCCGATTGCGCGCGGCAAGCTGACCAGCCTGTCGCTCGACGAAGCGCGCGCCATGCCCGGCATCACCGCGGTCGTGCAGCTGAAGAACGTCGGCAGCAAGATCCGCTTCGTCGGCGATGCGCTGGCGGCCGTCGCCGGTGAGACCCTCGACCTGGTGCGCGACGCGATCGAAAAGATCCGCGCCGACTACGAGACCGAGCAGCACAACGTCGACTTCCTGATGGACGAAGACGCGCCGATGCTGGCGATGGACGGCCAGGTCGACGAGGAGTGGCCCGAGGGCAGCTCGATGGACGAGGCGCTCGGCCGCGCCGCGCATACGCACGCGGCGACCTACCGCACCGAGGTGCAGACGCACAGTTCGCTCGAGACGCACGGCAACACGTGCAAGTGGGACGGCAAGCACCTCGACGTCTGGGCCTCGACCCAGGCAACGTTCGGCGTGCGCAGCGAGCTGTCGCGGGCGCTTCAGCAAAAGAACATCGCCGTCGAGTCGATCGACGTGCACGCCGAGTATGTCGGCGGCGGCTTTGGCTCGAAGTTTTCGGCCGGCATCGAAGGACTGGCCTGCGCGATGCTCTCGCACGAAGCCGGGCGACCGGTCAAGCTGATGCTCGACCGCTTTGAGGAGCACACCATGGCCGGCAACCGGCCGTCGGCGCTGATGCAGGTTCGCGGCGGGCTCGACAAGGACGGCCAGATCGTCGCGTGGGACTGGCGTAGCTTTGGCGGCTGTGGCTACAACGGCCGCGGCGGCGCCGTACGCTTTCCGAACTACTACTTCGACGACGCCGAGGTTCGGCGCAAGCACAAGGACATCGCGACCGACACCGACCCGGCGCGCTCGATGCGCGCGCCCGGCTATCCGCAGGGATGGTTCGGCGCCGAGATGTTTGTCGACGAGCTGTGCCGCAAGGCCGGCATCGACCCGCTGCAGTTTCGCCTGGAGCAGGACCAAGAAGACATCCGCAAGGACCAGTGGCGCTTTGCCGCCGAGCAGTTCGGCTGGCAGAAGGCGCGTGCGCGACAGCGCGAGGCGGGCAGCCGCTACGCCATGGGGGTCGGCTGCGCCAGCGCCCGCTGGGGCCAGCTTGGCCGCCACGGCGGCCGCCGCACCCGCTACGGCATCACGTGCCGCATCCACCAGGACGGCAGCGTCGAGAGCCGCTCGGGCGCGCAGGACATCGGCACGGGCCTCAAGACCGTGCTCGCGATGCTGACCGCCGAAGAGCTGACGGTGCCCGTCGACCGGGTGCGCGGCATCACCGGCCACACCGCCGACCCGATCGGCCCCGGCTCCGGCGGCAGCACGACGACGCCGTCGATCGCGCCGGCCGTGCGCCACGCGGCCTGGCTCGCCAAGAACGAACTGCGCGAACTCGTCGCGACCCACCTCGGCGTGCCGGTCGACGACGTCAGCTGCGCGGGCGGCAAGGTCGGCACGGCCGACGCCAAGCTCGACTGGCAGCAGGCCTGCAAGCTGATCGGCACCACGCCGATCGAAGTGCACGGCGAACGCTTCCCCAACTACAAAGGCCAGCCGTTTCACCGCGGTGTCTGCGGCGCACAGTTTGCCGAAGTCGAAGTCGACACGTGGACCGGCGAAGTGCGCGTCGCGCGCATGTTCGGCATCCAGGACTGTGGCCTGGTGATCGCCAAGAAGCTGGCCGAGAGCCAGGTGCTCGGCGCGATGATCCAGGGCGTCAGCTACGCGCTGCACGAGCAGCGCATCATGGACCAGCGTTCGGGCCGCATGCTCAACGGCGACTTCCTGCGCTACAAGGTCGCGGGCACCAAGGACCTGCCTGAGCTGAGCTGCCACATGCACTCGATCGCCAACGGCCACAACAACACCGGGGCCGCCGGCCTCGGCGAGCCGCCCTCGACCGCTTCGGCCGCCGCCATCGGCAACGCTGTGCTCGATGCGATTGGCGTGCCCGTTCGCCACCTGCCGCTGACTCCCGACAAGGTTCTGCAAGCCTTGGCATCCAACTAGCAAGAGGACCAACACGATGAAACCGTTCACCTACGTCGTGCCCAAGTCGCTCGACGAAGCCAAGGAAGCCGCGGCCGAGCCCAACACGATCGTCAAGGCCGCCGGCCTCGACGTCGTCGACCGCATGAAGGAGCGTCTGCAGACGCCCGAGCAAATCGTCAACCTGCAGCCGCTCAAGCGCGAGCTCGCCGGCATCGCCACGCTCGACGACGGCAGCCTGCGCATCGGCGCTTTGACGACACTGACCGATCTACAGGACAACCAAACGCTCGCCTCGTCGCGCGCCCTGCGCGCCATCGCGCAGGCCGCGTCGACGACCGGCACGCCACAGGTGCAAAATCGCGCGACGCTGGCCGGCAACGTGCTGCAGTTTACCCGCTGCTGGTATGTGCGCAGCGAAGCGCACAAGTGCCTGCACGGCGGCCGCGGCCCCACGTGCCTGGCGATGACCGGCAACAACCGCTACCACGCCGTCATGGGCTGGTCGGACTGCGTGCGCGTGCACGCCAGCAACCTTGCCCCCACCCTGCTCGCACTTGGCGCCGAGTATTCGTCGGTGTCGGGAGACGAGACGCGGCGACGCAAGCTCGACGAGCTGTTCCCCTCAGAGCCGCGCGCCCAGCTGCCCGAGCACACGCTCGACGAAGGCGAAATTGTCACGGCATTTCATATCCCGAAGCAAGAAGGCGATGTGCGCACCGCCTACGCCGAAAGCCGCGAGAAGCAGTCGTTTGACTGGACGACCACGGCGTGCGCCGTGCGCATCGTAATGGGCGGCGGCAAGATCACCGCTGCCGCGATCGTGCTCGGAGCAGTTGCCCCCAACCCACTGCCGCGGCCGCAGGCGGCGCGGCTTTTGATCGGCAAGGAGCCGACCGACAAGCTGTTCCAGCGGGCGGCGGAAGCCGCCTACCGCGGCGCCGCCCCGCTCGCCCACAACAGCTACAAGCTGACCATGGGCAAAGCCGTAGTGCGCGACGCGCTGACCCAGGCAACAAGTGACAGCTAACCCCGCACGGAGATCTCGCACAGAGACCCCGCCAAGGCATCCTCGCACGGAGAGCATGATGAGCGAAACCAAGTCACCCGCCGACGCAACCGGTCCCGCGGCCGCCGGCCCCGCCGAAACCGGCCCCGCAGCCACCACGCATCAGGACCTGATGCCAAAGAATCCGTGCCCATCGTTTCTGATGAAGCACATCCTGACGCACTCGATGGCCGACGAGGTGCACGACGACCGCAACGAACCCGGCGACGGCTACTTTTGGTGTGCGCGCACGTGCACGCCGGTTGGGCCCGACGATGAGCTGGTGACGCCAGGCACGTGCTGCCCCGGCCGCTCGTGCTACGACGGGCCAACAACCTAAACTGTTCCAATGCGTGGAGCACCTCGGCACAGAGTCCGAGGCCCCAGGCGGCAGGCCCCCGGCGCTAGACCAACACGAGCCTACCGCGTATTTTCCAAGTCTCCGACTGCCCATCGCGACGCCAAGGATCTGGACGCCAAGGACCGGGACGCAGCGCGCCCAAGTCCTGCCGCCAGCGAAGAAGCTCCTCAAAGCGCAGCGCCCGCGCGACCAAGCCCAAAATCGCAGCCGGCGAACGCCCGGGTTCATCTCGACGGAATCGCTTGCGCACGTGGTTTCGATAGGCCACGAAGATCGCCAGCCCGGCCCGAAGGCCGTCTGCCGTCTTGCTCACCAGCCAACTCTTGCGCCGCAGCCGGCTGCATTTGTCGCGCGACATAGCAATGGTCGTGTGGATCGGGAAGAGCAGGTTGCTCACCGTGCGCTTTGCCTTCCCCGACTCTGCTTGATGGCTTGCTCGCCCCGCACACAGCTGCTGGATCCGTTTTCTGTAGCTCGGCTCGCGGTCGGGCTGCAGCACCAGCATGCCCTCGGGAAGCCGCGCGCGAAGCCCGAGCAGCACCACGCGCACGCACGCGCGCATCCGATCCCAGGGGCCGCTTCTTTCGACTGGGCGGCTTCTACGGGCCGCAGTGCCGCCCCCAACCCGTGCAGCGCTCTCGCGGCAGGTTCTGCCGACACAGTCTGGATTGGGACAGCGCGGTGGCTCGAACGACATGCACAAACTCCTCGCCGCGGCGGAGGGGTTTGCTGCCCGCTCGCGACAGAGTCAGGGCATCGAGATCCTGCAAATGGAGCGGGATTTTGAGAAAGGCGCTCCACTCACCGGAACAGTTATCCCGGAACAGCCATCCCGGAACCCGCTATTCCGGCACAGCGAATTCAGAAGGCGAGGATATCGGCCGTGCTGAGCCGCAGCTCACCGCTTGTCATCAACAGCGCGGCCGACGCCGCAAACGAGTGCCCGCGCAGAGCCATCATCACCGACGGCGTGATGCTCCACGAGTAGCTCGTTGAGGTCGCGCCGATGGCCTCAAACGGCTGCGTCGGATCGATCGTCAGTGGATCCTGAGAAGGTAGCGGCCCCTGACCGACCCATCCGTGCGCTCCTACGGCGAACACCGTGAGTCCTATGGACGAATTGGCGGTTTGTG
>JBGCDH010000131.1:0-4677 GCA_045105235.1 Planctomycetota bacterium | reverse complement strand
CCGCGCACGCTGAGCCCGACCGTGCCGGCCTTGTGCGTGCAGAGCGCGTCGGGCGCGAGGCCGATGGTGTAGCCGCGCATGCGCAGCTTGTAGGAGAACTCGTTGTCCTCGTAGAGGATGAACAGGTTCTCGTCGAAGCCGCCGACTTCTTGAAAGACGGAGCGCTTGGCCAGAAAGCACAGCGCAATCGCCGCGCCGACAGGGCCTTGTGGATCCGAGGCCTGATCGAGCGGCCGGTACCAGTTGCGCAGCACCAGCGTGCCCAAGAAGTGCAGGTCGCCGCCGTCGTAGTGCACGACGTTGGGGTCGTCGCCGCAGACCGAGCGCGCCTGCACCATCGCGGCCTTCGGGTCGGCCGCCATTCGGGCGACCAGCCGGGCGAGCGCGCCCTCGTGCAGGACGACGTCGTTGTCGACAAACAGCAGCTGCTCGTGGCTCGCCTCGCGGGCCCCGACGTTGCGGGCGTGGCACGGCCCCCCATTGAAGCCGGTATCGACCAGGCGGACGTTGGGGTAGCGCTCGGCGACAACTTCGCGCGAGCGGTCGTCCGAATGGTTGTCGACGACGATGACCTCTTCTGGCGCAGGCACTTGCGCCAGAAGGGCATCGAGGCATTCGGGCAGGTAGTCCTGCCCGTTCCAGTTGACAACAATCGCAGTGAGCACGCCGAGGGCGAAGGATGCTAGCCCGGTTCGCCCGCCAGCAACACGCTGGACCCAAACCGAATCGCAGGCCGGGGGCTGGCGACGGCCCGAGAGGCATGACCTGCCGAACGAGAGTGCCGAAGAAATAAACAAGGTGGCCGCCCTGGTGTTTGGGCGACCACCTCATTCCTTGCTTCTCTCATCGTTTGCGCACGCCGTCCGAGGTTTCTGGTGGAGGCCGAGGACAGCGCACGTCAGCAGCAGCCTCGCTTGCGCGCGGCCGCTGAGGGCTAGGGCGACGTTTTGCCGCGGACGGCCGGAAAGAATCCAAAAATCGCCGGAACCGGGCGGCTGAGCGGCACCCGGCGCCGAGCGGGCCGGCCCGAGCCAGCGCAGCGCGGACAAATGCCGTAGCCTCGGGCGCCACGGAAGTCGGACCGCAAGGAACAAGGAAGGACCATGAAGTCACGCATGCTGCGCTCTCTCGCTGCCGCCATGGCGCTCTGCGCCATCGCCGCCGGCCAGGCAACCACCTGGATTGCGACGCCTCAGAACCCGCTGCGGCAGCTGATGCCGCAGGTTCAAAACGGCGACACGGTCCTGGTGGCTCCAGGTTCTTACATGGGCTTTCGCTGCGACAAGGGCGTGACCATCCGCGCCCAGATGCCCGGCACGGTGACGGTCAACTTTGCGATCAACCTGCTGCCAAGCTCGTGCGGCTGCAGCTGCCAGCTTAAGGACTGGAGCACCGACCTGCTGCCGCCGCCCGGACACGACCTGCACATCAGCGGCATCGACTTTGGCGGCTACCAGTCGATCAACGTTTGCTTTGGCGCCTTTCGCCACTTTGTCCGCGCCACCGGCGGACGCGTGACGTTTGACGATTGCCGCATCGACCGGCTGCAGCTGCGACAGACGACCGCGCACCTGCAGGGCTGCGACGTGACATCGATCTCCGGCCCAGGCATCGACGCGCAGCAGTCCAACGTAACCATCGTCGGCGGCAGCGTTGCCGGCGCCAACGTATCCAACGTGTTTGCCAGCGTGGCCCCGGCCCCCGGCATCGCGCTCGAAGCCTCCCGCCTGCAGCTGTCGCACGCCAGCGTGCAGGGCGGCGACCCAGGCACCACGACGCAAGCCACACCCGGACTGATCGCCAGCGGCGCCAGCAGCACCTGGGTCACGGACACCACAATCGCCGCGAGCGGCAGCGGCACGTGCGCCGTCGAAGCGACCGGCGTGCTGCGCATCGATCGATCGACGTTGATCGGAGCCGGCAGCGGCGGCGGCGCCGCCTGCAGCACGTCGCCGCTCGGAGCGCCACTGACCGGCATCAACCGCCAGGGCCCCATCGAAATCGGCACGATGTTCGAAGCCACGATGCAGGGCGTCGCCGGCGACCTGCAGATCTTCTACGGCGCCACGAGCCTGGCCGGCCCGATTGCGCTACCGCTCGTCGACCAACCGATCTGGCTCACCCCCAGCGATCTCTTCTTCTCGCAGCTCGGCCTGGCCGACACCAACGGCGCCTCCCACTTCGCGTTCCAAGTGCCGCCGGTCGTCGCCCTAGTCGGCACCGAGTTTTGGCTCCAGGGCGTTGCCGGCAGCACGCTGCCGCTGCAGACCACGGCTGTTGTTGGTGGTTTGGTTCGGTAGCGCTGGCGGGCGGCGGAGGGGTGCATGGGAGCTGTGTGGACGGTTCTGCCCGTGCTTCTACGCTGCGCTCGGCACCACGAGTCATGGGGCCTACGAGTCAACGCGGGCGCCTTGAAAGGTCCCCACAATCGAAAGGAAGAAGATGATGATCGCACATTTCGTTTCAGCCTTGGCCTTCTGCGTTCTGATGTCAGGCGGCGCCAACACAACGGCCGCTGCGGCGAGCACGACTGTTCTCGAAGACGGCGACGCCGTTTGCACACTCAAGATGCGTTACGAAGGCAGCCTGCAAGACGGACCTACGTGGACCAACGAAGACGGCAAGTGCGTTGGCGCGTGTAGGACGTCCGGAAAATGCAAACTCACAGACACCGGCGATGGCAGTACCGCTGGAACGACAATCGTCACCATCATCGAGTGCCGATGCCCCTCCGGCGGAGGCAACGGTGGCTGCCGAGCGCAAGAGGTCCGCACGAGCACCAATGGGGGTCAGTCGATCACGTCGCGCAAGATGCAATGCGTTGGCTCGTCATCCTGCAAGGACTCCGAAACGTGTGACTGGAAGGACACCACGCCACCTCCAGGCTTCCAGGGCACGTTTGCCGCCACCTGCAAGTGCCAATGAGCAACGCAGGCCAATCAAGCTCCCGCTTGCCGCCCGGCTTCAGCCGGGCCGTGCTGGGTGGCGTTCTGATTGCGATCGCTGTCGTTCTCTGGGGCGTGATGGAGTCCACAAGCCCGGATGCTCCTGGGGCCTCGAATCCGAACGCACTCAAGGCCCGACAGGCCGCAACCGAAACGCAGATCGATAGTCCGGATGACCGACAAGCACCTGCCTTTCGCAGACCGGCGGAAGCCGGATCCGCGTCCATCAACGGGCAGGTGGTCGTCAACGAGACCGAAGCGGCAAGTGGTATCCCAATCTCATGGCAAATCGTGTCCATTCGCGACGCCATGCCGGCGACTTTCAGTGGCGAAACTCATTCGGACAAGGATGGTCGCTTCACAATCGAGGTTTCCAGCAGGGCTTCTGTAGAGCTGCTCGCACTCCCCGCGGACCGAGAACTACATAGCCGGCCACAAATCGTAGCCGCCGGATCAACTGTCACACTTCGACTGGCTCGCGTCAAAGCGGCGGGCTTCAAGCTCATCGACTCCTCAACCGGCCATCCGATCAGCCTGTCGCAGGATGCGGTTGCCGTGGCAGAGTCGAACTTTCTCACACCCGTCTCGATGCCGGCCGAAACCCTCGCCCGCGACCTCGCGCCCCAACTCCGGCAGGCATTGTCCGAAGGTCATGTGAGGCTCTTCCAGGGCAAGGAAGGGGCCGCGCCGAGCTCTATATCCGTTCAACTAGCTCCCACAGGCTATCGAGCCGTCACGTGGTCGTTTCAGCTGCGCACGCCAAGGGCGGCCCTACTGAATCCTGAGGTCGTGGCCATGGAACCGAAGCCGGATACAGCGCTCGCTCGGCTTCATTTCAAGCACGCCGACGGGCGTGATGCCGTTGGGGCCCACTTCGTGATGATCCGTCGCATTGGTCAAGACCTAGAAACCCACATCTATCGGGGATTCGATGTCTCCCACGACCTGCAAGTAAGGCTAGCTCCAGGCAAGTACGAGTGTGGCGCCACGGTGATCTCCTCGTCGCCCATTGGGATGCAGGCTTTTCATGTCCGCGACAGCAGCGAGCCGCAGGCGTTCGGAATCGTGCTTGGCCCGAGTGCGACGGCCGTATTCCACGCCCGCGGATCGAAGGACAATCAGCACGTGCCGGTGGTGTTGCACTCGTTGACGGGTCTCAGTGGCGAAGCTGTTAAGAGCGAACTCCAGCGCGTCTGGCCGGATCAACAAGTCGACAAGATTACGCTCCGCGGCCTTCCACCTGGGCGCTATCGCGCCAGGTGGTATGCGGGGCCGCAGCGACACGACGAAGCGTTTTCACTTACGGACGGTCAGGTTCGCGAGATCGTGCGAACCGTCGAGTGATGACAGGCGCGCGAGAACGAGACTCGACGTAGACGGACGAAACTGCACCGGCAAGTCGAAGAGCAGCTCGGTCGCCTTCGATCGAGCACTTCGGACGCACGGGAACAACTCGGCAACCGACTCACCTCCCTCGACGAGAAAATCTCGCGGGTGCGTGAGCACGTTCTCGCGGTCGATCCGAGCATCGCGGAGTCACTCGGCTTCTACGACGAAGCAACCGGCGTGCTGCGCATCGATCGATCGACGCTGATCGGAGCCGGCAGCAGCGGCGGCGGCGGCACCTGCAGCACGTCGCCGCTCGGAGCGCCACTGACCGGCATCAACCGCCAGGGCCCCATCGAAATCGGCACGATGTTCGAAGCCACGATGCAGGGCGTCGCCGGCGACC
>JBGCDH010000130.1:0-16505 GCA_045105235.1 Planctomycetota bacterium | reverse complement strand
CTCGCATCCCGGATAAGGCACCGTCTACCAGCTGCACTTCACTAATGTCATGCCATGAGCTGCTTCCTCCATCGCATACACTGGCCGACGACGGTGTTCCTGCCGCTTCTCTGCCTGTCGGTGACATCGGCGGGCATGGCCCAAAGCACGCCCGCGAAGGAGGTCCGCAGCACCGCAACCCGCAGCATTGGCGACGTCGCGACCGAGTCGTTTTGGTCGAATACTGGCAGCAGGCTCGCACCGGGATGGCGCTTTGAGTCCGTTGGCTACAAGCGTGACGTCGGTAGACGCCGCGTGATCGAAGTCGGCGCAGCGGGTGATGCCTTTTGCACGCAACCGTCGAAGGGCCAGGGCGCCGTGCTGCGCGGCGCCTCGCCGACGGCACGTGGGGACCTGATCTCGCCGTCGTTTGCGCTGGCGCCGTTTCAATGGGTGGAGGTGAAGGTCACATATCGACGAGAGTCCGGCAAACCGATGGCATTCGTCGGCCTTCGTCCCACCAAGGATCGCGCGCAGGTCGACCTTGAGTTCTTGCCGCTGACAAAGTCAAAGCGCCTGCGAACGGCGACGGTCCGGCTGCACTCCGGCGCTTCCAAGGGCCCCTACTCCCTTGCGCTCTCGATTGGCGGCGAAGGCGCGCTTCAAATTGCCGCCATCACGGCGTCCATCGGCGAAGCCTACAAGCGGCCCACCAAGCCCATCTTCGTGCTCGACATCCGCACGACGAATCCCACCGGCAAGCCCAATCCAAATATCGCACGCGTCGCATCGGTGTTTGGATTTCCGTCGGTCGAGTATTTGCACTACAGCGAGTTCAGCACCAGCAAGCTCGACGCCATCGACCCTGCCGTGATCGTGCTGCCTGGCCTGGTATCCCTCAAAGGCTCGAAGCGAAGCAAGATCGATGCCGCCGTCCGCGAAGCGGTTCGGTTTGATGCACCGGTCGTCGGCGTATGCCTAGGCCACCAGGTGCTCGCACGCACGCAAGGCGCCAAGCTCCGTCGCGGCACGGCCGAGTGGGGACCAACAGAGATCCGCGTCGTCAAGCCCGACAGACTGTTCGACGGCCTGCCGCGCATCCGCAGCTTTCACGCATCTGAGTCCCACCGCTTCGAAGTCGAGCGCGCGGTCGGCAAGATGGAGCTGATCGCGTCGTCTGACACGTGCGCGACGCAGGTGTTTCGCTACCGCGGCAAGCGCTGGTACACGTTTCAGGGGCATATCGAGCGCGGCTGGGAAGTCGCCTCGCCCGAAGCCTGCCTGCTGTGGAAGAACATGCTGCGCGAGTGGGATGTGATTGAGTAGGCCGGCTGCACTCTAGATCTAGCCGGCTGGTTGGCCAGACTGTGCTCATGACATCTGGAGCAATCTCGACTCGCGTCGCGCGCGCCCGCGCCGGCGACGATCCACAACTGCTGGCGCGCATGCCCTCAGGCTGGGCCATCCTCGGCAAGCACCAGCCAGAAGCAATCCGCGGCTGCTGCATGCTGCTACCAGACCGGGTGGTTGCTTCCCCCAACGATCTCGCACCGGACGAGCGCGCGCAGTTTTTCACGGACCTGGTTCTGCTCGGCGATGCGATCCTCGAAGTCACCGGGTCCGAACGGATCAACTACCTGGTGCTGTGCAACCAGGTGCCCGAACTCCACGGCCACTGCGTGCCGCGCTTGTGCACAGAGGATCCCGACAAGCGCCTACAGGGTCCTTTCGAAGCCTACGATTTCGCCGCCGCACCGGTTGCCGACGCCCTAGGGCCCGATCGGGAACTGCATCGCAGCCTGCAGCAGACGCTCCAGCGGCTCCTCAACAACCGCTAACGACCCACCCGAGGGCGCTAGGCAAGCAGCTTGCGCACGACCTTGCCATGCACGTCGGTCAACCGATAGTCGCGACCCTGGAAGCGATGCGTTAGCCGCTCGTGGTCGAGGCCAAGCAGATGCAGGAGCGTTGCGTGCACATCGTGCAGGTGCGCGGCTTCGCTCTCGACCTGAAAGCCCAACTCGTCCGTCTCGCCAATTGTCTGACCGGGCTGGATGCCGCCGCCAGCGAACCACATCGTAAACGCGCGCGGATTGTGGTCGCGTCCGAGGTGCGTCTGATTGCGAACCTCCTGCATTGGTGTGCGTCCGAACTCACCGCCCCAAACCACGAGAGTGTCTTCGAGCATCCCGCGCTGCTCCAGATCGAGCACCAGGGCGGCCGCGGCGCGATCTGTTTGTCGGCACATGTTGGGTAAGCCGTGCAGCAGATCGTCGCTGTTGTTCGAACCGTGGTGATCCCAGCCACGATGAATCACCTGCACGCAGCGCGCCCCGCGCTCCAACAGTCGCCGCGCGAGCAAGCAGTTGTTGGCAAAGGAACGCTTGCCGGGCCGGCTCCCATAGAGCTGATGCACATGCTCCGGTTCGCTTTCTAAATCGGCCAGCTCCGGCGAACTCGCCTGCATGCGGTAGGCAAGCTGATAGGCAGCAGTGCGGGCTTCGATCTCCGGATCGCCAACCCGCTGACTGCGCACGCCGTTTAGCTTCGCCAACAAGTCGATCCCGCGCTTGCGCGCCGCGCGATCCATCCCGGCCGGATCTCCAACGCAGGGCACCAGATCGCCACGGGTGCGCAGCTCGACACCGCCGAGCGTCGACGGCAGGAAGCCACTCGACCAGCACGCCGAGCCCGCCCCCGGATCGATCTTGCCCGACACCAGCACGCAGAATCCGGGCAGGTCGCGCGTGTCGGCACCGAGCCCATAGAGCAGCCAGCTTCCCAAGCTGGGTCGACCGACCAAGTGGTGGCCGGTGTTCGCGAACACCTGTGCCGGTCCATGATTGAACGGGTTCGTATGCACCGACTTGAGCAGCGCGATCTTGTCCACGATCGACGCGGTGTGCGGCAAGAGCTCGCTGACTTCCGCTCCGTGATCGCCGTACTTTCGGAATCGGTACGGCGAACCAAGCAATGTGGGGTGCCCTTTCAAGAATGCGAAGCGCTGCCCGTCAAGCAATCGCTTGGGCATCGGCTTGCCGTCGTAGCGCCGCAGCATCGGCTTGTCGTCGAAGAGGTCCAGCTGTGACGGCGCCCCCGCCATGAACAGCTGCACGATGCGCTTGGCGCGGGGCGCGTGGTGGCACGCTTGCGGGTCTCGAGCGACCGACCGCGCGGCTCGCAGCCGTGCGCCTTGCGCGCAGGCGATTCCTGCGCCGGCGGCGGCAGAGGCGCCAGCAGCCAAGACATCGCGCCTGCTGAGAGCCCGGCTGACAATCCGGCTGGGAATCCCGCTGGGAAGGCTGTCAAAGAGACGACTGCGTAGTTTCTTGCTCATGCTCAAGGCCGACTCAGGGTCTCGTCGAGGTTCAACAACACGATCGCGATCCGCTGCCAACGCTGCTCCGCCGGCTCGCGGTCAAAGGCGGCAACCAGAGCCTCAAGCTCTGCGGATTCGGGCGTCCGCTGCACGCACGCAGCAAAGCCAAATGCGAGCTGATCCAGCGCAGTCCCCGGCTGCTGCCGCATGCGTTCGGCCAGAGCTTCGGCACACGCGACCGCAGTCGGATCGTTCAGCCCGACCAACGCCTGCAGCGGCGTATTGCTGCGTTCGCGCCGAACCACACACACCTCGCGGGACGGCGCGTCGAAGGCATCCAGAGCGACAAACGGCGCCGTGCGGCGCCAGAACGTGTAGAGCCCGCGTCGCCATCGGTCCTCGCCCTGGCTCGTCGGCCACCGCATGCTGACCTTGTTCATCGGCGTCACGCCACTGGTGTCCGCCTGCACCGGGTAGACACTGGGACCGCCGACCTTGCGCGAGATCAATCCACTGGCGACCAGCCACACGTCGCGGATGCGCTCCGCATCCAGCCGGTAACGTGGGCTGCGGCCGTAGTAGCGATTCTGCGGATCGCGAGAACGCTGCGCCGCCGTTGCGCGAGCACTCCGGCGATACGTCTGCGACGTCACAATGGCCCGAATGAGGCGCTTGCGGCTCCACCCGACGCGCACGTATTCCGTCGCAAGCCAGTCGATCAGGTCCAAGTGCAGCGGCCGTTTGGCCTGCATGCCCCAGTCTTCCGGAGTGTCGACGAGCGACTGCCCGAAGATCTCGGTCCAGATTCGGTTGGCGGCGACACGAGCCGTCAGCGGATTGCCTTCGGACATCAGCCAACGCGCCAGCAGCAGCCGGTCCCGACGCGCACTCTTTGGGGCAAGACGATCCAAACTCGGCGCCAGCGCCGCAGGCAGATGGGCAACGACCTCACCCTTGACGTTGTCATAGGCACCACGCACATGAAATGGCGTGCGCGGCTCACGCCTGGGTTGCTCTCGAAACGCCAACGTCTTGACGCCATCCTCGCGCTTGATCGTGACTTCGTCGGCCGTCTCGAAGAACGCAACCAACCCATAGAACTCACGCTGCGAAATCGGATCGTATTTGTGATCGTGACACTGTGCGCAGTGGAACGTGCTGCCAAGCCAGGTCGTTCCGGTTGTGCTGGCGCGGTCGAGCAGACGTTCCCAGCGCGCCTCTTTGGGATCGACGCCGCCTTCGTTGTTGAGCATCGTGTTGCGATGGAAGCCCGTCGCAACGCGCGTCGATTCGCTAGCATCCGGCAATAGGTCGCCCGCGAGCTGCTCCACTGTGAAACGATCAAACGGCATATCGTCGTTGATCGCATCGATCACCCAATCGCGGTAGAGCCAAACAGAACGCCTGCCGTCAAAGTTGTAGCCGTTGGTGTCGCCATAGCGGGCGAGATCCAGCCACGGCACGGCCCAGCGTTCACCAAAGTGCGGCGACGCCAGCAGACGATCCACGAGCCGTTCGTAGGCGCCTGGCTCATCGTCCGCCATGTATTCGGCAAGCTCCGACGTCGATGGCGGCAGACCGATGACGTCGAGGTAGATGCGCCGGGCGAGCAGCACACGTTGCTCCGGACCGCTGGCAACGACCCCAGCGCCTTGCCACTTGGACGCGAGCAGCACGTCGATCGGGTTGCTCCCCGCTTCTGCGATGATCGCTCGGTCAGGGCGTTGAGGAGCCTGGTAGGCCCAGTGCGATGCACGCGTTGGCTGCGGCAGCGGCAATTGGCGCACGGCCGTGGACTCCTGACCTTGCAAGGACACAGCGAAGGCCAGAGCCAAGCCAGCGAGCACATACATATGCCGATGATCCGTGACGAGCCGTCACGATCAAGCCCCGCTCGCAAACGGTGCGGCGCTTGCTGCGAAGCCGGCTGGAAACCGAGCCGGCAGACCGCATCGAGCCAGGCTGTCGACCAGGCCATCCAACATCGGCTTCCGCATTTGACGGCTGGACGGCCGGATGAGAGAGTCGGGTCGCTGCGTCCGGATCTTCCGGCCCCTGCTAGCAGGACCTTTTTCCCCCACCGCCGGCAATTCCGTGCTCGCCAGACTCCCCCACTCTTTCTGCCCCAAGAACGCCACACCCATGGGCAGCATCTGTGTCTAGCCAACAAACCGAAGGGGCCAACTACCGCATCGACCTGGCGTATGACGGCCGCGCCTACCATGGCTGGCAGCGCCACCAAGGCAACCCCACGGTTCAGGGCGCCCTCGAAGGCGCTATCGAGAGCTGCTTCGGCACGAAAAGCCCCGCCCACAGTTCAGGGCGCACAGACCGAGGTGTTCACGCCAACCACCAAGTGGCCAACGTCTTCCTGCCGGACGGCCTAGACGTCGAGGAGGCACGCACAGCCCTGCAGGCGGCTCTCCCTGATGACATCCAGCTCTTGGCCCTGGCGCCTGCGCCAGCCGACTTCCACGCGCGCGGCGACGCGAAGAACAAGACCTACCGCTACATCATCTGGAACGGCAAGGACTGCCCCGACGAGCTTGATGGCCGAGCCTGGCACATACCGCAGCCGCTCAACATCAAGGCCATGCGCCCCGTGTGCCGCATCTTCGAGGGCGTGCACGACTTCGCTTCGTTCGCGAAGAAGACCAGGACGGAGCAAAAGAACACCAATCGCCGGATTCACTCCATCAAGCTGGAGCACGACCCGGATGCTCCGGCCCGTATCGAGATCACAATCCGGGCCGACGGCTTTCTGTGGAAGATGGTGCGCAACATCGTCTACGCCATCGTCAGGGTTGGTGAGGGGCACCTGACGGCCGAACGACTGAAGGAGGTGCTCGAATCTACGGAGCGCCTGACGGCAACCGGGACCGCCCCGGCTGCAGGGCTCTACCTCGATCGCGTCGAATACTAGTACTAGTAGTCACACTAGCACTTGCCTGCTTCTGTCGGGATTTCACCGCTAGGACTAGGTAGGCGACGACTTCCGCCAGCGGGTCCCGAACCGAGGCGAATGAGCGCGGCAACATGCTTCCGCGTTTTCATGCAACGAACGACGCTCGTGTTCGTTGCTCCGGGCGGACACCGACTCTTCGCCGTCATGGATCTCGCATCGACCGCCAGGGCCACGACGTCTTTCTTACGGACGAAACAAAGCGGTGCCGGAATAGGATTACCGGATGACGGGAAACGCATTGGGGCAATGCGACGGGGATCGTTGCGAGTATTTCCAGATGCCTCCCGCATCATGTTTCTTGTCACCCATCATCACAAACATGCCTGCGCCAGCCACTTCACCCTTCACCGCTTTTGCCGTACTTGCTGCGATTTCTGCCGCAGCCGCACCGCCGCTAGCCGCACAGCCAGCGCGCCTACAGATCAACGGCGTGCCCACAAACGTCCGGGCCGACTGGAGCATGGTTGCCGCCCTGCCCGACACAACCACGCCCAATACGTTCATCGTGCTGCTGCCGATCCAGGACCTTGCGCAGTGGGTCCGCTGGACGCCCGATCAAAGCATGAACAGCGCATTCGGGATCGGCAACTGGTCACGCTTGCGTATGGAAGCGCTGGAGTGGGCGTATCTGTCCCCGGACCCGTGCGCACACCAGCCGGGACCAGGATTTGGTCAACCCGTTTCCCTTCTAACCTCTTCGTATGACGCCGGCTTCGTCATGGGTAATCTGGGTGCGCCACTCTTTCCAGGCGCAACCCGCTTTCCCGGCTTAACAGGCGTCTCCATGGTAGAAGGCAATCCGGGGTGGACCGAAGAGTCGTGGCAGCTTCGGGCACGAGGCTTTCAGCTGAATGACTACTGGAACGCGTGCGCAAATACCGGCCAGCTAACACCGACATTTACCGGGTGGCTGGCCGCGCGGATCACCTACACCGTGCTGTAGCTGCACGAGACGCAGCATCGATCACCACGGCCGTTCATAGCCAAAAGACGCCACCGGCTTACAATCGATGCACCATGCCAACTGAAAAACACTGGGCGTCTATCACGCTCCTCGCGTCGGCATACATTGCATCCGCATGCATCACCTGCGCGAGAAGCGCGCCGGCGCAATGTGGTTTGGAATGGAGTAGCGCCGGCATCCCCGGAATCGATGGCCCGGCTTGGTCGAGCTGCGAATGGGACCCCGACGGCACCGGCCCAGCGTCAAGCCTGATCGTTCTCGGTGGCACCTTCACGGTTGCTGGCTCGACCCCCGCCAGCAACCTCGTTGCTTGGAACCCGGCGACAGGCGAATTCGAATCGCTCGGCCCAGGCCCCGACGGCCCTGTCTATGCCGTCGCCACGTCGCCAAGCGGCGAACTGCTCGTAGCGGGCGCATTCGCCAACGCCGGCAACATCGCAGCAAACAACCTGGCGCGCTTCGACGGCACCGCGTGGTATTCCGTTGGCGGCGGCACCGATGCCGAAATCCGCAGCATGGCCGTGGCGGCAAACGGAGACATCTTCATTGGTGGCTACTTTGGCAGCGCGGGAGGCCAGACTGCCTCGAACATCGCGCGCTTCGACGGCAACCAGTGGTCTGGATTGGCGGGCGGCTGCAGTGGCCTAGTCGGAGCGCTTCTCGCTATGCCCAATGGAGACATCGTCGCCGGCGGACAGTTCGCGACGGCAGGCGGGATTCCGACCAACAACGTTGCCCGCTGGAACGGCACGTCATGGTCCAGCTTTGGCCAGGGCTTGATGGCGAACGCCAGCGCCGACGTCTACGCGCTGACACGAGACGCCAACGGCGACCTGATTGCCGGCGGCAACTTCTTCAACGCCGGCTCGGGCAGCATCGTGCGCAACATCGCCCGATGGGATGGCAGCAGCTGGCAGCCGATGGGCGCAGGATTCCCATCCCCCGTCGTGGGCCTGCGCACAACCCCCAATGGCCAACTGATCGCGAGCGGCTGGTTTCAGTCCTCAAATGGAGTTGCCGGCATTGCCAGGTGGAACGGCGCCGCGTGGATCGGGTTCGGCACTGGCATTCCAGGATCCGTACGAATCGTGCAGCCGCTGCCGGGAGGCGACCTGCTCGCGTTCGGCGGATTCACACTCGCGGGATCCAGCGGCGTGCGAAACATCGCCCGCTGGGACGGCAGTTCGTGGCAGCCGATCGCACCTGGCTTCAACGCCGGCGTGCGCGTCATCAAAACGCTCTCGAACGGCGACGTGGTGGTCTGCGGAGAGTTTGGTGCGGCCGGCAACTCGATCGGCAATCAGGTCACGTCTCCGCTTATCGTACGCTGGACCTCGCAAGGCTGGCGGCCGCTCGGCACAGGCATCCGCGGCGGCACGCTGTTCGGTCCTCCAGCCGTCCGCGCTGTCGCCGAGCTCCCCAACGGCGACCTTGTCGCTGGCGGTTCCTTTACGCATGCAGGAGGCTTCCCTGCCAACAACATCGCGCGATGGGACGGCACAGCCTGGTCCCCGCTCGGCACCGGGGTCAGCGGCCGTGTCTTTGCGCTGCTCGTGCTACCGTCCGGGGACCTCGTCGCCGCCGGCCAATTCCAAACGGCCGGCGGCACCAGCGTCGACTCGATCGCACGCTGGAACGGCACGAACTGGTCCTCCATCGGCGGAGGCGTTCAGAGTCCCCTCTCCATCGGAGCCGTCCTTGACCTGGCCTGGACACCAGCGGACGGACTCATCGCGGTAGGACCATTCACCATGGCGGGCGGCACAGCCATGCAGGGGATTGCTCGATGGGACGGCAACAGCTGGGCGGGTTTTGGATCGGGCTTGCCGTTCGGATTCTTCAGCACCGGACCTTCGACACTCGCTGTCCGTGCCAACGGCAACATTTTGGTTAGTGGCGAGTTTCAAATGGCCGGATCGCAGCCGGCAAACCGCCTCGCGCAGTGGAACGGATCCAGCTGGTCCGCCATCGGCACTGGCCTCGACGCAGCCGCAGAAGTGATCCACGAGCTGCCCAACGGCGACCTCCTCCTCGGCGGCTACTTCACAACCGCCGGCGGCGCTGCCATCGCCCACCTCGCTCGCTGGAACGGCGCCCAGTTCATGCCGGTAGATCCATCTCCCAACGCTGCCGTGCACGCCGTGGCATCGATTCCCGGCGCGCTGCTCATCGGCGGAGACATGACTCTCGCCGGTGCCCGTGTAGCTGCCTACCTATCACTCGCGACTTCGACGTGCCCCGCCGCAACGACCTCGCTAGGCGGCGCGTGTCCAAGCTCAGGCGGCAGCAACACCCTTGTTGCGAAAGAGCTCCCTTGGATCGGCTCCACGTTCGAAGCGGTCGCTACCGGCTTGCCGGCGACATGCGTTGCCGTCGCCGTCACGGGCGTTTCACAGACTTCGATTCCGCTCTCGCTGCTGCCGCAGGGACAGCCCGGCTGCAGCCTGCGCGTGCACCCCGATTGGCTTGCCCTTCAGCTCACTACCGCGAGCACTGCTACAAGCTTCGTCACTCTACCCAACAGCATGGCGCTGGTCGGTCAAGCTATGTTGCACCAAGTGCTGCCGGTTGAGTTCGACGCATCCGGCAACATCGTCGCGATCACCAGCACGAACCTCCTGTCAGCAACAATCGGCGCACTCTAGTCTAGTCGCCGAGGGATCGCACAAGCCAACTCTGCCCGGTAAGTTGACACGCGCTGCCTCAGCTACTCGCATTGCGCAATGAACGCAAAGCTGCAGCATGCCGCGTGCTGGTTCGGCGCGCTCGCGTTGGGTGGCAGCACTTGCGCCCAAGACCTCACCAACGCGCTGCGCAAAGGCGACGAAGCTGCCGTTCAAGCCGCAACGAGCGCGCTTCGAAACGTCGATGTATCCCATCTCGGCGGGCTGATGACGCTGCTGCGAGCAGGTCGTGGACATAGCGGCACGCGCGGGGCCGCTGCCGAACTTGCATTCGCCGTGCTTGGCTGGTGGTCGATGCAGGACGCAGGGATTGCGGACCGTCTATTCGATTCCTGCACCGAAGAAGCTTGGGCCCAAATCGAGCTGCCGCTGCTCCATCTCGCCGCCATCGGGGCGGCTGACGGCGCCCCTCGCGCAAAGCGCTGGATCGCACTTGCCGATGCCACTTCGCGCCGCCGAGGATGGCGGCTCTTGCGCATGGTCGGCACGGACGCCGCAACCATGAACCAGAACATCACGGCCGCCATGGCGAGCGACGACGTGAAGGACCAGCTCTTGGGCCTAGCTCTGATGTGGGAGTTTGAAGTCGCATCGCCAAGCTGGACCAAGCGGCTCGAGCGACTGTATGCCTCGACGCAGCACCAGCGGCTCCGCCAAGCGGTGCTCTGGACACTCGCACACACCGGCGGCTTTCGCACGCAGTGGATGCTCAAGCTTCGAGTTGGGCTCGCCAGCGACACGGCGCGCCGTCGTTTCGACGCGCTATTCACATATGTGGCGCCCCAGGGAGCCCAACGACTGCTGCGCGAAATCCCGCGGTTGCAGCCGGCACAGCGCATCGTGGTCACCAGCTGGCTCACCGACAACCTGACCGACGCGCGTCTGAGGCAGAGCGCGTTGGCCACGGCCCTATCCACAAAAGAACGCGACGAGCTATTCGCTCCCGCATTCATCAAGCATGCGCTCGGGGATCCAACGCTGCTCGACTTCTGGGGCTCCTGCCTCGGCGGCGACACCGCGACCCAGAAACTTGCTTGCCTGGGCCTTGCGCATCTTGGCAAAGCAGCGATGCCACACCTGCCGACCCTCGCCAACGTCGCGTCCAACGCCGGCAACCAGCGTGCGCCCCGAACCGGCAAGCCCCGCGCCGCCGCACTGCACGCGATTGGTGCACTCGGGACGGCGGCTGCTGGGCAACTCCGGCTCGTCAAAGGCCTAGTTGATGACCAAGACAAGCAGGTCGCCGAGGCCGCAAGCTGGGCCCTTCCTCGACTACAGGGCCATGAACCCAGCGGCCCCCGGCGCCGAGCTCAAAGCACCGATGCGGAGCGGCCCTCACAAGCTGCCAAAGCCCTCCAGCTGCGCACCCACGCGCTGACAACGCCACAAGCACTTCTTGGCTGGCCGGCGGCCGAACGACGTCTCGCGCTACCGCTTCTCTTGCTCGACATGCTCAACGAGGCGACACCACAGCTTCTTGAACATCAGGCGGCGGACGGCATGCACGACCTCCTCGCCCGCGCACCGTGGCACGAGCTCTACAAGATTCGCGCCCGCATCCTCGCGTCTCTTGGCTCAGAAGCCAAGGTCGCACTGCCGCTGCTGCAGTGGCTCGCGCCACGGCGTCCTGCGCTGCCCGCGGTCGTCGAGCAGCTGCAGCGCTGATCGTCCAACGCCTCACGAGAAAGCCAGCTGGCATTCTGAACCCGTCGTCACAGCGTGTAGAACGATGTCATGGCAACGAACCAACCGCACCTGCGCCCCATGACCCTGCGCGACATCCCCGCCGTATTGCAGTGGATCGCTGCAACCGACGAAGAGAACGCTGAGCAGGCGCGCGAAGAGTTTGCGGCCGGTCTCGAAGGCCAACTCATCTACGAGCGCGGCGACCGGATGGTCGGCACGACGGGCGTGGAGGAGATCGAAGGCACAGATGGGTCGTGCTGGCTCGGGTGGACCGCCGTCGCTCCCGATACACAGCCGGACGAGGCTCTCGCGATGCTCGCAGAACTGACGGCGCAGCTGCAGCAGCAAGAAGTACGCAAGATCTTTGCGGAAACCAGCGACCCCGCCGAGCAGGGGCTGCGCGCGCTGCTCGAAAATTCTGGCTTCCAGAAGGAGCTAGAGCACCCGGACTACTACGCGCCGGGTGAGCACATGGTCGGACTCGGCCTGCGGCTGTTTTCTGCGGAACCCGAACCGATCGAGGGCGACCCGCGTCCCGTTCAGCTCATCGATTTGATTGAGATTGAAGATGCCGATGGAACGCTCTTCGTCGACTGGGACTTCGCAAACGAGGCCGGCCCGAACGAACTCAACGATGCCGCGCGATTCGCGCGCGGACGCGACGGGCGGCTGCTCTTCGCGTCGGCACCGTCGCACGCAACCGGGGCAGCACGCGCCTTCGAAGCAGCGGGGTTTCGCCACGCCGGCTGCTGGCTCGATTTTCATGAGGATGGCGTCCACGAAGAGCACTTCCGCATGGAGCTGTGACGGTAGCCGCTTGCATGCCGCGGCCTGGGCCGCTTACCGTCGTGGATCCGGTAGCGAGCGTCCTACCGCAAAGGCCTTATGACCACCCAAACGCCGCGTCGGACCGCACTGCAAGTTGCGCTCCCGCTCCTGCTCCTGGCCATCAGCACCAGCGGGTGCAGCACACGCAGTCGCCGCATCGAGATCATTGATCTCGACAAGGTGCTCGACGTGTTTAGTGAAACACTGAAGAGCCCGATCGACGGCAACACTCCTGCAGACGCTTCCCCGGGAGCGTCACAAACCACGCTGGCGCCAGGCAGCGAAGTCACGGCGCTTGGCGCCGATCAGGAGAAGCCGGAGCTGACGGAGAAATTTCTGACGCAGTTCGGCACCGCACTCAACAACGCCAAGCTGATGTCTACGCCCATATGGGCGCGCATGGACGGCAACGGCTCGATCCTCGGCTACAGCGACTACGACGGCAGCCGCACCAAAGGCGGCTCCGATCGCGACCTGTTCCGCATCGAGATCGACCCCGACAGCGGCCGCATCATCGCGACCGACATGCAGCGATCCAACTATCGACGCGACCACCACTACCACGGCTACCACCACGGCTACGGCTACCACGGCGGCGGCGGGTTCTTCATGGGCTACATGCTCGGCTCGATGCGCGGCCGCAGCAACCGCTACTACGATGAGCCGACGCGTCGCCGGCCAAACTTCGGCACCATGAACATGGCGCCCAAGGGCTACCACACGTCGGCTCTCCAGAGCGCCAAGACGCAGGCGCGCACCCGAGCACGAAGCCGTAGCTCGGCCCGATCGAGCGGCGGCTCCCGAAGCTTCCGGTCCGGCAAGTGAAGGACGAAATCGCGACGTTCCAAGCGACGCCGCGACAGCTTGCGATCCTGCAGCTGGCCGTGCTGGTCGTCGCGATCTGCGCGATCATTTACGAACTGATCATCGCCACCGTGTCGAGCTACTTGCTCGGCGACTCGGTCTATCAGTTCTCGATCACGATCGGCCTGTTCATGTTTGCGATGGGGCTCGGGTCCTACGTCACCAAGCTGCTTACAAGGCATCTGTTGACCACGTTCCTCGCAGTCGAGCTCATCTTGGCGGCGATCGGCGGAACGTGCTCGACGACGCTGTTTTTGGTGTTTCCATACGGCACGGCCTACCGGCCGACGATGTACGTGCTGACCATCTTGATCGGCATGATGGTAGGCTTGGAGATCCCAATCCTGCTCCGCATCCTGGCTGAACGCGGCGGCGTACGTAAGAGCGTCGCACACGTGTTGAGCCTCGACTACATCGGCGCGCTGATCGGATCCGTCTCGTTCCCGCTGTTGCTGCTGCCAGACCTTGGCCTGTTTCGCTCGTCGTTCGCTATCGGCCTACTCAACATCGCCGTCGCCTTCGCCACGCTGCTCGCGTTCAGAAAGCAGATCCCTCGCGCGGGGTTGTTCGCCGCTGCGACGGCCCTGCTCGCAATCGGCCTAGCCGCCGGCGCAGTTTTCGCGATCACGCTGACATCGTTCGCCGAGGGCCAGCTCTACCGCGAACGCATCGTCTATCTGCAGCAAACGCCCTACCAGCGGATCGTGGTAACCAACGACGACCGGACCAACGTGCCCGCAATGTACCTCGACGGGCACCTGCAGTTTGATGGCCGTGACGAGTATCGCTACCACGAAGGCCTCGTGCATCCGCTGCTCTCGATGCCGGGCGGACGCGCATCCGTGCTCATTCTCGGGGGCGGCGACGGCATGGCCGCGCGCGAGGTGCTGCGCTACGACGACGTCCAGAGCGTGACCCTGGTCGACATCGATCCAGCCGTAACGGAGTTTTGCCGCACGTTCCCGGCGATCCGCGAACTCAACCGCGGCGCGCTCGACGACCCGCGACTGACCGTCGTGCATACCGACGCGTTTCAATTCGTGCGCGCGTGTGAGCAGCGCTTCGACCGCATCGTTCTCGACCTGCCCGACCCGCACAACGAAGCCCTCGCCAAGCTCTATTCGGTCGAGTTCTACCGCATGCTCAAAAGCGTGCTGCATCGGTCAGGTGCGCTGGTTACGCAGAGCACCAGCCCGCTGCACAGCCGGCGCGCATTCTCATCGATCCGTGCAACGCTTTCCGCCGCGGATTTCCTGCCGTTGAGCTACCACCTTCAGATTCCGTCATTCGGCCCATGGGGTTTCCACCTGGCGGCCCTGCAGCGCCAACCGTCGATGCCGGCCATGCAGCTTGAGACCCAGTTCCTCCATGCAGAGCTGCTCCAGGCCGCTACTGTCTTCGGCAATGACGAAGCCCCGGTCGACGGCGTCGTCAACTCGATCTTCGAACCCAAGCTCTACGAGCTGTACAACCGCGCCAACGAGAAGTAGCCATGCTCTTGCTCCGCCTCGTTCGCCTAAGCCGACGCTTTCGCGCACGCCGAAGACTCGGCTTCTTCGTCGTCGCGGCGCTGATCGTCGCCAGCATTGTCGGCAACGCGCTGTGCTTCTACCTGTTCGACCGCGCAGTCAAACCCGACCTCAGCGTCGAGGACGCGGTGTGGTACAGCGTCATTTCGATGACCACCATCGGCTACGGTGATTTCTACGCCGAGACAACCGGTGCGCGGGTCGGCACCATTCTATTCATTGTCATTCTCGGCCTGTCGGCATTCAGCGTGTTTCTCGGCATGCTGATCGACGGCGTCGGCACCACCGTCACCAAGGGCAAGAAGGGACTCCTCAAGGTCATGGCCAAAGACCACGTGCTCATCGTCAACTTCCCCGCCGAATCACGCGTGCGGCAGATCATCGACGAGATTCGTTCGGACCCCGAACACCATCGCGTGGAGATCGTCATCGTCTGCGATCGAATCGAGGAGCTGCCGTTCTTGATCGACAATGTGCTGTTCGTCCGAGGTAGCCCTCACGACGCCGACACCTACAGGCAGGCGAACGTCATGGACGCGCGGATGGCGATCGTGCTCAGCCGCGACTACGCCGACGCAAGCAGTGACGCCGTTGCAGCAGCAGCCGCCAGCGTCATCAGCAACCTCAAGGACGACGTGCATATCGTCGCCGAATGCCTCGACGACAAACACCGCGCGCTGTTTGAGTCGGTGCGCTGCGACGCGATCGTGTCCGGTCTCAGCATCGCCAGCAACTTGCTCGCCCAGGAGATCCACGACCCCGGCATTTCGCGAATGATCGAGGTGTTTACGAGCAATCGACGCGGTGCGACGCTTTACAGCGCAATGGTCGGGGCCGCACTCGAACGGGGCTACGACGAGATCGCCAAGCGCCTGCTCGACCAAGGCGTAAATTTGATGGCGATCAATCGGGGCGAAGACTCGCTCACCGACATGCGCGGACTCAAGCCACAAACCGGCGACTGCGTTGTCTACGCCAGCGACCGGCGCTACTCGTGGGCTGAGTTGATCAAGACGTAGCCGGCATCAGCTACATCATGAAGAAGACCATCGCCGCGCCACCGATCGCGACGCTGCCTTCTGCCCAGGCTGCATTGAGGTTGCGATCGCGCTCAATTTCATCGTTGAGGCGAGCACCGGGCATCAGCAAACGGTCGGTAACGAAGCGCAGAACGATCAGCACAACAAAACCTGCCAGCGCGTAGTAGCCGAACTCAGCAAGGTTGTCGGCCCAGCTGACGAACTCATCCTTCGCCGCGCGCAGCAGCACAATTCCGACTGCCACGATGCTGAGCCCATAGGCCGTGCCGGCGGCGGCATTGTCCTTCTCGATTTGCTCGTGCAGGTCGAACTTGCTGATCGCCTGGTAGACCAGCGACCACAACACCAGCACGACCTGGCCGAGCGCGAAGAAGGCCACCGCCGTCAATGGCCCACCGCCTTCGCCGTGCACGGCACCGGCAACCACTAGCGCGGTGGCCACGATGCTGCCGAAGACCACCGCACCGGTGCCGGCGTTGCGATCACGGATCAGCTCGTCTTCGACCTTAAATCGGCGCAGCACTAGGCGGTCGACCAGGACCGAACCAATGTATAGGCCGACGAGTCCGCCGAGCGTATAGCCAGCAACCACCAGCATCGACTCACCGATCTCGGGCCAGGTCGGCGCCAGCAACGAACCATCCTCC
>JBGCDH010000129.1:0-33380 GCA_045105235.1 Planctomycetota bacterium | reverse complement strand
GATGCGTGCATCACGCGCAATTTCAATACGTCCCATGAAATCATCGAACGCGGGCATTGCGTCAGAAACGATGGCCTGCGTTGGTTTGGTCGGCAGAGTGCCGATTTTGGCACTGAAGGGCGATTTTGCCGTGGGTCCGGTTAAGCAGACCTGCTCCAACGCCGGCAGCTGATACAAGACCTCCGGCACGCGCGCCAACGGGTTGCGGAACAAGTTGATCCGCTTCAGGCCCTTGCAGGCCAGGAGTGAGGCAGGCAAGTCGGTGAGCTGGTTGCCGTGCAGGGTCAGTTCCGCCAAGCCTGTCAGCGCGCTGAGATCCGGGAGCGTCTTGAGGCCGGCGTTGCCGAGGCCAAGGATGCGCACGCGCGCCGGGTTGGCCATCGCATCCGCGAGCGAAAAGTAGCTCCCCGGCGCGATGTCATAGACGGTCACGCGCGGCAGATCCGGGTGCTGCATATACGTCGACACGATCCTTGCCAAAAACGGGCGGTCTGCGAGTCGGTAGGCCTCGCCAAGCAGCGGTCCCGCCTCGCGCGGGTTC
Source organism: Planctomycetota bacterium (assembly GCA_045105235.1). GTDB lineage: Bacteria > Planctomycetota > UBA1135 > UBA1135 > UBA2386. Next base: position 32,839 of record JBGCDH010000129.1, on the reverse strand, counting down.
TCCGTCCACAAACGCCTGCCTCGCACGAGCGCTGCGGTCGCGGCATCGCCACCAACCGCCGCGGGAGCAACCCCGATCCCGTCTCCCGTCTCATGCGCCCGCGGCCGCGCCGCCCGCTTTTCGCTCGGCGGCAGACAGGCGAGCAGGTCCGCGAGCGCTGCGCGACGCGCCGCGTATTCGTCCTTCTCGCCCGGGTCGTCCTCCATCACCTCCACCAACCCCTCGTCACACCACGCCATCCATTGGCGCGTCGCGCCAAACAGCGTGTCACCGCAGACCGTGATCTCGCGGTCGTCACGGTAGTAGCTCGCCACCACGGGAGACAGACGCCTGTGGTCGTCGAACCAGAGCCCAACCCGCCGGCCGTCTTCGCCGAGAAACACCGTCACGAACTCCGGAGGGTCGCCTGCAAAACGCCAGTTCAAGACCGCGGGATAGGCAAGTTCCACCCCGTCGAACTTGCCGGCGAGCACATCAAAAGGCCCTACCGGGGCCAGGCCGAGCGTGCGACCGAAGGCGTCTTGCTGCGCTTGGCTCAGCCCCTGATGCCAACGCCAGAATTGGAGGAGCTCGGCCGGAAAGGCGAACCCGTACAGGTCACGCATCTGCGCTGCGCGCTCCTGCTCGCGCGGCGACAGCGAAGACGTATCGTAGAGAGGTGCGACACCGGGAGCTCGATCGTCCATTCTGATTCGCTGGGCGCCATCCGACGCGTCTTGGCAACTACTGCAGGCAACACCGACGACGACCATCGCGGGCCACAGACTTCGGCGGGACGCTGCGAACATCGCGCGAGCGTAGCCCCACAGCTGGCTATTGGTTCTGGGGACGAATCGTTCTGGGGAGAAGCGGAACGAGATCACGGCCTTGCCAACGCTCTGTCACGAGCAGCATCGCCGCGACAGGCGTCTTCGCGCCCGCAGAATGCCCCCGATATCAGAGGCACGACACTAGGCTGCTACCGGATCACGCTGGCGGCGAGGATGGCCAGGAGGATCACGATCACCACGACGCCGACTCGCTGCATCTTTCAACAGGAAGCCATGGCCGCACGGTCTTCCTGCAGAGCCTGCATTCCTGCAGAACCCGCTCCTGCGTGCGCGCTGATTTCTTGCGATTCCGCAAACAGCTGCGCCAGCAGGTCGCGAATCTCAGCGAGTCGATCGCTCGGCAACCTTCGCCAGCGGCAATCTCCGCCAGCCGTTGCCTCCGCCAGCCGTTGCCTCCGCCAGCTCTTACCTCCGCCAGCGCTTACCTCCGCCAGCGCTTACCTCCGCCAGCTCTTACTGCGCCGGCAGCTGGATCTTTTGGCCGACCTTGATCTTCTCGGTCAGACCCGGGTTGAGCTGCTTCATCGCGCGGACCATGCGGTCGGCTTGGCCGGCGCCATACTTGCGGGCCGCGATGCGCCACAGGGAGTCACCGCCGGCGACCGTGTATTCGCTGCCGCCAACAACAGCTGCTGGCTGGCCGGCTGCTGGCTGAGCCGGACCGGCGGCAGAACGTCCCGGCATTTCGAATCCGGGGCTTGAGAGGCTTGAGCCGGCCGACGCTCCGGCAGGCCCCGCGGACAAGTTCGTCGGCGTCGGACCAGCCACCGAAACGCCAGCATTTGGCGCACCAGCATTCGGCATCAACGTCCGCGGCTGGGTGCGCTCGCGCTCGGCACGAATGCGGCCCGCGAGCTTCTCATCGTCGACCCATGGCACCATGACTTCGGAGCCTTCGCGCAGCTGGCTCGTCTCCTCGTTGAGCTGGCGAGCCTCGTCGATGAAGCCGGCGGACTTGCCGCACCAGCGGAGCACCAGCGAGGTCCACGAGTCGCCGCGGCGGACCGGCACCCATCGCACCATGCGCTCGCGACGGCTCTGGCCGAGCGTGCGCTCGACGAGAACGGCGTCCGCGACCGGCAGCTTGGCGCGCAGCGGCTGCTCGGTGACAGAACGGTCTTCGCTGCGAGGATCCAGGGCGTTTGGCGAAGGCAGGCGGGTCGTCTTGCTGCTGGCCGGCGAATTGCCGCCATCGCTGTCAACACCGTAACGACCCAGCAGCTCATCGAGCCCGCGCGGCTGATTGCCGCCGCCAGCATTGGCGGCGTTCCCGCCAGCGCCAGTGCCGACAGCGCCAGTGCCGCCAGCGCCAGCGGCACCACTCCCGCCCGCGTTGGCAGGCTCGCTGCCAAAGACCACGGCAATGATCAAGATCAGGGCGAGAAAGCCCGTGACCGCGTAAACCAACAAACGTTCGTTCTGCTTCATGCTGCCCTCCACCGGTATTCGACCGGCTTGACGCGGCAATGGCGCACCCACGCGAGGAACTCGCCTGACCGGGATGCACCCCCACCGCTACCTGCTAGACCCAAATGCCTGAATCCAGCGCCTGTCTTCAGGATGACCGCCCGAAGACGCCAGTAGGCTACGCAAGATTGGATGCCGGGCCAAGAGCGTAGGCCGAGGTTCTGCTCGGGCTCGACGACTTTGAGCCGCGCTGCTCGCATCCGCTTGGCCGCGAATGCGGGAACGCCAAGCCGAGGCTACCGATCCCGTGGACCGTGCTCCAAAACGCGGGTTCCTTCCGGAACCGCAAGCTTGGCGCTCGGCGCGTCGGCAGGATTCTGACGCTGCTTGCGGAGCTCGATCTCGACGCGATCCCCGGCTCGGTCACAGTAGGCGATGCTCCGCAGCTGCTCGCCGTCGCCGACAAACGTCAGTTCGAGGTCCCGCAAGCGCTCGCGAACCGCCGCAACCTTGGGCACAAGAACCAGCCGCACGCCACTCTTGATGCCGGCCAACCCAGCTTCTTGGGCGGGTTTCGCTGGCAGCTCCACACTGGTGCACCCCACAAGCTCAAAATCGCGCTCGAGCCGTTGCGCGTCGCCCCGAAGGGCCGCAAACAAGCCCTCGGACAGCTCCGGAGCGTCGAGCCGAAAACGCTCCAGGCGCTTGCGTGAAGGCCGAAAGACCTCGTAGCTCGTTGCCGTCAACCGCACCGTCGACACGCGCGGCTTGGTGGCGCGAAAAACCACACAGCCGGGTTGGCTGGCAAACAAGAACGCACCGCTGCTGACCAGCGGCCGCTTGCGCAAGCTCGTCGTGCGCCGCTGCACGTAGTCCGCCGCCAAGACCTTGACGCCGCGGCTGCGCTCCGCATGACGGCGCAGGACCGCGAGACCGCGCGCGCGAGCCATTCCCGAGAGGGGTTGGGCAGCCGCTGCTGGCTCCTGTCCCTTTGCCGGCGCACTCTTCCGGGTAGGGCTCTTCGCAGCAGGGCGCTCGGCGGAAGGGCTCGGCTGGGATTCCGGTGGCTCGCTCGGCTCCTGCGCCACGCTCGCCCGAACCAGCACGGTCGCCGCCGCCAGCAGCATCCAAACCGTCGCAATGGCCGACAGCTTCGGAACCCGAAAACGACCGGCACGCGAAAAGGCCCCGCCAAGCGCAAAGGCAGCTGTCGCGGGCGCGGTCGCGGCCGCGGCCGCGGCACGAACAGCGCTCACGATTGCTCCAAGACCGCTTCGCCAGCCTTCGCGGTCGCCGCCAGGCTCGCGCCGCCACCGCCGTCAGCCGCCCGGCCGGCTGCGAGAGTGCCATCTGAGCCTTGGCTTGGTCGCGTAGCCGAGGGGCGGCTCGCGCCGACGGCCGTCGCATTCGCATTCGCATTCGCATTCGCCGCCGCGGCCTCGGCAGCGGCCACGCGCGGCACCAGCGGCAGCCGCGCCTGCACCCGCGCCAGCAAGAAGAACATGCCGATGCGCCGCCGATCGAGCCAGCCGAGCTCGAATCCTCCGGCCAGGACACGCGTCACGGCGCGGTGGATGCCAAAGTAGGGACGCGGGGAAAACAGCAGATCGCGCACCGACTCTTGGTAGAAGCCGGTGACAAAGCGCCGCACAAACTGGTAGCGCCGCCGCACCCGTCGCTCGTAGCGCCGGATCGCCTGTTCCGGCCGCGGCTGGTCGCCCAAGTAGCCAGCGACAACGGCATCCGCCGCCTCCACGCCGCCCTGCAGCGCCAGCTGCACGCCGGTCGACCAGACGGGGTCGAGGAACGACCCGGCGTCCCCGGCCAAGAACCAGCGGTCTCCCGCGTAGGCGCTCGCGCGGTAGCTAAAGCCACTTTCGGCACGAAACGGCGTCGCTTGCTTGGCGTCGCCCAAGAGCTCGGTGGCCAGCGGCGAAGACCGGATGGCGCGCCAAAAGACCGCGCCGAGGTCCCCCTTCGCTTGCTTGCGATAGGCCTCGATATCGATCACCACGCCGACGCTGGTGATGCGATCGCCGAGGGGAATCAACCACAGCCAGCCCAGCTCGGGCAAGCAGACGATGCGGGTATCGCCGCCGCGCTCGCCGTCGTCGCGCAGCACGTCTTCGAAGTGCGCATGGACGGACGCCTTGTTGAGATCCGGGTCGGCGCAGCGCACACCCAGCTGCTTGGCCAGCACGCCGCTGCGCCCGCTGGCATCGATGACGGCATCGGCGTGGATGATGCGCTCGCCCACTTCGGGGCCCTGCAGCCGCACCCTGACGCCGCCGCCGCCGCTCGCGGCACCGTCTTCCAACGCGACGTCACGCACCCTGGCCTGCACCAGCTCCGCACCAGACGCCTGCGCGTGCTCAAGCAACAGCTGGTCAAAGCGGTCCCGGTGCACCTGCACCGTGCGCGCGGGGCGGATGCCCTGCTCTTCGAAGTCGAACACAACCCGCTCGGCACCACACGACGAGCGCAGCTGGGCGCCGCGCTTGGCGTGGAAGCCCTCGGCCTCGATCTTTTCGCGACAACCGATCGCGTCAAACACGTAGTTGCCGAGCGGCAGCAGCGATTCCCCGATGTGAAAACGCGGGAAGCGCTCGCTCTCGACGACCAGCACATCGTGGCCCCCGCGACCAAGCCGCGCAGCTGCAGCGGCGCCGGCCGGACCACCGCCAATGACGACGACTTGACGATTCTCGCGCAACGATCAGCCTCCGAGGTCCACGTCGTTGTCGCTGGCAAACTGCTGCGCGGACTCGTAGCCCGCGTCCGCGTGCCGGACGATGCCCATACCGGGATCGCAGGTAAAGACGCGCTGAATGCGCGCGGCGGCAGCGGCGGTGCCGTCGGCGACCGTGACCTGACCCGCGTGGATCGACTTGCCCATGCCCACGCCACCGCCATGGTGCAGCGAAACCCACGTGGCGCCGCTCGAAACCGCGAGCATCGCGTTGAGCAGCGGCCAGTCCGCGATCATGTCGCTGCCGTCCTTCATCGCTTCGGTCTCGCGGTAGGGCGACGCAACGGAGCCGCAGTCCAGGTGATCCCGGCCAAAAACGATCGGCGCCGAAATCTCTCCCTTGGCGATCAACTCGTTGACCGCGAGACCAAACCGCGCGCGCTCGCCGTAGCCAAGCCACAGGATACGCGACGGCAGGCCCTGCCAAGCGATCTGCGCCTTTGCCTTGCGGATCCACGTCACCAGCGGCTCGTTGTCGGCGAACATCTCCAGCGCCAGCTCGTCGGTGCGCTCGATGTCCTTCGGGTCGCCGCTCAGCGCCACCCAGCGGAACGGGCCGCGGCCGTGGCAAAACAGCGGACGGATATACTCCGGGATGAAGCCCTTGATGCGGAACGCCTCGGCAATGCCGTGCTCGCGCGCCTCGGTGCGGATGTTGTTGCCATAGTCGAAGGTGATCGCGCCCTTCTCCTGCAGCTCCAGCATCAGAGCGACGTGCTTGGCAACCGTGCGCCCAGACTCCTCGAGATACTTCTTGGCGTCGCGTTCGCGCAGCTCGTTGGCCTGCTCGACGGTCATGCCGTCCGGCAGGTAGCCAATCAGCATGTCGTGCGCCGACGTCTGGTCGGTCAGCATGTCCGGAACCACGCCGTCGTCGCGAATGCTCTCGAGCAGGGTTGTGGCGTTGCAGCAGACGCCAATCGACCACGGCTCACCGGCCGCCGCTTTTTCCTGCGCGCGGCGGATCGCCGCCTTGGGATCGTCGATGCGCTCGTCGAGATACTTCGTCTCGAGGCGCTTGTCGATCCGCCATCCTTCGACATCGGCCGCGACGCAAACGCCACCGGCCATCGTGATCGCGAGCGGCTGGGCCCCGCCCATGCCGCCGAGCCCGGCGGTGACGACAAGCTTGCCCTTGAGGTCGGAGCCGAAGTGCTTCTTGCCGGCCGCCACAAACGTCTCGTAGGTGCCCTGGACGATTCCCTGGCTGCCGATGTAGATCCAGCTGCCGGCGGTCATCTGGCCATACATGATCAGGCCGAGCTCATCCAGCCGGCGAAACTCGTCCCAGTTGGCCCAGTCGCCGACCAGGTTGCTGTTGGCGATCAGCACCCGCGGCGCGTCCTCGTGCGTCTTGAAGACGCCGACGCACTTGCCGGACTGCACCAGCATGGTCTCGTCTGGCTGCAGACGGCGAAGCGTGGCGAGGATCTTCTGCAGCGCTTCGGGGTTGCGCGCCGCCTTGCCCAGACCGCCGTAGACGATCAGCTTTTCGGGATCCTCGGCAACCTCTGGATCGAGGTTGTTTTGGATCATGCGGTAGGCAGCTTCGATCTGCCAGTTGGCGCAGGTCAGCGTCGTGCCGCGCGGCGCACGATAGGTAGACGAACCGGTTGCGGTCATGCCATTAGGTTGACGTGCTGGCTCGATACGCGCAATACCAAGACGGCGCCGGCAGCACCGCGGGCCAAAACGGCCGGACGGCGGCAGCGGCGTCGGCCGCAGGAGCCCGGAGCCCGGAGCCCGGAGCCGGCTCAGACCGCCAGCGGGCCGATCTTTTTCTCGACCGCAGCGACCAACGTGCCATCCCGCACGCAGCGCTCCGCTTCGGCCAGGTCCGGCGCGAGAAAGCGGTCGCCGTCAAGACCTGCGACACGCTTGCGGAGCGCGCGATAGGCGGCGTCGACGCCCGCCCCAGGCTTGAGCTTTTCGCCCAGGTCCAAGCCCTGGGCCGCACAAAGAACCTCGATGCCGAGCACCTTGGCGGTGTTTTCAACACAGCGCTGGGCGTGGCGCGCGGCCGTCACGCCCATCGAGACGTGGTCTTCGCGGTTGGCGCTGGTTGGAATCGTGTCGACGCTGGCCGGATGGGAGAACGTCTTGTTCTCGCTCGCGAGCGACGCCGCCACCACCTGCGGGATCATGAAGCCGGACTCGACGCCGGGGTTTTTGGCCAAGAATGGGGGCAGCCCGGAGATGTCGGGATTGACCAACTGCTCGATGCGGCGCTCGCTGATGTTGGCCAGGGTGCTGACCGCGATCGCGAGGAAGTCCATAGCCTGGCTGACCGGCTGGCCATGAAAGTTGCCGGCGCTGATGATGTCGCTCTTGCCGCGGCGCCCCTTGAAGACGAGCGGGTTGTCGGTCACGGAGTTGGCTTCGGTGACCAACACGTCGAGCGCATAGCGAACCCCATCCTTGGCGGCGCCGTGCACCTGCGGCGCACAGCGGAGCGAATAGGCATCCTGGACCTTTTCGCATTTCTGGTGGCTCACCATGATCTCGCTGGCTTCGAGCAGCGAGCGCAGATTGGCCGCAGTCGCCCGCTGGCCTTCGTGCGGACGCACTTCGTGCACGCGCGGATCAAACGGGCTCTCGCTGCCACGCAGCGCCTCAACGGTCATCGCGCACGTGATGTCTGCGACACGACAGAGCTGCATGGCTTCTGCCGTCGCAAGGCAGCCAATCGCCGTCATGATTTGGGTGCCGTTGATGAGCGCGAGCCCTTCCTTTTCGGCCAGATCGAGCGGCTTGCGCTTGAGCTTCTTGAGTGCCGTCGCCCCCGCGATCACGCGGCCTTCGTGGTGCACTTCGCCGAAGCCAATCAGCGGCAGCGCCATGTGGCTCAACGGCGCCAAATCGCCGGAAGCCCCCACCGACCCCTGCCGCGGAATCACCGGGATCATGTCGGCGTTCCACAGCGCCAACGCCTGGTCGATCAGCTTCTGCCGAACCCCCGAATGTCCGAGCGAGAGGTTGTGGATGCGAAGCGCAAACGCGAGGCGCGACTGCGGCAAAGTGAGCGGCTTGCCGACGCCCGTGGCATGGCTCAGCAGCAGGTTTTTTTGCAGCTGCGACAGCTGCTCATCGGCGATGCGGACCCCGGCCAGTTTGCCGAACCCCGTGTTGATGCCATACATGGTCGCCCCCGTCGCAACCGCTCGATCCACCATGTCGCGGCAGGCGCGCACGCGCTGCTTGCTGTCGTCGCCAAGTGCGATGCGAAGCTTGCTACCGCCGGCGCTGAGTTGGACCAGCGTGGCAAGGGAGAGATCAGGTTCACCAAGGAGGATTCGGGCCACGAGCGCAAACTAGCTCCCGCCAGCGATCGGCGCCACTTCTCAGGCGCTCTCGGGCCCGCAACCCCGCCGGGCGTGCGTGTCTCGTGGAGCCAGCGCCTCTCGGACCGCGCTACGCGGACGGCGACTCGAGCTTCAGCGGCGGCGCCGTTGGCACCAAGAAGAAGCGCCCGATCGCGACATCGAAGCGCGAGCCATCGTCGCGCTCAAACGTGTAGCTGCCCTCCATCGTGCCCCACGAAGTCGCCAGCGGACAGTAGCTGACGTAGCTGTAGCTATCGCCAACTGCGAGCAATGGCGATTCGCCTACCACTCCGCGGCCACGGACTTCTTCACGGCGACCGTCTGCATCGACGATGACCCAGTGACGGGAAAGCAGCTTGGCGGATTGCTCGCCCACGTTGCTCATGGAGATCTTGTAGCGAAACACGAAGCTCTGCTGCGCGTCCTGCCCCGGCTCGTGGAACTCCTGCGGCAGGATCTCCTGCGGTAGGTATTCAGCCGCGGCCTGGATGCGCAGGCCAGCAGTTGTGGTGTCCGAATGCGGCGAGTTGCTCATGATGGATTCGTCTTCGTTCACCGGTGCGGTGTCCGACGGTGGCGAGAGGAGAATAGGCTTCCAGGCGAGAAAAAGTAGCGTTGCGGCTGAGCAGCTCCGACCGAACCGTAAGCTTCCTGCTCGTCCGATCGATGTCATAGGTCAAATCGCAGCCGGCGTGATCGTGGCCGCCGCCCCCCCCCGCCTCGCGTGGTTTGAGGTGAGCGCGGACCTTGTCGCCGTTGGACATGCGAGCGCATTCTGTCGCCCGGGCTCGCCTTTGCCACCCCCGCAAAGGGCTTTTCCTAGGTTCGCGATCGGTCCGCCGAACGGGGCCAAATCATCTGCCTGCAGCGGCGCGCCCGCCGTGGGTCGCAACTGCCCGTCCCGCCGGCAGCTTGCCGCACCGCACCGAACATGAGCCGCCGCGCGATGACCCTTATGGGGTTTGTACCCGTTCAGCATCATGCGCCGGAGTCTCGATCCTAGCCCCATGACCGCGCCACCACTTCCGCCGCGCCCCCCGAAGCTAACAATGCTTAGCTGGCTTGGAGCTTGCGCGCTCGGCATGTGGATGATGACAGCCCACGCCACGCAGCCCGGAGCTGCGGCCCATATAGCAAAACGGCTGCCACAAGCCGTCGCGGCTCGCATCGCTGCCGCATGCGGCTCCGAGCTTGCGACGGAGCAGATCGACGCGCCGCTCCTAGCAGCCGATACCGAGATCCTCCTGGTGGCGGCGCACCCACAGTGCCCGTGCCTCGCAACCACACTCGACGAACTCGAACGAGTGCTTGCTCGGGCGCGCGCAGATGCCCGCAGGCCCACCCCGCTCATCTGCCTGCTTGCGTATCTGCCGACGCTGCGGCCCAAAGCGTGGCGCCATCGCGGCGAAACGGAGCACGTGCGGTTTGACGAGATCTCGCCAACCCTCTGGCTCGAGGACCGCGACGGCGAGCTGAGCGCCATGCTCGGCATGAGGACTTCGGGCCACGTCGCACTCTACGGCACAGCCGAGACCGCGGCGTCCGACTCTCGCCCGCTGCGCTTCGAGGGCGGTGTCACCGCGTCGCGTGGCCATGCAGGCGACAGCCCGGGCGCGGACCGACTGCTGGCCGTGCTGACCGCCGCCGACGAATCGCCTTCACAAGGGAAGTCCTCGCCGCCCGGCCAAGCCCTCGACGTCCAATACCCGGTGTTTGGCTGCGCCCTGCAGTCGACGCACGCCAACTGTGCCGATTGCCTACCGCGCCGGCCGCTCGAAGGAGGCCTTCGATGAGCTCACTCACCGCCAGCCGCCGCGACGGTCGATGTGTCGCACGCTTTGAAGCTGCCTTCGCGAGTCTCTGCGCGCGCGTCGATCGGGGCATGGCCATGCTGCTCGGCGCACTGACGGCGACCTGCATGCTGCTGGCGTGGACCTACGCCCCCTACGCCTGGCAAGGCTCAGACTACCAGCTCCACGAGCACCTGATCGCGTCGCTCTTGATCAGCGGCGGCTCGACGCTGTTTGTCGTCCGACTCCTCAAGCAGCACGCCGGCCGCGCGCTGACGCGGCATGTCGTCGCCGTCAGCGTCATGCTCAACAGTGCGCTGCTCGTGCACCTTTGCGGCGGCCGGATTGAAACGCACTTTTCGGTCTTCGTCGGCCTCGCGTTCTTGGCCGCCTACCGCGACAGCAAAGTCATGCTGACCGGCATGGTGACCGTTGCAGGCGAGCACCTGCTGCGCGGCGTGATGTTGCCGGAGTCGATCTTTGGCGTCGCCGATCCGAACCTCATTCGGGTGCTCGAACACGCGATGTATGTCGTGTTCGAAGTGGCCGTACTGATCCTGGTCTGCCGCATGTCGATCGGCGAGATGCGGCACAGCTGCCAGCTCTTGATCGCCGCCGAGGACGCGCACCAAGCCGCTGAAGACGCCCGCCGCGAGCAGGCCAACAAAGTCGCCGAAGCCCGCCGGCAGGCGAGCGAACGCGTGCGGTCGATCCTCGAGCAGTTCCAAACCATCGGCAACTGCATCGAGGAGAACACCCAGCAGGCGCAGCAGATGCAGGAGATCAGCGCCACCAGCCAGGCGCACGCCCAGAGCGGCGGCGAGGTGCTCGCCGAGACCGTGCAGCACCTGCAGGACTTGGCCAAACGCGTGCAGGCGAGCCGGCCGAGCATCGCGGCGCTCGTCGACAGCGGCAAACACATCTCCGAGGTGACGGCGACGATTTCCTCGGTTGCCTTTCAGACCAACCTGCTGGCGCTCAATGCGGCGGTAGAAGCAGCTCGCGCCGGCGAACACGGCAAGGGGTTCGCCGTCGTCGCAGACGAAGTGCGTGCACTCGCCACCCGCACGGCCGACGCAACGCGCCGGATTGAAGAACTCGTCGACAACGTGCGCAGCCGCAGCACCGAACTGGACGCGACCACGCAAAGCGCCAACGACGAAGCCTGCCGCGGCCTCAAGCAAATCGACAGCGCCGAAGCCTCGATCGATGCCATCCGGCGAAGCGCCGCCGAACTCAGCGACGTGATGGGCGCGGCTGTCGAAGCCAACTCCATCCTCGGCCAGCGCAGTGAGCACATGCAGCGCGACGTCGAAGCACTGCTTGACTGAGCGCCCTCTGGACGACGTCAGCGAGCGCGCGAATCGCCCGCGCCCACCAACTCCGCCTGCAGCGCCGTCGCCGCGACGTGGCCGCGCGCATCGCGTTCGAGCCGGCAAGCGGCAACGGCAGGATCATGCGTAAAGAAGAGCCGGCCGCCGCGCGCCTGCAGGTCGTCGAGCAGCGACGCCTTTTCGTCAATCAGCTGCTCCGGGAAGCGGTCGTAGCCCATCGTGATCGCGCGCCGCACCCACGGCACACCGGGAATCAGGTCGGCACAAAACAGCAGCGGGCCATCGTCGCTAGCGATCTCCGTCAGCAGCATGCCGGGCGTATGGCCGTCGCTGCGGTGCATGCGGTAGCCGTCGCCGAGCACTTCGCTGCGCTCGCCCGACACCTTCTCGACGCGACCGGTGGCGAGCAGCAGCGGCTGCAGCTCGGGGATGAAACTCTTGCGATCGCGCGGGTGCGGCGCCTCCGCGCGGCAGAACGCTTCTTCGCCGACAACATACTGTGCGTTGGCAAACACAAGCTCCGGAGCGCGTCCGTCCAGGTGTTCGGCAAGCACGCCGCCGGCATGGTCAAAGTGCAGATGCGACAGCACGACCACGTCGACATCGTCGGGCGCAACGCCGATCGACGCGAGGCTCGCCAGCAGCACGTGTTCGCTTTCCTGCACGCCAAAGCGGCTGCGCAAGTCCGGCGGAAAGAACGCACCGATCCCGGCTTCGAACAAGATCGTGCGGTCGCCGTCGCGCACGACCAGGCAGCGACACGCAAGGTCGATGCGATTGTGATCGTCGGCGGGCGCCCATCGCTGCCACATGGCTTTCGGCGCATTGCCGAACATGGCCCCGCCGTCGAGCTTCTGCGAGTTGCCGAGCACGCTCCAAAACTTTCGAGTCATCGTTCGCCTCCGTTCCGTCCCGCTAGGTTGCCGTCGTTTGACTGCTTGCCGTCGTTTGACTGCTTGCCGGCGTTTGACCGGACCTCAAAGGCGAGATCGGTCGCCAGCTTTGATAGCTTTACCTGCTCGAGGTTGCACATGAGCACTACGGCGATGCGCGCATCGGGCAGCGTCGCGAGCATGGTGCTGACACGCGACTGGGCGCCGGCGTGCGTCACGGTGCGCACGCCTTCGCGGGAGCTGACCGCAAAGCCAAGGCCATAGCCAGTCTGCTTGCCGGACGCATCGCGCCCGATGGTCCACATTTCCGCCAGGCGCTCGGGCGGCAGCAGCTTGCCGGCGAGCAACGCCTGGGCAAATTTCAGCAGGTCGAGAGACGACGCGCACAAACCGCCGCCGCCGAGCTTGTAGCTGCTGTCCATCAAACCGCTGTTGCCAAGTTCCCGGCCGAACCTCCGATAGCCCTGGGCGCGATGCTTGATGAGACGGCGCTGGTCGTCGTCCTGCAGCGAGGCTGCACCACTTGGCAGAGAGACACGCTTGCGAACCAGCTCGGCAAAGCTCTCGCCCGTGCGCGCTTCCAGCACGGCTGCCGCGAGGTTGAAGCCATACGTCGAGTAGCGAAAGCGCGTGCCGGGCGCGTGCAGCAGGGCGTCGTCGGCAAAGCGCGCCAGCGCCGCGGACTGGTTTGGGTAGCGACGCACGCTTTCGCCTTCGCCAAGTTTGTAGTGCCGCACCCCGCCGAGGTGGCCAAGCAGCTGCCGGGTCGAGACCGGCCAGCGTTTCTCGGGCCAGCCGCGGACCAGCGTATGCACCGGCACATCGAGGTCGAGCACCCCCGCCTCAACAAGCTGCATCGCGAGTACCGCCGTGATCGGCTTGCTGATCGACGCCAGCCGATAGACCGTGTGCTCGGTGGCGGCGACGTCGTTTTCCAGATCGCTGACGCCAAAGCCGCGGGCGAACACGACCTCTTCGCCAACCGCAATCGCGCACGAAAGCCCGGGAATCTTGTCGGTCGCAAGCTTGGCCTTGAGTCGCTGGGCAATCCGTTCGACGAGCTCGACCCGCTCGGGTGTGGCCTGCGGGGTGGGGACCTGCCCGGACCGAACCTGCTGGGATCGAGCCAGCGACGACAAGGCCAGCGCCGCGAACCACAACGCGACGGCTCTGGACAACCGCATGTTCAAAACGCTGCTCATGCCGCGATCGTCGCCGACGGGGGCCCGCGACGCACGCTGGAACCGCCGCCCGCAAGCGACGCAAGCCGACGAGATCCCTCCCAAGCTGGTTGCGCCCGCCTTGTCGGCCCGGCACGCTCGTCCCATGAGCGCCATTGCCGTGCCCAACCAACCGCCAGAGCGCCTCGCGGCGCGCGTCGTGCCGTATTGGCTGCTCGGCGACCTGCTGACGACCGCCGTCGTCACATCCCTGCTGTTCTTTCTGCTGCGGCCGTGGCTCGCCGAACAGGAAGCCCTTCAGGAGTGGTATCCGGCTTTGGACTACGCCTTGATCGGCCTGTGCTCAGGCCTGGTGCTGCTGACGCTGCTTGTGCCGCCGCTCAACTACGCCCGCTGGCGCTACGGCTTCGTTGGCGACCTGCTGCTGATGCGCTACGGCATCCTGTTTGTCGAAGAGCGATCGGTGCCCGTTCGCCGCATGCAGCACGTCGACCTTTCGCGCGGCCCGATCGAACGCCTGTTCGGCTTGGCCACGCTGGTCGTCTTTACCGCCGGCAACGAGGGTTCCGCATTCCGCGTGCCCGGGCTAGCCATCCAACGAGCGACGGAGCTGCGCGATCGAATCGTGCAGATGCGCGGTGACGGACGACTCTGAGCCCATGACGGACGGTGTAGCCAACGCGGACGGTGTAGCCAACGCGGACCGTGTGCCCAACGCGGACGCTGTGCCGATTGCAGACGCTGGTCCTCTGCCGGACGACGCCGCCGTGCTCGCCCGCGGCCACCTGCACCCGGCCATTCTGCTGCTGCGGCTGCTTGACGCCGTGCGACAGGTCGCGTTTCCACTGCTGCTCGGCGTCGTCGTCGAGCCGTGGTTTCTGGTCGCGGCGCTGGTGCTTTTTGTCATGCAGCTCGGCTACGCGGTCGTGCGCTACCTGACGCTCGAATACACGCTGACGGCCGAAGAGCTGCGCATCCGCGAAGGTCTTCTCCACCGCCAAGAACGCCGCATCCCGCTCGATCGCATCCAAGACCTCGGCTTCGAGTCGACGCTGCTGCGGCGCGCGCTCGGCCTTTCGGTTGTCATGGTCGAAACGGCTTCCGGGCGCGGCGTCGAAGCGCGCCTCGATGCGCTATCGCGCAGCGACGCCGAACACCTGCGCGAAGTGCTGCTCGCGGCGCGGCCGGCAGCGGCGGCACGGGCGCTCGGCGCGGGCGACGGAAGCGAGGGCGGCGAGGGGCCAGCGTCCGAGCGCACGACCATCGAGGGCGGCTCGTCGACCCCAGATCACGCCGCTCCCGAATGGCTTGTGCACGCCAGCAAGACCGGCGAGCTGGTGCTGCGCGGTGTGACCGACCTGCGCTTCGGGGCCATTGCGGTCACGGGCTTCGCCGCCTATCAGCTCGCCGAAGAGCTCGGCTTTCTCGGCGAACTGACGGGCCTGGCCGAATCGGCGCAGCGCTGGTTGGCCTCGCTGTCGCCGGTGGTTCTGTTTGGTGTGCTCGCAGGCCTGCTTTCACTGGTCATGGCGTTTGGCGTCATCACGTCGACGCTCGGCAACCTCGTGCAGTTCCACGGCTTCACGCTGCTGCTGCGCGGCGATGTCCTGCAGCGCCGCTACGGCTTGCTGACCACGCGCCAGAAAACGCTGCCACGGGCCCGCGTCCAGCGCGTCACGATCGAGCAGTCGTGGCTGCGACGGCTCTGCGGCTTCGCCGTCGTCAAGGCTGACTCCGCCGGCGGCAGCCGGACGGACGGCCAGGACAGCAACGGCGGCTGGGACGTCATTGTGCCGCTGACGCGCAGCGAACACGCGCACGGCATGCTGCCGGCGCTGCTGCCGGGCATCGAACGCACCACCTTCACCTGGCACGGCGGCTCCAAGAAGCTCGTGATCCGCACCGCGTGGAACGGCGCCGTGCTGGCCGCGGTCGCGATCGCGGCGACCTGGTGGCGGCTCGGGCCATTGAGCCTGTTTGCGCTGCTGCTCGTGCCGATCTGGGCGGTGCTTGGCGTATTGATCTGGCGCAACCTTGGCTGGGCGCGCGGCGAAGACTTCTTCGCCCTGCAGCACGGCATCCTCGGCCGCACGTTCGCGACCGTGCCGACGGCCAAGGTGCAGGCCGTGGTCGTGCGCCAGGGCGTGCTCGACCAGCTGCTGGGCCTGGCCGAGGTCACCGTCTACGTCGCCGGCGGATCCCCCACCCGCGTTCCCGACTTGACCCTCGCCGATGCGCGGAAGCTCTGCCGTGACCTCGCCGAACGCGCGGCACGGGCGGCGGCCGCCGACTGGTAGTGGCAGTGGCAGTAGCAGTGGCAGCAGCGGCGGCGGCGCCTGGCCGCCCGTAGCGCGATTTGGGCGATTGCATGCAACCGCTGCGCGGTTCGAGCCACTGACAGGTGTGCGGACCCCGACGATCACGATTGGCTGCGGCATGGTGCAAGGAGTGGACGCGATTCCGGTCTTTGTCGAAGCGACCGCGCGCCACGCCAGCGACGGCACGCCGCGACTGCTCGGCCTCGTCGACGCGTGCGTGCGCGAGGCCTATCACCGCGTGCTGCAGGCCTTCTTCGCGCTCGAGCTGCCGCCACCACGCGGCGTCACGACGGTCAACTTCGCGCCCGCGTCGCTCAAAAAGCAGGGCAGCGGCTTCGACCTGCCGCTGGCGTTGGCCCTCGCGGGTGCCGCCGGGCTGTACGATCCGGAGCTGGCGAGCGGCCTGTTCGCATTCGGCGAGATCAGCCTCTGCGGCGATGTCCTGCCGGCGCGCGGCGCGGTCAGCGTCGCGATCGCCGCGCGCCAACAGCATGCGCACGCCATGGTCTGCAGCCCTGCGGATGCCGGCACATGCCGCGTGGTGGACGGACTCCGGCTATTCGCAGCCAAGACGTTGGCCGAGGCAGTCGCGTGGCTCGCCAGCGGGGCACCGGATCAAATTGCGCCGACCGCTTCCGAGCAGGCAGGCGCGGGCCGGTGCCACACAGGCCAAGTCGTCACCGACCCGCTCGACAGCGAGGTCGCAGATGCGGGCCCAGCGGCAGCGGACCCAGCAGCAGCAGAAGCAGGCCTCACCGCAACCACCCCAGCGGCAACGAGCCCTGCAGAGACGGGCTTCGTCAACGCAGACCTGCCCCACAGCGAGCCAGGTGGCGGCGGATCGGCGAGCGTTGCGGCGTGCGCGGATCTCGGCGACATCCGCGGCCACCACACGCCAAAGCTCGCGCTTGCCGTAGCGGCGGCCGGCGGCCACAACCTGCTGTTTACCGGACCACCCGGCACCGGCAAAAGCGCGATGATCCGTCGGCTGCCGGGCATCCTGCCACCTCCTACCGACCAGGAGACGCTCGAGATCCTGCAGGTGCACGCCGCCGCAGGTCTGCCAGTGCCGCCGAAGGTCCCGCCCCATGTGCGCGCGCGGCCCATGCGGGCGCCGCACCACACCAGCAGCGCCGCCAGCCTGCTCGGCGGCGGCACCTACGTGCGGCCCGGCGAGGTCACGCTGGCGCACCATGGTGTCCTGTTCCTCGACGAGCTGCCGGAGTTCCGCCGCGATGTTCTCGAAGCGATGCGTCAACCGCTCGAGGACGGCACCGTGACGGTCGGCAGGGCCCATGCGACGGTAACCATGCCGGCCAGGTTCCTGCTCGCCGCCGCGCGCAACCCGTGCCCATGCGGCTTCCTCGGACACCGTCACCGTCCCTGCATCTGCACGCCAGCAGCTCAGGCTCGCTACCGCAACCGGCTCTCAGGCCCGCTGCTCGACCGCCTCGATCTGCGTCTAGAGGTCCCGGCACTGAGCCCCGTGGAGCTCCGGGGCCCGGTCGAGCCCGGCGGCACTTCGGCAGCACTGCGAGCGCGCGTTCTGGCTGCGCACCGGCGGCAGCAGCACCGCCAAGCGACGCATGGGATACCGCCGGGCGGCTTGCAGGGCCCCTCGGACGATGCGCAGCACGTCCGGAAGTTTGTGCCCAATGCGCGGCTGGAGGGCGAAGCGCTGCTGCGCGCCTGCGACCTGCCGGACGACGCCCTGCAGCTAGTCGACGAAGTGCTGGAGAGGCACCAGCAGAGTCCGCGCGGCCGGGTTCGCTTGCTCCGGGTCGCGCGCACGCTGGCAGACCTCAACGATCGGGAGTCCGTCGCCGACGTCGACATTCTCCAGGCTGCCTCGCTGCGCGGCCTCGATGCGGAAAGGCTGCACTCGTAGCGGCCGGGCCACCAGATGGCGCGGCGCTACTTCGGGATCCGCACATTGGCGGCGGGTGCGTCCTGTCTGGCAACACGCGGAGCCGGCGTAGGCGCAGGAATCGGACCGACCTTGGGGCGCATGCGGCCACCGCGGCGCTCGCTGAGCGGCCCCTGCCGCTCGGGTGTCAATGCAGCCGCATCGAGTTCGATCGTGCGACGGACAAAGGCAAAGTCCTCGGCCAGTTCTTGCCATGCCGTGCGCTCGGCGCGGCATACGAGCACGAGAAAACTGTCCTCAAACGGCAGCACGTCGAGCGTGGCCTTCTGGCGGTTGCGGCGATCGCTCGCCGAGAGTCGCAGTGCATCGCGGCCGCGCACCTGCACAGGACGCCGGCTATCGATTTTCAGCTCCGGGTGCATCAGCACAAACCAGTTCGCAATCGCGTCCGCAGCGGTCGACAGCTGCGTACCCGCGTCCATGTGCTCAAGCAGCATCAGCCGCACCTCGGCATCGTGTGCCGCACAGGCGAGCTGCAGGTGGCCAGGCGGCAGCGGCTCGACGGACTGCCACGCAGGATTCGGAATCCACAGGCCAAAGCGCCCTTCCACTTCGGCGACGATGGCACTGTCGATCTGGTGCACGCCGACCGAACTGCGCGCGGTCGACGCACTGCTTGGGACAGCTACCAGCGACGGGCCCGCCAGCTCGCGGCGCACGGTGCGCAAGTTGGCGTCGACCCACTCCCGGTTGCCGAGCGACGGTCGGCCGTCGCCTTGGCCCGCCCGATCGCCGAACTCCGCGACAACGCTGACGCGACGCCGCTCGCCATCGAGCACCATCTGACGGACACCGGTGCCGTCAAAGCTGCGCACGACAAGCTGTTCGTGTGCTGGGTCAAACATGCGCACGGGGCCCACAACGTCTGCCGACTGACGCGCGAGCGTGCGCGCCAACAGCGGAAAGGTCGCATCCCCACTCCACGGCAGTTCGCGGTCGGTGCGACCGCGGCCATCGAGGCGCTGCACGGCGAGCACTTCGCCGTTCGCGGTCGCCTCGACGATGCGCTCGTCTTCGATCCGATCCGCGGACGCCATGTTGTCGTCGTCGGCCGAGTGGTGGCGGGCGTGCTTGGGCACGCTGACTCGTTCGCGGTAGTAGCACGACTGGCCGTGCCCGGCCGCATCGGCAGTGCACTGGCTGGTGATCTGGTAGCGGCGCGCGCCGTTGTGGAATTCGTATTCCTCGTTGACCGCAAACGAGCCGTTGTCGGACGTCGTAACCGACGTGTGCAGCCAGCCAACCGACTCACCATCTGCGTCGTGCAGCACAAACCACTGGCTTTGCGGCCGCACGACGGCCGCCCGCTTGGCAGCCTCGACAACGTTGCGTTCGACGCTGGCGACCAGCGCGCGGCTGACGCCGATCGTGGCGCCCGCTTCGAGCTCCATCTCTACGTAGCCATCGAGGTCGGCCGTGATCCTGCCGACGAGCGAATCGCCGTTTTTGAGCTTCACCCGATCGAACTTGTTCGGGCCGTTTGCTGGCGGCGCCTGCGCCGACGAGACGGCCTGCGCCGCCGGCATCGCGCGCAGCGAATCCAGCAGGCCAAAAAACGCCAAGGCCAACAGCAAGCACAGCACCGATGGCTCGGAGCGACTCGGTGCGGCAGCACGTTCGGGAAGGGGCCTCGGGTGCGGGTGCGGCGGCGGCAACTGCGTGGTCAGAAACAGCATGGCGATCGTGCGATAGTCGGTGACGACACAGGGAGGACGAAACGCCCAACTCGCGGACGCCCCCCTGCCATCGGCACTACCGGCATGATTCCTTTACCCACAGTCGCCAGACTGCCGGGCGGCCTGCAGGGCGACAAAACGGGGCGAGCGGCCCGCGTAGCTGCTACCGACGGTGCAAGCGCCGTCGAGGATCTCATCTGTCGAGAAACCCACCGCTCCCGGCCGGCCGGCCGCCGGTGCGCGTGGCCTGCCGTTGTCGGCTCGGGAAGGTCTGCGTTCGCTCGGGTCCGGGGCCCGCTCGCCTCCGACCGACAGGCCCGCCTTCGCTGTTCGCGCCGGCCGGCCTCACCGTCGCGTCTCCGCTTCTCCTCCGCAGCGTTCCCGCTGCCCTCCGCAGCGTTCCCGCTGCTCGCTGCTCCTCAGATTCGCTTGGCGAGGCCGCGCCAGCCAAACCAGGACAGCAACATGCCCAGCAGCAGGACGGGGGCCACCAGCAGCAAGCCGGACACTCCGTAGAGGTCGCCCCAGAATCGCCACCAAAGATGCCGGAAGCTGCGGTCCGTCCAGTGCCTGGGGGCAAACATCTGACTCGGATCCGCGGGCGCGGTGCCGTAGACCAGCTCGGTGCCGTGCTTGCCGTCGTGCAGGGGCCGGCCCTGCTCGTCTTCGAAGTCCCCCAGCGAGTGCCACGCGTAGAGCCAGTTGCGGTACAGCGGCGAGTAGCGCGGCTGCCAGCCGCCGACATCCGCAGTGTCGAGCGCGCGTGCTTCCGGTCTCTTCTCGCCCGCTGCGATGGCATGCGCTTCGTCGGCGCGAAGCGCTTGGTCCATCAGCTGGATCTGCCCGCGCACCGGCGCAACCACGCTGGTCAGGCTGACCGCGGCACCGGCCGCGACGAGCGCGAGCCACAGCTTGGGCCAGCGACGCCACGGCGTGCTTTGCGGCAGCGCGATCGCCAGCAGCGCAACAACGCCAGGGGTCACGTAGCGGATCGCCCACGCCTGGCCACCCTGCCAGCCGTTGGCCGTCATGAAGATCAGCAGCGGGGTCAACAACAGCAGCCACGCCAGCCAGCGCAGCTCGATGCGGCGCGCGGCCGCCGGCAGGCCAAGCCACAGCAGCGGCGACAGCCACAGGATGCCGCGCCCCGCGGCGAACAGCAGCTTGCCCATGCCGGCGACCGGCGACGACTGGAACCAGTCGCCGATCTCGGGATAGCCCGTATCAAGCGGGTTGCCGAAGCGCAGGTAGTTGGTGGCCAAAAACAGCAGTAGCCACGGCGCGCCGCCGAGCACAAACAGTCCGATCGGCCGGTAGCTGCGGCGCCGCCTGCTGGCGACCACCACGATCGCTGCAAAGGCGATCACGGCAAACGCCGTCTGGTAGCGCATGAGCACCGCGAGCCCCGACCACGTGCCCGCGGAAAAAGCGAGGCGCGCATCGCCTGCGGACATGCCGGTCGACGTTCCCGCTAGGCCAGCCGCCAAAACGCCCGTTGCGCCGCCTCGATTCGCCAAATAGAGCCGCACGGTCGGCAGAAGGGCCAACAGCAACAGCATCAGCCCAGGGCCATCGGAAAGCTGCTCGCGCCCGACGGCAAACGCCTGGCTCGCAAAGCCGATCGCCAGCGCCGAACACGTTGCGTCGCGGCCACTCGCACCGAGCACGCGCGCCAGCCAAAACAGCAGCAGGATCGACGTCGCGAAACACAGCCCCGGCACCAGCAAGGATATCAGGCCCTGCGTCACGGCCGGCTCGCCGTGCACCGCAGTTTGCGCAAAGCTCCCGCTCGCCGCGCGCAGGCGCTGATCCGCATCCGGCAGGAGCGGGCGCAGCTGCTCGCCCAGCGCAACGAAGGGCACCATCAAGAAGACGTGCCCCATCGGAAACCACACGTAGGCCAAGCCGTTTTGCCCGACCTTGCCGTTGCTGCGCGCACCTTGGGCCTGCCAGTGCTTGATGAAAGCGGCGCCCAGCTGCTCGCCCAGCAGCTGGCCTCCTTCGGGCTCCGTGCGCAACGCGCTGTCGCCACGCAGCCAGATGGACCGAGCCGCGTGCATCGTAAAGCCAGAGTCGGTCGTCTCGAAGCTGCCGTGGGCCACGGACGCCATCAGCAACAACGTGCCGAGCCACGCCAACAGCGCGTGCCGGCGAGGCGCGCGCTCGGCCGTAGGCTGCGGGTGCTGGAGGTCTTCGGAGGCAGTCAAAGTCATTCGGAGTTCTCGGGGCGATCGATCCGCCTTCCGGCCTGCTACTTGGCGGTGCGCAGCAGCAACGCCGCGGTATCGACCCCGAGCAGCGGCAGCGCCCAGAACCACAGCACCGGCAGCAGCACCAGCGCCGCAAGCAGATTGAGCCCGACGCCTGCACGCGCCATCTGCCCGAAGCGGATCTGGCGCGATGCAAACACAATGGTATTCGGTGGCGTCGAGATCGGCAGCATGAAGCTACACGATGCGCCAATGACCACGGGCAGCATCAGCACGAGCGGATCGAGGCCGGCGGCCAATGCGCCCTCGCGCACGATCGGCAGCGCGAGCGTGGCAACGGCGGTGTTGCTGGCAACCTCCGATAGCAGCGACACGGCGACGATCAGCGTCAGGATCAGCGCCACCGGATGCATGCTGCCGATGAGCGGCCGCAGCAGCTCGCCGAAAGCGGCCGAAAGACCCGTCGGGCCAAACGCCTGCGCCATCGCAATGCCGCCGCCGAGCAGCAGGAGCAGATCAAACGGCATGCGTCGCGCCGTTTCCCAATCGCAAAGCCGGTCCTTGTGGCCATCCTCACGGCGCTCGCCCGTCGGGATCAAAAACGCCAGGATCGCAACGAGCACGGCCACCGAACCATCCCCCAGAAAGCGGTCCGAGGCTCCGGGCGGCACCAAGTAGTGGGCCCAACCGCGCACCACCAGCTCCTCGCTGAGCGGCAGATCGCCACGGGTCGTCCACAGCAGCACCGCCACGCCAAACAGCAGAGCGGTGCGCCGCTCGGCACGCGTCCAGCGCGGCAATGTGCGGGCTTCATGCAGCAGTTCGTCGCCCTTCTCAAACCGGCGCCCCGGCAGCGGCAACGCGACGCGCGCAAGAATCTGGCTCGCGAGCAGCGACAGCAGCACGGCGAACGGTGCAAACGCGAGCAGCCACAGCAAGAACGAAACCGGCCGGGCGCCCTGCTCGACCAGCGGCTCATAGCTGGAGAAGAACAGCGCGTTGGGCGCGGTTCCGATCGGCGAGCCCATGCCGCCAATGGTCGCGCCAAACGCGATCGCGCACATGATCGCGGCCCCGAAGTTCGCCTGGCTTCTGGCGTCGAGTTCGCCGAGCTCGCGCGTGCGCGCGACGAGCACCGCACCAATCGGCAGCAGCAGCAGTGCAATGGCGGTGTTGCTCACCCACATCGAGGCAAGCGTCGCCGCGAGGCAAAAGCCCAGCACCAAACGGCGTGGATACGGCCCGAGCTTGGCCACGATGTTGAGCGCCATGCGCCGGTGCAGGCCGCAGCGCTCGACCGCTTGCGCCAACACAAATCCACCGCCAAACAGCCACAGAATCGGGTGGCCGTAGCCGCGCGTCAGATCAGCCGTCGACCGCACGCCGAGCATTGGCAACAGCGCGAGCGGCAGCAGCGAAGCCGCGGCGATCGGCATGGCGGCGAGCAGCCACGACGAGGTTGTCAGGCCGACCACAAACAGCAGCCGCGGCGCTGCCGTTCGGTAGTCGAGCAGTCCGCCACTCGAGGTCGGCAGCGGCAGCAGCGATGGCTCCGGGTAGGGCAAGTAGTGGCCCAGCCACCAGCACAGCATGCCGATACCGATCGCAGCCAGCACGCGAAGGCCGTGCACGGCTTCGGTGCGGGGCGCTTCGGTGCGGGCGACCTTGCCACCAGCCGCCGAGCCCGCGCCCATTTCGGGGCTGCGCTCCGGCTGCGAACGAGGCTCCGCCGCCAACGCGTTATCCCTCCGAGGAGTCGGGCACGACCGCTCCTGCGAGCCACTCGAGGTAAGCGGGAAGACCGGCGGCGATCGGCAGCTGGATCACCTCCGGAACATCGTAGGGATGCAGTTCGGCCAAGCGCTGCTGAAGCCGATCGACGGACGCGACGGTCGTCTTGGCAACCAACAGATGCTCTTCGGCCGTTTCCACGGCGCCCTGCCAGCGATAGACGGAAACGACCTTCGGCACGATGTTGACGCACGCGCAGAGGCGCTCCTCGACCACGGCGCGTGCCAACGCTTCGCTCTGATCGATAGGCGCTGTGCACAGCACCACGACGGCGTCGGCGCTCACTTGCCCCGCGCGAGCCGTTCGGCCAGCGCCGGGTGCAGGCCGGCCGCGAGAATTTTCGCCTGGGTGCGGCGGAAGTCGTAGGCAACGCGTTCGATGTGCGCAGTATCGCCGCGCACTACGGCAAAGCTCGCGCGCGGATCGCCATCGCGCGGCTGGCCAACGCTGCCCACGTTGACAATGCACGGCCCGTCGAGCGCAAACTCACGCACCTCATCGGTCGCCTGCGTAAAGCGGTAGTCCGGACGGTGCACGCCGGGCCAGTGCGTATGGCCGACAAAACAGGGACCCTCGACGTGGGCAAATACCTGCGCCATCTTCTCCGGCTCGAGGAAGCCGTCGCTCTTCAGCACATATTCCATCACCGGGTCGCGCGGCGAGCCGTGGTAGAAGTGAAAGCCGTAGTCCGCCATCTGGTTCGGCAGGTTGCGCAAGAACTCATGCGCCTGGCGGCGGCTCGGGCGCAAAAAGAACGGCTTGAGCTGCTGCTTGGTGTAGACGAGCGCTTCCCGTGCGAGCGGGTTGAAGTCGTCGGTTCCGTGGAACATGCCCCAGTCGTGGTTGCCCTGGATCGTCCACTTGCACCGCTTCATGACCATGGTCGTCACCGGCAGCGGATCGGCGCCGTAGCCCACCACGTCGCCAAGGCAGACAACCTCTGCAATGCCAAGGTCGTCGATCCGCGCAAAGACCGCCTCGAGCGCTTCGAGGTTGCTGTGCACGTCGGAGATGATCGCGAAGGTGGCCAACGTCTGAGGCTCGTTCGGTTGCGGTGTCGCCAGCGGTTTGCGCCAGCCGTGTATGGGCGCGGGCTGCTACTGCCCCCGCACTTCCCTAAGTCTGTGAGTTGCCGGCCGGAATTGCTCGCAAGAATTGCGCGCGGGAACCCGAAGCGGATCGCGCCGGCGGCGTCTGATCCTAGCCGCCCATCGCCAGCAGCGCTTGCTGCACGCCGCGCTCAACGGCGGCTTCGGCCTCCCCAAGCGTCATCGACATGGTCGCGCCGGCCGCCTTCTTGTGCCCACCGCCGCCGAACTCGGTAACAATCGCCTGCACATCGACATCGCCCCGGGCGCGCAAGGAGCACTTGACGCCGCCGTCAAAGCGCTCCTTAAGCAGCGCGACCACTTCGACGCCGGCAATAGAACGCAGCGGCTCCATGACGGCGTCGGTATCGAATTCTGTTCGGGAACAGCGCTCGACCATCGACTTGTCGAGACTGACCATCGCCAGCTTGTTGTCCAGCAGCAACCGGTGCCGCCGCACGCAGTCCGCAAGCACCGCCGGCGACTCTGGGTGGTTGCGCCGATGCAGCGCATCGTAGACGCCGGCACTGTCGACACCGAGCCCGACCAGCTCGCTGGCCATCGCAAAGACCTCGGCGTCCGCATTCGAATAGCGGAACCAGCCCGTGTCGGAAACCAGCGACAAGAACACGCCCTCGGCCGCTTCGAGCGTCAACGGCACGTCGAATTCGCGGAACAGGCGGCGTACCAAAGCTCCGGTCGCCGCCGCCGTAGCATCCACGTAGGCGGCTTTGCCATCGCCCTTTTCGCTGCCGACATGGTGGTCGATCACGCCAATCGGCTTGCCGCTCTCGCGCAGGCGCATACCCAGCGAACCGGGACGTGAGCCAACGCGCGACAGATGCGCACAGTCGAGCAGGATGGCCGCGTCAAAGTCCGGCAGCTCTTCGCCGTTGCGCGCGCTCTGAAACGTCGTGTGCCGGCCTAGAAAGTCGAAGCTACTGGACAGCGGATCGGGGTTGACGATGTGCACCCGCTTGCCGAGCGCCCGCAGCAGGTGCGAAAACGACGACTCTGCGCCGACGCAGTCTCCATCGGGGTTTTCGTGACCCGTGAGCAAGAAGCTCTCGTGCGCATGAAGGAACTCTCGAAAGCTGTTCACGTCGCACCACTGTAGGCACGCAAGCAGCTCGGCTCAACGACGGACAGTTCGGCCGGCCACCAGCACGCGCCGCAGCGGCAGCTCGCCTTGAACAAACGCAGCCAGTAGGGACTCGATGCCGGCCGCCGAGGCCGCCGCGTCCAGCGACACTTCCAGCAGGTCGGCCGCCCGTCCGCGAGCAAGCCGCCCGACCGGCAGGCCGATCGCTCGCCCACCGTATTCCGTCGCCATCTGCAGCAGCTCCAGCGGCGATAGCGTTGGCCAAAGATGAGCCGCGCGGCGCAGCTCGAGCCGCATGTCGAGCGCCGTATTGCTGGCCCGGGAGTCCGTGCCGAGCGCGACCGGGATGCCGCGCCGCAGCCAAGCGGGCACCGGCGGCGGCGAACGCCGGAAGTAGTCGATCGTGCCCGGGCAAACGACCACGGGCGATCCGGCGCCGGCGATCCGGCCGGCATCGCCGCGTTCCAACTCCTGGCAGTGCACCAGCAGCGTTCGCGGCTGGAGCACACCGAGCTGCTCGAGCCAGCGCACGGCGCCACAGCCAGGCGGCCGATGGCCCTCGGGCAGCCGCCCGAGCTGGCGCAGCAAGTCCGCGAACGGCCCACGCCCCGTGCGCAAGAAATCCTGTTCCTCAGGCAACTCCGCGCAGTGCACGGCAAGATGCCGGCGGCTGCGAACCGCTGCTCGGAACAGGCTTGCCGAGACCGAATACGGCGCGTGCGGCGAAAGCCCTGGTGCCAGCCGATCGCTGGCGGAGGATCTGCGCGGCGCCGCGCGACGGCCCGGCGGCGGCGCTGGCGGGCGCATCGCGGCAGCGGCAGCGGCCCGGGCGCCCTGCTCGTCCAGATCGTAGCCAAGCACTTCGCGGTAGCACCGAGTCGCGGTGCCAAGCCCCAACAGCGCACGGGGGCTCTCGCCGCTCGAGTCGATTTCGCCCAGGGCCGTGGCCCCCGAAGCCAACAGCTCGCGCACGTGAGCGCGCGTGCGGCGGCCTCGGTCGCCGGGCAATTCCTGGGCGCGCTGCCGAATGACGGCGCCAACCCACGGCAAGAAGCGGCGCTGCTGGCGGTCCAGCGGCCCCAGCTGCAGGTGCACATGGGCGTTGACCAGCCCGGGCAGAATCGCGACTTCCTGCACCTTTTCGCGCGAGCGAGCCCGCCGCACGCTCGTGATGCGCCCGGCGCGATCCCACTCGACAACGCCGGGCGTAAGCACGCGCATGCCAGCTGCCAGCACGAATCTAGCCACCACGCGGCGGCGGCCCGCGTGCGACGGGTGTTCGCCTTCCATCACAGGAGAACGAGCAGACACTGCGGAGATCCCGTCGCGGCGACTACGACCGCCAGCTGCTGCTGCTGCTGCTGCTACTGCGACTACGACCGCCCGATGACGCGCAGTTCGCGGACGACAGCATCCGGGAAGAGGGCGCGGTTGTAGGTGATCGTAAACCGGAAGCCGTTGACCGGATCCAAGTTGATGCCGGCGCCGGCGCCGTTGCCGATGCCCTGGCGGAACGGGCCGAGGGTGCCTTCGATCGGACCGCCAGTCAGCGGATCGATGTTGGCGCCCTGGAACTCGATGATCAGCGGCAGCGTCGTGGGGCCATTCAGCTCGAAGGCCTTGGTCGTGCCGGGCTCACCCGAATCCGTGTAGGTCACAATCGTGCCGTTGCCCAAATCCACATCGAGCTCGTAGCGCTCCCACGTTGGCGGGAAGACAAAGCTCGTCGCGTACCAAAGCGAGGTGTCGCCCGACAGGTCGTCGCGATCGAGCAGTGGGCCCGACATCTCGGACTCGACGTAGGTCGGCGTGCTCGTGCCGCCGAAGGCGACGTTGCCGCCGGCCTCGAGGCGGAAGAAGCCTGCGGAGCCGTCGCCACCCTTCGCGTTCGCAGCCCGAAGCTCGCTCACCGAGAAGTCTCCGACGCGGCTACCGCTGCCGCCTCGGGTGTTCACGTTGCCGGCAACGGAGATGTTACGGGCCGACTGGAGCAGCAACGAGCCGCCCGAGCCGCCGCCACCAGGCGAAGAGATGCCCGCGTTGGGTGGCGTCGGGGACCCAGCTGCCGGAGCGCCCTGGATCAGTACGCCATCACCGCCTCGCGCCAAAAAGACCGCCTGAGCACCGACGACAAGGTCGCCACCGGCGCGGATCGCCATGGTGCCGCCACCGCCGCTGCCGGCGTGACCTGCCATCCACTTTTCCGGCGCAGCGCCGATGCCGAGCAGGCCGTAGCCGTGGCTACCACCACCGCCACCGCCCGATCCACCGATCAGGAAGTGCTCCAACGAGGTGTAGCTTGGCGGAGCCGAAGCCGGTGGGAAGGGCAGCGGGTCGAACGCCGAACCGCCTGCAACGGCTGGCTCGAAGACCACCACGGCCGCCGGGCGGGCGTGCGCAGGATCGTCTGCTTGGCCGCCGACCGTGCGGAAGCCGCCGCCCGAGCCACCGGGGCTGAAGTAGGCGCAGCAGATCTGCGGCACGTCCGGCACCAGCGGAGTCGGGATGCCCCAAACACCTGTGGCGGGCGTCAGCACGGAGCCGCGGCCGCCCGTGTTGCCAACGTTGCCGGCGTAGGCATGACCCGCGCGCAGCACAATGTTTTCACCGGGCTGGCCGTTGGTCACGTTGATGCCGTTGACGATGGTCGGCCCCGTGTTGTCGCACTCATCGCCGCCGTTGCCGCCGGCGCCGGCGCCCGGGCCACCGGCCGTGCCGGGCTGGCCAGCGGTGATTTCCCCAGTGACGGAGGTACGCGCCACAAACAATGAGCTCGCCTGCCCAAGTCCCGGCCCCGACGTCTGGATGAAGCTCGGCAGGTCCTGCCCGCTGACATCGATCGTGCCGCGAATCTCGCAGGCACCACGCACGCGGATCACCGGAACGTTCGGCCCCGTAAAGCGCACGGTCGTGCCCGCAGGCAGCGTGAAGTCCGTGAAGAAGAACTGGCCGTTGGTGACCTCGTAGGCTAGGCCCGTCAACGACGACGATGCCGGGATCAGGAAGTTGGTCGTGTCCCACTCGAAGACGCCACCGCCAAGGTTCGTGCCGAGAGACGCATCAAACGACCCGTGCCGGCCGTCGCCTCCGATCAGTCCGGGACGCGCACCCTGACCTGCAGAGCCGCCCCACGTGCCGCCAGAGACTTCGGTCTGCTGCTGGCCCGAGTTGGCGAACGTCTCGGTGATTTCGAATGGCGTCGAAACGCCGGCCTCGGTCGTGAAGACGAAGCGAGCCGGTTCGGCGGAGCGGCCGGACAGGTCGCGCAGGTCCGCCGTGACGCGCACCGTGATGCACGAGTTGCCGGGCAGCGTGACTTCGGGCTGCCACGTGACAACCGACACCGGCCGGCCGTTGACCTCTTCGGTCGACAGATCCGGCGCACCGGTCAGGGCCACGCCTTCGGCCTGCGTATCGCAATCGCCGTTGGCCTGGGTGCCGCGGAGCACGATCCGGATCGGCGAGGCTTCGCTGAGCGAGGCCTGCAGAGGCGTCGTGTCAATCAGTTCCGAAAAGCGCAGCACGATCGTCGGGCTGGTCGGCGCGTTGGTCGTGACCGTTGGCGAAACCAGCTCCACCATCGGCGGCTGTTGGTCCTCATCGAGGATGCCCTCGGTCGCGACCACCGTGCAGGTGAACTCCTGCGAAAGGCCATCCCCCGACGTGTTGGTGACGCTCTGCGCCAGCGACGAGCCGCCTGCGAGCGAGATGATGTAGCTCTCGTTGCGCTGGAAGCCGAACGAACTGACACCGCCAGAGGACGTCACCCGCGGCACAAACATCACCTCGCTGCCGGACACCATGAAGTCGCCAGCAGGCGCAACCCCGGTGGCGGTCCGAATCGAGATGCTCGCGCCGTTGACCGAGGCCGCATCGACCTCGTCCGAGAACTTGAAGCGGAGCGTTTGGTTTTCCGCAATCTGGGTGACCGAGCAGCCCGTTTGCGAGCAGCCCAAGTCGCAGCTGATGATGCAGAAGGTCTGACCACCGAGGCAGCGGACCCGCAAGGACGAAGACGATCCCGAGTTGCCACCGCCGCACCCTGCAAACAGCAGGACCGCGGCCAATGTCAGGATGGAAAGGACGTTGCGCATAGTGAAAAGCAGGGAGAAGCGTCGTGTTCTGGGAGCCCGTTCGCCGAGGGACGTTCGACGATTGGATCAGGACAAGTGGTTAGTTGCGGTAGACGACCGTGAGCTGCTCAACGGTCACGTTGGCCGCAAGGGAACGATCCTGCAGCAACAAGAAGCGGTAGCCATTGAAACCATCCGAGGCGATGCCGGTTTGGCTCGAGCTGCTGCGCACGGATGTGCGCCATGGCCGAACCTCAAGCACTTCGCTCGTCGTTACGTCGAGATTGGCGGCCTGGAACAGCGCGCGCAGCGGCGCACCGACCGAAGCCTCCATCGTCGAGATCGCGGGGTTGTCGCTGAAGACCATCGGCATACCGTCGACGGTTGCCTCGATGACGTAGTGCGAGAAGGCTGGGCCGAAGACCAGCTCCGTCGAATAGAAGTTCGACTTGATCGCGATCAGCTCGTCGACCTCGACGAGCGGGCCCACGTTGTCGGCGGTCGCGGCGGGCTCCATCGACGCCAAGTCGCCGATCAGCGGCGCGGTCGGCAGTTCGAAGCGCACAAAGCCATCGCCACCGTCGCCGCCCTCGATGACCACGCGCCCGCCCACAGGGGCCACGCCGCCGCCAGGACTCTGGCGGTCAAAGTCGCCGCCCGCGCCACCGCGCACGTCAATCAGCCCGTTGAGCTCGGCTTCGCCAGCGGACTGCAGCACGATCGAACCGCCCGAGCCGCCGCCGGCCGGTGCGACCTGCGCCGATGCCGAGGCACCGTTGAAGTCCGTGGCGCTGCCGCCGTGTGCGAGCAAGCGAGCCTGTGCGCCGAGGCGAAGCGTGCGACCCGCGCGCAGCGCCATGGCGCCGCCGCCGCCGCCGCCGCCGGCACCCGAAGCAAAGAAGCCCGCAACGCCAACGCTGAGCGACAGCGTCGGGTTGCTGCCGGCACCGCCGCCACCAGAACCGCCAACAAGGAAGTGCTGCGAACTCGGCAGGCTGCCAGCCACGGGGAACGGAAACAGCTGGAAGGCGCTGCCGCCCGGAGCCGAAGGGCCGATGAACTGCCCTGGCGAGGGCACCGGAGCCGTGCCGTTGAAGATGCCGGTGACACGGCCTTCGCCGCCGGGCGTGTAGAAACCGCCGCCGGAACCACCCGCTGCTGCCATGAGGCAGTAGGCAACGGGCGTATTGGGCGGCGAGGTCGGGTAGAGACGATCGGCGCCGAGGCCTGATGCTGGGAACAGCACGGAGCCGCGCCCGGCCGTCGCGGCCACCGAGCCGAGGTAGCTGTGGTTGGCGAGCACGCTGACGGTGCCGCCATCGCGGCCGTCAAACTCACCTGTGCCCGGGCCAAAGCCCAGACAGCGGTCGCCCCCCTGCCCACCGGCACCGGCGAAGACACCACCGGGGCCGCCCATCTGGCCGGTGGACGAAACCGGCGATTGCGGCGTGAGGATCGAACCACCAACGACTTCGATGTCGCCTTGGATGTCGAAGGTTCCGGCGACCGTAATCACCGGGGGCACGCTGCCAACGAAGCGCAGCCGCGCGTTGGATGGCAGCACCATCCGCGAGAAGAAAAAGCGACCGTCGGTGACGGCAATCGCCGAGCCCGTGGTCGTGTTCGCGGGCGGCACAATCGTATTGTCGGTGCTGAGCTCGTAGACGCTCTTGCCTTCGAACGTCTGCCCGGTGTCGACGGCGAGCGAGAGATCAAACGCGCCGTGACGACCATCGCCGCCAATCTGCGCGAACGAAGCCTGGCCGTTGCCCCATTCGCCGGCAGACGACTCGCTGTCAAACTGCACGGTGTTGGCAAACGTCTCGACGATCTCCACATCATTCAGCTCGACGATAATCGTCTGAAAAAGGAAGACCTGTGGCTGGGCGGGACGCCCGGAGAGGTCGGTCACGCCATCCGTGACGCTGACTTCGATGCAGACGTTGCCGGGCAGTGGCTGCGACGGCAAGAAGGTCAGCACGGACACGCCGCGCCCCGCATCAAAGCTCAGCGACTGCGAACCCGAGAGGGTCTGCGGCTGCGAGCTCGGATCACACTCAAAGCCGCCGTTGCCGTCGTCGCGCGTCCGGCGCACCGTGAAGGCAACCGGGCTCTGCGTGCCGCTCAAAAACGGCGTCGCGTCGATCAGCTCGTTGAACTCGATCACAATCTCGGTTTCGAGCGGTGCTGCGCCAACCTGCTGCGCGGTCGGAACCACGAGCGCCGCGGACGGCGGCACGCCATTGAGGTCGACAATGCCGCGCGTGGACTGCAGCGTGCACACCAGTGGCACCGCGAAGGGCCTGCCGGACGTGCTGCGCACGACCTCGGCCTCGTTTTCGCCACCGACGATCGTCATCGTGTAGGTCTCACCGTTGGTGAAGCCAAAGAACGTCTGACCGCCAGAAATCGACAGCGTCGGCACGAACTCGACGATGGAGCCGTTGACGAAGTATTCGCCGACGGGCTCATCGCCGGTCGGCGTGCGGAAGCGGATCGACGAGTTGTTGACCGAGTTCGTGTCAACGGCCTCGCTGAAGCGCAGGATCACGATCTGGTTTTGCGCGATATCGCTTTGCGCGCAGCCGGTCGTCGAGCAGCCGAGGTTGCAGCTCTCTAGGCACAGGATCGCGGCGTCGGGATTGCCGCAATCAAAGCCGGTGCTGCCGCCGACAGTGCTGTCGCCTCCTGAGCAGGATCCCAGCACGAGCGCTGAAAAGGCAACGAGTAGGGCGATTCGTATGCGTACACCAAAGTTCATTTGGGCTCCGGACTGTGTGCGTAAGCACGGTGCTGCAGGGCTCTGGCCGAGAAAGGACTCGGCTTGGAAGCACTCTGCTGCGTATCGAATGTTCGCAGGCGGTGTCTGTTCGGAAATCAACGGTTCGGAATGGACCCGTCCCAGACCTTCACGAAGCGATCGGGTTGGATGGGAACAGACCTCCACAGCGGCGAGCGAGAGGGGGAGACGCGTCGTGCTGCGATGAGGGCGTTGACCGGGCACAGTAACCATACCGTACGAGTTGCTGCAAGGTCGGCGTTCGCCGACGGATGGGAAAGCGCGACGGGGTTGTCGCAGCCCGTTCGCGTCAATTTCCATGCCGCTCGCCCGCGGGTTCTCCCCAGGTGCTGGCAACCGTCGCCAAG
>JBGCDH010000128.1:0-34379 GCA_045105235.1 Planctomycetota bacterium | reverse complement strand
GATCATGATCTTCTGCCAAATCTTGCGGGATAGGCCGGTGGTCAGGTCCTCGATTGCATCGACCGCCGCGACGGCCTGCGAGTCGGGGAAACTCTGTGCGTAGAGCGCGGCGAGCTTGCCCATCAGGGCCAGCATCTCGGTGCAGTAGTCGAGGTAGCGCGTCAGGTCGTAGCGATTGAGCGAACGGCGCGGCGACGACTGGGTGTCGCACGTTCGGTCTTTGTGCAGGGCGTGGTCGGGGTCCTTGGTCAGCTGGTGCATGTCGACGACGTGCGCCAGCGCGCGCAGCTGGTGCAGGGCCGCGATGACGCGGTTGCGCTTGCGCCGCAGCTCCAGGCTCGTCAGCAGCACCACGCTTGCGGCCAGCAAGAACAGCATCGATAGGCCGGATTCGAGCGACTGCAGCAGAGCGAACAGGTGCATGTTTTCCGGCTCATAGCGGCGTACCGAAGTGAGCAGGAGGGCGAGTGCCGCGATGCCGAGCGTGAGCATGACGGCCGAAATGGCGCGCAGGCCCCAGTTGGGGCGAAGCGCGGCCTCGCTTTGAGCCGCGTGCCGGCGGCCGACGTCGACCAGTTCGGCGGCGACTTGGCGCAGGCTCGCGTTCGGAAACCGCTGTTCGATGCGCTCGTGCAGGCGCTCGATCGTGGCCAGGATGCGGGTCTGATCCAGCGAGGTGTAGGGCATGTTCCGATTGTGGAGTCTGCCCGAGCCGGAGTCAGCGATTGGCCGGCTGGAATTGCCAGCCGGAACGGGCTGCGGCGAACGGCCTGCGGGACCAGCCAGCGGCGATCGTTCGCGGCAATTCCGTTCTACGAACGCTTCTGCCGCCGTTCACTAGCGCCCGTTGAGGACGGCTAGCAGCAGCAGCATGCCAATCGACAGCAGCGTGAAAGCAACGGGCGCGCGGCTGATGGCGTGGCTCGTCGTGGTGGTGGTGGTGCCTTCGATCATGGTGTCAGGGTGGGTTGGAGAAGCGATGATTGGGGCCGCGAGGAGTTGCCGAGTCGGCAATGTTGTGGTGGGCATTTGGGTGGTGACCGTGCCCGCCGTCCTCGCTTCCATCCTTCTAGGCGCTAGGAGTCGTAGTCCGTCACGTAGGGGGAGTTGCCTAGTAGGCGTCCGGCGTTTCCGAAACTGCTCGTGAAATTTCGTTTTGCGGCCATTTGCTTCGATTCGGTGGGCTTTTCGGGGCTTCCAGATTCCGAGGGTGTTTTGACGAGACGACTGCTACAGTTCCTCGCGATTTTTGCAGCAATGACGGCGCGTGCGAATCTAGATTTCGTCTCCGCGTAATGTCGAACGCTAGCCCGGATGCGACTCATGAGCAAGGAACTGCGACTCTTCACCAGTGAATCTGTTAGCGAAGGCCACCCCGACAAGGTCTGTGACCAGATCTCGGACGCGGTACTCGACGCGATTTTCGCATCGGATCCGGAGGCGCGCGTCGCCTGCGAGACGATGGTCTCACGCGGCTTTGCGGTCATCGCGGGAGAGATCACGACGAGTGCCTTCGTCGATTTCCAGCAGGTGGCCCGCGATGTCATCGCGGAGATTGGCTACGACGACCCCGAGATTGGCTTCGACGCCAACTCGTGCGCCGTGCTGACCTCGATCCAGGCGCAGTCGGCCGACATCGCGCTCGGTGTCGATGAGACGACGTCCCAGAGCAAGGAGCAGGGCGCCGGCGACCAGGGCATGATGTTCGGCTACGCCTGCAACGAAACCGACGCGCTGATGCCGTTCCCGATTCACTACAGCCACCGGTTCCTCGAGCGGCTGGCGGAGGTGCGTAAGGGCGGCAAATCCCCGTTCTTGCGGCCGGACTCGAAGAGCCAACTGACCGTGGAATACGACGCCAGCGGCAAGCCCACGCGCGTCAACACGGTCGTCATCTCGCACCAGCACCGCGCCGACGTGTCGAATGCCGACCTCGCTGCGGCTCTCAAAGAGACGTCGCTCGAGGTCCTGCCCGCCAACATGGTGGACGACCAGACGCGCTGGTTCCTCAACCCGACCGGCCGTTTCGTCGAGGGTGGCCCAAAGGCCGACGCCGGCCTGACGGGGCGCAAGATCATCGTCGACACCTACGGCGGCATGGGTCGCCACGGCGGCGGTGCCTTCTCGGGCAAGGACCCGAGCAAGGTCGACCGTTCGGCTGCCTACGCGAGTCGCTGGGTGGCCAAGAACATCGTCGCCGCCGGCTACGCCGAGCGCTGCGAAGTCCAGGTGGCCTACGCCATTGGCGTGGCCGAGCCGGTCAGCATCCGCTGCGAGCTGTTTGGCACCGGCAAGGTCGATGAGGACAAGCTGACGGCGGCTGTGCGCGAGGTCTTTGATCTGCGCCCCGCCGGAATCATCCGCGACCTGGAGCTGAAGCGCCCTGGCTTCCGCAAGACTGCCGCATACGGCCACTTCGGCCGCGATGAGTTCACCTGGGAGCGCACCGACCGGGTCGAGGCTCTGCGCAAGGTTCTCGGCTAGGTCGAGGTCGGAGCGAGCGGCCGGGGGCAGCGAGCGGCCGGCGGTGCAGGCTGCGGCCGCGCAGCTTGCGGCAGCCCGGCGTCGCCGCTTTTTCGGCGACGCAGCCTGACAAGTTGGGGCCGCACGGGGTCCCGATCCACACCGCAGATTCTCGCCGAAGTTGGTTTCGTGCTGATGCTTCGCGACTATGTGCGATAGAGCACGGTGGGTCCGTGCCGTAGATGCGCACTGAGGTGGCCATGCAAGAGCAAGAAGTCGAAGTCTCCTTCTGTGACCTATGCGGGACGTCCGTCCCGGAGGGCGATCTGGCGGCCAACAGGGCGATTCGCCACGAAGGCAAGACCGTGGGCGGCTGTTGCCTGGCAGTGCTGCGCGCGGGTTCGCTGACGGACGGGCCGGCCGCGGCAAATCTGTCTGGTTCTTCGGGTAGCGGCCCTGGTTCTACAGGACCGAGTGCCGCGGGAGCGGCGGCCGCCGCGGCGGCCCGAAGCTCGGACGGTGGGCGCTTGCTCACGGTCGGCATTGTGCTGCTCGTGGCGCTGGCCGGTGGCGTTCTCTTTCTCGAGAGCCGTCTGTCGAGCGTTGAGAATGCAGCCGTTCAGGCGCGCGCCGAGATGGATCTGAGCCGCAAGGCCGACAGCGAAGTGCTGATGGATGTTGCGATGCGCGTCGAAGGCATGCCCGACAAGGGCGAGCTGCAGGCCTTGCGCGCGCGCGCCGACGCGATCGATTTGTCGTTGGCGGGTATGCGAACGGGGGCGGAAAAGCGCGGTCAGATCGTCGAGACGGAGCTGAGCGGCATGCGCGGCGCGATCCGCAAGTCGTCCGAGCAGTGGATCGACTATCGGCCGCTGTTCGAAGACCTGCGGCAGCGCCAGGTGCGTCAGCGGGAGCTGCTCGAGGCCCTGCAGGCCAAGCTTCGCGAGGCGCCTGCGATGGATACGGCAGCCGCTGGGCTCGCGGCGGGCGGCGGCGAGCCCGGCGCCCCAGGCGAAGGCGGGCGTACGGACGGCGATGGCCCGTCGCTCAACGAGCTGTCGGCCGAGCTCACCGAGCAGGTCAAAAAGCTGGCCGACGACGAGGCCGGCGTGCGCTTTGGTGCGGTCGACCTGCTGATCGAAAGCCGCGAACCCAAGGTGTTGCCGTTCTTGTTGCCGCTGGCAAAGGACCCTGATGCCTTCGTGCGCCGGTTGACGGTGGAGGGACTGGCCCGGTTCCAGCAGCCCGAAGCGGTCGATGCGCTGATCGCCGCACTTGCTGACGAGGATGAATATGTCTGCGAAACGGCGTGGCGCTCGCTGCGCGACGCAACCGGGCAGAACTTTCCGTTTGATGCGACCGCCAGCAAGGACGGGCGGGCCCGTGCCGCCGAGCGCTGGAGTGAGTGGTGGAAGACGGCGCGCGCAACGTTCGGTTCCTAGCGGTGTGAAGCCGAGGCCGCCGCGCCTACCTAGATCCCCCCAGTCTCTACGGCGCCCGCGACAACGCTCGTGCGATGGCTCCGATCGATCGGGGGACGCCGGCCGACCGCGGCCGACCGCGGCAAATTGCGGCAGATGCGTCGCTGTCTCGCCGCGGACTTGCGGCTTTTGTGGCGCTCTGGTCTGCGTTGCCAGACTGCTTGTGGGAATCCACGCGTCGGCTGACTACAACGTCAAGGGCGTGATCTGCGTGAGCAGCGCAGCCGCATCGAGAGGAGCACCCAGACCCGCATGGTCCGTCACAATCGCACGAAGGTCGTTGCCACAATCGGGCCCGCATCGGCCGACGAGAGCACTCTGGCCGATCTCATCCGCGTCGGCGTCGACGTTTTCCGCATCAACTGCGCGCATGCCAGCCACGCCTCGATCGGCACGATCGTGCAGCGCGTGCGTCGCACAGCCAAGAAGCTCAATCAGGCGATCGGCATCCTGGCGGACCTGCAGGGGCCCAAGATGCGCGTCGGCAAGCTGCACAAGGCGGAGCCGATCTACCTCAAGCGCGGCGCATCGGTCATCATCGACGTCACGCCGGACGTGATCGGCCACGTGCGCGACGATGGTGTCGTCTACATCGGGACCGGTTACGAGAAGCTGGCGCAGGATGTGTCGGCCGGCGAGCGGATCCTGCTCGACGACGGCAACCTGGAGCTGCGCGTCGATCGAGTCGACGGCGTGCAGATCCACACGCGCGTCGTTTACGGCGGTGTCCTGATCCAATCCAAGGGCATCAACTTGCCTGGCACGAAAGTGTCCGCGAGCTGCCTGTCCAAGAAGGACCTTGCCGACCTCAAGTGCGTGCTTGAGCACGAGGTCGACTTTGTTGCCCTGTCGTTCGTGCGCGAGGCCTCGGACGTCGAAGAGCTCCGCCGGCACGTGCAAAAGCGCAAGGGCGATGTGCAGCTGATCGCCAAGATCGAGCGCCCGGAAGCGGTGAAAAACCTGCCGAGCATTTTGGATGCTGCCGACGCCGTCATGGTTGCGCGCGGCGACATGGGCGTGGAGATGGGGCCGGAGGCCGTTCCCCAGGTGCAGAAGCGCATCATCAGGCTCGCCAACCAGGCGCGGAAGCCGGTCATCACCGCGACCCAGATGCTCGAATCGATGATCGTCAACCCGCGTCCGACCCGCGCCGAGGCTTCGGACGTCGCCAACGCCATCTACGACGGCACATCGGCGGTGATGCTGTCGGGCGAGACGGCGTCCGGCAAGTATCCGGTGCGCACGGTTCGCACGATGGAGAAGATCATCCGCTCGGCGGAGAAAGAAGCCTACGACCACATGGCGGACCGGCGCCGGCCGGTAAAGATTCCGATGCCGGCATCGGTTGCGACGGTCCGAGCTGCCGCCTCCGCCGCCTACAACGTCGGCGCGCGCCTCATCGCCTGCTACACCGAAACGGGCTCCACCGCGCTCAGCCTGGCCGGGGAGCGAGCGCCGACCATCGTCGTCGGGCTGACGCCCTCGCAGCGCACCGTGCAGAAGCTGGCCCTGGTATGGGGTGTAATCCCGCACAAGATTCGGCCGGGCCGCACCAGCCACGAATTGACGCTTCACGGCGACCGTATTCTGCGGGCCGAAGGCATGATCAAGGAAGGCGATCTGATGGTGCAAGTCGCGGGCACCGTGCGCCAAGCCGGCCTCACCAACACCATGACGATTCGAGTCATGTAACGCCGCTACCCGGCGGGTTTTGTCGGCCTCAAGAGCCGATTGTGAGCCACGCCGGACAACAGCATCCGGTTCGCCGTTGACACGGTCTTGCCGCCCGCTAGTCTTCTCGCCCCCTTTCCGGTGTCCGCGCCCCGGCTGCAGCCGGTCCGGCACTTCGAAGAGCAATTTCATTATGACCAAGACCACCTTCGCGACCGTCGAGAAGAACCACGAAGCCATGAACACATGGCACGTGATCGATGCGTCGGGGCAGACCCTGGGCCGTATGGCCACGCGGATCGCCACGATCCTGATGGGCAAGCATCGCCCGGACTACACCCCGCACATCCTGGTCGGCGAAGGCGTCATCGTCATCAACGCCGACAAGATCCGCCTGAGCGGCAACAAGGCCGAGACCCGCAAGTACACGTTCTACACGGGCCACCCGGGTGGCCTGCGCGAGATCTCGCTGGGCGCCTACATGGCGAAGGCGCCGGACGAAGTCGTTCGCCTCGCCGTGCGCCGCATGCTGCCGAAGAACCGGATCGCGCGTCGCATGATTGCCCGCCTGAAGGTCTACCGCGGCACCGAGCACCCGCACGTGGCTCAAAAGCCTGCGTCGCTGTCGTAAGCCAGTCGTTTTCCAACCACTTACCTAGAAGATTCCATCCGTGGCAGTCATCAACCCATACATCTGGGGCACAGGTCGCCGCAAGACGTCGACGGCGCGCGTCCGTATCAAGCCCGGCACCGGCAAGTTCGTTGTCAACGGCAAGGAAGTCGAGGCGTTCTTCGTCACCGATGACACGCGTCGCGCTGCTGTGCAGCCGCTCGTCGTCACCGAGACGCGCAACAACTACGACGTCTGGGTCAACGTGGACGGCGGCGGTGTCACCGGCCAAGCCGGCGCCACCAGCCTCGGGATTGCGCGCGCGCTGCGCAGCGAAAACGAAAACTTCGAAGGCCTGCTCCGCGAGCACGGTCTGCTGACTCGCGACTCGCGCGAAGTCGAGCGGAAGAAGTACGGTCGCCATAAGGCACGCCGTTCGACGCAGTTCTCGAAACGCTAAGTCAGAAGCGCTAAGTCAGAAGAGCTACGGATCTCTCGGCGCTACGAGGCACTCGGTATCGCAGCACTCAATCTCTCTGGGAGCCCTTCCCAGAGAGCGCCGCTTCCCACGGTGTAGTTTCCCGGAAGCGGCGACTCAGAGCGCAGCGGCCCAGCTACCGATCCAGAGTGCAGCGCATCCGATTCGCTGAGGGACGTTCCGCCCTGGCTGTCGCCAGCTGGCTCGTCCCGGATCCTCCGGGGCCTTGCGCGGCACTGCTCCTCCGAGCGGCTCGTTTGCCGCGGCGCTCGGCGTTGCTGCATTTGTTCGCCAGCAGCGAGCCATGTCCGTCGGCCGCTGGCGCGAAGGCGCCCGTCACGGCGTTGCAGCTCCTCGGCAGGAAGGCTTCTCGGCAGAAGCAGGCAACATGCATACGTCGCAGCGCCTTGCGACGAACGGCCTCGCTTCCCGGATAACGCCTCGTCTTCCAGATGCACGACACTCGCGCACGAATGGGGGCATCGGATCCGTATCTGGGCAGCGCAATTCTTGGGTCTACGGCCCGGCTGCGCTACGGTCGCGGGCCAAAGCATGGCAGGCCACTCCCATTCGTCGAATATCCGCTTCCGCAAGGATCGCGTCGATGCCAAGCGCGCCAAGGCTTTTAGCAAGCTGTCGCGCATGATTACGGTCGCCGCCAAGGAAGGCGGTGGCAGTGCCGACGCCAATGCCAAGCTTCGCCTCGCGCTCGACAAAGCGCGCGTGCTCAGCATGCCCAAAGAAGGCATCGAGAGGGCCATCAAGAAGGGCACGGGCGAAGGCAGTATCGGCAGCTTCGAGGAGATCGTCTACGAGGCATACGGCCCCGGCGGCGTCGCCCTGATGCTCGAAATCCTGACCGACAACCGCAATCGCTCGGCCGGCGACGTGCGCATGCAGCTCGAAAAGCACGGCGGCAACCTCGGCACCAACGGCGCCGTTGGCTGGATGTTCGAGCGACGTGCTCGGTGGGTTGTGCCGGCGGCAAGGGTCGGCGGCAAGCGCGAAGAGATCGAGCCGTGGACCGAGGAGTCGCTGCTTGAGATCGTGCTGGAAGCCGGCGCCGACGACCTTGTCGAGGACGGCGATGCCTTCCTCGTGCTGAGTGCGCCTGGCTCGTTCGGCGAGGTCAACCAAGCGCTCGAGCAGGCCGGGGTGGTGTTCCGCGATGCGGGTCTCGCCAGCGTTCCGACCCAGCGCACAAGTGTCGATGATCCCAAGCTCGCCGAACGTCTGGTCAAGCTGATCGACGCGCTTGAGGATCTCGATGATGTTCAGGAGGTCTTCAGCAACGAAGACTTCACCGACGAGGTTGTGCAGGCCCTCGAGGCCTGACCGGAGGCAGTGATGGAAGATCATGAGGGTGCGCCGGATTCCGGCCAAGAGCGGTGGTTTTGGGTTGGATCCAGGCCGGAAGCCGAGGCGGCGTTGGTCGACACATTCGGCTGCAGTCCGGTCCGCGATGTCGATGTCGCTGCCGCTGCGGCGGGCGATGTCGTCGTCCTGGACCCAGCGGCGCCGAGCGAGCTTCAGCAAAAGCTGCCGCACGGTCACGTGTTCAGCGCTGTGCCGGTGCTCAAGCAGCGCGGCGCCAAGGTCTATGTGATCGTCGATGCCGAGGATGAGCTGGCGATTCAGATCGCACGGTTCGTATTGGTGGACGCCGTCCTGATCTGGCACAGCACGACCGGCGAGCTGGATGCGCACGAAGTCGGCGGCCGCGGCCGCAGCGGGCCGGCACGACCGTCGGTCGACGACCTGCTGTCTCGCCTGCAGCGCGACGCCGGCGAATCGGGCCAGGAAAACAGTCTCCAGCGACTCATGCGTTTCGAGCGCGAAGACGGGCTGCTAACGCAGCTGCAGGACCCGGAAACCGGGCTTTTCGACGGGCCCTACGCGACCCTCAAACTGGACGAAGAGTGGAAGCGTTCGCACCGCTTCCACCAGCCGCTCAGCCTGCTGTTGCTCGACCTCGGCTTCCCCGACGCGACCAGCGAAGCGGATCGCCGCGCCGCACTCGCGGAAGCGGCCGGCGTCTTCCTGAACATCAGTCGGGACATCGATGTGCTGGCCCGGTTCTCCCAGGACGTGTTTTTGTTCCTGCTGCCCGGCACCGGGCCGGACGGCGCGCAAGTTTTATCGGAGCGCATTGTTGCTGGTTTGCGCGAGCGCCTGCAGGGGCCGTTTTCGGCGACGCCTGCTGGCGGCCTAGCGACGGTGCCATCGGCGCAAATCCGTGACCGCAAGCGCTTTGTCGCGGTTGCCGAGGGCTGCCTCGAGCGCGCCCGGGAGCAGGTGGCGGCCAATGGCGAGCCCGGTGTTGCCACTGGCGGAGTTTGCACGTCCTGGCAATAGTCGACGGGCGGGCCGTATCGCTTGCTCTACGCGCCGCGCCCGGTGGCGCTGACTTTTCGCCATGTTCGACCGATTCATTCGCCTGGCCCGGGCCAGGAAGGCTCTGCGCGAGGCGCGATTTTTCGACGCCCTGCAGCAGGCGTGCGATCCGCTGATTGAAGCGGACCGTCGCGCTGATGAGATTCGTAGCCAAGCCACGGAGCGACTCGTGGCAAACGCGCGTCGGCGCCTCGAGCAAGGCGACGTGCCGGCGGCGCAGGCTCAGGCCAAGCGCATTGCCCAGCTAACCAGCTCCGGCGGCGCCTCGCGCGAGGTCGTCGACGAGCTGTTGCGTTCGGTCGAGCAGGCCGCCGGCAGCCGCGAGAAGGCGGATCGCGCCGCCCGAGAGCGCCGAGCCGAGTTCCGCAAGTTTGTCGAGAGCGGCGATCTGCAGGCAGCCGAGGCGCTGGTGGCGACACTGGACGAAGGTGAGCAGCAGGCTGCGGCCCCGGCGGCAAGCGAAGCTGGCGGGGAAGGTTCTGCCGCCGAGCGCATGCAGCGGCACCTCAGCGGGCGCCGCGACGAGGCGCAGGCGGCGCTAGGTCGCGCCGCAGAAGCGGCGCAGCAAGGGGACGCGACGCTCGCCGTCGAATCGTACCAGCGGGCCCTGTCGATCGACCGTCAGCCGGCCGAGACGCTGCGCAAGGCCACCCTGCCACGCATTGGCAAAGCGGTTGCGGCGGCGGTGCAGATGGATGGGCCAATCGCTGGCTTAGGCGCCGAGGAACTCGGCGCGCCGCTGGCGCTCTGGCTGAAGTATCGTTCGCAGCTGCCGGAGCTGGCGGAGACGCCGGCCGGCCGCGACGTCGAACAGCTGTTCGTTGCTGGTGTCGACCGCGCGCTGCGCAAGCCCGCGTCGCTGCTGCAGGCATCGGCTCTCGCCCAGCGCGTTGTGCATGCGTCGTTGCCGTTTGGTCCGCTCGATGCCGTTCTTGGTCCACTCGCGGCTTTGGCCGAGGGGGCGGCCGGCAACAAGGCGTGCGCCACGACCCAAGGCGAGCTGCACGAAGCCGCGCTGGCAGCTGGGCTTGCCAAGCTGGCCCGGCTCGCCAACGCTCAGCTGGTCCGTCTCGCGAAGGGGGACAAGCAGCTGGACACGGCGCGCGAGCTGTCCGATCAAGGACAGCTCGACGCCGCTCGCACCATGCTCGTGACGTTCCTCGAGACGTCGCCGCTGCATGAGCGGGCCCAGTCCGAGCTCGAGCTTGTCGACGAGAGCCTGGCGGCGCTGGATCGTCGCTTGGCCAACCTGCGGCTGGCGCTGCGTGCTGGCCGGCTGCGGGAAACCTGCACCGAGGCGCTGGCGTTGACGGGATCGGCCCGCATCGCCGGGGAGGCCCAGGAGATTCTCGGCGAGGCCCGCAACCGGATGGCGCTGGTCGACAAGGGGCTCGATGAAGTCCGCGTTGCGCTGCACGGTCGTGCCGCGGCGACGCGCGAGGGCGTGCGGCACTTGCTCAAGCGGCTGGAAGAGCTGCAGAAGGTGCAGGTCGACCATGCCGAACTGCCGGCCCTGATTGAGTCCGTGCAGGCAGAGATCGCCGCGCTGGAGCAGTGCGAGCGCATCGTCCAGGCGATTGCGCGGGATGATCTGCCTGCGGTCGAGAAGCACTTGCCCGAGCTGATGTCGCTGCGTCCGGCGCTGCTGTCCAGTGAGCGCATCGACGGACGTCTGTGCGAAATGGGCGATCGCATTGCCTCGCTTGGTGACCATGCGCTCGAAGAGGGGCGCCTGGTCGTGACGCAGCGCTGCGGTGCCCTGCTCGAGCAGTTCGCCGTCGTGCGCGAGGACTTCGCGACGCGCCGCGACGAGTGGCTGCACGAGCAACGTTCGCGCGAGGGACGGGTCGAGAAGCTGCTTGCCGAGGCGCGCGAGCACCTGGCCGAGCGCGATCTGGCCACGGCGGAGCAGTGCGTCGACGGCGCGCGGGCGCTGTGGCGCGAGGCGGCGGAGGTGCAGTCGTTTGGCCATCGACTGGCCAAG
Source organism: Planctomycetota bacterium (assembly GCA_045105235.1). Lineage (GTDB taxonomy): Bacteria > Planctomycetota > UBA1135 > UBA1135 > UBA2386. The sequence continues at coordinate 23,298 of JBGCDH010000128.1, read as the reverse complement.
CTGCGCAAGCATTCGCACATGCTCGAAGAGGTGGCGGCGATGACCGACGACAAGGACTTCTTGGGCGCGCAAGAAAAGCTCTCGACGATCTCCGAGGTGCCGAAACTGCTGCGCACGCGCGTCTACGACATCAAGCAGAACCTGGCCCGCGCCCAAGGGCTCGAAGGCGCGTTCTTGCTGCGGGTTGACGAAGGGGGCGAGCAGCTCGTTATGCGCGGCGAATCGGTTAGCGTCGGCAACGTGCAGAAATCGCGCGCCGATCTGCCGGTGCTCGCCAATCTCGCCGGCCGGCACGCCAGCATTCGCCGCAGCATGTCGTTCCACGGCGGCATGCAGGACACGGTGGTGGCCGAAGACGGCGATGTGCGCATCGATGGCCGCAAGGTCGACAAGCAGGCGCTGCAGAGCGGGCAAAAGGTCCAGTTTGGCCCGGCGCTTAAGATGCTCTACCAGCGCCCGACGGCGCGTTCGCTGACCAGTCGCCTGACGCTGCAGTCCGGCTTTCAGGTAGCCGGCACCGACCGCGTGCTGCTGATGAAGGACCGTGGCCGCGACGGGCGTATCCTGCTGGGCCCCGGGCGCGACGTGCACGTCAGCGTCGCCAGCGCGACGGGCGAGGTCGAAGTATTTGCGGGTACGGATGGCGCCATCAAGGTCTTTTGCGAGCACGGCGGCACGATCGACGGCCAGGTGTTCAAGGGTGAGCACCCGGTGGGGGCCGGGCAGGTCGTGGAGGCGGCCGGCATCACGTTCTTGATGCTGCCTTGGCAGCCGGCGGCCTGAGGCTGACGCCGGCGGCCTTCGTTTCGGGAGCCCGAACGTGATGTTTTGCCCGGGCGTGAATGCCTGGACTCGCCCGTGAGGGGAGTGCAAATACGTCGGAGAGAAAGTTTGCGCGGGCGTTTGCCCAAAAGAACCCCGGATCAAGGTAGGGGTTTGCGAATAGATCGAGCGGCCCGCCGTAGCGGGGGGCAGTCCAAGGAGGTGCCCATGCTCGCGTTGCTGTTCTCGACCCTAACTGCCTGTGCCAGTTCTGCCGTCCCGCAAGGGCCGTCGCCGGATTCGGCCCCGGCAATAGCTGCCGCGGTTGCGGTCCGCGGTGAGGCCGAACTCGATCCTGCAGCAGCCTTGGCATCGGCCCAAAACAAGGTCGAGGATCACCTGCGCGATGTGTGGCAGGAGCGCGCCGCGCGCGCCGCCGAGCGCAGCCAACCGTTTTGGATGCCCAGCGTGCTGGTGGAGCGATCCGTGCGCCGCTGGCTTGCGGATCTGCCCGTTGCCCGCTTGGTCGACCGCGTCGATCGCGAGGACAAGCGTCGCGCCCACGAGTTTGGCGACAGCTACCAAACGACCCTTTGGATTGCGGAGAAGCCCGGCATGGTCGAGCGCGGAGAGCGCATGCTGCGTCGAGAACTCAACGACCTGGAGCGACGGACGGCCTACAAAGCGGGCACGGTCGCCGCGGGCTGGGTGGTTTTGGCGCTGCTGCTCGGCTGGGTCGACCGCCTTTCGCGCGGCTACATGACCGGCCGGCTGCGCTGGATTGGCGTCTGCGGCGGTCTGTTGCTGCCGGCTTCCCTGTTCGTGCTGTAGGATGGAGATGCGAACGATGGAGGCACCTCAAATCGATCCCGAAAGCAGCAAACCTGCCAGCAGCCGCGCTGGCGGCGGGGATCCCGCTCCGGCGAACCAGCAGGCCGAACAGTCCGGCGGCGCCGCGCGGGTCGATTGGGAAGGGTTCTACGGCAGCTACCGCAAGCCTGGCTACGTGCCGGGCTTTGAGATCGTCAACAAGCTTGGCGGCGGCATGTTTGGCCTCGTCTTCAAGGCCCGCAAGGCTTCGATCGGCAAGGACTACGCGATCAAGTTTTTGAAGGTCGACGACGACAGCGTGCGCGACGCGGTGATGCGCGAGATCGACAACGTCTCGTTCTTCGCCCAGATCGACCACCCGAACCTCGTTTCGATCGAAGACAAGGGCAGCGTCGACGGCATCCCGTTTTTGATCATGAGCTACGCCGGCGAGCAGACGCTGCAGAAGCGGCTGCAGGCTGGCGACATGACGCGCGATGATGCGATGCACATCTTTGTGCAGGCGGCGCGCGGCGTGCAGGCTCTGCATGACCATTCGCTGGTCCACTTCGACCTGAAGCCTGCCAACGTCTTTCTCAAAGGCGACGTGGCGCGGGTCGGCGATTACGGGCTGAGCAAGCTGGTTTCTGCTTCACGCAACTCGCTGAGCTTTGGCCGCGGCACGCCCTACTACATGGCGCCCGAGCTGTTGCAGCGCCGCGGCGATGCGCGCAGCGACGTCTATTCGCTCGGGATCCTGCTCTACGAGTGCCTCTACGGCGAGGTGCCGTTCCGCGGCGACTCGGAGTGGGAGGTTCTGCGCAAGCATGAGACCGCGACGCCGGAGTTTCCCGCGAACGCGCTTGCGTCGGATCGCGACGTCATCCTGAACTGCCTGCAGAAGCGGCCCGAAGACCGCTACCAAACGGCGGCCGATCTGCTGCGCGCGCTGCAGGCGCCGGTTGCGCTCGGCGAGAGCATGATGTTCGGCTCGGCTCGGCCGGGGGCGACCCCGTTCGGTGCCACGCCGTTTGCGGCAACCGATACGGCGGAGTCGGAGCCGGTGGGCTTCGCGTCGTTTGGGCAGGAGGCAGCTTCCGGTCATGCAGATACCGCACTCGCATCACCGCCGCCTTTGCCGGCGGCCGGCGGGCGGCCGCAGCTCGATCCTCTTGGCAGCGGCGACGGTGCAGCCAGTCCGCGCGGCATGCCCTGGCGCGAGCAAGACCAGCAGCTCGCCGGCACGGGCTGGATCTCGGGCCTGGTCCGGATCGTCTTTTCGCTGCTGGATCTGAGCGTGCGCGCCATGCTGCTGCCGGTTCGGTTCGTCAGCTGGTTTGCGGGCAATGGCGTGACCTGGCTGATCCGTCTGCCGTTCCGCATGCTGGGCGTGGCCGCGCGCCTGGTAGGCACGCTGGTGGTGCTGGCGTTGATCGTGCTGGTGCTGGTGACCGTGTTTTCGCTGGTGGTTGCTGCCTAGCGCGTGTTTCGAGACGGCGTGCCTAGAGACGGCGTGCCTAGAGACCGCGTGCCTAGAGACCGCGCGCCTAGAAACTACGTGCCTAGAAGCCATGGTTGCGTCTGGCGGGCGAGGCTCAACCAGGCTGTCTCGTTCGGGGCCGGCTCGCGCGGCGCGGCGCGTGCGCGCGCGAAGTCGTGCCGCCGCAATGCGCAATTCTGGTTCCCTGCTGCGCTGTGCGTAGCTGCTATGCTGACGAAGCAATGAGCGAACGAGTTCACGAGGTCGAGCGGCTGCAGGCGATGGATGACACCGCCTGGGCGGACCTGCAGGAAGACTACTTCCGGCGCGTCTACTTCTACGTAAAGCGCTATGTCGGCGATCACCAAACGGCTGAGGACCTGACCCAAGATGTCTTCCTCGGTGCGTTGCGCGGCATCGGCGGCTTTGACTCGGCCTACACGCTGGACCAGTTTTTGTTCGGCATTGCCAAGAACCGCGTCATCGATCACTACCGCAAACACAAATTGACGCTGATGTCTGCCAAGGCAGACGGGGACTCCGATAAGAGCCAGGTATGGCTTGAGAACCTCGCGCCGGACAAGGCGCCGCTGCCCAAGGAGCGGGCCGTCAAGGTCGAAGACGGCGGGCGGCAGCAGAAGATCCTGGCGCAGATCCTCAAGGAGCACGTCGGCGATCTGTGGCAGTCCGGCGAGTTCCAAAAGCTGATGGTGCTCGAATACCTGTTTGTCCTTGGCGGCCGCAACAAGGACGCCGCCGAGCGCTTTGGCATCAAGGATGAGAAGTCGGTTGCCGGCATCAAATTCCGAGCCGTCGAAAAGCTGCGCGGCATGGCCCGGCAGCATGATCCGAACCATTCCCTCTTCCTCGGACTTTGGGAGCCAGGCGCACGATGAGCGACATTCCGAACCAAGATTCTGGTGAGCCGACGACGGAGCTCGATGCGCGCCTCGCCTTCACCGTTGCGTCCGTCTGGCGCAACGAGCGGATCTCGTGTCCGCACTCGAACGTGCTGCAGTCCTATCTCCAAGGCGTGCTCGAAGGGGGCGCCAAGGAGTTTGTTGCCTTCCATCTGGAAGACAGTGAATGCCCGTACTGCAACGCGACGCTGGAGGATCTCCGCGCCCGCGACGACGACGCCAAAAAGCCCGTCATGCAGGATCTGAAGGATCGTCTGCTGCGCTCGACGGGCGTGGAGCTCGAGAAGCACCGTTCGTAAGGGGATAGCGCCACCGGACTATGCGCCGCCGGATTGCGCGCCGCCGGTCTGCGCCGGCGGCTGTGAGTGAACGAGAAAAAGAGAAGATTGTTGGGGCGACGCCAAATAGTCGACCCGGGTCCCCGCAGGAGGGGTTGGAGCCAGTGGGTGCTCCAGCCTTCCTCCTGACAGACGGAGACTCGATATGATTCGCAAGACCTTCAAGATGCTGCTGATCGGCAGCGTGGTGCTCGGTGGGGCAGGCTTCCTGGCCCTCGGCACCGATTTCCCCAGCTACCTGTCCACGGCCGCTTCGTCGGTGCGCGAAAGCGTCGCCGGCAAGATCCCGATCGAGATCGAGCTCAAGCGCGCCGAAGACCTGATCCGCCAGATCGATCCGCAGATCGATACCTGCAAACGGGATCTGGCCCGTGCCGAGGTCGAACTCGAAGACCTGCAGGGTTCGGTGGGCCACCTCGAAAAGGTGGTCTCCAAAGAAGAGAAGAAGCTGAAGCTCGGCGCGGCGCTGCTGCGCGGAGAGGAAAGCACCGGCGTGCGGCTCGCCGCGGACTTTGGCGCGCGTCGCCGCGTCTCGGCCGACCTGGCGCGCACCAAGGATTCCTACGTCAACAACCTCGGCACCCTCAAGGCCAAGCGGGCCCTGATCGTGCGCCACAGCAAGGCCGTCGGCGCTGCCAAGGATCGCCTGACGGCTGTCCGCTATGAGCGTTCGGCGCTGCAGGACCAGGTGCAGGCGCTCAAGACGCAGCAAATGCATATCGAAGCGCTTGCCGCGACCAGCGATCGCTTTGATCTGGACAGCACCGCGCTGAGCCAGGCCAAGGAAGTCATCACCGGCGTGCGCAAGCGCCTCGATGTCGCCCAACGCATGCTCGAAAACGACGTCGCCTTCTACGGCGATCCCGTTGCCGACGAAGTCGACGCCCGCGACGTCGTCAAGGAAATCGATCAGCTGTTCTCGGCGAGTGCGGTTGCGGGTGAGCAGCACAAGCGCGGCTCGACCGAACTGACGATTGAACTTCCAAGTGTGCGCTGAGCGCACACCGTAAGCCCCGCCCTGGCGTAGATTCGCGATGCGTGTCCGTCGGGGCGAAGTGTGCGCTGAGCGCGCACGAAAAGGCCCCGCCCCGGCATGGTTTCGGCTGCTGTGTCCGTCGGGGCGAAGTGTGCGCTGAGCGCACACCGTAAGCCCCGCCCCGTCCGGGCGCCTCGCTGCGCGAACGCCTCCTTACGGCGGACGCTCACCGGGGCGCTTTGCGTGACGGCTCCGACCGCGCCTCACGTCAGCCGCACGAGCTACGACGTGGTGCCGTCGCCACGCCGCTCCCGCTCGCGCCGATACTCGGCGACGAAGCGTTCGTTGCGCTCGTTCGACATCTTGCGCATGTGCGACTCCAACCGCAGCCCCTCGGGCCATGCGATGCCGAGATGGTCGAGGATGCGCTCGATGTCGCGCTGCTGGTTTTGGACAAAGTCCTCGTAGATCAACTCGAGCACGGGCTGCTCGCAGTTCGCGAGCGTTTCGTCCCAGTAGCGTTCGTGCGCTTCGAGCGAGCGGAGAATGCTGTCGATGCCGTCGAAGTGGAAGGACAGCTCCCGCTGACCCGCTTGTTCTGCCGCGCTGCCGCGCTGCAGCGAGCGCCCAAGCAGCTCGTTGCGCTCGTGGCCCTGTTCGGCCACGTGGTAGACCTTGGTCTGGTTGGCGATGAAAAGCGAAACCGCCTGGCGCACGCGGTCGCGGCGCTGGATGCGGATCGCGCTCGGATTCTCGAAGGCCCGAACGGCGACCTGCCAGTCGCTCAGCTCGCGCACTTCCGGTGCCCGGCGCAGCCACTGCATGCCGTGCCGAAAGCTATTTGCCATGACCTTGATGCCGCTGACGCCGTTGTCGGAGCGTCCTCTGGCGAGCGTGGCCTGGGCGCAGAGCCGCCAGAAGACGGGGTCCTCCTTGTCCTTGTGTTCTTCCCAGAGCAGCAACAGCTCATTCGGCTTGCCGGCGACACCGGTCTGGGCCAGCAGCTCGCAGAGCAGCGTGCTGCCCGAGCGCGGCGTCGCACAGATGAGGAAGCTCCGGGAGGACGGTGGGGCGGAGTCGTCGGCGGAGGGCATGGGGCGGCGAGTGTAGTGCATCTGGTGGACGGGGCGGTATCCGAGATGCGAGGGCGTTTGTCGCAAGGCGCTGCGACGAATGCATGTTCCCGACATCCTGCCGAGGAGCCTTCCTGCCGGGGGGGTGGGGCGGGGCCGGGAGCGGCAAGTGTGGAACGCCGGCCGCCGAAAGTCCCGATCGCATTCGACTCCCTGCGCGAGGCTCGCTACCGTTCCTGCCCTCGAAGCCCATGAACATCCACGAATATCAGGCCAAGCAGGTCTTGGCGCAGTTCGGTGTCCCTATCAGCAAGGGCATTCCGTGCACGACCGCCGATGAGGTCCACAAGGCCTACACGCAGCTCGGCGGCGAGCTCGCGGTCGTCAAGGCGCAGATCCACGCAGGTGGCCGCGGCAAGGCCGGCGGCGTCAAGCTTGTGCGGTCCGCCGACGAGGCCAAGAAGGTCGCGGAGGAGCTGATCGGCAAGACGCTGGTCACGCACCAAACCGGCCCCGAAGGACGCGAGGTCCAGACGCTCTACGTCGAAGCCGGCAGCGACATCGACCGCGAACTCTACCTCGCCGTCGTCATGGACCGGGCCGCCCAGGCCCCGGTCGTGATCGCCTCGGCCGAAGGGGGCGTCGACATCGAAGAGCTCGCCGAGACGCGGCCCGAGGCCATCGCGCACCACCGCGTGCACCCGATCAAGGGCCTGATGCCGTTCCAGGCACGCGCCATTGCCAAGCACCTCGGGTTGAGCGGAGCCCAGGCCAAAGCGGGCCAGAAGCTGATCGCCGGGCTGGTCAAGGCCTTCATGGCCAAGGACTGTGCGCTCGCCGAGATCAACCCGATGATCGTGACCACGGACGGCGAAGTGAAGGCTCTCGACGCCAAGATGGGCTTCGACAGCAACGCGCTCTACCGCCAGAAGGACATCGTCGAGCTGCGCGATCTCAACGAAGAGGATCCCAAGGAGATCGAAGCCAAGAAGTTCGACCTCAGCTACATCGCGCTCGACGGCAACATCGGCTGCATGGTCAACGGCGCGGGCCTGGCGATGTCGACGATGGACGTCATCCAGCTCAAGGGCGGCAGCCCGGCCAACTTCCTCGACGTCGGCGGCGGCGCCAACAAGGAGCAGGTCACCAACGCGTTCAAGATCCTGCTCTCGGACAAAAACGTGAAGGGCCTGCTGGTCAACATCTTCGGCGGCATCATGAAGTGTGACACGATCGCCGAGGGCGTCATCGCCGCGGCCAAGGAAGTCTCGCTGTCGCTGCCCCTGGTCGTTCGCCTCGAAGGTACCAACGTCGAACTCGGCCGCAAGCTGCTCGATGAGTCGGGCCTCGATCTGCAGACGGCCTCGTCCCTGGACGAAGCGGCCGAGAAAATCGTCGCCGCCATCGCCTGATCCACGAACGCAAAACAACTTAGGACCAAATACCATGAGCGTTCTCGTCAACGGCGAAACCAAGATCCTCTGCCAGGGCTTCACCGGCTCGGCAGGCCTGTTCCACAGCAAGAACTCCCTCGAGTACGGCACCAAGCTGGTCGCCGGCGTCACGCCCGGCAAGGGCGGCCAGACGATCGAAGGTGTGCCCGTCTTCGACACGGTTGCCGAGGCCAAAGAGGCCACCGGCGCCACGGTTTCGATGATCTACGTCCCGGCCCCGTTCACGGCCGACGCGATCTGCGAAGCCGTCGACGCCGAGCTCGACCTCGCGGTCACCATCACCGAAGGCGTGCCGGTTGCCGACATGGCGCTGGTCAAGGACTTCGCCAAGGGTAGCGATACGCTGCTGCTCGGCCCCAACTGCCCCGGCATCATCACGCCCGAAACGGCCGACAGCGGCTGCAAGATCGGCATCATGCCGGCCTACATCCACAAGCTCGGCAAGGTCGGCATCGTGTCCCGTTCGGGCACGCTGACCTACGAAGCCGTCTGGCAGGTGACCAGCTGCGGCATGGGCCAGTCGACCTGCATCGGCATCGGCGGCGACCCGATCAAGGGACTCGATTTCATCGAGTCGCTGAAGCTGTTCCAAGACGATCCGGGCACGGACGGCAGCATCATGATCGGTGAGATCGGCGGCACGGCCGAAGAAGAGGCCTGCGAGTTCATCACGCAGTACGTCAAGAAGCCCGTGGTGGGCTTCATTGCTGGCGCTACGGCACCTCCCGGCAAGCGCATGGGCCACGCCGGCGCAATCATCAGCGGCGGCAAGGGCACGGCGCAGGACAAGAAGGCTGCGATGAGCAAGGCCGGCGTGCACGTTTGCGATACGCCTTCCGTGCTCGGCGAGACCATGAAGAAGGCGCTCGCGTAGCGCGCGAGCGCGCTGCCCCTTTCCACGATGGCCGGCCGTTCGCCGGCCGCGCACGATCTGCCGTGAACCAAAACACCAAGGTCGACTCGCTGTTTCGGCAGCTTACGCCGCTGTTCCTGCTCGTGCTGCTGCTTGCGGTGCTGCTAGAGCCGTGGCTGCCCTATATCGACTGGGCCAAGGCGACCTTCGGGGAGCAGATTGTGCTCAAGACCGCGGTCGTCTTTCTGATCGCCTACGTTCTGTTGCTGTGGGGCGAGTCGCTGCGTTTGCACGGTCTGCTGACCGGAGTCCTGGAGGCCTTCAAGACGTTTCGGCAGGACGGCGGCCAGGGCGGCGGTGGTGCAAGCCGCAAGGCATCCAACAACCCCAAAGCGCGCATCGAGGCCGCTCGACTGCTGATCGCGGCGATGCGATCGGGCGATGCGTCGATTCGCGAGACCAGCCATCACAATTTGGTTCGGCTGGTAGGGCAGGATCTCGGCACCGACGCCGACGCCTGGCAAAAGTGGCTGGATGCGCAGGTGTGACGGGGGCGGCTTGCGAGGGGGCCGTGCAATTGGGTTCGCTCTCGATATCGCGGCGGCGATAGCCCAAAGGTGTGTGTCGGCATCCTCGATGGGATCCGAGCTCCGAAAGTCCGTGACCAACCCCGCCTTCTGTCGCCGAACCAGATGAACCCTATTTTGGGGGGTGCTGGCCCTCTGGCCAGGACTCGGCAATGATGTTCTCTGAGGTAACGTACGAATGATCGCATTTGGTATACCGGGCGGCTGGGAGTGGCTCGTCATCTTGGCCATCGTGCTGCTGTTGTTCGGGCATCGACTGCCCGGCATGGCGCGCTCGCTGGGCTCCGGAATCACTGAGTTCAAGCGTGGCTTGAAGGACGGTGACAAGACGGATGGTGACAAGCCGGATGGGGCCAAGCAGGTCCCCGGTAGCGACTCCGCAAGCGACGGAACCACTTCGTGACGAAAACGCAGCTCCACGATGTCACTTCTCTGGTTCAGCCACAGCTCGATCGGCTGAACCGCGAACTGCTCGAAGACCTGGCGCCGGGCCACCCTGAGATGCGGCCGCTGGTCGAACATGTCTCCGGGTTCCGCGGCAAACAACTCCGCCCGATCTTCACGTTCCTGTCGGCGATGGCAGTACGTGGCTCGGACCACAGCGGGGGGATTGGCGACGATGTCGTCACCATTGCCAAGGTGGTGGAGCTGCTGCACACGGCGACGCTGGTGCACGATGACGTGCTCGATAGCGCCAGCAAGCGACGGCGCTTGGAGACGATCAACCACCTGAGTGGGGTCGAGACGGCGGTCCTGCTCGGCGACTACATCTACGCCAAGGCCTTTCACATGGCCGTGCAGCTGCCCGATCCCACGGCGGCGCGCTGGCTGGCCGAAACCGTGCGCGTGATCTGCCAGGGGGAGATCACCCAGATCCTGCACCGCTTTGACTACCAGTGGAGCGAGTCGCGCTACTTCACGGTCATTGCGGAAAAGACCGCCAGTCTCTACGCGGCTGCCTGCCGCATGGGCGGCTACTACGGCCACGCTTCCGGCGACGGCACCGCCAGCGAAGGTCGGCTGCGCGCGCTCGAAGAGTATGGCCTCGAGATCGGCATCGCGTTCCAGATTGTCGATGACTGTCTCGACCTCGACGGCGACGAGCAGGTTGTCGGCAAGTCGCTAGGCACGGATTTGAGCAAGGGCAAGATCACGCTGCCGATGCTGTATCTGCTGCGCGACAGCGACCAGGCCGAAAAGCTCAAGCAGCTGCTGGGCATGACCGAGGCCGAGGGGCTGCGCCGGCTGCGCGCCGAGTTCCCGCTCGAGCATGCGATCGCCTACTCGATGGAGGAAGCGCAGCGGCGCGTCGCCAAAGCGCAGGCGTGCCTGTCGCAGCTGCCGCCGGGCCCCGCGCGCGATGCGCTGGACCAGCTGGCGTCGTTTGTCCTGCGACGCCGCGTTTAAGGGGCGCTGCAGCTCGAGGGGGCGCCGTGGGCGAAGGCCGTATTGCTCTGGGCGCGCCTGTCGTGCCCACCTGCTTGGGAAGGCGGCAATTCGCCTATTCCCCGGCAGTTGTCTCGAAGTTCCGAGCAGGTTCGCGAGTCGTGCAGCGTCGCCGTCGCTATCCTGTTTGTGCTTCCGCGCCCTGTTGTTCGGTCGTGCTTGACCGTCGCTACCCGCCTGAGCCGCAATGAAGAGAACCGAATCGATCCTTCTACTCGCCGCCGCGATGCTTGGTGCCGCTGCTTGCGGAACCGAGACGGAGGCAGAGTTTGGCCCCGCCAACGAGGTGGCTGCCGGGCGACGCAACCTGGTCTGGGACGCGCCGGCGACCAGCAGGCTGGGCCTTCGGCCGTCCGTTACGGCCAAGATCGGGGAGACGCCCGCTGGCTGGGAGGAGCTGCCGGCCAATCCGGCTCGCTTCCGCAACGCGGTTTGGCGGGTTGCCGGCCAGCCCAACACCGATTGCTACCTGACGATCGGCGTCGGCGGCGGTGCCGCCTTCAACATGAAGCGCTGGTATCAGCAGCAGTTTGGCATGGAGGTGCCGACGCTGGAGTCGCTGCTGGAGATCCCGTTCGCCGGCCAGACCGGCCGACTTTGCGAACTCGAGGGCTCGCTCAACGGCAAGGCCGACCAAGCGGCGCTGATCGCGTTTTTGACCGAGGGCCAGTCGGTGACGTCGCTCAAGTTCACGGGGCCCAAGGACGTGCTGGCGCAGCAGCGCGAGGCATTCTTGGCGCTGGCCAAGTCCATCAACGTCGACGGCACGCCGGGAGCGGGCGCCGGAGCAAGCGGCCCGCGCAAAGCGCCGCCGATCCAGCCCGGCCAAAAGATGCCGGAGGGCCACGTGCCGACGGGCGGTGCGCCGCACGCGGCAGGCCCGGCCGAGTTCACCGCCTCCGCACCTGCCGGCTGGACGGCCGTCACCGGCTCGTCGCGCCAGCTTCACTACAAGTTCGGCCGCGACAGCGAGGTCTACGTCAGCAAGCTCGGCGGCACGCTGCAGCAGTCGCTCGGCATCTGGCGCGGTTCGTTCCAGCAGGGCGGCCAACGGCTTGGACCGCTGTCCGATGAGGACTACGCGGCACTTCCCAAGATGAAGTTTCTCGGCGACGATGCGGTGCTGATGGAGATTTCGGGCCAGTATCAGGGGCTCAAGGGCGCGGCGATCGAAGACGCGCTGCTGCTGCTCGCGGCCCGCCAGGAAGGCAACGCGATCACATTCTGTAAGCTGGTGGGAACACGCGAAGAGGTCGAGAGCCAGCGCGACGCGTTCCAGCAGTTCTGCGGCTCGATCCAAAAAGCACAATGACGACTCAAGACCTCGACCGCTCGATGCCCGAGGGCGCGCTGGCGCAGAGCGCCGCGCCCGACGCGGCCGCAGCCCCCAAGCAGGCGCGCGGCGCCGCCGGCGGGCGCAACCCGCTGATGACGGTGCTGTCCGTTTTTGGCTCGATGAAGTTTGCCGTCGTGCTGTTTCTACTGCTCGGCCTGCTGACCTGGCTCGGCACGCTGGCGCAGATCGGTGACGGCCTGTGGAAGACGCAGAAGGAGTACTTCGAGTCGTGGTGGCTGATCGCCAAACTACCGCTCAGCATCTGGAACACACCGCTGTTCCCCGACGAGGCGGGCAAGCCGTTTGAGCTGGCCATTCCGCTGCCGGGCGCCTATCCGGTGATGGCGCTGCTGTTCGTCAATCTGATGGTTGGTGGCCTCTTGCGGATGCGCTGGCGCATCCGCAACGTCGGCGTGCTGGTGGTGCATTTAGGAATGGCGCTCCTGCTCGTCGCCGGCTTCGTCAAGATGGAGTATTCCTACTCCGGCAGCCTCGCCCTTTACGAGCCCGGGCCCGGCGGCCAGCAGGTGGCCGATCGCCAGCATGAAGCCGCGACCTTTGTCAGCTTCCACGATCACGAGCTGGCGCTGCTGATCGACAAGGGCGAGACGGTGGTCGAGCGCGTCGTGCCCGAGCAAACGCTGCTCGGTGCCGCCGACGGCACCGTCACGCTGCGCGCCGAAGGCCTGCCGTTCCGCGTCGAGCTGCGCTACTGGATGGACAACTGCCGGGTGCTGCCGAAGGGGCCGATGTTCCGGGCGCCGACGCCCGTGCTCGAGGTCGATGGCTCGCAGATGTTTTTGCGCCCTGAGAAGGTGCAAGACCAGCGGTCGTCCAACGTCGCGGGATGCTACGCGACCGTGCTCACCGACGACAACGAGCGCATCGAGACCATGTTGGTCAGCTCGCCGTTCCGCCTGCCGATGGACCGGCGCCGCTTCCCGTTTGCGTTTGAGGTCGGCGGCCAGCGCTACGGCCTCGATCTGCGCCGCGTTGTCTACGACCTGCCGTTTTCGGTTCGTCTGGATCGCTTCGTCAAGCGCGACCACCCGGGCACGACGACACCTGCCGACTTCCGCAGCTTTGTGAAGGTCGACGACAACGGCGTCGAGCGCGAAGCCCAGGTCTACATGAACACGCCGCTTCGCAAGGACGGCTACGTGGTCTACCAGACCAGCTGGGGGCCGGCGAGCCCGGAGGGGCGTCCGCTGGGCCCGCCGTGGTATTCGGTCTTCGAAGTGGCCGAGAACCCGTCCGACAAGTGGCCTGAGTACGCCTGCTGGGTGATCGCGCTGGGGCTGCTGATGCACTTTATCCCGAAGCTCATGCGCTTTTTGAACTCCTCCGGTCGCGAGGCCCTGATCTCATGATGCATGCTCTCGAAGCGTCGCCGGCGCGTCCGCGCTGGCAGTCGATTTTGGCCGTGGCGGCCGCGCTGTGCCTGTCGCTGCTCGCGTCGTGCGGCCGCGCGGCTCCAGAGCTCGGCATCGAGCCGGACCGCATCGAGCCGTGGAGTGAGGAGGTCGTCGACGAGCTCGCTCGGGTGCCGATCCAGGACAACGGCCGCATCAAGCCCCTGTCAGTGCTCGCGGCGGTCACGCTCTACAAGGTGCACGGACGGCGGGACCTCAAGTTCCAGATCACCAAGGGCGGCGACGTCGAAAAGACCACGCTCAACCCGACCGAGTGGCTGCTCGACGTGTGGTGCTATCCGCGCCAGGCGGCCAACTACCCGCTTTTCCGCGTCGAACACAGCGGCGTGCTGGACGCGCTCGAAGTCGAAAACGACGGCCAAAAGCAGGGCTTTGAGTTCCTCAGCTACTCGCAGGTCTACCGCAAGGTCGACAAGCTCGAAGAGCTCGCGCAGAGCTACGGCAAGCTCGAGCGCGAAAAGCGCAGCGAAGTGCAGGAGCACATCTGGCAGCTGTGGCTGCGCTTTCTGCGCTACAACACGCTGCAGCAGCAGCTCGGAGCGCTGGCCTCGCCGACGCCGGTTGCCGACCCCGGGCTGCAGGAAAAGCTCGGCGGCGAGCGCGTCACGCTGGCCAACCTCGTCGCCAACGCCGGCGCTTTGCAGGCTGCGATCCAGAAGGTGCAGCCGGATGGCACGGGTGGGCCGGACGGCCTGCTCGACATCGCCAACTACATGCGGCGCGCGCTCGACAACGACCGCGGTGGCGCCAAGCTGTTCGCGCCGGTCGGCACGTCGCTAGAAGGCGCCGACGATCTCGACAAGATCACGTGGCGCACCCTTGGCGAAGCATCCGAGCAGGTTATCCGCGGCCAGCGCGGCGATGTGCAGGATGCGATTGTCGCCCTCGGCTCGGCCGTGACCGCGCCGTCGCATCCCGACACCGAGCGTTCGCTGCTCGAGTTCAGCGGCGCGGCCTCGCGGGCGGCGGCGCCCTTTTGCGCTCCCGACAACATCGATCGCGAGGCCTACTACTACGTGGCGGGCTGGGCCTACCAGTCGATCCACTGGTTCTTGCTGGGGCTGATCCTGGCGGTGTTCACGTGGCTCTTCCGCGGCTCCAAGCTTCTGCTGTGGGCGAGCTTTGGCGTCACGGTGCTGGCGCTCGGCATGCTCGGCTACGACCTCGTGCTGCGCTGCCTGATCACTGGCCGGCCGCCGATCAAGAACCTCTACGACACGTTCTTGTTCATCGCGTTTGTCGGCGTCTTTGTGCTGATGTTGACCGAGCTCGTGCTGCCACGCCGCATCGCGCTGGCCGGCGCGCCGTTCCTGGGAGCGCTGCTGGTGCACTTTGCACGCATGTATGAGCTCAGCGACGGCAGCGACACGATGGATCCACTGGTCGCCGTGCTCGACAGCAACTTCTGGCTCGCAACCCACGTGACGACCATCAATATCGGCTACGCCGCCGGCATGGTGGGGGCGCTGCTTGGCATGGCCTGGGTCGTGATGCGGGCCTCGACGCTGTTCCACCCGTCGGACCACCAGATGAAGGCGGTCGTGCGTTCGGCGTACGGCGTGACCTGCTTTGGCCTGACCTTCGCCGTCGTCGGCACGATCCTCGGTGGCGTTTGGGCCAACGACTCGTGGGGCCGGTTCTGGGGGTGGGACCCGAAGGAGAACGGGGCACTGCTGATCTGCCTGGCGCAGATCTCGCTGCTGCACGCCCGTTTCAGCGGCCTCGTGCGCGACATGGGCTTCATGCTGTGGGCGATCGCCACCGGCATCGTGGTCGTGTTCTCGTGGTTCCACGTCAACCTGTTCCAGACCGGGCTGCACAGCTACGGCTTCTCGGCGGGTCTGCTGAATGCGGTTTGGATCAGCTACTCGGCGCTGTTCAGCTTCATTGTCGTGGGCGCGATCGACGGCCTGCTGCGGCCCAACCCGGTGCGCCGGGTCGCCGCAGACGCCAGCAGCAAGGCTGCAGAGGCCGCGGCGGCGGGTTCTAGCTGAGCGAAACGGCTCCGGCAGTCCGGCTTCGGGTCTTCCGGATCGATTCGCCTTGATGAATGATGCCTTTCGTCCGTTCCGCGGACGCAGTCGGCACGCCGCGAGGGCGGTTCCGTATCAGGGCGGGTTCCTTCACTTCTCCCACTGGCCTTCCGGGTAAGAGTCCCATCGCCATGCATCGCTTCACCTGGGTCGTTCGCGTCCTTGTCGCTGTCATCCTGCTGCAGACGCTGTTCTTCAAGTTCACGGCTGCGCCCGAGTCGGTCTACATCTTTGAAACCCTCGGCATCGAGCCGTGGGGCCGGATCGCCAGTGGCGTCGCCGAACTGATCGCTGGCGTGCTGCTCTTGATCCCGGGCACCCGCTACGCCGCAGCTGGCTCTGCCCTCGCGCTCGGCGTCATCAGCGGAGCGATCTTTTCGCACCTGACCAAGCTGGGCATCGAAGTCCAGGGCGACGGTGGGCAGCTGTTCATCATGGCGGTCGTCGTCTTCGTCGGCGCTGCCTTCGTGTTGGCGCGCAATGCGCGTGGTCTGCTGCTCTGGCTGCCCGGCCGGAGTGCGGGTGCGCGCTAGCCGCATCGGTGGTCTCAGCACGGCGGCCTTAGCATCGGGGGCCTCAGCCGGCGCCGCTTCTTCTGTTGAGCTGGCTACGGCAGCTGGATGGGCGAGCCGTCTTCGTGCGACGGCACCTGCGCGTCGCACTCTTCGAGGTGGGCCCGCAGCAGCGCGCGCATTCGGGCGACGTCGTCGGGCTGCAGCCCGGTCAGGTCGCGCACCTCGCCGGGATCGTTGACCACGTCATAAAGCTCGGCGCGGCCCTGCGCGTAGAACCAGATCAGCTTCAGGTCGCCGTCGCGCACGGCGCTAAACGGCTCGATGCCGGGGCCGGTCGCACCCCAGTAGTGCGGGTGGTGAAAGAACAGCGGATGCAGCGGCTGCTCTTCGCCGACGAGTACGCGCACGAAGCTGTCGCCGTCCGGGCAGCTTGGATCGGCGCCGGTCAGTTCGCACAGCGTCGGCATCACGTCTTCGAGCTGCACCGGCAGATCGCAGATCGCGTCGGTCGGCACGACGTCGGGCCAGCGCACGGCCATCGGCACGCGCAGGCCGCCTTCGTAGGCAGAGCCTTTGCCGCTCTTCAGCGGCGCGTTGTGGGTGTGCTTTTCGCCGCCGCGCCCGTGCGCGCTGAGCCCGCCGTTGTCGCTGGCGAACAGCACGATGGTGTCGTCCTGCAGCTTGTTCTCTTCGAGCCAGTCGAGCACGCGTCCGAGCGAGTGGTCCACGCCGCGCACCAGCGCCGCGTAGCGCGCTTCGGGCTCGCTGAGGCCGAGCTCTCGATAGCGGCCGACGAAGCGGTCGTCCGGGTCGAGTGGCGTGTGCACCGCATAGTGACTCAGGTAGAGAAAGAAAGGCTCGCCCTTGGTCACCGCGCGGGCGGCGGCCGCAATCGCTTCGTCGGTCAGCACGTCGGTGAGGAAGCGGTCGCTGCCGTGGTAGAACTCAAGTCCAGGCACCTGCCAGGTGGTGTCGTTTGGCCGGCGCAGAAACGACTTTTCGGCAAGGTAGCTCGACGGCGCTCCGGCGGCGTGGCCGGCCACGTTGACGTCGAAGCCGAGGTTGGTCGGATCTGCACCTGGCGTGCCGATCGCACCAAGGTGCGATTTGCCGACCAGGATGGTCTCGTAGCCGATGGCGTCGAGCCGTTGCGCCAGCGTCTCTGCGCAGTAGGCGCGCCGGGTTGCCGGGTCGTTGCTGAGGCCGCACAGGTTCCAAGCAGGGCGCGTTAGGCCGTTGCGCTCGGGATCGGTCGGCTTGTTGGGCTTCAGCGTCCAGTGCGTGACGCGGTGGCGGGCAGCGGCGGTGCCCGTCATCAAGCTGACCCGAGACGGCGTGCAGACCGGGTGTGCGTAGGCGTGGCGAAACTTCATGCCGCCGCGGCACAGCCGCTCGACGTTGGGCGTCTCGTAGCGCTCGTTCCACTTGCTGGTTTCGTCGCCGAACGGTTCGCTGAGATCCTGCCAGCCAAGGTCGTCGACAAAGAACAGCACCACGTTGGGCCGGCTAGAGCGGTCCTGGCCGCTGCGCGGGACGCCGTCCGCCGTTGGGGTCTCGTCGCTGGTCCCGGCAGCGGCTGCAGGCTGCGATTCAGGCGCGCTCTCGGCCAGATCGGCGCCGGCGCGGCCGCGGCTCTTTTTCTTGGGCAGCGGCGGCAAGTTGCAGCCGGTCGCTGCCCAGCCGAACAGCGCGCATAAGGCCATGGCCACGGCGCGCGAACCGCGCGATGTCCTCGATCGATGCAGCGAGAGAGCGGCGATGGAGGACGGCTCGGAAGCGGTTGGTAGCTGCATGGAATGTCGGTGCTGGAATGGGCTCAGACTTCGGCGCCGGCCGCGCGCAGGGTGTTGCGTAGCAGCATGGCGACGGTAACGGGGCCGACCCCGCCGGGGACGGGCGTCAAGAAGCCGCAGACTTCGTTGGCCGAAGCGAAGTCGACGTCGCCGACGATCTTGCCGTCGGGCCCTTGGTTGATGCCGACGTCGATGACGCAGGCGCCGGGCTTGAGCATGTCGCCGTGCACGAGTCCGGCTTTGCCGACCGCGACCACGACGATGTCGGCGCGCCGGGTGTGCTCGATCAGGTTCTTGGTGCCAATGTGGCAAACGGTCACCGTCGACAAATGGTGCAGCAGCAGCACTGCGATCGGCTTGCCGACGATTTCGCTGTGTCCGACGACGACGGTCTCGGCGCCGCGCAGGTCCATGCCGGTTTCGACGATGAGCTGCTGGGCGGCCGCGGCTGTGCAAGGCGGCAACAGGGGTTCCTTGTACAGGATGGTCCCCATGTTGGTCGGGTGCATGCCTTCGACGTCCTTGAGCGGATCGATCGCCATCTGCACGTGGCGTGGATCGATGCCGTGCGGCAGGGGCCGCTGTACCAGCATGCCGGACACGTCCTGGCGTCCGTTGAGCTCCGCAATCTTGGCCAGCAGCTGGGTTTCGGTGGTGTCGACGGGCAGGTTGACGACCTCCATGTCGATGCCGACCTCCGTCGCCGCGCGCTGCTGGTTGCGCACGTAGACCGCGGCGGCGGGATTCTGCCCGACCTCCAGCGAGATCAGGCGAACCGATTGGTTGCCAAAGGCATCACGGGCCTCACGCAGGCGTTCCCGCATGCGTTTGGCGATCTGTCTTCCATCGAGGAGTTGCGCGGGCAAGTACTTGGTCTCCGGGTATGTTCTGGTCGAAAGATAGCGAAGGTGCGCCCTGCACCCAACTCTCAGCCATGAGCTACGACTCCCCTTCGTTCCGATTGCCGGTCATGACCCCGGCGATCAAGCACCTGCTGATCGTGAACGGCATCGTGTTTGTGCTCAATATGCTGCTGCTCGGGCGCCTGAGCGCCCCGAGTGGCGAGGATGGCAGCGGAGGCTACTGGCTGGCGCTCTCATGGAGCAGCCTCTGGGACGGCTTCGGCCTCGGCCTGCTGCGTTTTCTGAGCTACCAGTTTACGCACGCGTTCGGCGATCCGATGCACCTGCTGCTCAACATGCTGGTGCTGTATTTCTTCGGCACGATGGCGGAGACGCGGCTCGGCTACCGGGGCGTGGTCAAGCTCTACCTGATCGGCGGAGTGATTGGCGCGCTGGTGCACCTTGGCCTGTCGGCGATCCAGGGGCATGCGGACGTCAACCTGGTTGGCGCCAGCGGCTCGTGCTACGCGTTTTTGGTCTACGCCGCCTGCATGGCGCCGCGCTCGATGGTGATCTTCATCATCTTTCCGATCCAGCTGTGGATCCTGGCGGCCGGCCTGGTGTTTCTCGGGCTGTACGCGACTTTCACCGAACTCGCGGGCGGCTACACCGGCGGCGTTGCCCACGGCGCGCACCTGGGCGGCGCGGCGCTCGGCTTTGTCGCGCATCGCGCCAACTGGTTTGTCGACTGGGCGGGTCACGCCGGCCACGAGCGGCCGAGCTGGATCCGCGGGGTTGTGCAAGGGCTGCAGGACAAGCGCGATGCGCTGCGTGCCCAGCAGGCAGAAAAAGAGCAGCTGCAGATGGACGAGATCCTCGCCAAGGTCAAGCAAGAAGGCCTGGCGTCGCTGCGGCCCGAAGAGCGCCGCTTTCTCGAGGCGATGAGCAAAAAGTCGAAGCGCGACGAGTAGGCCATTTGGCCTGTTGGCTCCCGGAATGCACTCGGGCGGTCATGGCGCTACGATGGGGGAGCTGTTACCCCCTGATGCCTATGCGCCAAAGAATCGTTCTGTTCTCGCTGCTAACCCTGATCTTGACGGCTCTTGCGCCGGCCCAGGACATGTCCAAGGACGAGTTCCGCAAGACCTGGGCACAGGGCGTAGAGCTCGAAGAAGACAAGCTGCTCGACAAGGCGATGAAGCGCGGCTCGCTGCACGCCATCTCCTACTTCGAGGCGCTGTGGCGGCAGGCGAGCACGTCGAGCAATGTCGAAGCCGAGGCGCAATGCGAGCGACTGATGGCTTCGTGGCAGCGCTGCTTTGAGACCAAGAAGACGCTCGAAGAGGTGCAGCGCTGGGTCGACGGCTGCGACAACCCGACCTACACCAAGCTGCAGAGCATCCGCACCAACTCGTCGAAGCTGTGGAACGACTACCTCAAGAACGTCGTGCCGACGACCGACCGCTCCGCCTTCGAAGGCACCTACAACGACTTCGTCACGCTGTCGAAGGCGGCCGAGTCCATCGGCCACAACCAAGAGGCGGCCGATCTCTGGACGCTGGCGAGCATCGTCTGCAACAAGATGCCGGAGAGGACGATTGAGGACCGCGAAAACGCTCTGTTCGCGCTGGAGCAGAGCCTCAGCTGCCGCGAGCGCTGGGGCTACACCTTCGACACGCACTACACCGGCAACAAGCTCTTCATCGAGAGCGAGCGGCAGGCGATCAAGGAAGATCAGGCCAAGTCCGACAAGCGCAAGGCCGAAGGCTACGACGGCGAGAGCAAAGGCGTCGATTCGCTGCTGATGCCCAACGTCGAGGCGGCGAAGCATCCGCTGACGTTCGCGCCGCTCAAGGAGTGGCAGAAGGAGCTCGACTATGGCCCGCGCGGCGGCCCGGCGCCGCCGTTCTGGTGGCTCGACTCGCTCGGCGAAAAGGGTGCGAGCCGCAAGATGGGCTGGTTCCGCCAGCGCGACATGTACTTGCTGCGCCGCGGGGCCAACGATTTTGCCGTCAACTGGGAGCCCAACGATACCAAGACGGCGGTCGAGCTCGACATCGGATCGCGCGGCAAGCCGTCGACGTTCTACCTCGGCTCCGACAAGCAGCTGCCCTACGCGATGTTCTTTTGGATGGGCACCGACCAGGAGACGACCGGCGTCGCCAAGTGCAACTACGCCGCCAACGAGTCGGTCGCCAACATCTACTACCGCAGCGCTTCGTCCTGGCTGGCGACCGTTGGCGAGCAGACGGTGACCTACTACGACGACGACTGCAGCGGCCGCCCGGGCAACGATGAGCCGTTTGGCGGCGAGTTCCGCTCACACCTGATCGGCGACAACCAGGGTGAAGGTGTCCTGGCACCGCTGATCGACTCGATGCGCATCGGCAAGGGCAAGCGCGTGCCCTACTCGCAGTTCGTCAAGCTTGAGGCCGGCTGGTTCTACCAGAAGATCACCGGCGGCTCCGAGGTCAGCATCTGGCCGCTCAACCCGGAATACTACAAGACCGGCAAGGTCAAGATGTCGTGGAAGGGTGCCAAGCCGACGGTGCCGGATCAGCTCGTGATCCAGGGCAAGGGCGACATCGCGGGCGCTGTGTTTGACCTCGCTTCGCAGAAGGAGATCGAGCTGCCGGTGGGCGAGTATTCGGTGATCTTTGGCCGGATGGTTCACGGCAAGGGGGCCCGGGTGCAGATGGCCCAGATCTACCCGAGCGACGAGTCGGAGTCCTTTGTGATCAAGGAAGGCGAGACGCTGACCCTCGAGATGGGGGCGCCGCTGCGGATCGAGTTTGTCAAGGAGGGCAGCGGCAAGGATGTGACGATCGATGCCACGTCGATCCACGTTCGCGACAAGAGCGGCCTGATGATCACCGCCATGCACGGCATGTCGATCGACTGCGACGTGATGGCTGCCAAGAACGAAAAGGGCAAGGGCAAGAAGGAGATCGGCTCGTTTGTGCCGTTTACCAGCGCCGAGCTGATCGGCACGGCCAGCCAGAACTACCCCAACCTGGGCTTTCTGATCGCGACCTACCCGCTGCCCAAGGGCTACAAAGAGGGCGAATTGAAGCTCACGGCCGAGCTTCCGGCCGAAGGCATGAAGGTCGGGCTCTTCGTCAAGAAGCACAAGTTCTTCGGCAAGCTGGAGACCGTCTGGAAGTAGCGGGCTAGCGGCGACTAAACTCCGCGCGTCATGCTGGACCTCAGAGTGCTGCGCGAAAATCCGGAAGCTGCCCGCGCCGGAGCGATCAAGAAACACATGCCCGAAAGGGCGGACGCTGTCGACCGCGTGCTCGCGCTCGACGCCGAGCTGCGCGCGATGACGCCGCGGCTCGACGGAATGCGGAGTGAGCAAAAGGCTGCCGGCAAGCAGCTGGGCAAACTGCCACCCGAGGAGCGCGAGGCGTTTCTTGCGCAGCAGAAAAAGCTCAAAGCCGAGCTCTCCGTCGTCGAGGACGAGGAGAAGCTGCTCCGCAAGCAGCTGCAGGAGCAGCTCGCCCTCGTGCCCAACATCCCGGACGATGAGGTCCCGGAGGGCAAAGACGACGCCGAGAACACCGAGGTCCGCAAGGTTGGCGACGTGCCAACGTTCGACTTCGCGCCCAAGCCGCACTACGAAATCGGCGAGGCGCAGGGCTGGCTCGACTTCGTCCGCGCCGCGGAGATGGCGGGCTCACGCAACTACCTGCTGTTTGGCGATCTGGTGCTGCTGCACGACGCGGTGCTGCGATTTGCCGTGGACCTGCTGGTCGAGCGCGGCTTCACACCGGTCGATCCGCCGCTGCTCGTGCGCGACTCGGCGATGTATGGCACCGGCTTCTTTCCCGGCGGCGAAGAGCAGACCTACCGCTGCGAGAAGGACGGCCTCAACCTGATCGGTACCGCCGAGGTGCCGGTGACGTCCCTGCACGCCGGCGAGATCCTCAACGAGGCTGACCTGCCGAAGAAGTATGTCGCGCGTTCGGCCTGCTTCCGCCGCGAAGCCGGCACCTACGGCAAGGACACGCGCGGCCTCTACCGAGTGCACCAGTTTCAAAAGGTCGAGCAGGTCATCGTCGATATCGCCGACAAGGACCGCTCGCTGGAGCACCACCAATCGATCGTGCAGAACGCCGAAGACCTGCTGCAGGCCTGCGAGATGCCCTACCGGGTCGTCAACGTTTGCGGCGGCGACCTCGGCGTGCCCCAGGCGATGAAATACGACATCGAAACCTGGATGCCGTCGCGCGACAGCTACAGCGAGACGCACTCGGCGTCGCGCTTCTACGACTACCAAGCGCGCCGGCTCAACCTGCGCTACCGGTCCGGCAAGGGCAAGCCGCTCTACTGCCACACGCTCAACAACACCGTCGCAGCCAGCCCACGCATCCTGATCCCGCTGATCGAGAACCATCAGAACCAGGACGGCACCGTGCGCGTCCCGGAGAAGCTGAGAGCGTATCTCGGCGGACGCGAGGTGCTGGGGCGGGCGGTGTTTTAGGGGGTGGTTGTTGGGGATGGAGCGTGCTGCCCAAGTCCCCGGCTTGCTATAGGACCTTCAACGTCATGTCGCTGGACACGTAGTACGTTAGTTGTGGGTCAAGGACGACTGCGTTGAAGAGCAGGGTTTTGCCCGCGAGGTCGCTGTCGGGAAGTGCGAGAGTT
>JBGCDH010000127.1:0-31564 GCA_045105235.1 Planctomycetota bacterium | reverse complement strand
GAGCAGGCCAAACGCGTTTTGGCCGTTTGGCAGGCTGTTCGGCTGGATCAGGCAGATCGACTGCGAGAAGATCTCGAAGCCCTGCGGCAAACCGGTCGGCAGCGTCAGACTGACGGACTGGCTGGCGCCAGGGCCGATCATCGTCTGGGTTAGATCGAGCGAGGTGATGTAGGCGTTGCAGCCACCCGCGCCAAGGAAGCCGAGGTCGAGGCCCGGCGACTGCCCGAGGCTCAGGATGTTGAGGCCGATGACCACACCCGGCGCAAAGTCGGTCAAACCATCCGTCGTGTAGGTAATCGTGGCGCCCGTCGTGCCGCTCGAAACCGGTGCGCCGGTAGCCGACAGCGACATCGCGGCGACGTTGTTCGGCGAAGTTGTGAACGGCGCGGCCGCCGACAGGTCGGTTTCGCCCGCGTCAATGGAAACGCCTGCAGGCGAGTAGCCAATCAGGTGACCGGAGCCGAACTGGCTCGTGGCATCGTTGCTGATGCTCTGGAAGACCATCGCGATCGTGCCCGTCGTCAGGTTGAACTGGAACTGCATCTCGCTCGGATTGGTCGCCGTCAGCGGCCAGCTGTTGACGCCGTCCCAGGTAATGACGAGCACCAGGTCGCTGCCAACGAAGACCTCTTCGGACACGATGCGGCCGCTGCCGGCACCGGTCTCCGAGTAGTCGTGCCACGCGTAGATCCCGGTGTTGACGCCATCCAGCGCACCGCCAGGGGTCGGCGTGTAGGCGTTGGTGTTGGGGAACGTCTGCGGCTGCGCACCCCACGAAATGACACCGTTGCTGTGCACGTTGAGCGTCGCCTGCGGACCAGTCGACGTCGGGAACGGCGCGGTCGGCGTCAGAACGGTTTCCCCATCATCGGTTGCGGCGGCAAAGACCGGCTGTGCCGCGCCGGTCGGAGCGATGTAGCTGACGCCGCCCCACTGCACGAGGAACTCATTGGCGATCGGCGTCATCAGGACGGACTGCCCGGTCAATTCCGGCGCCGCCAGCGTCGCGTCTTCGTGCAGCTCGTAGAACGAATCCGAGAACTCGTAGCAGCCGGCGCCGTAGGGTTCGTGGAACGCCGGCACGCAGCTGGTCGCCACTTGGATGAAGCCCGTGCCAGCCCAAATGAACTGCACCGACGAGGCGTTGAGATCGAACAGGCCGGGGCCGATCGGAAACGACTCATAGAGCGCAAAGTCGGTGAGGTTCTGTGCCCCGCTCACCGACAGGTCGGCCGAGCCTGGATCGGCAACACCATCGCCGCGCGACACGCCGCAGACGACCTGGTTCTGCGCCGGATTGATCGAGCTCGCGACGCTGCTGTCGTAGTAGAACCAGACGTCGCCGGTGTCGAAGATCTGGGCCTGGAAGGTAAAGGTCGGCACAGCCCCCGCCTGGGTCGTCGCCCACCATTCGACCATGCGCTCCCACGTGACCACGAACTTGCCCGGGATCGAGTTGTTGATCCAGACGCCGCCCGACGTGCCCGGCTGCGACCACAGGTCCATGAACAGCGGCGCGATGCGCGGATCATCGCCCAGCGTTGTGCCGAGGATGACGTCGATGTTCTGGTAGGCGTTGCCGGCGCCGGTCGGGCCATTGGTCATGCCGCCCGTCGTCAGGTAGATCACGCCGTTTTCACTGACCTGAGGTGGCTATAGGTCGTGCCCGGCGAGGTCGGGTAGTTGAAGTTCAGCGGCTGGACATCAAACATGACGTCGTCGCCGAATCCGGCCGTGCCGCCCGTGAGAGGAGCGAGCACGCCGAAGTTTTGCTCAAAGCAAGGGCTCTGCGCCGTCGCGCTGTGGGCGCAGAATGCGGCCACGGAAAGAGAGAGAAGGAATCGCTGCATGGGTTTCCTGGTTTGAGTTTGCTGGCGGCCAATAGCTGCCAATGAAACGAGATGGCTCCGAGGAGCCGCGCCCAGCAGAAGTCCGTTTTGCCCGGGCTGCAATACTGACCCGCGGGAATACCGCCATGCCATCGAGCCCGCCGCCGATGTTCGGACAACCGAAATTATCGCCTTGCCACCATCCTGCGCCATGATCGGACCATGGCCGAACCCTGGATCGTGCGCCCGCTTCGCCCCACCGACGATGGCTCCGTGCGTGACATCATCCACGACGTCATGACCGAGCACGGCTGCGGCGGCGAAGGCTTCGCGCTGCACGATCCGGAGGTCGCCTGCATGAGCGCCTCGTATCGCGACGAAGCCTCTGGCTACTTCGTCGTGGTCCGCGCCGGCACCGTTCACGGCGGCGGCGGCTTCGCCCGCCTCGAAGGAAGCACCGCGCAGGCGGCCACCGCCGAGTTGCGCAAGATGTACTTCCGGCCCTCGGCACGCGGCCTCGGGCTAGGCCGCGCGCTGCTCGAGCTGCTGCTCGACGAGATGCGCACGCATCGGTTCCGCCGCTGCTATCTGGAGACCACATCGTGGATGGACGACGCGCAGCGGCTCTACCGCGCCGCTGGCTTCGCCGAACAGCCTGAACGCGAAGGTGCGACCGGGCACCACGGCTGCGACAAGTTCTTCAGTCGCCCGCTCTGAGCGTCGCTTCGCGACGCAACACCGGCGACGCCATCGGGCGAAGCCCCGTCTCGCAATGAGATCGGTAGTCGTCGCGGCTATAGACACTAGTAGCAGCATAGCAACGGCCGATAGGTGCTCCCGGTCGGCCAACGACAACGGGCCGTCGCTGCATCATGGATACCCTGCAATACGGCGCCCTCGCGGGCTTTCCCGCCTGGGCCATCACGCTGGTCACGCTGGCCGCAATCGTCGGACCATTGTTCGTCGGCATGCGCCTGTGGTCGACCACCATCATCTGGCTGGCAACGGCCTGGCTGTTTGGCCTGACCATGTGGCTGCTCGCGCCACTGGCCGTGGTGCTGCTCGCACTGGTGATCACCCCGGTGCGCCGCGCTCTGCTCGGAGACCGCATCCTCGACTTCTTCATCAAGAGCGGCTTCATGCCGCAGATCTCACAAACCGAACGCGAAGCCATCGCCGCCGGTGACGTGTGGCTCGACGGTGAGTTGTTTTCGGGGCAGCCATCGCTGCAAAAGCTCGCCAACGCCGGCTACCCCGACCTGACCGCCGACGAACGCGCGTTTTTGGAAGGCCCGGTTGCAGAAGTATGTCGCATGACCAACGACTGGCAGGTGCACCAAGAGCGCGACCTGCCGGAGGACGTCTGGGACTACCTCAAGCGCGAACGATTCTTTGGGCTCGTGATCCCGAAGGACTTCGGCGGGCTCGGCATGTCGGCATCGGCCAACAGCGCGGTGGTGCAGCGGCTCGCGTCGCATTCGCTGCCGCTCGCCATCACGGTGATGGTGCCCAACTCGCTCGGCCCGGCCGAGCTACTGTCGCACTACGGCACGCAAGAGCAGAAGGAGCGCTGGCTGCCGGCACTCGCCGACGGCAGCCAGGTGCCGTGCTTCGCGCTGACCGAGCCCAACGCCGGATCGGACGCAGGCGCCATTGCCGCAACGGGCACGGTCTTCCGCGCCGAGAACGGCGATTTGATGCTGCGCCTGTCGTGGAACAAGCGCTACATCACGCTGGCCGCGATCTCGACAGTGCTCGGCCTGGCCTTCAACGTGCACGACCCGGAGAACCTGCTCGGCAAAGGACCAACGCCAGGCATCAGCTGCGCGCTGGTTCCGACCGCGACCAAGGGCGTGGTGCTCGGTCGCCGCCACGATCCGCTCGGCGTTCCGTTCTACAACTGTCCGACCAGCGGCCGCGACGTGCTCGTCAAACTCGAAGACGCCGTCATCGGCGGCGCCGCCGGCGTCGGCCGCGGCTGGCAGATGCTGATGGAATGCCTGGCTGCAGGCCGCGGCGTCTCGCTGCCGGCAACGGCAACGGGCGGCGCACAAATGACCGCACGCGCGGTAGGCGCCTACGCCGCCGTGCGCCAGCAGTTTGGCCTCGCGATCGGCAAGTTCGAAGGCATCGAGGAGCCGCTGGCGCGCATCGCCGGCAAGACCTACATCCTCGAGGCCGCGCGCCGCTTCGTGAACGGCTCGATCGACGCCGGCCACAAGCCGGCCGTCGTCACCGCCATCGCCAAGTACAACACCACCGAGCTGTGGCGCGACATCATCAACGACGGCATGGACGTGCTCGGCGGTGCTGCGATCTCGCGCGGCCCGCGCAACCTGCTCGCCCACGCCTACTCCGGCACGCCGATTTGCATCACGGTCGAAGGCGCCAACATCCTGACGCGCACGCTGATGATCTTTGGCCAGGGCGCGATCCGCTGCCACCCGTACGCCTACAAGGAACTCGAGGCGATCGCAGCGCGTGACTACAAGGCGTTTGATAAGGCCTTCTGGCCCCACGTCGGCCACGTGCTGCAGAACAGCGTGCGGGCGACGCTGCTCGGTGCGACCCGCGGCTTGCTGACCTGGCAGCCCAAGGGCTCGAGCCCCGCCACCAAGCGCTACTGGCGCAAGCTCAACTGGGCTTCGGCCGAGTTTGCGCTGCTGGCCGACACCGCCATGGGCGCGCTCGGCGGCAACCTCAAGCGCAAGGAAAAGCTGACCGGCCGCTACGCCGACTGGTTTAGCTGGATGTTCTTGGCGAGCGCGACGCTGCGCCGCTTTGAGGCGGACGGCCACCAAAAGGCCGACCGGGCTCTGATGGAGTGGTCGCTCGAGCACGCGTTTGCGCGCATGCAGGAGGCGCGCGTTGGCATCCTGCAGAACCTCAGGCTGCCGGTTGTCGGCGGCCTGTTTGGCAAAGTCCTCGGCCTGTTCGCGCGGTTCCAGCCGCTCGGCCAAGAGCCCAACGACCGCACCGGCCAGCGCTGCGCCCGCACCTTGCTGCAGCCCGGCGAACAGCGCGACCGCATCACCGGCAACATCTACGTGCCGGCCGACGACACCTCGGCGCTCGGCCGCCTCGAAGCGGCACTGCGCCTGTGCGGCGACGCCGAGCCGATCTTCAAGAAGCTCAAGGACGCCGTCCGCCAAGGGCGACTGCCGAAGGCGCGCCCGGCGCAGCTGCTCGACCAGGCGGTCGAAGCCGGCATCGTCAGCAACGACGAGCGCAACGTCGTCAAGAAGGCCGAGGCGGCCCGCTCGGAGGCGATCGCCGTCGACAGCTTCACGCTCGAAGAGTACCTGCACGGCGCCGGCAAGCCGGCTGGCTCGCGGCATGCGGCCGCGCAGCCGGACCCCGCCGAACAGCAGTCGAGCTGACTTCCGCGGCGGCGGCGGCTGCCGCGGCGAAGGCGCAGACGAACGGCCGCTGGTAGCATGTGCGCATGAAGGATGTGCTCCAGCGAAGCCGCGCGGCGATCGCGACGACCAGCCTGGTGGCCTGCGCGGGGGTATCGTCTGCCATCGCCGTTTCGGCGCAGCTGCCGTCACCGCCGCCGGCAACAGTAGAGATCACCGGCCGCTGTCTTGCGGCCGAAGACAGCACACCGCTGCCTGGCTGCCGCATCACGGTCACGGGCCGCACCGCCGCCGGCCAGCCGCTCGCAGTCGACAGTCCGTCGTGGTTTGCACCCGAGCCCGCAACCAGCGATGCAGCGGGTCGCTTTGCGCTGCGCGTGGCGTGGCCACTTGGCCGCGGCGGCCGGCAGCCGGGGCACTTCATCCTTCGCGTCGAGAGCACCGGTCGAACCGAATACAGCGAAAGCGTCTTGGTCCCACGGCTGTTCGCACAGCGCGGCCGCCGCTTGGGCGACCTAAAGCTCACGCGGGGTGTGCGGGTCCAGGTTCGCATCGTCGACACCGACGGCAAAGCCGTGCACGGGGTCAAGATCACGGCGGTGCCGCGCAACCCGCAGCCGGCAGGCGAACCGACGTCCGCGCCCGATGCAGGTCCTCCAGCCGAGCGCGGTCCGCGACGAGAAGGCGACGCCTACGTCGGCTGCAGCGACGCGCGCGGCAACGTCGAGTGGCAGCATCCGTCGTCGGGCGTGCTGCCGACCGGCACGTGGCAACTCCTACCCGTCGCACGCGAGGCGCAGCAGAAGGCACCCGTTCTGGCGCTGGATGCGGCCGCGCCCGGGCAAGCAGAACGAACCGTAGAAATCACGGTCGGCCCCGAGCAACGCGAGCACACCATACGCGGCAGCTGCGCCGATGCCGCCGGCAAGCCCGTCGCTGGCCTGGCACTCGAGCTCAGTGTTGGCAAGATCGCGCTCGCGCACAGCACAACCAACGCCCGCGGCGAATTCTTCTTCGCGACGCCCAAAGGACGCGACGGCAAAACGGCTCGGATTGCGACGCTGCCTCCTGAAGCAGCCTGGTCGCCCGCCCCCCCGCGCTCCCTCTCGTTTGGCACCTACGAGTTCGGAAACCAAACCGTGCGCCTGCGCTTGCCGAAACAAACCCAGCTGCTCGTCCAGGTCCAACAGCCGGAAGAGCTCGAGCCAGCAACCGACACGGCACGACAGTTTACCGTGTTGGCGAGCCCCGTCTCCGTCAACGGCAGATCTACCCAGGGGCTGCTCACACGGATCCCGGCAACCGACGAGCCCTTCCCACTTGACGGTTTGCAGGCAGGCGTCTGGCACATCAGCGTGCACGCAAGCGACGGCAGCTTTGCACCGATCGGCAGGAACATCACCGTGACTGCCGACGGCAAGGTTTTGAATACTCCAGCTCCGAAAGGGAGAGCCCCGATGGACGTTTGCATCCTGCGGCCGAACGCTGCGGTCGAATGCACGTGGGTGCTGCTCTGCGACAACCAGCCGCAAGCCGGCGTGACCGTGGACCTATTGGTCGCTCATGGCATGAAAACGGGCACCGCACTCAGCCGCGCGATCGACCACAACGGCGGACCGCTCGCCTACAACGGCTCCGTGAACGAACGCCAGCCCCTCGTCGTCGATCGCGCCGTCTCTGACGACCAGGGCCGGGTCGTGCTGCGCGCCGAGTCCAAGCTTGCCCACGTTGCGCTCCGCATCCACGGCCCCGGCGTGCAGCCGTTCTGCAAGGTGCTCGGCAGCTTGCCGGCCCGAGCGCAAGCGCAAGGAAGCGAACGGACGACCCCCGTGCCCGAACCCATCGACGTTCGCCAAGCCGCCCAGCTTGTCGGCTCGGTGGCGGCGGCCGACATGGACCAGATCCGTAGACTCGATTGGACCCGCGAGAGTGCGCTCGCGACAGCCCGCGTGTCCGGGCAGGGCCCCAACGATTGGCCTGGATCGGTCGCAGCCAAGCGTCGCCGCACCCGGCCCTACCTGGTCGTGCGGCAGCGCGGCGAAGTCTGCCGTGCCTTCGTTCCGATCCAGGACGATGGCTCGTTTGACACGGGCGCGCTGCCGCCAGGCCCGCTGGCCATCGAGCTGCACGTGCCACTCGACCCAAAGCCAGCTCAAGGGGGCCCGGTCGCGCTCTTCCTCGGCACGGGGGAACGTGTCACCAAGAGCTTTGAGATCTGGCGCGGCACGCTGCCAGCCGGACGACGCTCCGCGCCGCCGCTCGTGCTGCCAGCGGCGGTGCGCGAGCAGCCGGTTCGTCCGCCCAAGCTACCTCCGGCTGGCAAAGACGCCGCCAAGCGCGAGCTCTAGTGTCGCGGCGCGGATCGGCTCTGGATATCTCGCGCCGCCGAGATCTCCAACATCGCCGACATAGCGCCACGCCGCCTCGCCTGCTAACGTCCCGGCCGTGACCGACGGCATCCTGGTGCACCAGCAGATTCGCGCTCTCGTCGAACAGGGCGCGCTCACCTCCACCCCGGCCATCGCGCCGACCCAGATCCAGCCGGCATCGCTGGACCTGCGGCTGTCGACGCGCGGCTACCGCGTGCGCAGCGGCTTCTTGCCGGAAAACTGCCGGGTTGCCGACCGGCTGGAGGAGATGACGCTGTATGCCTTCGACCTCACCGACGGCGCCGTGCTCGAGAAGGGCCACTGCTACATCATCCCGCTGCTCGAGCGCATCGAGAAGCCGCTGCCGCACCTGATCCGCGCAAACCCCAAGTCGTCGACAGGCCGGCTGGACCTGTTTACGCGCGTGCTCGCCGACCACTCCGGCCGGTTTGAGACCGTGCTGCCCGGCTACACCGGCCCGCTCTACCTTGAGATCGTGCCGCGCAGCTTCCCGGTCAAGGTGCGCACCGGCCTGTCGCTGAGCCAGATCCGGTTCTCACAGGGACGCGCATCGCTGAGCGACGACGAGCTGCGCGCCGAACACGAGCGCGCGCCGCTGCTGTTTGACGACGCCGGCGAGCCGCTGCCAACCGACAAGCTGCGCCTCGACAACGGCCTGATGATGGGCATCGCGACGCGCCAGGACCGGGACATCCAGGGCCCCGTCGGCTACGTCGCCAAGCGCTACACCAGCATCCTCGACATGGCCGAGGAGAACAGCCACGACCTCGACCAGTTCTTTGAGCCGATCCCGGAACCGAAGGACGGCCGCCTGATCGTCGAGCCCGAAGAGTTCTACATCTTTGCCAGCAAGGAGCGCGTGCGCATCCCCGAGCATCTGGCGGCCGAGATGGTTGCCTACGACGTGGGCATTGGCGAACTGCGAACCAACTACGCCGGCTTCTTCGACAATGGCTTCGGCGGCGACGGCCAAGGCGGCGGCACCGGCACGCGCGCCGTGCTCGAAGTGCGCCCGCACGACGTGCCGTTTTTGCTCGAGGACGGCCAGGTGTTCTTCAAGCTCGACTTTTTCCGCACGCAGGAAGTTCCGGAAGTCGTCTACGGTGACCGCCGTCTCAGCTCGCACTATCAAGGGCAGTCGCTGAAGCTCAGCAAGCACTTCCGCACGGGCTGAGGCTCGCAAGGCGGCCCATCCGGCGGGCCCATCCGGCTGGTATCTCTCGCATGAGTGCAAGGTCCGACGACAAAGCAGCTCTCGTCTTTGACGAACTCGCTTCCGCACTCGACGCCGGCCTGCCGCTCGAGACCCTCGGCGGATCGCCCGAAATGGGCGATCACGTGCTGCTCGATCTCTGCTGGCAGCGCGGGATCGCGCTCGACGGCAGCGAGAAGGTCGCACTCGAAGTCGCCTGGCGCAGCGGCAAGGCGGGCCACTGCCTGCGGCAGCGTGCGACCGCGCGCCGCACACGGTCCGAGTTTTCGCGCAAGCTATGGAGCGGGTTGCGCTACCCGCTGGTCCTGCTGATCGGCATCGCCGTCACCGCGGTCTGCTGCAGCGGCATCATCGGCCCCGGCTACGCCATCGGCATCGGCATCGCCTATGCTCTGTTGGCCGCGCTGACCTTCGCGCTGGTGCGCGGCATCCGCCGTGGTCATCCGCTGGTCGAACGGATCCCCGGCGTGCCGACGCTGATGGCCGATCTGCGCGAGCTGCCCTACCTCGACGCCATGCAGATGCTGTACGGCGCCGGCGTTCCGATCGTAGAAGCGCATGAGGCGGCGCTGCGCACCACCCAGGCGCCGGGCCTTCGACAAGATCTGCGCGAAAGCCTGACAGCGCTGCAGGCGGGCAACAGCTACGCCGATGCGCTCGCCCTGCCGGAAGCCCTGACCCAAGAGTCGCGGGTGCTGCTGGCCAACGGTGAACAGGCCGGGCAGCTCGAAGAGGCCCTGCTGCGCGCCCACGCCCGCCGCCGCGAGGTCGCCCAGCGCAAGCTGATCCTCACCGCACGCACGGTCGGCAACGTCGTCTATGCTGCCGCCGTCGTAGGGGTCGTGCTCCTTGCCTACACCTTCTATACTTCGCTCTATGCCGGTTTGGCAAGTATGCGCCGCTAGGCAACGCGATCGAGGCGGCGACGTGCGATCGCAGCCTTCGGCAAGCAAGCACGGCGTTCGCTCCCTGGGTCTTCCTGACCGGGGTATTCCTGACCGGGGTATTCCTTCGCCCGGTATTCCTTCGCTCTGGACCTGACGCCCGCGCGCCCGCCAGGGTCCATCCCCTCAGATATGGCCGAACGACTCGTCAACAGCGTGGCAGCAGACGCCAAACCTGCTGCTTTCGCAGGCTGCGAACGCGGCGCTGACGGCGAACGGGCCGCCAGTCCTTCCGGCGGAGAGGCCAGCGGAGATGTGAGCAAGCAGCCAAGATCGGCGGGGATCTCCGACCAAGAACGCCAGTGGCTTGCGCTCTGCCGCGACGGCGACCAGGCGGCGTTCCACCATCTCCTGCGGCCGCACCTTTCGGGCCTGCTGTCGCTGGCGCGCCGCTACTGCCGCGACCCCCACTGGGCCGAAGACCTGGTCCAAGAGACGCTGGTGCGCGCCTTCCGCGGCCTACCGAACTTCCGCGGCGACTCGGCCCTCAAGACGTGGCTGTTCCGCATTCTGGTGCGGCTCGCGTCGGAGCCGCAGCGCTGGCAGCGCGGCCGGCCCGTGGCCGAAGCATCGCTCGGCGACATGGATGTGCCCGACCACTTCGACGGCCAGCAGGCCGAGCAAGACGCCATTGCCCGAGAGCTCCAGCACCGCCTCGACGAAGCCATGGAGCGGCTGACCCAGCGGCAGCGCACGGCGTTGCACCTTCGCGCTGTCGAAGGCCTCGACTACGCAACCATCAGCGGCGTGCTTGCCTGCAGCCAAACCGCGGCGCGCATGCATGTTTTGGAGGCCCGGCGCAAAGTCATGGCCCGCGTGCAGGAGCACCTGGACCGATGAGCGCAGACGGCCAGCACAACAGCGGCCGCGAAAGCGGCGGCGGCGGCGATTGCTGCGCCCGAACCGATGCGGTCCTGGCGCTCCACCTTGACGGAGACCTTGCCGCCGATGCCAGCCAGCGCGACCCGCTCGGCTACGCATTCGTCTCCGAGCAGTCACTGCACGCGCACCTTCGCAGCTGCGCGATCTGTCAATCGGCGCTGCAGCGCGCGCGACGGCTCGACGCTCTGCTTGCGGCGCAAGCAGGCGCCGTCGCGCTCGAGCATCTGAGGGGTTCTGGTAGCGGTGATTCTGGTCGCGGTGATTCTGGTAGCGGTGATTCTGGTCGTGAATCGGTTCACGGCAGCTCCGTTTCCGAGGGCACCTTCTCGGATTTGGCGGACCGCCTGCTCCGAAACGCTGCACGCGAAGCGCGGCTTGGCTGCGATGTCGAACAAGATGCGCCCGACGTGATGCGCGCCGGAGAGCCGACTGCCCGGCGGTCGAGCGTCGCAACCATTCCGGTCGCCAGCAGAACAGAGCACAGAACGTCGGCTCGCGGAGCAGATCGTCGCCGGTTGGGGCAACGCCAGCTGGCAGCAAGCTGGCTGGCGGCCGCCGCGCTGACCCTGATTGCCGCAGGCGGCTGGTGGTGGCTGGCCATCCCGAGCAAACGCCCGGCACATGCGGTCGATTCGGCCATGTCGGCTGCGGCTGCGGCTGCAGCTGCAGCTGCGCGCACCGATGAGACTGCGCGCGAAGACACGGCGACTCAGGCGCGCGGCCCGGTTCTTCCCGCGGGCGGTGATATTCCCGCGGGCGGTAACACTGCCGCGGTCGGTGATTCCGGCAGTCCACAGGCCGGCAGTCCAGCAGCCGGCAGTCCAGCAGCCATCCAAAACACTTCGACGGATCGCGCGGCGAGCCTCGAGAGCCCGTTGGATCGGCAGACGTATGGCGTGCCGGCCTCGCTCGCGGGCAGCTTGCGACGCGCCAAGCGGCGTGCGCGTGCGAACGGTCCGCGTTCCAACCGAGCCAACGCTGGCGGCGACGACGGCCAGCGGACGCTGGACGCCAAGCAGCACAGCGGCACACCCGAAGAATACGCGACACGCCTTCGCGACCGCAGCTTGCCGGTAGCGGCGCGACTGGCGTCGGCAAGGCGCCTGCTGCGTGCGACGCAGACGGGCTCAACGGCTCCCGCCCACTGCGCCGATCTGGCGCTGACGGTGCTGGCGATGTTCGGCGACCACAACCGCGCCGAAATCGCGCTGCACGATCAGCTTCTCGAAGACTTTCGACGGACGCCCGGCGCGATGTATCGCGCCGAGCAGCTGCTGCTGCTCTTCACCTCCAAGTCGTTTGCTGCAAGCCGGGTCTACCAACCGTCGGCAGCCGGCAGCTGGGCCGGCGGCACGGGCGATCCGGTGGCGCAGTCCGCCGCCGCGCAGGCCGCGGTTGTGGTAGCCGCACGCCTGGGAACCGAGCGACTCGACAGCCTTCTGCGACGCGCGCTTCGCGGCACCCCCGCGATCGCCGAGACGATTGCCGCGGCCCTGCGATGCGGCATCCGCATCGAAGGCAGCGCCGATCTGCTGCTGCGCTGCTGGCGCGATGAAGCGGCCGTCGGCAGAGCCAGCAACTCCATGCCCGAAGCGCGCCGCTGGTTCCAGGGCCAAACGGCCACCACGTATGCCGAAGTGGCAACGCTGCTGAAGTCGACTCGCTCGGCCCCGGACCGCGAACGCTGCCTCTACGCTATGGGCTGCGTCGGCGATGACTCCACGCGCGCGCCGCTGCTCGCAGCGACACGTTCGCCGCGGCGTGCCGAGGCCATTGCGGCCGCCTGTGCGCTGGCGGCACTGCCGCACCACGTGCTGCGCGGCCTGGTCGCCCGCGCCCGGCGCGACCACCGCGCGGGACTGCTGCGTGCGGCGCTGGTCCGCGCGGATCTCCCCGAAACGCGCATCTGGCTACGCCGACTCCATCTTACTTCGGACCAACTAGCAGCGCTTCGCACAGGCTCCCCGACACAGTTCGCGCAGCTCGCAAAAGTGTTCCGCCAACGCATGCTCGTCGCGGACTGAACCGCAGGCAAGAGCCAGAGCTCCTAAGGGTCAGATCGCCGAATCGCCAAGTCGGACAAGAACCTCCTGAGTCTTGTTCACTCGTTCGACCACGCTCCGCACAGACTCGCCCCCCGCATCCACCCCATGCTCGCTACCGTTCTTACGACGATCTGCATCCTACCCGTTCTCACGGTGCCACAGGGCCAAGAGCAGCCGACGCCGACGCGCCCAGCGGCAAGCGATCCAGCGACCGTCACTGAGTGGTTCACCATCCGGCAGCTCGCGACAGCGCCAGAAGACACTTCGCCGCCTGCCTGGGGCACCTTGCTCCGTCGCCCCGACGAAGGCATGACGCTGCTCGCCTGCGGCACCAACCCACTCGATGAAGATGCGATCGTCGACTGGCTTTCGAGCCTGAACGCCACCGAACTCGACACCGAGCGCCTCTACCTCGAGCGCATTGCGGGCACGCTGATGGCCGTTGGCGAAGCGCCGCTGGTTGCAGACGTCGGCGAACGTATCGCAAATCTAACCCGCGTCATTCGACGCCCCCTAACGCTAGAGCTTCGGGTTTGGCCGCTGACCGCCGGTTCGCCAGCCCCGCCCGCGATTCTATCGCCGACCGCCTATTCAGCCTTTTGCGCGGCGCATACCGGCAGCAACCCAGCCTCCCACGCGGCAATGGTGCACACCCATCCGGGTAGAACCATCGAGATCCAAAACACCACGTGGCAGCGCTACGTGCGCACCTCCCCCGTCGAAGTCGCACAAAAAACGGCCAGCGCCTATCCGGACACGGAGCACTATGGCACGGGTTGCCACGCCAACGTGCGCACCGAACCGCTGCTCAACTCCGATGACTTTGTCGTCTACCTGCAGTTCGCACTTGGCCATGAACGCAGCCCGCCCGAACGCCTCAACTCCGCCATCCCGGGCCACCCCGAACTCGACGCACCGCAGCTCGAAACCAACTTTGGCGCCTGCTCAGGCCGCGTCGCCAACGGGGGTGCGCTGTGCGCATCTCTGCTCGGCAGCACCGAGACCGGCGGCAACTACGTGGTCACGCTGCAGGTGCACAGCGACGTTCCGCAGGCCACGCTCAAAAACGAGCGGATGTCGCTGTTCCCGATCGGAGCGCTAACCAATGACTCGCTAAAGACGCGCCCCCAGTCGCGCCGATCCACATCATTCGACGGCCCCGAGCAAATCGACCGGGACTCCATGTTTGGGCGAATGGAGGTCGACCGCCTGACGGATCTGCTGCAGCGCCTGCTAGATGCTGCCGATCCGGAGACCGATTACAGCCTGCAGCAAGCCGGCGGCTACCTGGCATTGACAACCCCAACGGCCACCGCCAAATCCAGACGCGGCGCCCAGGCTGTAGAACGCATGCTGATGCAGCTGCAGGACCGACTCGTCCGCAGCGCCGAAGTGCACCACATCGCAACCGGTTCGACGAAGGCGCCTCGCCAGCCCGCTTCTACGAACGGTGGGCGAATCGAAAACGAATCGGCACGCGATCAGCTGATCCTCTACGAGGTGCGGCTACCGACTCTGCTTGGCCGCCAGGCGGCTGCCGTCCGCATGCACGAGACCAACACCATTGGCGACCTCTACCTTGAGGTCGCATCCGAAACCAAAATTCTTGCGCCATCGATCCACTGTCTTCAGAGCGGCATCTGGCTCGGCGCATCGGTCGTCCCGATGGCAGCGCACAGCCCTTCGCAGGGCCCCGAAGGAGCCGAGCTGCACCTGGAACTCGATGCAACCGCGATCGGCGCTCCACGGCCGAAATCCGTAAGCGTCATGCCCAGCGGTGGCGCCATGTCGAAGGAACGGATCGGCCTGACGAGGTTTACCCACGACGCCCGGATCCGGCCCGGCCTCGCCCTGCAGCACGGCGGTGGCCCGATCTTACAGGGCGTGAGCAGCCAGGTGCGGACCATCGTATCCACCGCGCCCACCCGCTAGCGAAGCCCCGGCCGCAGCAGCTTTGCCAAGCAAACCCGCCGCACGTCAAGCCCAAGCGCAAACGGCCCGCGACGGAATGCAGCAGTGCAGACCGTGACCACGGTCCAAACAGTCGCTAGAACTTAGGGATGCGACTTGGGCTGAGCCAATCCCTGCGAACCGAACAGCGACTGATCCAGTCGCCGCAGATGATCCAGGCAATGCAGGTGCTGCAGCTGCCGCTGATCGAGCTCAAGGACCACGTCGATCAGGAGCTGCAGGAAAACGTCTTTCTGGAGCGGCAGGAAGACGCGGACCGCACCGACCCAGGGAGCGGCGACGGCAGCACCGGCGTTGGCGACCGCCTGGATCGGGATCGCGGCGAAGGCGGCGGCGGCGACAACGACCGTCGCGACCACGAAGACCCGTACGAAGACCGGCTGCAGCGCGAGTTTTCTGCCGAGATCGACCAGCTCGAGTCGCGCGCCGATCCGAGCTGGCGGCAGCGTTCGGGAACCTACAGCGGCGACGACGAAGACAAGAAGTTCGAGGCGCTGCAGAACACGCCCGGTCGCTCCACGTCGCTGGCCGAGTACCTGATGATGCAGGTGCGCACGCAGGAATCGGACGCCGATTTGATCCGCGTCATCGAGCACGTCGTCTACTCGCTCGATGAAGATGGGCGGCTCTCCGACACCGCCGACGGCATTGCGCAGCAGCTGGCCGTACCGGTGCCGCTGGCCGACGAAGCCATCGAGGTCGTGCGCGGTCTCGAGCCGGTCGGCGTCGGCGCCCGCGACCTGCGCGACTGCCTGCTCATGCAGCTCGATCACATGCAGTTTGTGCGGCCGCTGACGCGACGCATCGTTGAACGCCATCTCGACGACCTGGCGATGAACAAGCTGCC
The DNA here is from genome assembly GCA_045105235.1 of Planctomycetota bacterium. Classification (GTDB taxonomy): domain Bacteria; phylum Planctomycetota; class UBA1135; order UBA1135; family UBA2386. The sequence goes on along the minus strand of JBGCDH010000127.1, from coordinate 16,084 downwards.
GAAGATCGCCAAGGAAACATCGGCGACGATTGAGGACATCAAAGAGAGCTGGGAGTTTCTGCGCTTTTCGTGCAAGCCGCACCCAGGTTCCCAGTTCGATGCCGCAGCGACGGCCGGCGTCTCACCCGACGTCGTCATCGAGGAGATCGACGGCCGCTTCGAGGTCAAGTCGCAGCGCGGTTCGCTGCCCGAGCTGGCCATCTCACCGGTGTACCGCAACCTGCTACAGGAAGCGCGCAACGACCCCAAGGTCTACGACTACCTTCGCAAGAAGATCGAGGCCGCCAAGTGGTTCATCGAAGCCGTGCACCAGCGCCAAAACACGATTGAGCGAGTCGCAACAGAGCTGGTGCGGCGCCAAGAGGGCTTTCTGCGCCACGGGGTGCAGCACCTCAAGCCGATGAAGATGCAGGACATCGCCGACACCATCGGCGTGCACATTTCGACGATCAGTCGGGCAACGTCAGGAAAATACATCCAGACGCCGCAGGGCATCTTCGACATGAAGCGCTTTTTCAGCAGCGGCACCCGCTCGGACACCGGCGCAATGGTCAGCCAGCAGGCGGTCAAAGACACGCTGCGACAGATCGTCAGCGGCGAAGACAAGGACTCCCCGCTTTCCGACGACCAGCTCGTCGAAGCGTTGTCCGAACGCGGCATCCACATTGCCCGTCGCACCGTGACCAAGTACCGCAAGGCGCTCGGCATCGAGAGCAGCAGCCGTCGCAAGCAGTTCTAGTCTAGCGCCTCTGATATCGGGGGCACTACACGAGTGTAGTGCGTCTGGTAGATCGGGTATGATCCGGGATGCGAGGGCGTTCGTCGTAAGGCGCTGCGACGAATGCATGTTCCATACTGTCTGCCGGGGAGCCTGTCTGCCGAGGAGCAGCAACGCCGCGACGGGCGTCTTCGTGCCCGCAGAATGCCCCCTATATCAGATGCACTACACTAGGAGTCGGCGCAGCGCCGGACAATCATCAGGGATACGTCGTCTTCGTGGGCGGTCTTACCCGTGAATGCTTCAAGCCGCGCCAACACCGTATCGAGCACCTGCTGGGCTGATCCTGTCGGGCAAACTTCCAGCAGCAGCTGTTCGAGCCGCTCTTCTCCGAACATCTCTTCGTCGGCACACTCGGCTTCGGTGATGCCGTCCGTATAGAGAAACAGCGCGTCGCCCGCGGCAATCGGCACGGTCACTTCGCCGTATTCGCATCCCGCTAGAAATCCCATTGGCGGGCCATGCGCGTCAACCTGCTCGATCGTCCCCGTGGCCGCACGATAGATCATGATCGGGTTATGGCCCGCGCTGCAGATCGTCAACTCGCCCGTGTCGGGACTCAGCCGCGCCATCGCCGCCGTGATGAACATGCCGGTCGGCCCGACCTCTTGCGCAACCTGGTTGTTCAAACACGCCGCCAGTCCGCCGGGTTCCAGCCAGGGCGCGGAGCCGCGGTAGTTGGCCCGGAACGAAGTCATCAGCAGCGCGGAGTTGACGCCATGGCCCGATGCGTCGGCTACGATCGCGAACAGTTCATCGAGATCGGAGGAGACGAAGTCGACGTAGTCGCCGCCGATGCTTTTGGCCGCCAGCGTATGCCAGGCGAAGTCAAAGCCATCGAATTGCGGAGCGGTCTGCGGCACGAGACGCTTTTGGATGGTCTCCGCGATCTCGATCTCTCGCGCCAGCGAGACGCCTTCTTCACGCTGACGCTCCAAGCTCAATCGGTGCAGCAAGGCTGCGCAGAGCTGGCTAAAACTCTGCAGTCGGCCGATCTTTTCCCGTTCGGTGCCACGATCAATCTTCGGGTTGAAGAGCACGCAGATGCCGGCGCGCACGCCGTGGTAGCGCAACGGCATCATCAACACCCGCTCTAGGACCGGTGGCGCGCACGCCGCTGCGAGCCCCGCGATCGAGCCGTCTTGCTGGCGCCGGTGTAGTTCGACCACGCCGTCCAGAGCATCGCCCGGCCAGGCGCGATCGCCCGTTCCCACGAAAGTTTCCAGCAAGGATTCTGGGATCCCCAGAGACTGGAGCAGGCGCAGCCCCGAGTCGGCGTTGCCGACTTCGTCGAGGACGTAGAGGGCACTCGCCGTGGCATCGACCATGTTGCCAGCAAGCTGCAGCAAGCGGGCCATGACGGCCTCTGGATCCGGCTCCTGGAAGAGCACAATGCCCTCTTCGAGCGCCTGCAGGGTGGCGCAGTACTCATCCGTTGCCTGGCGCGCCTCTTCATCCAGCACGCGATTCGCCAACGCGGTCACGTAGTGAAGCAACAACAGGTCGACGAGGGTTTGCTGCGACTCGCCAAGAGATGCACCGAACGCAACGTAACCGACCTCGCGGCCGTCATACGTGAGTGGCCTCACCGAGTGCGACGCTTGCTCAGCATCCTGGCGCGACCAGGTATCCCCGCGCACCCGATCGGGCCAGCTGCCGTGTGCGACTCGGATCGTCGGATCTTGCCCATCGCCATCGACGATAGCGATCAAAACGGCGACGTCCGCGGCTTGCTCCTGCAAGCATCGAAGCAGCGCCGTGTCGAGCGACTCCTGGTCGCGCTCGCGGTGAAGCTCCGCGAGGCTGTTGTTCGAAACGATCACCGGTTAGCTGCCGAGGTCTCCGAGCGCTTGCACTGCGTCTTCCATCGCGACCACCATCTCGTCGCGGATCGCCGACCAAGCGGCATCATCGAGGAGTCCGACTTGCGCCCGGTCCGCTGGCCACGCCTCGACCACTCTGCGGCGATCTGGTAGGTAGCCAACACCAAGCGTCGTGGCGATGCTGTCGGAGAGCCGCACGACCGAGAGCCATGTCGACTGCGCCGACTCGGAATCCGGTGCAGCATGCTGACCGGCAATCACATCCCGCAGGTCCTCCGGCAGGTTCCATTTTGCGGCGACCAGGGCCCCAGCTTCGGCATGGTCGATGCCAATGCGGCTGCGCTCCACTTCGACAGTGCATTCGTCGGCTTTCGGCTTCGGCGTTTCGTCGACGTACGGCAGCAACAGCAGCTTGCCAATGTCGTGCAGCAGCCCCCCAACGAACAGCTGCTCGCATTCGTCGGCACTTAGCTTGGTTCGCTTCGCTAGCAAGCGGGAGCCAGCTGCAACACAAACGGCATGCAGCCACAGCCCTTTTGGCTCATGGCCATACCAGCCGAAGTCGCGCTGCAAGATCTTCGCCGTGCTCGTCGCGAGCACAAGACTGCGCACGCCGCGAAAGCCGAGCACCATGACCGCTTCCTTGATGGTGCGGATGGCGCGATTCATGCCGTAGAACGGGCTGTTCACCATCGCCAGCATCTTGGCGACCAGAACCTGGTCGTTCTGCAGCAGCTTCTCGAGATCTTCGGGTTCGGTGTCGCGCTTGTTGAGCACGCCGAGAACGCGTGCGACAAGATCCGGCAGCGGAGGAATGAGATCGCTCTTGTGGAGGATTTCTCGGCGAGTTCTCTCCTGTTTGGCGATCTGACTAAGCGATGACTGCGACATATCTGAGGTTGGAGGCCCGGGCGAGAACCTATGGCTGCTTCTTCGGCATTGCCCGCATAGCAACTTGATCGCGCAGCCGTCATCGACGCGCAAACCGCGCATCGATGGCCGATGCCATGGGGCCGACGCCGGCTCGATCGACGGACCGGAAACCGGAATGACCGACCCGCCGGCGAACGCGCGCATCATTATGCCGTTATCCCTCGCATCGACCGCCCTCCGCGGCCGCCATCAAGGCAGCGCCGCATGGCCGCCGATAGGCCGGGTATGGCCAAGACTGAGACCATCGCCCAACGTCGCTTGAGTCCCCGCGCAGGATGGCGTCGGCGACTGCGGCCCGGCCAGCGCTTCGCTTTCGATGCAGCTCTCGGTGGCTTGCTGATGGTGTTGGTCCACCTGTTTGTGATCCAGGTGTCGATCGTGCGCGGCAACTCGATGGAGCCGGCTCTACACGATGGCGACCGCCTCGTCGTCGACCGCGTCACGGCGAGTCTGCGCGGCATCGCTAGAGGCGACGTGGTCGTGCTCCGCTATCCCCGTGATCCGGATGTCGACTTCGTCAAACGCGTGGTTGCGCTGCCAGGAGACCGCATCGCGATGACCGACGGCGTGCTGTTCGTCAACGGAGAAGAGGCCGACGACTACGGCTGCATCCCCGACCGCGAGACCATGAGCGAACGGCGCGTGCCGCGCGGTGAGTTTTTCGTGCTCGGCGACAACCGCCCCATCAGCTGCGATTCGCGCGAGTTTGGACTCGTGCCGCAGCGCCTGCTCAAGGGCAAGGTGCGGGTGCGCTTCTGGCCCATCGCCAGCGCCTCGATTTTCTAGTGAATCGCTGCGATAGGCGGGACCATCCCTGCCGATCGTCGTGCTCACCGGCCAGGACAACGAAGAGCTGGGGATCACCGCCGTGCGCGAGGGCGCGCAGGACTACCTGCACAAGGACGATCTCGCCGGCTACGCGCTCGCCCGCACCATCGACTTCGCCGTCGAACGCAAGCGCGCGTCGGACTCGCAGCGGCAGCTCGATCAAAGCCTGCTGCAGCCGCAAAAGCTCGAGAGCCTCGGCGTGTTGTCCGGCGGCATTGCCCACGACTTCAACAACCTGCTCAGCAGCATCCTTGGCTACGCCGCGCTCGCGCTGGAACACATCCCGCCAAACGCCAACTACCGCCGCGACGTGCAGCAAATCGAGCGCGCATCGCAGCGTGCTGCCGACTTGACCCGGCAGCTGCTGGCCTACTCGGGCAAGGGCCGCTTCATTGTAGAGGCCGTCAACATCTCGAAGCTCGTGCAGGAGATGTCGCACCTGGTCAAGCTGTCGACGCAGCGGCAGGTCTCGGTGCGCTACGACTTGGACGAAGCTCTGCCACCGGTGCAGGCCGACGCCACCCAGCTCGGGCAAGTGCTGCTCAACCTGATCACCAACGCGGCCGAGGCTTCCGAGGACAACGGCGTGATCAGCCTCTACACAGGCGTCACCGACGTCGACGACGCCTACCAAGCCAGCCTGCAAATCCACCGGCCGCTCGCGCCAGGTCGCTACGTGTTCCTCGAAGTCACGGACTCGGGCTGCGGCATGAGCCCGCTCACCCGACAGCGGATGTTCGACCCGTTCTTTACGACCAAGCGATCCGGGCGCGGCCTCGGCCTCGCCGCCGTGCTCGGCATCGTGCAGGGGCACAAGGGCGCGATGAAGGTCTACAGCCACGAAGGCAAGGGCACGACGATCAAGGTGCTGTTGCCGGCGAGCGACGGCGTCGTGCGTGAATCGTCGCGGCCTGCGGGCACCCTGCACTGGGAGGGCAAAGGCACGGTCCTGATCATCGACGACGAAGAAGATGTTCGCGACGTCGCCCGCGCCATCCTGGAGCGCTTTGGGCTCACGGTGCTCGTCGCAGACGGCGGCAAATCAGGCGTGCAAACCTACCGTGAGCAACACAAGAACATCGACGCCGTGCTGCTCGACATGACGATGCCCGATCTGCACGGAGCGGCCGTCTTTGAAGAGCTGCGCCGCATCGATCCAAAGGTCAAAGCCGTTTTGACGAGCGGCTACAACGAGCAAGACGCGGTCAGCCGCTTTGCCGGCAAGGGGCTGGCGGGCTTCATCGCCAAGCCGATCCAGATGCGTGAGCTGGCCATCGCATTCCGCAAGGTTCTCGGTCAGGAGTAGGGAATCGCGGCGCTCTGGATGCGTCGTCGGGACTGCTTTCGGTAGGAGCGGCCTGAGGTGACGGCCGCTTCAGTAGTGCACGTAGGTGACGCCGTTCGAAATCTGCAGGCCATTGGCTGCGTCGAGCGACGCGCCCTGCCACGTGACGCGAACCCCGAGCAGCACCGGCTGCGGCGGCACCACATACGAGGTCGCGAGCGGCATCAGCAGAGAACCCGGTGCCGCCACCGCCACTGCCACTGCCGTCGAGGAGTCGACGACGAGCGGGTCCAGCCCAGGCGAGATGAACTCTTCGGGAGCCGGGCGCCCAACAAACAGGATCCCGCTGGCGCTGGCGGGACCAAGCAGCGACGCCCGCGCCAAGCCAGACGCCGCATCGGTCTCCGCTCGCACCACCGGCATCACCTGCGTCACGACCTGTATGCCCGCGAACAGCGGACCGCCGCCGTTCGCCAGCGACACACTCGGATCGATGCGCAGCGAGCCGGTGCCGCCACAGAGCGGACTGGCCTGCGTCGTGGCGATCGCCGTGCCCGCCAGGACACGCAAATCGCTGTTGGTGCTGACGATCGCCGGAAACGGCGCGAGCACCGGCTCGCTGACGATCAGGCAGTCGGCGACTTCGACAAAGCTGTCGGCGACGTCCAGCGCGGGAGCAAAAGAACGGTTGGCGAGCAGACACCGCGAAATGCGCACCCGGCTGCGCGCAACGACGTGCGCAAAGCTGCTCGACTGCGCGTAGACACAGTCTCGCATCCGCACGTCTGCGCTGTCGGCGACGCGGATAGCGCCAATGGCTCCGAGCTGCACGCCGCAGCTCTCGATCAGCACGCGGCCTGCGTTGTTCTCGATAACGAGCTGCGGAAAGCCGACGACCGTTCGGTGCTCAAAGCCGCGGATCGTGACCTCCTGCTGCGCCGTCAAGTTGACGACGCCAATGCGGCCGCTGATGCCGATCGCAATGGCTCCGGACTCCGCCAGCACAACCAACGACTTCTGGTCGATCTCAAACGCATGATAGAAACCCGCGCGCACCCGCAGCGTCGCTCCATCCGGCGCAGCCGCGACGGCCGCCGGCATGTCGACAAACTGCACGCCGGGGCCACCGGCTGCGTCGACGACGAACGTCTGCGCGGGTGTGTGATGCGCGAGCGCCAAGGAGGCCATGGCGGCCGTCGCGATCATGATCGCTCTACGGAATCGATCCGCGCGGCCGGGTGCCGAGGAGCTGTGCAGGTTCGATTCGGCAGGCATGCCTGCAAGGTATCGCGGGCTGCCAGAGAACGGCAGCCCGCACGAAGCGAACGGTTGCACAGCAAGCGGCGCTGAGCAGGCGTCTGCGGAGATCGCGCGGAAACGCGCCCACCCCGCCGACGCGAGCCCGCGTGGCCTAGTTGCCGAGCGTGCCTTCGACGCCGTTCGACGTCAGCAGGTTCGCAGCGTTGCTCAACGTCAGCGCAACGGACTGAGCCGACACGTTGAGGCCCGTCAGGGCCGCGTTGTTTGGCAACGGCAGCGAAACCGTTGCTACACCACCGACAGCAACGCCCGTGATGTCGCCGAGAATCGACGACAGGTTCGCGTCACATCCTGGCGCATTGAAGCCGAGGACGGACAGCGGGATCGCCGGGCCACGATCACCCAGGAACGTGATCGCGATGGGCGACACCGCGTCGATGTTCGAAGTGGTCAGGTCCCAGTTTGCACCCAGCACCGGCTGCGTGGAGCTCGCCAGCTCCATGCCCGCGAAGAACGGGCCAACGCCGGTGTCAATGGTCACCGCACCGAGCACGGCAAGGTCCGAGTAGTCAATGCCGCCAAGGTCGTTGGCACCGTTACCCGGAGAAACCCCGACCATGCCATCAAGCAACGAGCAGGCGCCGTAGCGAACCTCGACGGTGCCAGAGTCGAACAGCGCCACCTGGCAGGTGTTTGCGCCGGCCGCAGCGCCGAACTCGGGCACGTCGGTAAACGTGATGTGGAACTCGTTGGGGCTGACGGCTTCGAGGGTGATCGAGCCAGCAGCAGACGGGTTGAGGTCATCCCACAAGAAGGCCAGGCGGCTGAAAGTGCCGTCGAGCAGTCCAAGCACGGTCTCCCCGAGATCGGCATCCGTGGTCGGATCCCACGAGAGCCAACCGTTGGAGCACACCGAGACGTCGGAGACCACGCCCGATGGACTTGGCATCGCGAATCCCAGAGCAACCGACTGCGTGTCGTCGTCCCCAAAAGCGGTCGGCCCTGCAGCCGGCGGCACGATGGCGCCCGCACCATCGATGAGCACGTAGCCAGTACCGGTCCACAGGTAGGTCTGGCCGCTACCGCTCAGGTCAAACGTCGAAGCGACGCCGTCGAACAGCTCGTAGTTGGCGTCGCCGACGACATTGCTACCGCAGCCAGTGCCGTAGGCCGTAGATGAGGCACAAAACGCGGAGCCAGGAACGACCACCCAACCCGGCGTTTGCGGAAGGAAGCGCAGCGTCGTGTTGGCGAGGTCGAAGTTCGGGTTTGGAGTTCCCGCAGCAGTCGTAACGAACTCTTCGAAGATCGCCGAGGACGTCGAGACCGGCGACGCCGTCATGTCCACGGCTGCACCAAGCGCGACGCCGTCCGGCGAAATCCCAACAACTGCTTCCAGCGCGCCGAACGACGAGCCGTCGTTGTTGACGCGGCCGTCGTAGCGGAACTCGATCTCACCAGTCAGATACAGCGTCATCTGAACGTTGAACACGGAACCTGCGCCCACCGTACCGTTGAAGGTCTCGACGTCTAGCCAGGTAATCGTGCACTCGGTGCCGCTGGTGTTGTCGACGAAGAGCTCTCCGAGACCGGTGGCGGCACCGCCCTGCAGAGTGTGATCACTCCAGTACGGCGAGAGCAGGTTGTAGCCAGCCAGCGGTAGGTTGACCGCACCGGGCGTGTAGGTGAACGCGCCACCAGCGGGCGCCACAGGCGTCCCGCCATTGGCCAACGCAACCAGGCCGTGATCCGAGATGTATACGTCGGTAAAGGTCGCCCCCTCAAACGGGAACGCGAACCCGATTGGGGTCGCCGCGGTCCAGTCGTCGAACAACACGCCGTTTTGCATCAACGACGTTCCAGGAGCATTGCACTGAGCAACGAGGGCGTGGGAGGTGATCGCAAGCGCGATCGGGGCTAGGAGATATTTCATGGCTGCTTCGAGTATGGACAGACCGAATACATAGCGGAGTATTGCCTGGAACGCTATCGCCCCCTGCCATGGATCGGCTCCAGGCCCCGCGTCACCGCCAGCCTCAAGGCCGTCCTAGACACTGTTCGCAGCACGGTGTAGCACGCCGGAAAGACGCCAGCCAAGCTGTTGTCGAGCCCCTGGCCCGATGCCTCGGAAGGCCGTTGCATGAGGCCGTTGCATGGGAGAACACGCTGGCGCCGAACACGCCCAGCCTGGACTCCGTGATGCTCGCCGCCGCCGCCGCCGCCGCCGCCGCGCGTCAGGCTGTCGCCCCTAGGCTATCCCGGCGAGCTTCCCTATGCGTGGGGCCGGGCACGTCCTGCAAGCGTCTATGGAAGACGGGACAATCCAGCTCCGCGATGCTGGAACTGCAGACGCGGGACTCGATCGTTGAGCCCTGATCGAGATCCCGACAACGAGGCCGGAGACACCGCGCGACTTCAACCAATACCCGGCGGGCCCGTTTACCTCGTCGGCCACGGGCTGCGTCTCCATGTCGAAGACCTCTGGCGGGTCAAACTTGATCGGATCGGCTTCAGCTGCTGCTTTCACTACCGCCACCTCTTCGACCGACTTGTTTCGTCGCACCTGCATCACGCAACTCCCGCGTGACCGACCGGCCGCTTGTGATGCTGCACTCCGGCTAGATGGCGCTTCTGCGCCTGGAGTTCCTTCGGCTTCGCCTCGGCCGCCTTCTGCCGCGCCTTCGCGGTCGTGATGCCGAGCGGATCCAGCGACTGCGGCATTCGCTTGCCGGACAGGGGGCAAGTCCAGCGCAGCACCCATCCCTTGCGAGTCTCGACAAGGAAGGCGCCACGCCGCTTGCTGATTCCGGGGTGCGTAGAGCGCTTCGCGCCTCGACTGTGTGGATAACCAATGGGCCATCCACACTGGCCCAGAACAACCTCAGCGAATCCAGAGAAACCTACACCACATGCGAACGGGCACTTGCGAGCGCAGGGGCCGCTGGAATCGCCGAGGAGATATCCGCCTACCGTTAGTAGCGGTAGTGGTTGGGCTTGTAGGGCCCTTCGACGGGAATCCCGAGGTAGCTCGACTGCTTCTTGGTCATCTTGGTGAGCTTGGCGCCGAGCTTGTCGAGGTGCAGGCGGGCGACCTTCTCATCGAGGTGCTTGGGCAGCGTGTAGACGCAGTTGTCGTACTTCTTGTGGTTGTTGAAGAGTTCGATCTGCGCGATCACCTGGTTGGTGAAGCTGTTCGACATCACGAAGCTCGGGTGGCCGGTGGCGCAGCCGAGGTTCAACAGGCGGCCTTCGGCCAGCACGATGACGCCGTGGCCGTCGGGGAAGACCCAGCGATCGGTCTGCGGCTTGATGTTGTCGCGCTTGATGCCCTTGACCTTCTCGAGGCTGGCCATGTCGATTTCGTTATCGAAGTGGCCGACGTTGCCCACGATGGCGTTGTTCTTCATCCGCTTCATGTGGTCGGCGGTGATGACGTGCTCGTTGCCCGTCGTCGTGACGAAGATGTCGGCGTCGCCGATGACGTCTTCGATGGTCAGGACTTCATAGCCTTCCATCAGGGCCTGCAGCGCGCAGATCGGGTCGATTTCGGTGATCACGACGCGGCAACCTTGGCCACGCAGCGATTGGGCCGAGCCCTTGCCGACATCGCCGTAGCCGCAGACGACCGCCAACTTGCCCGAAAGCATGACGTCGGTTGCGCGCATGATGCCGTCGACGAGCGAGTGACGGCAGCCGTAGACGTTGTCGAACTTCGACTTGGTCACGCTGTCGTTGACGTTCATCGCTGGGAACGGCAGCTTCTGCTCGTTCTGCAGCTGGTAGAGACGGTGCACGCCCGTCGTGGTCTCTTCCGAGACGCCGCGGATGCCCGGCAGCATCTTCGACCACTTGGTCTTGCTGGTCTTGAGCGATGCGTTGAGCGCCTTGAGCAGCTCGCGCATGTCTTCTGGATCGCTGGCCTTGACCTTCTTGGCCTTGCCCGACTTCTCCATCTCGGCGCCCATCATGACCATCATCGTGGCGTCGCCGCCGTCATCGAGGATCATGTTCGGACCGTCGTGACCGGGCCACGTCAGCGCCTGCTCGGTGCACCACCAATACTCTTCGAGCGTCTCACCCTTCCAGGCAAAGACCGGCACGCCCTTTGGCTTCTCCGGCGTGCCCTTTGGCCCGACGGCAATCGCGGCAGCCGCGTGGTCTTGCGTGCTAAAGATGTTGCACGAGGCCCAGCGCACGTCGGCGCCGAGCTCGACCAGCGTCTCGATCAGCACGGCCGTCTGGATCGTCATGTGCCGCGATCCGATGATGCGCGCGCCCTTCAGCGGCTGCTTGCGCTTGTATTCCTTGCGCACGGCCATCAGGCCCGGCATCTCGACTTCGGCCAGCTTGATCTCCTTGCGGCCAAACTCGGCCAGGGAGAGATCTGCGACCTTGTAGTCGTCGGGGCTTAGGATGGCGGTCTTGCCGCGCGCGGCGGCAGCAGCGGGCTTCTTGCCCTTCTTGGTCTTGGGAGTGTTGGTAGCAGTCATTGCGATCTTTCCGCTTGGATCGGGCCGTTTGGAACGGACCGTTGTTTCGACGGGTTGTTGTTTAGGAAATTCGGAAGTCAGTTGGTGTCCGCGTCGCACGGCTTGCTGCCGCGCACTACGAACATGGGAAAGTCCGCCGCGTCGCCCGACGGGGCGGCCACGCGGTATCGGTCGGCGATTGGCTCGACGTGCAGCTGTTCGAAGCCGGCCCGCAGCAGCGAGGCTGCGACCTCATCCGAGCGCAGCCCGAGACGCAGGTCCCCCATGCGCTCACGCATCCACTCGGCGTCGTGCGGCTGCAAATCGGAGACGACCACGCGTCCGCCGGGCTTGAGGATGCGGTATACCTCGCGTGCTGCCGCTTCGTGGTCCGGCAGGTGGTGCCACACGAGGTTGGCAAATGCGGCGTCGACCTCCGCATCTTCGAGCGGCAGTGCGTCGAGCTCGCCGCGGCGGAACTCGACGTCAGGCGCCTGCTCGCAGGCCGCCTGCAGCATGCGCGCGCTGTGGTCGACGCCGACGACCTGCTCGCTGCGATGGGCCAACCAGCCCGTCAAGAAGCCGGTGCCGCAGCCGAGGTCGGCGACCTGCGGGCCGCACGGCCAAGCCTGCGCAATGAGTTCGGCGCGCAAAGTACCTAGGGCAAACTCCTGGCCGACGTCGCGCCATTGGCCGGCCAGCCGGTCGTGCGCATCACGGCTGCGCTGGCGGCGTCGGTCGAGCACGGAGCGCAGCGCAGCGAGGTCGCGGGCTCCTTCTTCCGACGCCAGGTAGGGCTCGATCGTGGCCGCAAACAGCGACGGCGACAGCGGCCCATCTACGGTTGGCTCAACCAGCGAGTGGAACGACCACGAACCTTCGCGGCGATCCCGCACGAGACCCGCCCGCTTGAGCAGCGAAAGGTGGTTGCTGACGCGGCTCTGCTGCAGCCCCGTGACGGTGACAAGCTCCTGCACGGCCAGCTCGGAACGCGCCACCAATGCGCACAGGCGCAAGCGAAGCGGGTCCGATAGCAGCTTCAAAGAAGCGTGCAGGGTGTCGAGTGTCGTCGCCATCGAGGCCATCACGATATCAGAACATCGTGATATCTCAATGCGTAGATGCACGCTGTTGCGGATTTCTCTGCGACGCGCGTCTACGAAGACCGCGACCCGACACGGAACGTTCGACCGCATGGGCGCAGGAACCGACCGACTCGGCCGGACATCCACCGAGCGCCGGTAAGCAAAGCCATCGATTGATTCTGGCGGCGGGTGTCGCGATTCTGCTCATCATGAAGCTTGCGGCACAAAACCTCATTCTCGCTCTCCTCCTCCTCGCCCCGGCATGCAGCAGCACCGGCGGCGGCCTGTCGATGCCCAACATCAACGACCTGCTGGCCAGCATCACCGACACCGAGTCGGCCGAGGCCGCCAAGGCCCCGCTCGAAGGCGCCGTCAAGCAGCTCGACAAGGCGATCATGGGCGCCAAGGAAAAGACGGAAGGCGCAGCGAGCGAAGGCGGCTCAATGGTCGACAAGGTGCTGTCCGGCTTCGGCATCAACTCGGACACCATGGGCATGATCAGCGGCCTGATGGGCAACGGCGGCATTGCCTCCGTGCTCGGCGGCACGCTCGGCAAGCTCAAGGACCTGATCCCGATGGGCCTCTAGGACCTAGGGCATCCGCGAAGCGGGGTCCGATTCAGACCGGGCTCCTTTTTCCATTTCGGAACGGGCCCCCTGCTCCATGGCAGCCAGCCTGAGCCAGCCTACCCGGCGCCAGCTGGTTGACGTCGCATGGGCGACATCCGATAGCTGGCATCCGATTGGCTGAAACAGGATGGCTGGCGTCGCCTAGCCGACGTCCCAGATCTCGCCGGCGTAGAGCAGATCCTTGATGGACTCCTGCTTCTGGCTCTTGGCGTGCGCGACCTGCAGGTTGACGCCCTGCTCAAAGCTGACCTTCTCCTGCCGGCGGAACACTCCGATCGGCACCGGGAACTTTGACTCGTCCATCGTCGCCAACGCCATGGCGGGCGCCGGCGACTCCGCCGTTTCGTCCCAGACAAACGTCTTGCCGAGATCGTCACCTTCGACAAGGTAGGGCTGAAAGTTGGCGTCAAAGGCGATGCCCTTGTCCTTGTCGGCGCCGAACAGCAGCGGCTTGCCGTGCTCCAGCTCTAGCATGCGCTCACTGCGAACATCCTTGTCCGTGAAGCTCTTGTAGGCGCCGTCGTTGAAGATGTTGCAGTTCTGATAGATCTCCACCATCGCCGTGCCGCTGTGTGCATCGGCGCGCTTGACGGTGTCCTGCAGATGCTTGGCGAGAATGTCGACGCTGCGCGCGACAAACGTGCCGCCCGCCCCCAACGCCAGCGCGATCGGCGAGAACGGGTAGTCGACCGACCCCATCGGCGTGCTCTTGGTGACCTTGCCCTGCGGGCTGGTCGGCGAGTACTGGCCCTTGGTCAAGCCGTAGATGCGGTTGTTGAACATCAGGATCTTGAGCCCGACGTTGCGACGCATCGCGTGGATAAAGTGATTGCCGCCAATCGACATGGCATCGCCATCGCCGGTAACCACCCAGACATCGAGGTCCGGGTTGCTCAGCTTGACGCCCGTCGCCAGCGACGGCGCGCGGCCGTGGATGGTGTGGAAGCCATACGTCTCCATGTAGTACGGAAAACGCGAGCTGCACCCAATGCCGGAAATGATGACCGTTTCGTGCAGCTTCTTGCCGAGATCGGCAAACGCAGCCTGCACGGAGTTCAGGATCGAGTAGTCCCCGCAACCCGGGCACCAGCGAACGTCCTGATCGCTCTTGAAATCCTTCTTGGTCAGCTTCGGTTCGTCGACGCTCGTCATCACACAATCTCCTTCAACACTTTCGACAGGTAGGTTTCGACGTCCTCGCTCCGGAACGGCTGGCCATTGACCTGGCTGTAGGACTTCACATCGACCAGGTACTTCGAGCGCAGCATCATGGCGAGCTGGCCCTTGTTGAGCTCAGGCAGAACGACCTGGCGGAAGCTCTTCATCAAATCGCCGAGATCGTTCGGCAGCGGGTTGAGGTGGCGCAAGAACGCGGCGCTGACCTTGTGGCCCTGCTTCTGCATGCGCAGAACAGCCGCCGTGATCGCGCCGCGCGGGCTGCCCCAACCGAGCACCAGCACGTCGCCGCTGCGCTCGCCGAGCGTTTCAAGCGGCGGCAGGTCGTCGGCCACGCGGGCCACCTTGGCGGCGCGCGTATCGATCATGTGCTGGTGGTTGTCCGGGTCGTAGCTGATGTTGCCGGTGACGTCCTGCTTCTCGAGCCCGCCGATACGGTGCACGAGCCCCGGCGTGCCGGGCTTGGCCCACGGCCGCGCCAAGGTCTCTTCGTCGCGCTTGTAGGGCTCAAACTTGGAGCCGTCGGTGATCGGCTGTGCATAGCTCACCTCGATCGCCGGCAGCTTGTCGGTGTCGGGCAACTTCCACGGCTCGCTGCCGTTGGCGATGTAGCCATCGCTGAGCACCATGACCGGCACCATGTGCTTGGTCGCAATCCGGATGGCCTCGTAGCCCACGTCGAACGCATCACTCGGCGTCGAGCACGCAATCACCACCATCGGCGACTCGCCGTTGCGGCCATACATGGCCTGCAGCAGATCGGCCTGCTGCGTCTTGGTCGGCATCCCGGTGCTCGGGCCAGCGCGCTGGATGTTGAGCACAACCAGCGGCAGCTCCGCCATGATCGCCAGCCCCATCGCTTCGGCCTTGAGGGCAACGCCTGGCCCCGACGTCGAGGTCAGGCCGATCTGGCCGGCGTAGCTGGCGCCGATCGCGGCGCACACGGCGGCGATTTCATCCTCCGCCTGGAACGTGATCACGCCGTGGTGCTTGTAGCCGCTGAGCTGGTGCAGCACGTCGCTGGCCGGCGTGATCGGGTAGCTGCCCAAAAAGAGCGGCACGCCACACTGCTTGCTCGCGGCGACCAAACCGAGGCAAAGCCCCTGGTTGCCCATGATGTTGCGGTAGGTGCCGGGCTCAAGTTTGGCCGGGGCGACCTTGTAGGCGGCCTGGAAAACCTCGGTCGTCTCGGCGTAGGCGTGCCCCGCCTTCATCACCTTGAGGTTGGCGGCGACCACGTCGGGCTTCTTCTGAAACTTTTGCGCGATCGCCTTCTCCGTCGGCGCCATCTCGCGATGGAACAGCCAATAGAGCATGCCCAGCGCATACATGTTCTTGCACCGGTCCTTGCCGCGGTTGTCGAGCGGCGAGTCCTTCAAGGCCTCCTTGGTGCGCTCGGTCAGGTCGACCTCGATCAGGCGATAGCCGTCGAGCGAGCCATCGGTGCGCGGGTCGACCTCATACTTGGCCTTCTTGAGGTCGAGCGCTTTGAAGCTGGCGGTGTTGAGCAGCAGGATGCCGTTCTTTTTGAGCTGCGGCAGGTGCACCTGCAGCGCCGCCGGGTTCATCGCCACCAAAACGTCCGGCGCATCGCCAGGCGTATGGATGTCAAAGCTGGAGAAGCGCAGCTGGAACGCGCTGACGCCGGGCAGCGTGCCGGCCGGCGCGCGGATCTCCGCAGGGAAATCCGGGAACGTCGCGATGTCGTTGCCCATCAGCGCGGTCGTCCGCGTGAACTGGTCGCCGGTCAGCTGCATACCGTCGCCAGAGTCCCCGGCGAAGCGAATGACGACCTGGTCCAGTTCCTGGATGCCAGAT
>JBGCDH010000126.1:0-32701 GCA_045105235.1 Planctomycetota bacterium | reverse complement strand
GTCACCCCCTCAGCAGGAGAGCAACATGGAATTCGGCGACTTCCTTCGACACGTCTCTCTCGTATTCGCGAGCTACCTCGGCTTGCTCGGCATTCCCGCGCCACTGCCGGTGCCGCCGATGCCGGAAGACTCGGCGCTTCTGCGGGTCGCACCCGCTGACTCGATGCTGTTCGTCGAGTGGTTCGGGGCCGGCCCAGCGAACGACGACCCAACGAACCGCACCGAACGACTCGCCGCCGAACCCGAGGTCCATGCGGCGATCCTGAAGCTCGTGGAATCCGGTCGCGAGATGGTCAGCCACCAGACCAGAGGGGTTCCGAACCAGGAGCAGCCCCTCGAGATCTACGATCACGTACTCACGCTGATGCAGAAGCCAGGCTGCGCGTTCGTCCGCAGCATGACGCCATTCCAGGGCGGCTTGGTCGTGCACGCCGGCAACGATGCGCATAAGGTCCTACGCACGATCAATACGGTGCTGCAGGACACGCTTTCGGACGGAGCGCCGCGCAGCAAGAAGACGATCGACGGCGTCGAGTTCGATACGATCGCCTTGTCCAAAGGCATGGAATTCGTCGGCTGGGCAGCTATCGAAGGCTACTTCGTCGTCTCGGTCGGCGACGCGGCCGCCCGCCAGGCCATAGCCGGCATCGGCAACAAGGATCCCGGACTGCGCGGCAAAGCCGGCCTCACAAAACTGCTCGAAGGCACGAAGGTCGAACGTCCGATGCTGCGCACGTTCGCCGCGGTGGATCAAATCGTCGAGGAGTTGCCGTGGACCAAGAAGTTCTGGGAGCCGCTGGGCCTGAGCAATGTCACCGCAGCGCTCTCGGAATCGGGGCTCGAAGGCGACGGCTTCGTGGCGCGCACGCAGCTGTCGGTCGCCAAACCGACGGGCTTGTTCGGCAACCTTCGCGGGCGGCCATTGTCAGTGGACGATCTGGCGCTGATCCCCGGAGACGCAACCACGGCGCTCGCGATGCGATGCAAAGAAGGCTCGCTCGAGCAGACGGGGCTGCTCCTGGCTTCCTCACTCGCCGGCGAAGACCCAACGCCGGCATGGGAGCGGACCTTGGACCGGTTCCGAGCACAGTTCCAGATCGACTTAAGCACGGGCCTGATCGCGCAGCTCGACGACTGCGCCGCGGCGTGGAACTCACCGTCTCAAGGAGGCCTCGGCTTCACCGCTGCCGCAGCTTCGCTGCCACTCAAGGATGCGTCCGCATTCGGCGAAAACCTGACCAGCATGTGGAGAAGTCTCGAAGACGTGGCACCCAACAAGGAGCGCAAACTCGAGCAAGGGGGCCGCATCCGCTCGTTCGGAGGCTACCTCGACACGTTCACCTACAGGGGCATCAAGGCGTGGTGGATCGACCACATCCACCGGGACTTCCCGTTCGGCTTGAGCTTGACCAACACCGACCGCCACGGCCTGATGGCGATCCAGCCGCAGGCGCTGCGTTCGGCAATCGATGCCAGCATGGCGCCGAACTTCGACAAGGCGCTGGTTCGCGAGCCTGTGGTGGCTCGCCGCGGCAATGCGACCGCGATGCTCTATCTCAACCTCAAGGGAGTGCTGAACCAGGGGTACGGAGCTCTGTTGCCCACGTTTCAGATGGCAAGCCACGAAATGCACAACGAGGGCTTCGGCTTCGACTTGTCGGACATCCCGCGTCTCGCAACGCTTGCTCCCCACCTCGGTCCGGAGTTGGTGGTGCTCGAGCCAATCGAAGCGGGCTACCGCATGACGCGCCGCGGCACGTTGCCCGTGCTGGACTCGCTACTGGTCAGCGCCGGCGCGGCGTGCCTGATTACGATCAACTAGCGGGCGTTGACGTTTGGGATACCAGGAGATCCAGCGCGCGGTCTGGCGCAGAGATCAGCGCGCATGATCGGTCACGTCGAGCGAGAGCCTCATCAGCGCGAAGAGTGCACGCACGAATCCCACAGTCTGACGCAGCGGTAGTCGAAACAGTAAGCGCAAGATCTGCACTACCTCGATCGCCAGGCTCCAAAGCCTGCGTTGCCTGTTGCGCCGTCGACACGCTGGCTTGGCATTCGCTACCGCATCCGGCGGAAGCCAGATCGTCAGGCTGCCACGCTCGGCGAGCGACCTGTCGTAGTCGGGCCAGTTGCCTACGCGGTAATTCGTCTTGTGCGTCGGATGAACTCTCGATCGGCGGCTTCGCATGGGAAGCCTGCATGGCCGCCTGAGGGCTCCAGCGGGACTCTCGCACCAACGCCGGAGCCGGCAGCGGCGAGGCAGCCGTCTGCCGCGCCCTCGAACCGCGCTACGCCGGGACCCCGCGGCCACCCTGGTGCTCGGCTGCAAATGCGGAGACGAGCTTATTCACGACGATAGCGGATCTTTCCTGCTTGAGCATTTCAAAGGCGTGCATGCATGCCAACGTCCGCCAAGCGCACAGGTTTGCCGGCGGCTGGATCGCCGCCAATGGTTCAGCCTCCGCGCCGGCGTTGAGCGAGCACACAATGGTCTACGATCCGGTCAGCAAATCCACGTTGCTCGCCGGCGGCCGGGGCCCCGGCGGTGGCCTGTCAAGCCAGGGCGAACTCTGGCGCTACGACGGCAATCACTGGAACGAGCTGCCGACTGCCACACGACCGCCTGCCACCGTCGGGGCGGCGATCACGATGGACACGCAGCAGAACCGCCTGGTGATGGTCGGTGGTGCCATCGACGCAACCGCAAGCCAGCTCAACGACCAACACTGGGAGTTCGCCCCCGGCCCGATCCGCGCGTCGTTCGGCAGTTCGTGCTCGGCTTTCAACATCCATGCGACGCTCTACTGCGACATCTGTGCTCGCGGCCAAGACTGGCAAGGCGAGGTCCTGACCAGCAACAACCACAGTTGGGCGCTCTTCGTTTTTGGACTCAGCAACACGAGCTGGAACGGCGTCCCGCTGCCGTTCAACCTTGCCCCGGTCGGCAACCACGTGTGCGACCTTCTCGTCGAACCAGCGATCACCCAGTGGCGCCCGACGCAGCCGGGAGTCTTCGGCGCCACGGCCGAGTTCTCGCTGCCAATCCCGAACCTGCCGTCTGCCTACGGCATGGAAGTCTATGCGCAGGCGATGTCCGGCAACGGCCCGAACATTCTGGTCACGACGCAAGGCCTACGTGCGATGATTTGGTAGCGCGAGGGTGATGCAGATCCGCCCGGCTATCGCCCAGGACCGGCGACCTATCGTAGTCGGGCTAGCTGCCCATCCGCACCTCGCCCAGCCCCTATCAGGCTGAGCGAACGCAACCTCGCTCTCTCGTCGCGCGATCGAGTTTCGAATACCTCGAGCGAAACCCGGAGCCTTGGGCACATTGGCGGAATCATAACTATACTTGACGATTCCGCCACTTTCGAACCAGGGGGGAACTCGCCAACCTTGAGCCGATGAAAACGCCTACGACCACGTCGCCCACCCTGCCGGCGGTGCTGCTCGCATTCGCAGCGGTCTATCTGATCTGGGGCTCTACCTACCTCGCCATCCGCTTTGCCGTCGAGACGTTGCCACCGTTCCTGATGGCGGGGATACGATTCACTGCTGCGGGGACCGCCCTGTTCGGCTGGGCGGCGATTCGTGGAGCAAAGCGACCCAGCGCGGTGCATTGGCGTTCTGCATTGGTCATCGGCCTCCTCATGCTGCTCGGCGGCAACGGCCTGCTGACGTGGTCGGAACTCTACGTGCCGTCGGGTGTGGCGGCGCTGATCGTCGCAACAGTTCCGCTATGGATGGTCGTGCTTGAGGCGCTGCGACCCGGCGGCGCACGACCAGCCCCCCGCGCAGTCTTCGGGCTGCTGCTCGGACTAGCAGCCATCGCGTTGTTGATCGGCCCGCAAGGCTACGACCACACTTCGATCGACCCTGTCGGGGCGGCGGTCATCTGCCTAGCGGCGTTTTCATGGGCATTGGGATCGGTCTACTCACGCCATGCGCCACAGACCCCTTCGACGATCCAAAACGTCGGAATGCAAATGCTCTCGGGTGGCGCCGCGCTGCTGGTGCTTGGATATGCCAGCGGCGAACGGCTCGATCTGGCAGCTGTGTCCTCAAGCTCCGCCTGGTCCCTCGTCTATCTCACGGTGGCAGGTGGAATCGTCGGCTATTCGGCCTACGTGTGGCTGCTCAAGGTCTCGACGCCAGCGAGAGTCTCGACGTACGCCTACGTCAATCCGGTGATCGCGGTATTGCTGGGATGGGCGTTGGCTGGTGAATCCCTCGGACCGCGCGTCTTGATGGCTGGCGCAACCGTCGTCACGGCCGTCGTGCTCATCACATGGCGGCGCAGCCCCCGCCCGCAGCGCACCACCGCCCGGTGCCCCCAATGAGCAGGCGCCGCCGCCATCTGATCGCCGCGCCCATCTACAACGGGCTGCTTGCCTTCGAGTACAGCCTAGCGTGCGAGATCTTCGGCTGTGATCGGCGCGAACTGACGCCGGCGTGGTACGAGTTTCTACCTTGCCGCGTTGAGGCGGGGAGGCTGCGTTCTAGCCAAGGATTCGCCATCCAACCAGATGGCGCAATCGAAGACCTCGCCCGCGCCGATACGATCCTGATCGCCGGTTGGCGTGAGCCACTGGAGCGGCCGAAGGAGCCGTTCCTCTGCGCCCTGCGCGAGGCGGCAGAACGCGGCGCACGGCTCGTGACGATCTGCACCGGCGCCTTCGCGTTGGCGCACGCAGGCCTCCTTGACGGTCGCCGCGCAACGACCCACTGGCTGCACGCCAAGGCACTGCGCGAGTCGTTCCCGCGGATCGATGTCCAAGCAGATGCGCTATATATCCACGACAAACGGCGCGGCACAGAGATCTCGACGTCGGCAGGCTCGGCGGCCGGACTGGACCTATGCTTAGCTATCGTGCGCCAGGACTTTGGCACCACGATCGCCAACACGATTGCACGCCGCATGGTCGCGCCAGCACATCGGGACGGCGGCCAATCGCAGTATGTCGAAGCACCAACGGGCCCTCTCCACACCGAGCAATTCGGCCCGGTCCTCGATTGGCTCGTCGCCAACCTCGCTCGCCCGCTGGTCATCGACAACGTCGCAAAGAAGTTCGGATACTCGTCACGCACCTTCCAACGGCGCTTTCGCGAACGAACCAGTCTCAGCCCACATCAATGGCTGGTTCAACAGCGCGTCGCCAAGGCTCGTCAACTACTCGAGTCCACCAGCGCCAGCATCGAGCGCATCGCAACGATGTCAGGCCTGGGCTCGGCCGCCAACCTGCGCAAGCACCTCGCGCAGCACTTGGGAACGACACCGCGCGCCTATCGGTCGGCGTTTCGCGCCTCAGGGCAGTCCGCCTCAGGGTAGTCCCTGGCGCCTGCAGAATCGGACGCAGTGACTTCGGCAAGAACCAACGCCCGGAGCGCACCGGCGCCCTCTTCGCAACAACAGCCTTCGGCCGACAAGCGAACCGGCAGCCCCCCCCCCAACCGGCACAAGGCCGCGCACCGCGTGTGCCGTTGGCCCGACGACGACAGATCGCTGGTCGAGAGTGGCACTGGATGCTCCGGCTCAGCGCCATATACACATGTGAAAGCCAATGATCGCCCCCAGCGACACGCTGCCCGCGGGCGCTCCGGTCCGAGCGTCTACAAACCGGAGAGTTGCGGCTGCGTTGCTGGGTGCATCGACAAACGCGATCTGCGAGCCGTCTGGTGAGACGGCGCATGACCAAGTGTTGCTCGCCGTAGTCGACACGGCGATGGGTAGGTAGTCCCAGATCGCCGGGTCCTGCGGATCGATGCGTAGCCGCCCGATGCCACCGACAAAGCCTGCTGCAGCGATGGTGGTGCCGTCCAACGAAACGTCGAGATTGCCGATCGCACTCGGTGGCGCAACGCTGGGCGAGCTCGACGGGCCAATGGCATCCACGCTAGGCGTTGACGGATCGTGATCGATCCAAGAGCCAGCGCCCAAATCGAATCGCGCAATCTCACCGGACGCGCTGCCAACGTACTGGATCGAAACGACGAGCTGTTCATCACGAGGAGTAAAAGCGCAGTCATTGATGAGAGGGCAGCAGGGGCCGGGTGACGTCGGCACAGCCCCGAGGCTGGTAAAGCTCATGTAGCCCGAACTCGCGGGGTCCGTGTCGACCAGAAAAATCCGCGGCGGTGTCGATTGGGCGTCGAGGATCGCAGCGTGCCGGCCCGATGGCGAGAGCCGCCAGCTCGGAATCGAAAACGCCGGGAAGAACGCGCCCAGGCCCGATGTACTGGCGAGCGGGGAACCGTAGGTCGGACTGGCCGGGTCCGCGCCAATGGCTCGCAGAGTCCAATCGCCGAAGCCAAACGGTCCGCCTGTGTAAGTCCCCGTGTAGATTCGTCGGCTATTGCGGTCGTAGGCCAGCGCACTCAAAGTGTTCGTTGCAGTCCAGAATGGCGACCAGCCTGCCGCCGGGTTGTCGGTGTCGAGCACGTCGATTCGATTGACGCCCGACAGACCCGCATACACAAAGCGGTTGCCGTCGACAAACGCCGCACGTTGAACCTCACTCGGAGCCTGAGAAGCGGTCTGCAGCACGACCTGACTCGCTGTATCTACAAGCCAATAGGGATCGGACCCTGAACCGGACACGCCGACGAAGATGCGCGGCGGCAGCGAGGCCTCGACGAGCAAACCCTGACTTGCGGCGAAACCTGAAGGCGCTGCCGCAGGATCCAACACGGCTGCCTGCCCGAACAGCTGCACGCCTGAGAGCGCAGGCGTTGCGGGACTCGTCAAAGGGACCGGCAGAAGGACACTTCCGTCGCCGGCGACAGCCGGCGTGCCGCCTAGAACCACGAGCGTCGACAACAGCAGCTGTTGCGGCTGAAGACCGACAAGCACGCGCGTGCCGGCCAAGTTGAGATCCGCACGCTCGGCCGACAGCATCACGACGCCAATCGCGCCACCAAGCCCCTCGGTAAGCTCCAAGCCGAAACCTGCGTTGCCGAGGAAAGGAATGCCCACGGCACGCAATCGCGGCGCAAAGCCGCCGCTTCCCGACGTGCTCGCCCCATAGGGAATTTGGCCGACGAGAAACGCGGTCGTCGCGACGACCGCCGAAAAGCAATGGACTGGACTCATGACACGTAAGCCTTGTGCACCCCGCCGAAATCGAACGACCCGCATGATAGCACCAAACGAGACCCTTCGACACTCCATGGCGCTATGGCGGGGCCCTCTCGGCTTTGCTGTGGTGATCGAGGCATCGAAACTACGCGGACATGCACGCAACGCATTTCCATGGGATCGCGCAGTCCCCCGACGGCACACATGCCTTAGGCGTCGAGCTTGTTGAAACCCCAGCGACATTTCGCGAAATACATCGAGACGATCGCGCGCTCTGCAACGATCGCCGATGAAGGCAGCACGCGCCAACAGGCACTCCAACGGACGGCGGAATTCTGTATGCTTCCAATTACAAACGGCCTCACGGGTCCTTTCCGGGAAACACCATGCACAGACTCCATCGCGCCGTTGGGATTACGGCCCTTACTCTCGCGCTGCTTCCGTCTTTGACGGCCCAGCAACTTGTGCGCGACTTCAATACGACACCACCTTCTGCGTCGGGGGACTCGTTTCCGGGACCGTTCCTACCGCTCGCGAATGGGCAATTCCTGATGGCTGCGACCGACGACGCGAACGGTCGCGAACTATGGACAACCGACGGCACTGCCAGCGGCACTCAGTTGCTGGTGGACTTGAGCCCGGGCCTGCCTGGCAGCGACCCATCGCAGTTCGTCGAACTCACGCCTGGGGTCTACGTCTTTGTGGCCACGCGGAGTGACGTCGGGCGCGAGCTATGGCGAACGGACGGCACCGCAGCCGGCACGTTCCTTCTAAGCGATGTCCGCCCCGGCCCAGCGAGCTCGTTTCCTGCGAACCCAACGCGGGTCGGCAACCGGATCGCTTTCCAAGCAGATGACGGAGTGCACGGCGTCGAAGTCTGGTTGACCGATGGCACGACCGCGGGCACCCAGATGTTGATGGACATCGTCCCGGGGCCCGGCAGCATTGGTCAGGCCTATTCAGAATTGGTCGCACGCGGCACTGGCGGGGACTTCGTGTTCCAGGTCCGAGTCGGGGGACTGTGGCAGCTCTGGGCAAGCAACGGCACGCCTGGCGGCACGATGGCGCTGCAGACGTTCGGGAGTCTCTCCACCTCGCTGGGCCAATTGACCACGTACGGCAACATGGTGTTGTTCCGAGGGCGGACTGCCATTGGCAACCCGCCGACGGTATGGGTATCCGACGGCACCCAGGGGGGCACGCTTTCGCTTGGCCTCGAACACTCAGGCGCGTTTCAGGCCACGAGCGGTTACGCATATATCCGTGGCTATGAACCAAGCACTGGCTACGAGCTATGGCGAACCGACGGCACGGTGGGCGGCACGCAGCCGGTCGTCGAGCTGATTCCGGGCGGCGGATTTTTCGGCAATGCAGACATCTGGTTCCTTGGTGAGCTTGTCGGCGGGGACGTAGCGTTCCTGGCGCGGGACACAACGGGCCACGGCCTCTACCGCAGCGACGGCACGGCAACGGGCACCGCGCGCCTCCGCAGCATCCGCGTCGCCGGCGTGAACCCCGGAGCCAATCTCGCGCAGCAGGTTGGCAGCGAGCTTTGGTTCTCGATTCCGCAGGCATTCGGCGGTGGGCTCTTCCGCACCGACGGCACGGCTGCTGGCACATCCGTGGTAGCCACACAAGAGAGTGGTTCGGTGGCGCCGACGACAACGCTAGCGGGCACCCTGCTGCTAGATCTCGACGGGGGCACCGGCGTCGGACGCGAACCTCACGTAACCGACGGCACCGCGGCGGGCACCACCCTGCTGCGCGACTTGAGCACAGCAGCGATCAGTGAATCGTCCACTCCGCGCGTGCGTGCGACCTTTGGCGACCGCGCCGTGGTCGATGCCGGCGACACGCAGTTTGGCCGCGAGCTCTGGTTGACCGACGGCACGCCTGCGGGCACCCAGCTGCTCGCCGACCTCGCGCCCGGCGCGGCCTCGCCGTTTATTCATGGCGTAGCTGCAACTGAGCGAAACCTGCTGTTTACGGCCGACACGCCAGGCACGACCGGCGGACTGTGGATTGTCGACGGCACGGCGGCGGCACCTACGCCGACCCTGCTACAGGTTCCCGGCCTCATGTCGGCCGCGCGCCCTGCGGCATTCGGAGATCGCTTCGTGTTCGCCGGTCGAGAGGCGACGACCGGCGAGGAGCCTTGGGTGACAGATGGAACCGTGTCCGGCACGAGCTTGCTCGCGGACATCTTGGCGGGCCCCCCGAGCTCCGCGCCAACTCGGTGGTTCGTGCTGAACGACAGGTTGCTTTTCCAGGTTTCCGGCCCGACCGGCTGGGAGCTTTGGGCAACTGACGGCACGCCAGCGGGAACTACGCTGCTGACGCAGGTCCGCGCCAACGCCTTCGGTGGCTTCATCCCGTTCAACCCGTTCGAATACGGGGGACGCGCCTGGTTCGCCAACTTCGAGCCCACCGCCGGAGTCGAACTTTGGAGCACGGACGGAACGCCCGCCGGCACGGGCTTCAGCCTCGACCTCAGACCTGGGGCAGCTTCGTCCTCGCCGCAAGGCAGGGCGGTCATTGGCGGTCAGATGCTTGTGCGCCTGAGGACCGGAGGCACGGACCGCCTGCTCGTAACAGACGGCACGGCGACCAACACGACTCTGTTGAACCAGCCGATGGGCAGCCTCGTCGGTCCGTTCGCGGTCAACGAGAACGTTGCGGTCTTTGCCGAACAGCAAAGCTCCGGCGACTACGATCT
The DNA here is from genome assembly GCA_045105235.1 of Planctomycetota bacterium. Lineage (GTDB taxonomy): Bacteria > Planctomycetota > UBA1135 > UBA1135 > UBA2386. Next base: position 22,910 of record JBGCDH010000126.1, on the reverse strand, counting down.
GTGGCGCACAGATGGCACCAATGCAGGCACCAGCTTTCTACGAACCATCGAGCTCTCCATGTTCCCCGAGACCTCCGGCGCGGGCGTCGATCGCTTGCTGCTGGCCATGGCCGCGGACGCGACCGGAACTGAGCTATGGAGCACAGACGGCAGCGTTGCAGGGACGGTCCGGCTGTTCGACCTGGCGCCGAACAGCTCGAATCCGAGCGATATCACACGTGTCGGCGATCGACTGCTATTTGTCGCGGACGACGGCATCCACGGCTACGAGCTGTTCTCGATGCCCTTTGCGGATACCGGCGACTACGCGGCCGACGTGTATGGATCGGGCTGCGCGGCCGGGGCCACCCCGACGATCGCGCTCGGAGGAGCCGCGCGCGTTGGGCAGACGTTTGCATTCGACCTCGGCGACGCTCCCGCGAACACCATTGCGGTCCTGGCTCTGTCGGATCGTCGCGGCGCCGTTCCGATTCCGGGCTGCACACTACGGCTTGGCGGCGCCTTGGAGATCGCGACGGTGGCGACCGATGCGCAGGGTGATGCCTCGCTCAGCGCAACTGCCTCACCGGCGCTGCTCGGCGCTCGCTTTGACGTGCAATACTTCGCGTTTGATAGCACCGGGCCGGCATTTGGCTTTCTGTCGGCTACGCCCGGGCTCGAGATCGTAATCGGCCAGTAGAACGACGCGGCTACTTCCGGGATAACAGGTAGAACGACTGCCCCATCAATACAACGGCGGCACCCAACTTCGACGGGTTTCGTGTCGCCCGCTTTCCCTATATGCGCCGCATGCCGCACCGAACGCACCCGCTGGACGAACGATCAATAGCTTCCGATCGTCACGACTAGCGCATTTGTCGACGTCAGCGCAGCAATCCCGGTCGCCAGCTCGACAACGACGACCTGCTGTCGGAACGTCTGCGCAACCAGCGCCGGCGAGACGGGCAGTGGCACGTCTACGTTCGCCACTCCCGCCGCTGGCACGACCAGGCTGGTCATGTCGGGCGTGACCAACAGCTCACAGCCGGGCAGGCCCTGCGGCAGGATCGACGAGAGTGGCGTCGCCAGCGCACCGAGGCCGCGCACCTCAAGGGCTACGGCGTTCGCCGGCAGGCCGGTGGCCCTGCTGCGGAAGGTGCCGCCGAGCCACGGCAAGTTCTCGACGTCAAGGGCGAGCGCTCCGGCCGAGCCAACGCACCCGCTGCCTTCGACAACCGTCGTCGCCCGGCACGTCGGGGCCACGCGCGCGATGTAGGAGTTGCCGGACGCCCCGCCCGAGACAAACTGCCCGCCGAGCACAAGGTCACCGTCGGGCAACACCGCGGCCGCAAGCACATCGGCACGCGCAACTCCGGGGCCGATCCCCGCCCAGCTGCTGCCGTCCCAACGCGCAACTCCCGCCGCGGGCACGCCGCCAACGTTCTCAAAGAACCCGCCAGCCAGCAGGCCGCCATCGGCCAGGACTGCGATCGTCGTTACAGCGTTGTCAAACGTCGCTCCGACCGGCTGCCAACTTGCACCCGTCCAACGCGATACGTTGCCGAAAGCGGAGTTTCCGTTTCCGGCGAAGAGCTCTCCCGACGGTGAGCAAACCAACGCCCCGACGATCCCGGACAACCCCGCGCCCATCGCACTCCACGCGTTGCCGTCCCAACGCGCGACGCCGACAGCCGGCGCTCCGCCCGCCACCGTGAAGCCTCCGCCTGCGACCAGGTCCCCGTTCGGCAAAACGGTCAATGCGTCAACCAAAAAGTTGACGCTGCTCCCGAGCGAGTGCCATGACGCACCGTCCCACCGCGCGATGTGATTCGCAGGCACGCCGCCAACCTGAGGAAACGCGCCGCCGACAACGATGTCGCCGTTTGGCAGAACCACTACCGCCTGCGCACTTGCGCCAAGGCCGTTGATCCCGCTCGCAAGCGGGTACCACTGCGCTCCGTCCCAACGCGCGATGCTACGCGCGTAGACGCTGCCGGCGCTTGTGAAGGCGCCGCAGACTACCAGGTCTCCGGACGGCGCTCTCGCAACGTCTGCCACAGCACCGTTGACGCCACCGCCGATCGGACTCCAAAGCTGGCCGTCGAAGCGGGCGAGACCGCTCGCGGCGATACCACCAATCGCCTTGAAGACGCCACCCGCTACCAGATCGCCGCCCGGCAGGGTGCGCAGCACCGCGACTCCCTGGTCGCACCCCGGCGACAACCAAGTCCACACGCCGCCATCCCAGCGTGCCGCATTGCTCGCGGGCTGACCATCCGCCGACGCAAACCGGCCAAACGCCAACAGATCACCCGTCGGGCTCACGGCCAGCTTCCGGATTCGAGGCTGACCCAAAGGGATTCTCCCCATGCCAGAGCCGAGCGTGCTCCACGCCACGCCGTCGAAGCTCCCCACCTCCACCAGCCCACCGACCGCGAGCGCATTGGAGCACACGGCGACATCGCCGTTCGGCAGCTCCGCGGCGGTGGCGACGCGAGCCGGTGCGCCTCCTGCGCCGAACGGGCTCCAACCAACCCCGTCAAACCGGGCCGCGTTGACGACGGACACGCCGTCGACGAAGCGAAACGCGCCGAACACGAGCAGATCGCCGTTGCCGAGCACCAGCAGCTCATCGATTTGACCTGGTGCGCCAGAGGCCGTCGTGATGCTCGCCGCGGGCACCGACCAGGAGCCTCCATCGAAGCGAACGAGACCATCCACAAGCCCACCTCCGACTGCACTGACGAAGCCCGCCACGATCAGATCCCCGGATGGCAACCGCACCATCCGGTAGACATCGCGCAGGAAACTCGGCGCCAACGCCGACCAAACCACACCGTCCCACCGCGCAATGCCTTGCACGGCAATCCCGCCGGCCTGCGTAAAGGAACCGCCGACCGCGACGTCTCCGTTCGGCAGCAACGCGAGGCTAGCCGCTTGGAAGTCGAGGCCGGCGCCGAGCGGCGACCACGACACGCCGTCGTAGCGGGCAATCCGAGCCGCCGCAACACCGTCGATCACGGTGAACCGGCCGGCAGCGATCAGATCGCCGTTCGGCAGCGACAGCAGCGCATGCACGGTACCGTCGGTCTCCCCGCCAAGGCTCGACCAGGTCTGCGTTGCCGAATCGTAGGCGGCCACGCCAGCGCGCACATCGCCTGCGACCTCGAACAGGCCTGCGATCACAAGCTGCTCGGACTGAGGTCCGGGACCGTCAGGATCCCAACGGATCGAGGTAGCAACCTCCGCATTCGTCCCCGGGATGCCAAGACCCGGCACCCAGTCAAGCTGGCACTGTGCCGGCATGGACGTAGCAACCGAGAAAAACAGCGAAGCCGGGATCAGGAAGCGGAACATGATGCCTCGTAGGCAAGAATCGTACCAGGCGAAGAAGACGTCGCGCCCACCAAGAAAGGAGTTCGATGCTACCTCCGCGTAACGACTGCGGCGGCCCTCACGACCAACTCACACTTGCCGCCGGCTACGGCCGCTCAGAACAGCCGCATGGCATCCAGAAAATCAGCCGGCGCGCTGCCTACCCGAGTGCTGGACTTCGATCCCAAGACAGCGGATCCGCCAGCCTAGCTCCGAGCCAGAACGCATCGAGTTTGCGGTTCCCCTGAGAACCCTAGTCAGCATTCCGAACACTTGGCGAGATTGTGACTATAGTTGACGATTCCGCCACTGTTCGATCAGGGCGCAACGCGCCAGTCTTGAGCCGATGAAAACGCCTACGGCCACGTCGCCCTCCTTGCCGGCGGTGCTGCTTGCCTTCGCAGCGGTCTATCTGATCTGGGGCTCCACCTACCTCGCCATCCGCTTTGCCGTCGAGACGCTGCCTCCGTTTCTCATGGCGGGGATACGATTCACAGCTGCGGGAACCGCTCTGTTTGGCTGGGCGGCGATTCGCGGAGCAAAGCGACCCAGCGCGTTGCATTGGCGCTCAGCGTTGATCATCGGTGTCCTGATGCTGCTCGGCGGCAACGGCCTGCTGACGTGGGCCGAGCTCTACGTGCCCTCGGGTGTGGCAGCACTGATCGTGGCAACCGTTCCGCTATGGATGGTTGTGCTTGAAGCGCTGCGGCCCGGCGGCGCGCGACCAACGCCGCGCGCGGTCTTCGGGCTGCTGCTCGGACTTGCGGCCATCGCGATGCTGATCGGCCCACAGGGCTACGACCACGCTTCGATCGACCCTGTCGGCGCCGCAGTCATCTGCCTAGCGTCGTTCTCGTGGGCTCTCGGATCGATCTACTCACGCCATGCGCAACAGACGCCTTCGACAATTCAAAACGTCGGCATGCAAATGCTCTCGGGTGGCGGCGCGCTGTTGGTGCTTGGACTTGCCAGAGGCGAACAGCTCGACCTCGCAGCTGTGTCCTCGAGCTCCGCATGGTCTCTGGCCTATCTAACAGTTGCAGGCGGCATCGTCAGTTACTCAGCCTATGTGTGGCTGCTCAAGGTCTCGACGCCAGCGAGAGTCTCGACATACGCATACGTCAATCCTGTGATCGCCGTAGTGCTGGGATGGGCGCTGGCTGGAGAATCCCTCGGACCTCGCGTCGTAGTAGCTGGCGCTACCGTCGTAACGGCCGTCGTGTTGATTACATGGCGGCGCAGTCCCCGCCCGCAGCGCACTGCCACCCGTTGCCCCCAATGAGCCGCCGCCACTTGATTGCGGCGCCGATCTACAACGGGCTGCTGGCCTTCGAATATAGCTTGGCGTGCGAGATCTTCGGCTGTGATCGCCGCGAACTGACGCCGGCTTGGTATGAGTTTCTACCTTGCCGCGTCGAGGCGGGTCGATTGCGCTCTAGCCAAGGGTTTACCGTCCAACCAGAAGGCGTGATCGAAGACCTCGCCCGCGCCGACACGATCCTGATCGCCGGTTGGCGCGAGCCACTCGAGCGACCGAAGGAGCCGTTCCTCGGCGCCTTGCGCGACGCGGCAGAACGAGGCGCACGACTTGTGACGATCTGCACCGGCGCCTTCGCCTTGGCGCACGCAGGCCTCCTTGACGGTCGCCGCGCTACGACACACTGGCTGCACGCGAAAGCGCTGCGCGAATCGTTTCCGCGCGTCGATGTCCAAGCGGACGCGCTCTACCTTCACGACAAACGAGGCGGCACAGAGATCTCGACGTCAGCAGGCTCGGCCGCCGGACTCGATCTTTGCCTCGCGATCGTGCGCCAGGACTTCGGCACAACAATCGCCAACACGATCGCGCGTCGCATGGTCGCGCCGGCACATCGCGACGGCGGTCAATCGCAGTATGTCGAAGCACCAACGGGCCCTCTCCACACCGAGCACTTCGGCCCGGTGCTCGACTGGATCGTCGCCAACCTCGCCCGCCCGCTGGTCATCGACAGAGTCGCCAAGAGGTTTGGATACTCGTCGCGCACCTTCCAACGGCGCTTTCGCGAACGAACCAGCCTCAGCCCACACCAATGGCTGGTGCAACAGCGCGTCGCCAAGGCTCGTCAACTGCTCGAGTCCACCAACGCCAGCATCGAGCGCATCGCAACGCTGTCGGGCCTCGGCTCGGCCGCCAACCTGCGCAAGCATCTCACGCAGCATCTGGGAACGACACCGCGGGCCTATCGGTCGGCGTTTCGCGCGTGAACGATAGCTCGTGGTTTCCGCAAGTTCGCACAAAGCGACTCCGGCAAGAGTCCACGCTCGGAGTCGTCGACCACACTGCCGCGAACACCTCGGCCGCCTGGCCGCGCGTCGACAGCTGTGAACAGAAGTTCTCGTCGTCGCCGTGCTTGACGAACGTGACATTTCTCAGAATGCATGGCGCATATGGCACGCTCTGGAGGATCCAGCGGCGTCATCTCGTATCTGCGGCCACTTGTCCTTTCTAACGGCACGCACAGATCGTTCAACAATCGCCGAACGCGTCGCCGACGGCCCACCTTGCGATCGCATCAGACCACGCAAACTCGAGCGCGGCAGCGGCAGCCACTGCAAGCCACGACTTGACCGACAGGACAATGACGTTTGTGCCAGGGCTAGCGACGCCGCCGCAACGCGCGCCGCTGCCATATGTACGGTCGTCGATGACCTTTCGGATCTGGCCCGGTCCTCCTTCGGTGACGCGATCGAACGCGACGAGCGGACAAGGTCGCACTCAGACACTCGGGGTGTTCGGGCTGTTCGGGCTGTTCGGGGGTGGTGCGACGCTCCGTCCTTGATCCACGCGTACCGGCTAGCCCTTCAGGCCACGCAAGTACGAAATGATATCCCCCGACTCGTGCATCCATTGGTCGCCGATTCGCAGGCACGGCACCATCGTTTTTCCAGTCGCTGCCTTCAATTCCTCGCCAAAGGCAGGATTGGCCACCTTGTCTCTTAGCTCGATCTGGTCGGTCATGCCGAGTTCGGCGATGACGTCGCGCACCTTCACGCAGTAGGGACACGTTGGCATGTGATAGAGGGACATGTTGTTCATCACTCCCCGTTTCTGCCCGATCCCCGTAGGAATCAAGGGGCTTGTCACATGATCGACTCGCGCGTGCTCACAAAACGCGGCGGCGGAGATCCGGTGAACCCCGACAATCGAAACCAACACGCCCGGCGGCACCAAAGGGCAAGCTGCAGGCGAAGCCCCGAACGGCCTCGCGAATGACGAATGCCCTGCCGCGGCGCGTCGCGGCTAGTCACCAGACCACGCCAAAGACGACCAATCCATTGCTTTCGATGACCGGCTCAATGGCTTGCATCCCGGATAATACCCCGTCTACCAGATGCACTACACTAGCGGCGGCGCCGGCGGCGGCGGCGGAACCTCGGCGGGTAGCCCTCTACCGACAACGTCTACAACCTTCGACTGGCCCTTGGGATCCCAACGAATCCCTGATGCGCTAGGAAGCAGGACGACTCCGACGTCATACTCCAGCCACCGGAGCCGCGCCGTGCAGGTTCGACACGAAGACGTGATGGAGCACGGGCGCGTTCCGGTCAGCGTGCTGGCGATGGCCTGGAACAAGTGCTCGCATGGTCACCCGACGCAGCACTTCCCTAGCCGGATCCCCAGAAGTGCAGACCCTGGAATCCCGCGGGACTCCAGACTGCGTCCCAGTTCCGAAAGACCAGATCTTCCGAGTCCACAACCTCTTCGTGTAGCAGGACGCGGACCAATCCCATGGGGCTGCCGTCACCCATCGCCAGCGCGGCGATCGCAACTCGCGACCAGTCGATCGCGATCGCATCTGCATCCGCGCCCGCGCCCGCGCCCGCGCCCGCGCCCGCGCCCGAGGTGCAGCCGTGCTTCGCGCACCATTCACTGAGCTCACCGACGCGGCTGTCGAACCCTAAGAGAAACTCCGACGCACACGCGATGTCCTCCTCGGTTGGGCGGAGCATCCGTCTCCCCCTGTGGACAACGAGATCGACGGACTCCCCGCCGCACTGCCGACGAAGCTCGCAAGACAAGCTCGATCCCGCACCCCGCACGACGCCGCGGACCTCTGCCATGCTCGCAAGAGCGTCCAAGAGCACTCCCATCTCCCCGCTTCCGGCAGCCTGTCGACTCACATTCACGAGAGTAGCCTTCTCGAATCGCCCGGCTCGCCAGCGCCCCCTCCACATTCGCGACAGAATCGCAGGGTTCGGCTTTGGGTATTCTGTAAAGTACAGATCCAAGCTCCCAGGTGGCTGCCCTTTCCCAAGAGAGACGCTGTCGACCCTTGTGTCGGCCCCATAGAATTCGATGCCCTCCAAAACGGAAGCATCAACGAGACCTCCCCGTTCGGCCAAGAGCATGAGTTCTTGCACACGCGACTCGTGGCGCCTCACAAATTCGCACAGCGACTGCATGTCGGACGCACCCGGGCGTTTGCGAAATAGGCCGCAGGAGATGAATATGTAGACGTCGTCACCGGCCGACAAGTCGAGCTTCGCGGCGATGTGCGAGAGACCACAGCGCCTCGCATTTTCAATGCCCGGGAGGGCATGGAGCTGATCGATGACGGCCTTTCGACGGAGGCTCAACATGAGACCTGCAATATAGTCATCGCGCTCAGGGAAACCTTGGTCCGATGCGCTGCGTTGCTACAGACGAGCGCCCCAGGAAGAGACGCACACCGCGCGCACTCAGCCCCCCTTCGCTGCGCGATCGCCGACGGATGGCCGCCCACGCGACTTCGGCGGCGCCGACTTCCGCGCGAATTCTACCGGTGTCGGCAGCTTCGACACCAATGCCTGCACGACTGCCTGGACGCCGCCATCGCGTTCGACCCGGGCTAGGTAGTCGCGCCCACGGATATAGAACAGACCTTCGCCACGCCGGTAGCGACGACGCAGCTTGCTTTCTGCGTCCGCAACCCCAAGCAACGTCGCAACCCTCTCCTCCACCAGGGCCGCATGACCCTCCGTTAGTGCGCGCAACACGCGCTGGCTCCATGCATCGGTCTCCACGCGCAGGCGTGACGGCAGCGCAAAGTGCTGGTCCTGTAGCACGTGCGCCAGTTCGTGTGCAAGCAACGCGCGCGCCCAACAGCCCCGCTCGCCTTCGCGGCCGAGACCGAACGCAAGGAAGCCGCCGAGAACTACTTCGTCGCGTTCCGGCAGATAGAGCGCAAACGTCGTCGCACCGGCCAGCGCGCGATCCTTCACGCGCGGCCTCTCCGCGGCGACCAATGCCGCCCATGACGTGTCATCCGCGGTGCGCACCACCGGCGGCACGAGGAAGCGCCGCCCCACAACTCGCTCAACGAGCGGTATAAGCACGGCGATCTCTTTGGCGAGATCTTCGGATGATAGTTTCGGATATGGCCGAAGCTTGAGCGCAGTCGACGCCCGCGGCTTGAGTTCAGGCCGCTTGACCAACGGATCCGTCGCAGGCGGGCGCCCATCGTCGCTGCCGGCGGGCTGCTGCGCCGAGACGAACAGGCACGCCGAACTTCCGAGCCAAACGGCTACTGCACCGCTGCGAATCGCGGTGCCCATAAGGTCGAAACACATCCTTGAATCGTATGCCGCAGGCGCGCGCGCTGACAACCAGCGGTTGGAGCTTCGTCGGCCGAAGGCCAGAGGCCATGATGTTCGGCGGCTAGGGGAATCCGAGCCCGGCTGGAACATGGTTTTACGACGGCACGACCTGGAGTGCCGGGCCCTACACGCCCGCGAGTGGGATGGAGTGCGCTGGCATCGACAACCTTCGCCGCTTTTTTCGCTGCTGGACGCAAAGCTAACGTTCGACGTCGCGCGATCGCGAGCGGTCGCACTTGGCGACCAGGGCTTCGGTTCTTTGGTAACCACCACTCCTCAATGACAGCTGGAGCCGCATCGCCTTCCTCTGGGACGATCTAAACATGGACTTTGACCCGGGCATCGACCTGACGCCGTTCGGCGGCGCTGACTGCTTCGGCTACACCAACGCCAACCTGGGAGCCTTCATGGCACCGATCACGGCGGGCACGGCGAACTTCATGGTCGCAGTCCCCAACAACACGGCTCTCATTGGCGCAGAGCTTTCCGTTCAAGGAACTGCCGCCGCAGCAGGAATCCCGTCGGGCTTCAGCACGTCCAACGGCCTGCGCGGCATAGTCGGCCTGTAGCCCACCCGGCAGAAACGACAGCTGCACCCGCAATCTCGGGGGCAGCACGAGGCGCCGTCTTTCGGGACGGCGCCCTCTTGCGCCACGACGCAGCCTCCCGAGGCGACCAGCGTCGTCCGCGCAACGCGACGAAGCCGCCGCCTGCAGGTCCAAAGGCACCGTGGCGCGCAGTCGCATTCCCGAAAAGGCGGGCTGCATCCGTCGCCCCCATGGGAAGTTCGTGAACCATGTGGCCGGCGAACCGGTCGGAACCGGATTTCCGGCCAGGCCGCAACACGGCCAGCGCCCGGCCGTTACCCCACGCATGCTCGGCTCCGCTTGAGCAGCCCCCGAAAGACTCCACTCTGCTGAGAGCAACTATGCGCACCCTGCCCCTCTTCTCCATACTCGCCGGCACTCTTCTGAGTGGCCAGATCGCCGCACAACAGACCCTCGTTGTCGGCCCCGGCAACTTCCCCGACATCGCAACGGCCTACTCTGCAGCAACACCGGGCGACACCATCGACGTGCAACTTGCCAACGCGACTTTCACGCAACTGAGCGGCAAAGGCATTGCCCTCCGCACATCCAACGGCGGCTCCGTTACACCACAAGCGCCCGTACAGGTCGACGGCATCCCATCGAGCCAAGAGCTCACGATCCGCGGCGACATCACGCTCGGCGTACTATCCGTGCAGAATTGCGACGGGCTCATTCTTCTCACCGACATCGTCATCGACTCCAGCCTGATCCCGCGCACGACGGTGTTCCCAGAAGCCCTTGCGATCACGGCCAGCTCCAACGTGCGGCTCGCAGACGTCGCCATCCAAGGCATCCGTGGCGAAGGCGTGCCGTGCGGAGCCGGTGGCCACGGGATCTCCATCTCAGATTCCAACGTCGCACTGCAAGACTGCACAGTCGACGGTGGCAGCAACGCTTCGTTCAGCTGCAGCGCGAGCGCGGGCGTCGGCATCGATGCACGCAACTCCAATGTCACCCTTCACGATTGCTTCGTCGACGCAGGCGCCGGCTCATTGGTGAGCATCCGCATCGATGGCGGCAACATCGTCGCGACCGCGCCTCTCTACCTGGTTTCTTCGGCCACCAGCAGCCAGCAAACCACCTATCAGCATTTCGGGCAGTATCCGGCAATCGTACTCGGCAACGTCAACGCCATCACCGACCCCATCCCTCTACACGTCTCGAATCTAGCGTTCGACGGATTCACGCTGTCGCTTGCAATTGGGTCAGACAGTGGCGGCGTTGCCTCGGCACCCTCGGTCTTCGCGGCCTCACCTGCAGCAACCACATCGATCTCGCCAGCATCGGTAGCCGGAAGCGTTCTTAGCGATGTTGGCGGCGCAGTCCTGTTTCCAGGCTCGGTCGATGCCACGGGATCCTGGTCGCAATCGCTGAGTGTTCCACCCGCTCTCGCGTCTGCGCTCATGGGCTTGCGATTTTACGGCACAGGCTTCGTTTTGGGCAACAGCGGCGGCCTTCGGGCGTCTGGCCAAGACTCGATTCGGTTCTAGCCACGGCTATTCCGGCGCGCGCAAAGAGCCACTCCGTGGCGCCGCCGACGACGCAGCCCAGTACCGCCCTAAGGCTGCAGCCCGGCCGGCACGCCAACATACTTGCGGCCATCGCTCAGGGTCTCGTTCTTCATCACGACGCTATGCGGCGCCACCGACGTACGAGCACCGATATTTGTTCCGTAGAACAACACCGCTGCGCGGCCGACCGTCGCGTTTTTGCGGATGCGGACGGGCCCGATCTTGAGCACGCGATCTTCGAAGGTGTGAGCCTGGAACATCGGATCGACCGTCGCGCCATCTTCGACAGTCAACATGTCGGGGTCGACCACTTGGGCGAAGGACCCAGCGAGCACGACGCGTTTGCCAATGCGCATGCCCATTGCGCGCAGGTACATCGGCAGCCACAGTGTGCCCGCGAATGGCGCCAGCGGACCGTGCGCTAGCATCCCCCATGCCATGTAGAGGAAATCCCAACGACAGCACCAAGCGGACCAGAGACCGTGCGTCCCTGGCTTTACGCGGCCGAGCAGCAGCCACTTGGTCACCAAGACAAGCATCGCCAGTACGCCGCCGGCGGCCAACGACAGCATCGGCAGGAGCAGCAGCAACGTCTGCCATTCAGCCTGAACCAACAGCGTTGTGCCGGCCAGCCATAGCATCATCACAGCCGTCGTCACCGCAGGCAGGGCGAAGCGGAGTGTTTCCCACAGTAAGCGCTGCACGTAGAGAAATACCGACGGGTCGTGCGTGAGCTTGCGGTCTAGATCGACCACTTCGCGCTGCGGCAATTCGATCGGCGGATGCCCAAACCACGACGAGCCAGCGCGCAGCTGCGACGGATCAGCAACGGTTGAGACGCCAATCAGAATGCTCGGGGGCAGCTCCGTCCCCGCATGGAGAACGGCGTGGTTGCCGACAAAGCTGTCGCGACCGAGCGTCGTAGCGGCAACCGTCACCGCGCCGCCACCGCGCATTCGCGGGCCTGCCAAGTAGACGCCATCAGCGAAGAACGTCCCGGCGCCGATTGCGACCTGCTCCGGTAAGCAGTCGATAATCGTGCTGATCTCGCAGTTGCGCCCCAACCGCATGCCCGCGGCGCGCAGCCACCATCGCCAATAGAGGCTGCCGGACAGCCAACGACCAGCAGCCTCAAGAAGTCCCGTTCGAAGCCAGATGCGCAAATGGTCGCGCGACTGGCTGACGTAGACACCGGCCGCAACCGGCTTCGTGACCCGCAACAGCAGCGCTGAAACCACAAGTCGCGAGATCACGGCAAGCGCCGCGCACGCTGCAACCAGCGCAAAGACCAGAATGCTAGAAGTCGGCCGCCAGAGCCATTCGAGTGCGGCATCCGCAGAGACGTCAAACCACCACAGCAGCGCAATCGCCACCGCTACCGCGGGCGCCGCCATCGCCCAGCCAAGCACGGATCGCATCACAATCAACAGCAAGCCGTAGCCGACCGGGGACATGCGCGCCGAAGCCTGATGATTAGGCGCCGGCACAGGGTCGGCAGCGGCAACGCGGATCGCCGGTACACCGTCCCATTTTTCCTGTTCGGGCACGTGCGTCCCCGGTGCCACGTTGGACAGCGCGGCGACATACGAATGCCGACCAAGCGAACTACCACCCTGCATGCCGGCGCGTATGTCGAGGGTGCTGCCGTCTCCCAGCGTGATCGCCCCAAACACGATATCGCCATCGTCATACTCGACCAAACCTACGATCGCATCCTGCGACAACGTCACATCATTGCCAATCGACAGCAGATCCCAGCCACCACTCACCAATTCTACACCACGGTGGATGTGCACACGCTTGCCGACGCGGGCCCCCAGCATACGTAACGCAACATTGAAGAATTCGGTGCCTCGCAGGGCATTCCAGGGAATCACCTGCGCACAGCGCTGCACGATCCAATTTCGTAAATAGAGGCTTCCCCAGACCGGCGCCCGCATCGAACGATAGCGACCGATCAGTAGACGCTTGGCAGCGACTGCGATCAGAACCGCGAACAACGTGTAGACGGGAAGACCCAGCGCCGCCGCAATTGGCAACAGCAAGAGCACCGGCCACATGCCCAGTTGATGCATCAGCCACGGCAGCAGCAGGTAGACGGCGGCGCAAGCGATCGCGCTCAGCGCCGCCAACATGATCGCCAGCCATACACCCTGCAAGAATGTAACCAACAACGGCCTCCCCCGCGCCGGGCGCTCGGACTGCAAAGGTGCTTCCGCGACGCTGGCGCGATTCGCGGCACGCTCACAGAGCCGCGCGACGGTCCGCAAGTCGTAGACATCGCGCACGGCTAGCTCAGCAACCCCGGGCTCGCGACGAAGCCGCGTGATCAGCTCGGCAGCTCGCAGCGAATTCCCGCCAACCTCGAAAAAGTCGACTTCCACCGAAGCGCTAGACAGCCCCAACGTCTCCGCGAAATGCTGCGCGACCCGATGCTCCAACGGCGTGCGCGGAGCGATCTCATCGCCATCTGGCGACTCCTCGGCCACCGCGACATCCGGCAGCGCCATGCGGTCCACTTTGCCGCTCACCAATGTCGGCAATCGCTCCAGTCGCGCGAAGCGCGCAGGAACCATGTATTGCGGCAGCCGCGCTCGCAATGCTGCGGCAATTTTGCCGCCGTCGATCGAAGCGCCCGTCGTGGCGATGCAGTGCGCCACGATCATCTCGCGCCCAGCATCCCCCTGAACCTTGCACAGCGCCTCGCGAATATCCGGCAGCATTCCCAGCTCTGCTTCAATCGCCGCCAGTTCGATGCGGTAGCCGCGGACCTTCACCTGCGAGTCTAGACGACCGAGAAAGTGCAGGTCACCACGTTGGTCCTGCCGAACCAAATCGCCGGTGCGATAGATGCGGCCAAACTCCGGATGATCAGGAAAGCGCGCCGCGGTCAGCTCCGGACGTCGTAGGTAGCCGCGCGCCAGACACGGCCCGGAGAAGCACAGCTCTCCCTCTTTGCCGACATCGAGAACCTGCAGCTGCGCATCGAGCACATGAGCTCGTGCCGCACCTATCGCTCGACCAATCGTGATCGGCTCACCGGGCTGCAACCGCGCTCTAGTAACCGTCACGGTGCACTCGGTGGGCCCGTAGCCGTTCTCCAGGTGAATGCCACGCGCCCACCGATCGACGAGATCGGAAGTAATTGCTTCGCCGCCCGTGTAGACCAAACGCAAATCCGGCAGTTCATTGGCTGGCTCATCACAGCCGGTGCCACGCAGCATGGTCGGCGTCGGCATCAACACCGAAATTCGATGCCGACGCAGCCAGGGAACGAGATCCGGCCCAAGCCGGGTGACGTCGTCATTGGCAACCACAACGGTCGCACCTGCTGCAAACGGCAACCAACACTCTTCGATCGACGAGTCGTAGGCGTTCGAAGACACCTGAACGCAGCGGTCGGAAGCCTGCAGCTGCAGATCGTCCTGTTCGGCAGATAGAAGGTGGAGAACGCTCCTGTGCGAGATCATCACACCCTTGGGCCTGCCGGTCGTCCCGGACGTATAGATCACATATGCCAGGGATTCGGGGCCAAGCCACGGCGGAGCACTCCGCATTGCTTCGGTGGGCTCATCGCCGCGGCCGCAATCTTCGGCGCCCACACTCGCAATGTTGATGAGAGCCTCGCGCTTGATGCCGAAACCAGCCAACCGTTCGGCCGAATCGGCGTCCACAATCACCGCCGCTACCTCGGCATCTGCGAGCACAAAGCGAACGTGCTCGTCAGGGAACGATAGGTCCAGACACAAGAACGCTGCGCCAGCCTGCATCACGGCGATCTGCGCAGCGTGCATGCAAGGCGAATCCTTCGGTAGCACAATCGCAACGATGCACTCTCCCAACACCCGGGACTGCAGCCGGGCGCGAAGCGCGCTCGCCCTCGCCAACACCGCGCCATAGGTGCAAAGCACAGGGGCCGCTTCGCCATCAACGGCCGGAAGCTCGACGGCAATCTGCGTAGCACGCCGCAGCGCAGACTGCTCAAACAGTTCGTGCAGGAACGAGGGAACGAATTCAGGCATCGAATACACCATCGAGCGGAAGCGTCACGTTATCGGCAGATTGCTATCACGGCGCACGGCTGGTCATATCTTCGTGGCCCACTGGCCACGCGCAGACTGTTTGACGCGCCACACATCTCGCGGATCGCACGGAGCACGACCATGAATCGCATCGTCTACGACTCGGACTTCGGGCGCACGATCTGCCCTGGCTGCCAACGACCGGCCTCCCGGTGCAAGTGCCCTGCCACATCACAACCAGTCGCAGGCGACGGGATCGTGCGCGTCCGGCGTGAGGTGCGTCGCGGCAAACCAACGACCGTTGTTCTAGGTTTGCCTCTATCCGAAACAGAGCTTCGCTCCCTGGCCAAAGAGCTGAAGAAGAAGTGCGGCACCGGCGGCTCCGTCAAGCAGGGGCAAATCGAAATCCAAGGCGAGCAACGAGACCTCTTGGTCCGCGAGCTCGAATCTCGCGGATACTCCGTCAAACTCGCCGGTGGCTAGCCGGAACAAATTGTGAGACTGCGCGCAATCGAACGCGCAGCGCAGCCACCTGCAACGCCCCGCTCCATGCGAAACCCGCCTGGCTTGGGTAGCATGCCAAGCAGACCTCGAGCTGCGCAGTGCGCTGGCTCGCTGCGGCTGCCGCGCTCGCCTCTCATCATGCTTACGCAACCACCTCGGGCTGCCGCCATCGCGGCCAGCATCTCCGCCGTTTGCAGCACGGCCATCGGTCTCGTGACGATGAGCAACCAACTACCGGCGCAGCGCGTTTGGCAGCAGTCTGCCAGCGCGGGAAGCGGCCCCGCACGCGGCCTCTGGCCCGGCCTCGCCTTCGCCGGCTCGACCGGCAAGTGCTACCTTTATGGAGGCGCCGACGGCTCATCCACCGGCGACGAAACATGGGAATACGACGGTGCGACCGCAACGTGGACCCAGCTGGCGCCGCCCACAAACCCCGGCGAACGCCACACGTTCGGAATCTGCTACGACGCCGTCCGCGACGTGATTGTGATGTTCGGCGGGAGCGACAACAACTACGTGCCGTCCGGCGAGACCTGGGAGTATGCCCCGACCGCCAATACCTGGACCAACGTGACACCGGTCATCGGCCCATCGCCCGTCGCGCGCTGGGGTTGCCACATGGCCTATGACCTCGTGCGCGGCGTCTCCGTTCTCTACGGCGGATGGTCGGGCGCAGGCTTCACCAACGACACGTGGGAATGGAACGGCGCGAGCTGGATACAAGTCCAGACCAACAACATCCCGGCTGGCCGCGACCGGTTTGGACTCTGCTACGACCTCCAGCGAAGCCGCTGCGTGCTGTTCGGTGGCATCACGAGCACCGGCCCAAGCGACGAAACCTGGGAGTATGACGGCGTCGACTGGACCTTGGTGGCGACACCCAACTCACCCCCAGCTCGGCAGAAGCTTCGACTCGTGCACGACACCGTGCGCGGCGTCAGCATCCTTCAGGGCGGTCAGGCCAGCGCAGTGCAGCTGCTCGACAGCTGGGAGTTCGATGGCACAAACTGGCGAATCGTGCCAGCCGCTCCGAGCCCTGCACGCGGCGAGAATGGCGCCACGTTTGACGACCAACGCGGCGTGGCGGTTTCGTTCGGCGGCTACGCATTCGGCGTCTACACCGACACCTGGGAATACGCACCCGCTACAGCACCCACGTTTCACTCGTTTGGCACGGGCTGCTCGGGAGCAGGCGGAATCCCATCGCTCGCGGCAGCAAGCGGGAGCCTGCCAGCAATCGGCAGCACCTTCGACATTGGTATCAGCAATC
This sequence comes from Planctomycetota bacterium, assembly GCA_045105235.1. Classification (GTDB taxonomy): domain Bacteria; phylum Planctomycetota; class UBA1135; order UBA1135; family UBA2386. The sequence continues at coordinate 6,043 of JBGCDH010000126.1, read as the reverse complement.
TCAATGCAGCCGGCGGCGTCGGCTACCTGATGTTTGGTGCCAGCAACGCCACGGCCGGCGGCATCCCCCTGCCGCTCGATGCGGGTCTGATCGGATGGACCGGCTGCACCGCCTACGTATCGCCGGATGCGGGCCTCGCATTTGCGCATACCGGCATCAGCACCACGGTACCTGCAATCATCCCCAACAACCCTGCCCTCCAGCTTTTTACGTTTTATACGCAGGCGATCATGTTCGACACCAGCGCCCCCAACGGGCAGGTCGCACTGAGCCAGGCCGGTGAGATCATCGTCTACTAATACGGCCCAACCCCCAACCCCAACGCGCCGGCGGCTTACTTGTATGGGCGGCTTACACCCTGCTCTCCGCCGCGTGCACGAAGCCTACGACTACAACTCGGGCGCTGGCCGCGGCGCCACCCAATGTTGCACCTCCGCTCGCGCCACCGCCTGACCCGAGCACGCTGCCATCGCCAACCGGCGACTACGCGCAAGTGAACAACTATCCAACCATCAAGCCGACGGACGTTCCGGCACAGATCGGCTCGCAGCTTCAAGACGTCCTGCGCAGCGTTTTGGATCGTACCCACACCTTTGCTGCGGACGGCACCACCACCGTCGTCGACAACCGCACGGGTGAAGTACGATCGCAAGGCTGGTGGCGCTTGGTTGGCAACCACTTCGAGATCGGCACAGGCGACAGAGTCGGCCTACGCGGGCACTACTACGGGGATGAAATCCACGTATCCCCGACGCAAGACGGCCTTTCCGCTGGCGCCCGAATCGTCTTACGGCGCAAGTAGAGCTCCACGCGTTCGACCCGGGGCGCGCACCCATCAACGAAACTTGTCGCGGGCACGCCGATATGCGCCAGGGCGCGGCGCTTCATGGAAAAAGCTGGGACGACGAGCTGGGCGGAAACGACTCGGGGGTTACCACGGCGAGCACGCCAGGTGAACCCTATGAAGAACGCCCCTAAGACACTATTCGCAATAACTTTGCACGCACTGCCCGCACTTTGCTGCGGACAGTCCGCCGAACCGAGCCCACCGCCAAGCCTGGTCGAGCTGCGAGAAATCTGGCAGCCGGGAACCACCTGGAAGAACGAGCGGGCCAAGACTCACTCTGCGCAGTGGCTGGTCGCTTCGTTCGACGAAGACGAGCTGACGCTCACGCGCAAGATCAAGGGCAAGCGCGACCACGTAAGCATCACGCTTACCATCGGCGAAGACCTCGACCTGACCGTCACGGGGGCGCAATACGAAGGCAAGAAGAAGCGCATCACCCTGCGCGACTGCAGCTGCAATGGCGACGGCTGGATCGATCGCGACAGCCTTCGCTTCCTTGCGAAGGCGGAGCAGCGGCCATCCGGCAGCTCGAAGTGGCGACCATGGACTTTGAGCACCAAGCTCGTTCCTGATACGTCGAGCTCGCGGCGCAAACGCCCAGCCAAGAAGACTGCCAAGAAGTCGGCAAAGGAAGCTGCCAAAGAGGTTCGACGCGCCCTGCGAAAAGGAACCCAAATCGAAGGGCGTCGCACCGAAGCCGATGGAGGGCCTGAAAACGTGCTCGCAACCATGCGCGGCCAGGTAGTGCACCACGATGCTCGCTGGCTCCGCGTCAAGGTGACCGAAGAGTGGCCGACAAAACGCGGCATGTTCCGATCGGTTTGGGAATGGCGTTTCGAGCGCGGCGACGCAGATGCAAAGACAGGGAATCCACGTTGGACCGTGGTGGATGGCAAGCACATCCGCGGCGAACGCGACGACCAACGCTCCAACTGGCGCGGCTACGTCACGTGGCAGGACGGTCGGCTCGAGGGCCGCTATGGATTCGACTGGCGACACATGTCGAAGCGCGGCCTCAAACCCGGCGGCGACGAACTCACTCTCCCGCTCGTGCTGCGCCCAGCATCCAAGCGAGCCGCACGGTAGCCTCGGCCCAGAAGCGCGCCGCGAACACACCAACACAACATCTTACCGATCTCTCCACCATGGAAGCACGACACCAGCGCGCAGCCGGCCCCTACGACAAGGCGATCGCCCGACACGCCGACACAGTGCGCGAGCGCATCGTGAAGCGGCTTGGCCGTGGCGACCCCGACGTCGACGACGTCACCCAAGACGCGTTGGCCAGAGGACTCGCGAGCGCAAGCAGCATTGAGCACCCCGGCGCCGTTCGCTCGTGGTTGCTGACCGTCGCGGATCGCACCGCCTATGACCACCTGCGCGCACGCGGACGCGGCGCGAAGATTGTTCCGCTGCCCACCCTCGACGAGCTGGAGCAACGGAATGGTTCAGCAACAAGCCAAGCCGCCATCGACCTCGAGTTCTGGCAGCTTGTCACCAGACAGATCGAACGCTTGCCAAACACCTTGCGCGAGTGCGCCCGACGCTACTTCTTGCGCGGTGAATCGCTGGCAGCGATCAGCAAGGCCCTAGGAGAATCCAAGAGCACCGTGCACCGCCATGTGCAGCACACGCAATCGGCCCTAGCGAACAGACTGTCCGGCGCCGGATTCGGCGCGTTCGTTCCGCTGTTGGATGTGGCAAGTGGCCATCCGGCCACTGCAACGCCTCTTCTCAAGCCGTCGCGTCGGCAGGCATGGCTAGGTTTGGCGGCGGCGGCGCTACTTACAGGTGCCTTGCTGGTGCTTCTGCAACGCACGCCGGCCGTACCGGCCGTGGCGGCATCGCACCGTGCCGACCTTGCGAGCGCAACGGTCAAGCCTCACGCCGCACCCCAAGAGCGAGACGCTTCTGACGCGGCACGCCGACGTGCAACTCTGGCGCCCGGCGAACGGGCCATCTTTGGCACGATCCACAATCCATCGACGGGGGAACCCGTAGCAGCGGCGGTCGTGCATGCGTTCGACTACCTGCACCTGCGAACAACCGAAGCGGTGACCAACGCTAGCGGCGAGTTTTGCATCGAAAGCACTCGCGGGCTTACCAGGCCGTTCTACGTCTATGTCACACCGCCGCCAGGCAGTGGCTTGGGGCAAAAGAGCCTGGATGCGCTCGTGCCCAGCGTGCAGCCCGTCGACGTATGCCTTTTACCAACGATCGACATCATACTAACGGTCTTCGATGAGCAAGACCCCAACCGTTACTGGCACGATGTCGAAGTCACGGTAGTCGAGCTATCTCGCTCCGACTTGAGCTGGCCAACCAGTGAAGGATTCTTCCTGCGACAGTTGGCGCCAGCGCAAGGGAGCATACTGCAGCGGCGCCACGTCACCGGACCTCTCTACCACACGCGGTTTGACGGCGTACCTCGATGCTCGCTTGGCTTCATACTCAAGCTTGCCGACGGACGCATCGCGCAAGCCAATCACTATCCTCCGGCGGACGAAAGCTGGCCACCCGAGCATCATGACGGTGTTCCTCCTCTGCACATAAGCATCTGCAGCCCATCGTACGCTAGCACGACCTCGTGGCACGGACTGTCGATTCATTCCTTGCGCGCACGGCAGCTCGCAACGAGCGACAGCATTGAACGAATCGCGGAGCCAGACCTACAGAGCGCGTTGGAGCAGGTTGGCGGCGGTGCCTATGCAGGATGGAAGTATCGCAGCGAATCCGACTCGCCCTCCTCCATCCATGCGGACGGCATCGTGCGATTCCACCCGACTCGCCAAGACTCCGATTCTTCGCGCGAAGAGGCCAACGGTCCAGCAACCGATTTCGGCACGGTTCGCATCGACCTGCGTTCGCTCGTTTCGCCCCAACAATGCTCGGCAACCGACGAACTCGGGATCGTGATCACCGGCGATGCGGGCCGGCCTACCATCTTCGCTGCGTGCGGTGGGCATCGCACCGATCAGCCTGTCGTGCTCACGGGCATCCCGCTCGCAACACCACTCGCACTTACGATCCTGTCCGCAGACTTCGAAAACACTCTCTACGAGGCCTTCTTCGATGTCGCCCCATCCGACCGATTGGACCTGGATCTGAACAAGGCGCTAGTGGACACGAGAGTAAACGTTCGCGACGGCAAAGATGCGGTCACCGGCGCCAACGTCTTCATCGAGAAAGACCTGCATCGATCCTTCGTCCCGAGGAGAAGCCACGTTTGGTGTGCGGAAACCAACGAATTCGGTTCAGCCGCCTTCGCCGTGCACACACGAGCGGCCAAACAACTGCGTATCGAACGGGATCACAGTTCTGGCCCGATTCATTTCATCGAAAGGATCCGTGCCGCGCGAATCTCCGCTGAATACACCTACGACCTCGCAACCGGATTCTCCATCCGCCTGCTCGACGGCGCCGATTGGTACACGACGGACGCAGACACCGAATGCTACGTCGAAGGCACCGTTACAGGCGATCGCAAGGTGCGCTTCCGCAAGCGGGTTCAGGACTGTCCCGACGGCAAGTTCTTCGTCCCAACGGGCGTAGCCGGCACCGTAAATGCCCGCATCGTCTTGCCCTGTGATTCAGACGACTTGCCTACAAACGCAGCGACCGCTCTCCCGCGGGTGGTTGCGTTCCAGACAGACGCGAGGCCCAACACGCCAACGCGCAACACGCTCGTCGTGCAAGCCGCATCTCGTGCCGGAGACGTTCGCGCACTGTGTGCTCATCGAATCGAACTGGTCAACGCGAGTGGCACGCGCCTTGCGCTAGCCGATCTCCACGTTCAACTCGCCGTCGCAGCAACGGATGGCAACGGCAACATGATCGGCGACGGACATTCATGGCAGCCCGTCGCGTGGTACGAGCAAGACGGTTGTGCGGTATTCCATCAGCCAAACGACCATCCGGACTTCGAGCTGCTTGTCCTGACCAAGAACTACGTCCCCGTGCGCATTCTGCTTCCAAGGCATGCAGGCGCCACAACTCGCAAACTCACGGCCCGCCTGCTGTCGGGCAACAAGGTTTCGCTTTGGGCCGAATGGACTTACGGCGCCGACGCACTCGACTCGGATCTTTACCGCGGTGTGCACAACGGAGACCTCTTGCATGCGGTCAACGGACAACGAATCCACGCGGCCTCCGACTTCGAGACGATCACTGCACAAGCGCCAGCGAACGCTCCGCTCAACTTGCAGCTAATCCGCCAGGGCAAGCTCCTGCAAGTCGACGTTCCTCCACCTTGGCAGCGGTTCCTCGACCGCCTGCGACTCATCTTGCAAGAATAGGCACGGCAGAAGTCACACTGTCGTCGACCGCGGCCTCCGCAACTCTCGAACCGCTGCTCTGGGCTCTTTGCCCCATTTTCGGCCAGCGACCAGCGTCCGGCGTCTCGTTCGCCCCAATTCGCGCTACCCCGCGAAGGCGCCACCAGCGCCGGAGTATCGAGGCGTGCTCGGGGTGCCAGCAAACAACTCTTCGGGCCGCGAGACGGCGCATGCGACGCGCCACGCGAGGGAGGAGCCATCACCGCGACAGTCAAAGAGTTCTATACCCCGCAGAACCGCCAGGATCGCACCCTGGACGACATCCTCAGTGTCTATCCGGGCAAGGGCAGAGCCAGAGGCGGTCAAAGGGACCTCGCCCGGACCCGCAGCGCACCGTCCCACCGCGGACGGGATGCACGTTCGGCAATGCCACCCTGCGGGCCTTAGGATGCAACGATGCGATGCCCGCTGCTGATCCTCACCTTCGCGTTCGGCCTGCTCGCAACGACGGGCGCCGGCACCCAGGCACCCGCGCAGCCTCCTCAAGAGCCCACCGTCGAGACGCCTAGCCGCCCCAACGTCGTGCTGATCCTGGCCGACGACATGGGCTATTCAGATATCGGTTGCTATGGAAGTGAGATCCGCACGCCAACGCTCGACCGACTGGCCAACAACGGGGTTCGACTGACGCAGTTTTACAACACGTCCCGATGCTGCCCGACGCGCGCGTCCCTCCTGACGGGCCTCTATTCCCACCAGGCCGGCGTTGGCCTCATGACATCCGACCGCGGCCACGAAGCGTATCGCGGGCAGCTCAACCAGCGCTGCGCCACGATCGCAGAAGCACTCCAGCCAGCTGGCTACCGGACCTACATGAGCGGCAAGTGGCACGTGACGCGCCACGTTGGCCCGAATGGCGACA
>JBGCDH010000125.1:0-13218 GCA_045105235.1 Planctomycetota bacterium | reverse complement strand
CGAGCTCGCGGCACCACTGGCCGGCGTGCAGCGGTGCGATCTCATCGCTGCCGGCAGCATCGGCGCCCCCGGTCGTCGCTACGTTTTCTTCGCCGTCCGTCAACAGCACGATGACGCGGGAGTTCGTCGCAGTGCGGCTTTCGCCGTCGACGTTCGAAGCCGGCTGGGCTGCCGCCGCTGCCGACGCTGCTGCCGACGACGACGCCGGGCGGCGCTGCAGCAGATCGGCACACAAACCGACCGCCGCACCGATCGCGGTCGCATCCTCGGGCCCATCGGCATCGGCCAACGCAACCGAAGCAAGCCGCTCGGCAGCCGCTTCGCGATCGACCGTTGGCGCGCAGACCAAATCGGCAAAGCGCGAGAACGCAACCAGGCCGACGCGATCGTCAACGCGACGCCGCAAAAACTCTGCGCCGACCGCGCGCGCGACGTCGAGGCGCGTCTGCGGGCGGCCCTCGCGTGCGCCGCTCGCGCCGTTCCTGACGAGATCGCGGGCCACATCGCCGGCCAAATCCGTGGCGGCCATCGACGACGAACGATCCAGGCACAGCAGCACATCGCGCCCGAGCCGAAGCGGCGGATCGTGTTCGACGTGCACCGGTCGCGCGAGCGCTGCGCCAAACAGGAGCACGGCGAGCGCTTCACCGAGCAGCGGCAGGCGCGCCAGGATCGTGCGCCAGGTAATCGGCATACGTATCTCTCGCGCCGGCAGCGGCGCGGTCGCCATCGCCGCCCGCGGACGCAGCCGAAGACGCATCACAACGACCAGCACAGCGGCCGCGGCGGCCAGCGCAAACCACATCGGGTCCCGCCATTCGAGTTCGCCGGCGAGCAGCATCACGCGCCAACCTCGGCGACAATCACAAGCGCCGCATCCCGCAAGCTGTCGACCTGCGACAAGCCCGCCGATTCTGGCGGGCCAAACAGAACCGCGTCGCAGGGCAGCAAACACGGCGGCAGCGAGCCGCGCACGGCGTCCGGCAGCGGTGCCGCGGCAACGAGCTCTTCCGAGGTCCGCACGTCGGCCGGCACATCGTAGCGGGCCGCGAGAACGCGTCGGACAATCGCCTTGAGCTCAAGGCAGTAGCGCGCCGCATCGGCCTCGGACGTCGGCCGCGCGAGCTGCTCAATGGCGCCGCGCCCATCGAAGCTTGCAGCGGCCGTGGTTGCGATCGCTGCCGGCTGCTTGTTGGCGCGACGGTGCTTGTTGGCGCGACGACGCCGAAACCAGGTGCCGAAGACGACCAGCAAACCGGCGGCAATGGCCAACCAGCGTCGGACTCGGCCCGCATCGTCGCGCGCAGCGCCGGGTAGGTCATAGCCATCGTTGGGCCATTCGAGCGGCGGCCAGGCTGACGCCGCTTCGCCAACAGCGGCCCCGGCGGTCTGCTTCGAGGACTCTACGGGAGCCTGCTCCGCAGCGTGCTCAGCTGGCAGCAGCGGCCATCGCGCACCTTCGGGCAAGCTTGAGCGAACGCGCAGGCGCACTTCGCCACCGCTTTCTCCGCCGCCCGCCGCCGCCAGCACAACCTCGCCGCACTCGTAGCAGCGGGCCCACACGCGCGTGCCGCTGCCGTCGGCGAGGGCTTCGTGGCGCGACACCACCAGCGGCCGCAGCCTCTTCGCGTCAAAGGTCTCGGCCGAAGAGATCACCAGCTCAAACTCGGCGCCAAACACGACCTCATCCGGCAGCTCGACGCGAATTTGGGCATGCAGCGGTCCGCACGCCAAGACCGCGCCAAACAGCCCGCGCAAACCGCTCCGCAGGGCGCTCATCGTGCCCCCTCACGCCGCCACAAAAAGCGCAGCAGCGGCGCACACAGCGCCGGCACATCGTGCTCCAAAGGAACCTCGACATCGATGCCCTCGGCACCGCTTTGGCCAAGCGCATCGACGTGGCGGCGACGGTCGTTGTCGACGTGATCCAGCCATGCCGCGCGGAAACGCCGGTCGGCAAAGTCGCAGAGAACCGTGCGGCGATGGCCCGGCGCCTGGGCGCGCAGCAGCAGCGGCGGCGGCGCGATGCGCTCGCGCGGCCACATGCGGATGCAGACCACGTCGTGGCGGGCCGAGCACAGCGCCAGCGCGTGCTCGTAGCCGGGCTGCAAAAAGTCCGACAGCACGAAGACCACGGCGCGCCGGCGCACGCGCGCCGTCGCCGTCGCGACCAGCGTGGCCAAATCGACCGTATCGCTGCAGGGCCGCTCGACGCAGTGCTGCAGCAGGCGCAGGACGTTGCCGCCCCCCGTCTGCGGCACGATGAAATGCGGACCTTGGCGCCCGCCGCCGCTGATCTCAACGCGGGCGGTATCAACGCCACCGCCGCCGATCACCAAGCCGAGCCGGTCCTGGTTCTCGATGGCCATCCGGCCCAGCAGCGCCGCGTAGCGCGCGGCCGCCTGGCGTGGCGTCCAGGCGCCGAGCCCGACGGCGAGCGACGGCTGCAGATCGAGCACAAACACCAGCGTGCGCTCGCGTTCTTCCACGAAGCGTTTGACGAACGGCCGGCCGACGCGCGCCGTGACGTTCCAGTCGACCGAGCGCGGGTCGTCCCCTTCGACGTATTCCCGTACGTCCGAAAACTCGACACCCATGCCCTTGAAGGTCGAGCGGTAGCCGCCGGACAGCACATCGGTAACCAAGCGCGAAGAGCGCACCTCGATCCGGCGCACGTCGCGCAGCACGTCGGCCAGCTTCTCTTCGTCCGCAGCGGCGCGATGCCCGGGCTCGGGGCTGGCGCCCGTCGGGCGAGAGGCATGGCGGCGGAAGAACGGCAGCGGCATGGAGCTGGGCAGGCTACCCGGCGCGTGGCCGCAGTGCACGGTGACGGACGGCACGAGTAGGCCTGGGCACGACGACTGAACACAGCCCGCCCGTTCTGCCGATGCAGTTCGCAGGGAGCGTCGCATTCGCGCGACGGTCGCCTCGATCGGACCGGCAGCCCCGCCGGCCTTCGCTGTCTCCGCGGCTGCCTCCCCGACATGACCAAGATCCTCGTCGCCGACCCCGACCCGCGCGCCCAGCAGCACCTGGCAGCACTGCTGGCCGAGCGCGGCTACGATCTCGACGCCGCCGAGAGCCTCGACGCGGCGCTGCAGCCGGTCACCGACGGCCAGGTCGACCTGATCCTCGCGGATCTGTCGCTGCCCGGCGGCGGCGGCATGGAGCTGCTCGAACGGGTCCAGCAAAGCCATCCGGAAACCGCCGTGGTGCTGCTCAGCGCCTTCGGCTCGGTCCAGGACGCCGTCGAAGCCATGCAGCACGGCGCCGCCGACTTCCTCGGCAAGCCCTTTGCGTCCGACCAGGTCCTGCTGGCAATCGACCGCGCGCTCGAAAAGTCGGCACTGCAGCGCGAGAACGAGCAGCTCAAGTCGGCCCTCGATGACCGCCTGCGGCTCGACAACGTGATCGGCACCGATCCGCGCATGCAGTCGATCTTCAAGACGATCCAGGCGGTCGCGGACACCCGCACGACGGTGCTGGTCACCGGCGAATCGGGCACCGGCAAGACGCTGCTGGCGCGCGCGCTGCACCAGCTCAGCGACCGCAAAGCCGGGCCGTTTGTCGAAGTCAACTGCGGGGCGCTGCCGGAAAGCCTGCTCGAATCGGAGCTGTTTGGGCACATCAAGGGCGCCTTTACCGGCGCCGTGCGCGACAAAGTTGGCAAGTTTGAGGCGGCAGCCGGCGGCACCATCTTCCTCGACGAGATCGGCACATCGACGCCGGCGTTCCAAATCAAGCTGCTGCGCGTCCTGCAGGACCGCGTCATCGAGCGTGTCGGCGACACCAAAACGATCTCGGTCGACGTGCGGATCGTGCTGGCGACCAACAAAGACCTCGAACAGGCCGTCGCCGACGGCGAATTCCGCGAGGATCTGTTCTACCGGATCCACGTGGTCAGCGTCGAAATGCCGCCGCTGCGCGAACGAAACAGCGACGTGCAGCCGCTCGCCGAGCACTTTCTGCAGCGTTTTGCCCGCGAGCACGGCCGGGAGGCGCGCTCTTTTGGCGATGCTGCAATGGCCGCGCTCACCCACGCGCCGTGGCCCGGCAACGTGCGCCAGCTCGAAAACGTCGTCGAACGAGCGGTTGTGCTGTCGCGCGAACCACAAATCGGCCTTGCCGATTTGCCGGCTGACGTGCTCCAGCCCCAGCCTGGCGGAGCCGCAACGTCGCCCACCAGCAGCTCCGACGACATCCCCAGCGGCCCGCCCATCCCGCTCAAACAGGCTCTGATCGCGCCGGAGAAGCGCATCATCGAATACGCGCTGCAGTGGTGCGACGGCAACCGTGAGCGCACCGCCGAAATCCTCGGCATCAATCGCAGCACCCTCTTCCACAAGCTGAAGAAGCTCGGCATCCGCTGACTGCGCTTTCGCTGCTCGGCCGGCTATAACAGCTGCACGGCATGTTCAAAAAGAGCCTCCAGATCCTCGGCGCCTGCGCGCTGTTAACACTCGGCGTCATCGTCGCCTATGCGCTGCTCAAGCTGCGCGGTCCCGACGACCTGCTGTACGAGGCCGAACGCAGCGTGCAGCAAGGCGCCTACGGCGAGGCCATCAAGGTGCTGAACCTGGCCGAGCCCAGCGCCAGCGTGCAGTCCGACGCCGAGGCGCAGAGCCGGCTGTGGCGGTTGCGCTACACGGCCCAAGAACGCCTTGGCAATACGCGCGCGGCCCTGCAGGACGTGCGCAATTTGCTCCAGCACGGTTTCGCCGACGAGATCGACCTGCGGCTCGAAGAAGTCCGCCTGCTGGCCGCCGACGGCCAGGGGGATCGCGCCCGCCAGGCGGCGCTGGCCTTCCTCGAACAGCATCCCGAGCACGCGCGCGGCCTCGAGCTTGCGGGCGAAGCCTGCCAAACGGCCTACCAGCCGCTGCTCATCGCGCTGAGCAGCGACATCGAAGGCGAAGTCGGCAAACCCGCGCGCCGCGTCGCCCGCACCCATTTGCTCGGCTACCTGTACCGGCCCGACGGCGACCCGCACGTGGCCATCGCCCAGGGCCGCCTGCACGAACTGTTTTCCGGCGAGGCGCGCCTGGTCGGCAAGTGGCCTTTGATCTGGCAGCGGGCGCAGGACCTGCGCGAACGCATCCAGCAGGGACTCGGGTTCTTCCGCAAAAGCCTCGACGGCGGCGATGAGCCGGTCGCGGCATTCCGCGCGGTGGCCACCGCACTCGAGCAGTCTGGCCGCACCGACGACCTGCTGTTTACCTGTGAGATCCAGCGGCGCCGGTTCGACCACGCCTACGTGCTCGAAAGCGGCGAACGCGCCGCCTGGGCCCTGCTCCAGGCCCGGCTCGCCCCCGCCGCCATGGCGACCGTCGATCGTTGGCTCACGCCCGAGGGCGTGGCCGAGCGCGCTGCCGCTCGAACGCTGACGGCGACCGCCGAACAGCTGGCGCTGGCACGCGCCGTTGGCGCCTGGCAAGCGCGACAGCTGCCCGAACTCGCGACCTGCCGCAAGCTGGTCGCGGCCCTGCGCGAGCACGACTTGACCAGCGCCATGGCGCTGCACGTGCGGCTCGCAGCGCAGCGCCTGATGCAGAAAAAGCGCGACCCCGAGCAGACCGCCAAGAGCCTGCGCGCGGTGGTGCGCCGCGCCGCCCGCCAGCCGGCACCGGTCGGCGGCGTCGATCTCGTCGCAGAGTTTGCTCCGCTTTGGATCGACGCCCTGCAGGAGAGCGGAGCCAGCGAAGAAGAGCTGCTCGAGTCGCTGCAGACCTGGCGGGAGTCGCGCACCGATCGGATCGCGCCGCACCAGCGCACCGCCGAATACCTGCTCGAACTCGGCCGCACCGCGGCGGCGTTCGCGGCGCTCGACGATGCCGAAAAGATCCTGCAGGATGCGCCCGAGCTGTTTGATCTGCGCCTGCGGATCTCGCGGCGCCACTATGAGAACTCCGGCATCAGCGGCCCGAGCCTGCTGAGCCAGTGCATCAGCAACCGCAGCCTGACGCCGGAGACCAACGACCCCATCGGCTATCTGCTGTGCGCCGAAGAAGCGCTGTCGGTCAACGCCCCACGCGCGAACCTGATTGCCCTGGCGTCGGCGCGCAAAGCCGTCGAATCGTTTCCGCGCGCCATTCTGCCGCGGCAGCTCGAGATGAAGGCGGCCCTCGTGGCCTTGGATCCCATCGATGCGGCCCGCACCGCCGACCGCACGCTGGCGGCCATCGAGCCGGACGCGGAGTTGATCGCCCTGGCGATCCGCGCCCGTCGCCAGGCGGACCTGCCGCTGCGCGACATCGTGCGCCTGGCGATGCCGCGCGACAGCCGCAGCCCCGAGCTGCAGGTCGAGCTGATCGAGCTGGCGCTGGCCGATGCGCCGCGCACGGCCATTCGCTACGTCTCGGACACGATGCGCAAGACGCCGCCAACGCAGCGCGCACGCGCCCTGACGGTGCGCGCACTCGCGGCGTCGGGCAACGTCGACCGCGCCCGCGAGCTGTTGGCCACAGCCGAGCCGCCGGCCGACGACAGCGAGCTCGCGGCCCTGCAGCTCGCGCTCTCGAGCTGGCTCGAAGCGCAGTCCGCCGCGTCGCCGGACGATCAGCTGCTGGCGCTCGCGCAGCCGATTCGCGACCGACTGCTGGTCGGCGCCGGCCCGCGCGCGGCCACGCTAGAAACCGCCGAAAAGCTCGCGACAACGCACCCAAAGACGGCCTTCGACCTGCTGCAGCATGCGCTGCCCGACGCGCAGCCCGACGAACGCAACGGCGCTCGCTACGTGCTCGCCGGAGAGCTCGCGCTGGTGCAGCACGACTTCATCCAGGGCGCCAACTTCTGGCTTGCGGCCATCGGCTTCGCCGACGGCCAACAGGTCGCCGAGCGCCTGTCTCGGCTGCTGCTGCTGCGCGGCGATGCCGAACGTGCCGAGCGCGTCTACCAGCTGGCCACGACCCCGACCGATCCGGCGCTGGCCGCGCGCTTTGGCAAGCTGGCGCTCGCTCTCGAACTGCTCTCCAAGGGGCTCGAAAGCGAACCCGCCGACCTGCTGGTCCACAGCATGCTGTCGACGTTTGGCCAACCTTCGATGATCGACTGGCAGCAGCCCGAAGACGAAGAGGTCCAGCGCGAACGACTCGAACTGCTGGCCGGCATGCGCGACGCCAATCTCGGCCCGCTGTATCTGCCACGTGCCGACGCCATGCTGCGCGGCGACCCCACCCGGCGCATCCACTATCTCCTGCTGGCGCGGGCCTCCGCCGACAGCGGCGTCGCGGTTGCCGCCGGCCGCCTACACGCCGAGCTGTTCCGCAACGGCCTGGCCAATCCCGTGCTGTGGCGCGAGGTCGCCTACGCCGGCCAACAGCCGGGCTACCAAACCGACGAAGTCTTGGTGCAGCGCATCCTCGGCGCCACGACCAACGGCAAAACCGCCGGTTCGGCCCTGACGGTCGCCTACGGCACCAAGAAGATCCTCGAGGGCTTTGAGCGCGGCGGCTTCGACGACATGGCGCAAAAGACGCGCATCATGCTGTGGCGCGGCGCGCCGCAGCTGCTGCCCTACACCGAGAGAGATCTCGACCTGATCGCCGCGGAGATGCCGCCGGTCGAAGCGTGCTCCGTCATCGACTCGATCCTGACGGGCCCACATGCCAACAGCCCCATCGGCGCTGCGACAGGCGACCAACACGAACCGCTCCTGCGGCGCTTCTACGCGCTCGCCAACGCGCTCCGCAAGGCGGACGCCAAGGCCGCCGAAGCGTTGATTCCAACCGTTGTGCGGCACCTCCAGCAAGAGGGCGCGCGCGGCGACATCGTGCACTTCCTGCTCGCCTACGGCGACGACGAGCGCCCGGTCGTGGCAGCCGACCTGCTCAAGTCCCAGCTGCGCTACGTGGCAGCCGGCGGCCCCGCCGACATCTGGTTCGACCGCAGCACCGCGCTGTTGATCGACGAAATCGGCCTCGAAGAGACCGTCGCTACGTTTGACGAGCTGCTCGACGCCCACCCCACGCGGCTGCCGCTGTGGTCGGCCCGCTCCCTGCTTCGCACGCGCCTCAACGAAGAGGAAGAGGCCATGCAGGAGCTGCGCCACGTGCTGACGCACGCGCGCGCCGCGCGCGCCGAACTGGCGTTCTTGGCGCTCGCATCCAGCTACCAGCGGCTCGAGCCGGACGACTTCGCGCAGTTTGCCAAGCTGCCCGAAGCCGTCCGCGAAACGCGGCAAGGGCGCTACGTCGCCGGCATGCTGGCCCTGCGTCTAGGCGACGCCAACGCGGCGATCCCGCTGCTGGCGGACTGCCAGCCGCAGCTCGACGGTCGCCACCTCTACGCGCTGGCTCTGGCCCATCTCCAGGGCAGCAACGACAACGGCCCGGCCGCGGCACGCGCGCTGCTCGAACAGCTGCTCGGCAACTACGCGAGCAGCTCTTTGGCGCAGAATGCCGGCAGCTTCGTGCGCCAGCTGGCGCCGCGCTGATCGAGCGCTTCGGTCAACCCGACGAAGCGGTGTCCGCGCAGCAGGCGCTCAAGCTTTTCATGCGTGCGCTTCAGGTTGACGTAGTGACGGAAGCCGCGCACGCCGCCGAGCTTTTGCCGCGGCTGGTCTGGGTCGACCTCCCACGGGTGCAGGTAGATGCAGCCCGGCACGCCGAGGCGCTCCTTCTGGCGCAGGCCACGGCGCAGAAGCCACGTCGGGAATAGGCGCAGGTAGCCGCCGCCACCAACCGGCACGTGCTTGCCGAGCACATCCCACGTCAACGGCGGAAACTCCAGCAGCTCGCGACCCGAGCTATCGATGCGATACGGAGTTGTCGGCGCCGACGGCACGCCGTAGTCCGGGTGGTGCACCGGCTGGATCGAGCTATCGAGCGTGATGCCGCTGTCGAGCAGTTCGTCGATGGCCCACGGCGTCTTCTTGCCAATCGACCACGTGCACGCTCGAAACGTCGTCGGGCGCTCGCCGGTGATGCCTTCGAGCACGCGCGCGGTCTTTTCCAGATCCTCGCGGAAGCCCTCGCGGCCAAGGTCCGGCAGCACGCGGTGGTCAAAGCCATGGCTGCCGATTTCGTGGCCGGCTGCATGGATCTCGGCGATGAGGTCCGGCAGGCGTTCGGCCACCCAGCCCAAACAGAAGAACGTCGCCTTGGCATCGTGCTTGGCAAACAGCTCCAGCAGCTGCTGCGTTGCAGCGCCGCAGCGCAGCTCAAACGTGTCCCAGTCGGCGCGGTCGATCAGGTGCGCCATGTTGAGCACCTGAAACCAGTCTTCGACGTCGACAGACATCGCGTGCATCACGGTCATTTCAGCGGTCCTCTGGCCATTGGCAACAGCTCCAGCAAAAAGGCGCGACAGCGCGCTTCGGCGTCTTCGGCAGCTTCCCCGGTGTAGATCGGAGATTCGACCCGCAGCAGAAAGCCGGACTCATTCCGGCGCATCAGCGCGCGCGGCAGATGGTGCATCACAAACTGCCAGTAGTCGCCCGAGGCCCAGGCCTTGGTGCCGTAGACGCTCAGCGTGACGTAGCGCCAGCTATCGCCGAGGCCGCGAGCCACGATCCTGCTGATCACGGCATCCTCGCCTTCGCCCAACCAGCCCGCGACGGCAAGCTCATCGCGTTCGATCGCCATGTTGCTGCCTTCGATGCAGATCCGCGGCGGGTGCACGCTCTTCCAGTTGGTGTCGTGGTAGAGCGCCACCAGGTTGATCAAGTGGCGATCGGCATCGCGGTAGCGCCGGTAGGCAAAGTCGCCGGTGCCGAGCAGCTCGCGCCAGCGCGGTACGGCCGCGGCAAAGAGCGCCTCCGTTTCGTCGTCGCGCGGCTCCAGCTGGTAGCCAGCGATCACTTCCGGCAGCATCGCGGCGCGGTCGGTGCGGTCGCCAAAGGGCCGGTAGGTGCTGAGCCAAATCAAGGGTGCAGCCAGCACCCAGCAGGCGATCGCTGGCCACAGCAGCTTGGTGCCCGCCGCACGCGGCAAGGCGCTCCGGTCGATCGACGGCACCGTCGCGACGTCGCCCCCGCCGCCCGCAGCCCCCGCACCGGCTCCAACGAGGCGTCGCGCGAGCAGGCCATCAAAGCCCATCAGCAAAGCGAGCAACGTCAGCCATTCAACCGCGTTGGCGATGCTATGCCCGGTCCCCTCGGCAAACGGCACATCGACGTAGCGAGCCAGCAGACACAGCGACGCGATCCGGCAGACGTTGGCCGCGATCGCCATCGGGGCCGCAACGAGCAGCAGCACCAGCCGCCGCAGCCACGATGCCGGCCCGGTGAAGAACGCGAGGCAATACGCCAGCGTCGCCATGGCCATCAGCGAGCGCAGGCCGCTGCACGCATCGGCTACAAACAGCGAGCCGTCGATGCCGACCGGCTGCAGCCGGTCGCCCTGGCGGACGACTTCGGCGCCGAACAGGTTGGCCAGAAACGAACCACCGGTGACCGCGACCTCTTTGAGCAGGAACGCCAGACGGCCTTCGACGTAGAGCGGCAGCGGCACGCAAAACAGCACCAGTGCCAAGACCGGCCACAGGCCGCGCAGCCGCTGCGATCCGAGCGCAAGCCACGCAGCGCCCGGCAGCGTCAGCACGATGCTGGCAGCCGACCACGAGTCGATCATCAGCAGAGCCCCGACGAGGTGCAGCAAGAGCCCGGGCACGAGCAGCAGCAGGCCGCGCAGATCCGTCGCGCGCGGCCGTTTGCGCCAGTCGCTTCGCCGCCACCAAACCACGGCCGCGCCGACAAACGGCACCAGCCAGCAGTGGGCAAAATACTGCGTTGGCGCATTCCAGCGATCGATGCACCAGCCGATCGCGGTTGTGTAAGCGATCAGCAGCGGCAGAAAGATCAGCAGGAACGGTTTCACCGTGCGGTCCCGCCGATTTCGGTGCACGGCAGCCTTGCTGCTGCTTGAAAGATCGCAGCCAGCTGCTCAACCGGCTCTTGCCAGCCGTAGCGTTCGGCGAACGAACGCACCCGAGCGCGCTCCCCCTGCGGGTCGGCGGCAACGCGCGCCAGCGCCGCAGCAAGACCACTGCGCAGAGCCGTCACGTCGCCGACGTCGACCAGCGCGCCGAGCGATGGCTCGGGCGGATCGCCGGCGAGAATCTGCGGAATGCCGCCGACGCGCGTCGCCACCACCGGCAAGCCCGAGGCAAGCGCTTCGGTGACGACATTGGGCCAACCTTCGCGATGGCTTGGCAGCACAAACGCATCGGCCGCGCGGTAGGCAACAGCGACGCGCTCCGGCGGCTGCGCGCCGAGAAAGCGCACGCGGCCGGGCGGTGCTGCGGCCGCGATGCTGGCCTGCGCCTCGCCTTCTCCAACCAACACGAGCGTGGTATCCGGCAGCTCGGCACACGCGCGCGCCGCTTCGACCCAGCCTTTGGCGGCCACCAGTCGGCCGACCCCCAGCACGATCTGGCCGTTTGCGTCGAGGCCCAGCTGCTGTCGCGCGGCGCCGCGCGCCTCGCCAGCCTCGCCGCCGTCACTCGGCGCAAAGCGCGTCAGGTCGACGCCGTTGCGCATCGTCACCACGCCTCGTTCCGAGCTGCCGGCAGGGCCGCCCGCGGGACCATGCGCTGGGCTACCGGCAGGCAAACCCGCCACTTCGGCAAAGCGCTGGCTCAGCGCGTCGCTGACGGCCATGCAGGCGTGCGCCTGCGGCGCGACCGCCCGCAGGCGCGCCGCAATCTGCTCGACCTGGCCGAGCACGTTGACGTCCGAGCCGCGCGCCGTCAGCGTGAACGGCAGCCCGAGTTCGCGCGCCAGCTCCGCCGCCGCGACGCCGTCCGGCCACAGGTAGTGGGCGTCGAGAACGGCCGGACCATGCTCACGCATCAGCGACGCGACGAGCTTGCGGCAGCCGCGGCGCACCGCGTCGGCCTGCCGATTCTGGGACAGCCCCGGCCAGTGACGAAAGCGCGGATGGTGCACGTCGACGCCCTGCCAGGTTTCGCGCAGCGGCACCTTGGCCCAGGTCTGGTAGATGCCGCGCCGCAGCGGCCGCAGCACGTCGGGCACCGGGGCAACCACCGACCAGCGTAGACGATCGCCCAGCTCCTCGCGCAGGCGGTCGGCGACGCGGCGCATGCGCTCATAGACGAACAGCCCGTGGTTTGGCGTGACCGACGACGGGAATAGGTTGCTGAACGTGATCAGGTGCACGTCACGCGCCCCATCGATCCAGAAAGCGCGCCAGCACCAGCACCGCCCACAGCATCTCGGAGTGGTCGCCGACCCCCTGCCGATGGCGCTGCAGCAGCGTCGTCACGGTGTCGCGGTCGACCCAGTCGCACAGCCGCTGTTCGCCCAAAACGCCTTCGACGGCGTCGCCGATGCCGCCTTGGCACCACGAACGCAGCGGCACGGCAAAGCCCTGTTTCTTGCGCTCGAGCGCCGCGGGCTCGAGCCGTTCGGCCAGCGTATCGCGCAAGAACGCTTTGGTGCGGCCGCCCTGCAGATGCCAGTCCGGCGGAATGGTGGCGGCGCGCTCCATCATCAAGTGGTCCAGGAATGGCGCACGCACTTCGAGGCTGACGGCCATCGAGGCGCGATCCGCCTTGACCAGGATATCGCCGGGCAGCCACGTCTTGAGGTCGGTCGCGACCGCCTTGTGCAGCGGATGCTCGGCCGTCGACGAACGGTAGGCGTCGAGCAGCGGCGCATGCGGATCGCCGGCGGCATCGTGGTGCTCGCGGCGCAGCACGGCGAGCGCTTCTTCGGGCAGGTGCGCGGAGACCGAACGCGCGTAGGCGACCGCCGGCTCAAGGCCAAGGTTTTGCAGCGTGCGCTTGGCGCGCAGGTAGCGCGGCAGCCAGTCAGCCTTTGGGTAGAGCGCGCCGAACACGCGCCAGAGCGAGCGCGGCAACCGCCGACGGCCAGCGTTTTCGCGCGCATCGAAAAGGTAGCGTCGGTAGCCGCCAAAGCTCTCGTCGCCACCGTCGCCGGACAACGCAACCGTCACGTGGCGGCGTGCCAGTCGACTGACGTGGTAGGTCGGAATCGCGCTGCTGTCGCTAAACGGCTCGTCGTAGGTTTCGGCGAACCAGTCCAGATCGAGCAGCGTGTCGAGGTCGAGCAGCTCTTCGCGCAGATCGGCGCCACACGCCTTGGCCGACGCGCGGGCGCCGTCGCGTTCGTCAAAGCGCGGATCCGAAAAGCCAATGGTGCACGCCTCGACCGAGCGGCCGAGCGTGCGCGTCATCGAATCGACCACGGCATAGCTGTCGACGCCACCCGACAAGAACGGCGCCAGCGGCACCTCGCCC
>JBGCDH010000124.1:0-6572 GCA_045105235.1 Planctomycetota bacterium | reverse complement strand
GCGTCGGCTGCGCGCATATCCAGCTTGCGCAGCTGCCCCTCCGGCATGAGCAGCAGACGGCCATTGGCCGGATTCGGAGAACTCGGCACAAATACGACCACATGCTCCTCGCCATCGGGCCCGGGGGCGTGGCCGGTCACCAACCCGACCTCGAAGCCGTCGCCGGACTCAACCGCGACCACGGACTCGAAGAAGCGATCGCGGGCCGAGTCGTAGCCGAGCACTTCTTTGAGCGACTGGTAGAGCGAGCCGATCAGGGGCAGCCGCTCGAGCACTCGGTCGAGGCGGCGCCACAGCCATTTGCCGAGGAAGGTCGTGACGAACAGACCGACCAAGTAGACAGCGGCCAGCGCCAGCAGCAGCCCGAGCCCCGGGAAATACCAGTGCACGTTGCCGCGCCAGGATTCGCTCAGCGTGACTTCGAGGTAGACGAGTCCGAGCACCACTCCGCCGAGCGGCAGCAGCGCCACCACTCCGGCAATCAGGCATCGGGACACATGCTTCGTCGGCGAGGTCATAGCGGCGCAGCATACGCGGCCGTCGGCGCCTATTGCGGCGGAACCGCGCCCACGGCCGTCTCTAGCCGATGCGAATGCGAACGCCGTTCGAAGTCGTCAGACCAGACGGAAAGAGGCCGCCGTCGAGCCAAGCCGACTGGGCATAGAGGCTGTAGCCATACAGCGAAGGGGCGTTCGGAACGGCCAGCGGCACCACGAGGCCGTTCGGCGTCTGGTTGTTGAGCAGCAGCGAAACAGCCGCCTGCGGATCCACGAATCCCGCACAGCCGGCGGCACCGAAAAACGAAAGATCGACACCGATTCCGATCGGCAGCACCGTCCCTCCCTGCGGCCGGTCCGAAATCAGGCAAACACCGAGACCAGGTGCCGCCGGCGCCCTTGTGGTCAACAGGATCGTGGTGCCGCGCAGCGGCAACCCGGACGTCACGACCAACTCCAGCGCCTGGCACCCCACGCCAAAAGACATGACGTCGGCAAGCGGCATCGGCGCTCCGCCAATGGTGTATCGCAGTGAGCCGACAAAGCCCTCGCCCGACTGCGGCACACCGTTCAAGAAGGATGACTGAGACGAGCGCGCGGAATAGGTCATCTCTGAGGTCGACGCCGTCGCGAAGCCCGACAGCGTCCCGAGATCACAGCCGTTGGCGACCAGCGCGAGGCCGAAGGTCCCCATTGGCAGAGTGACCCCCGTATAAGCCGGCGCGGGAACCACAGCCGCGCTAAGCGTCGCAACCCCTCCAGCCGGCGGCACCATAGCCGGAACCGTGCTGCCGACACGCACCCACGACAGCAAGTCCTGCGGTGCCGTGCGGGCACCCACCGCATCGCCCGTAAGCCAAATATCCACGGACGCCATCGTCCCCGCCGGAGTGGCCGGCCCTGTCTCGAAGTCGATTTGCGCGAGCGTCAGCACGGTGGCAACGCTTACGTCGAAGAAGACGGCACCATCGACGCCCGTGGCGTTGGCAGCCGGCCCAACAGATGTGACCAGTGTCTGGGCCGCGATGGAAACGTGAAAGCCAGCGGCCAAACACAGCAGCGGCAACTTCATCAGCAGGGCGTCCTTCATGGCCGCAAGTGTAGATGGCACCGATCCGAAAGTAACGGCCCCAGGCAACCACGGGAAACGCACCCGGCCCACCGAATCCACTCGGCCAATCGCCCCCTGCTGAGCGTCAGCTGCTGAGCCTCACCGACTTAGCCTCACCTGCCTAGCTTCACGGAGTGGCGCTTCCGCGCACGCCCTTCGGCCGCATCAGCCAAAGGCCGTCTTCGGCATACTGCTGATACTTCAGATCCAAGAGCCTCTTGGTATCGCGCCGCACCACGGACGGCAGCATCAGGCGCCACGCGCGACGCACCCACTTCGACTTCATGAATGTGTAGAACGCGTTCGTCGCGTGGCCCGCGTAGTACTGATAGTACTCCTTCTCCACGACGTCGAAGTTGTTGGCGAAGTACGCATCGAGATCGACGTGCTCGCCAAAGAACTCTTTGCCGGCGGGGCTCTCGTCACGGATGTCGACCTCTGTCGCCTCGGCCTTTGCCTGCTCATCGGCCGCAGAGCCGGCGAGTGACTGGCGCCCGGTGACCTCGGCGTAAAACTCGAAGTCGAAGTGCTTGCGCAACCAGGAGTTTTTCGCCTTATCGAGCAAGTGCTCGCGAACCTCCGGCGCCATGCCTTCATATTTGGGTTCGACCAGCAGCAGCCAGCCATCGGGTTTGAGAAAGTGCTCGACCATGTGCTGCATGGCCGCGTCAAACTCGGGGAAGTGGTGCAAGCTGCCGTGTGAGGTCAGCAAGTCGACCTTTTGCTCCGGCCGCCACTCGAGCACGTCCCCCGCCCAAAACTCGCAGCTGCCCGAAACGCCCTTGTCGGCGGCGAGCCGCTTGGCGGCGTCGATCTTCTTCGACGCCAGATCGATACCAAACGACTTGACGCCCTGCTGGGCCGCCCAGTGACAAAACCAGCCGTTGCCGCAGCCGACATCGAGCAGGGTGCGCCACTCCGACTTGTGCTGCCGAAACAGCCGCCGCAGCGTGTCGTGCCGCGGTTTCATAACCAGATCAGCAATCTTCGGGAAGAAGCGCCAGTCGTGCGGCCGCGCGTAGAGCTCTTCGATCTGCTCTTCCTGCAGGTCCCAGAACTGCCCCTCTTTCTGCAGCAGCTCCTGCTTGTCCGGAGGCGGACCGTCGTGACTGTGCGAATGCGAGTGCGGGTGGTGCGAGTGGCTCACGGCGTCTGGAACCGCCCGCTCAAATGGAACGGATCGGTCGCGGGAGGGTAGCTCGCCCATGGGGGCAGTCAAGGCGAGCGGCCGCAACGTCCGGAACTGGGACCAACGCGGCAGGACAAGACCCACCGCCGCGCTCGCCGCAAACTGGACGGCCACGGAGAACGGTGACATGCTGCCCGCATAGCGACTATCGAACGTGCTCTCGGGAAACGGCACTTGCCCACGCGGCTCCCAGCGTGCCTGCTAGCGGCATTGCTGGCTGCAACCCTGCCCGCGGCGGCGGCGGCGGCGCCCCCGCTGCCGCAATCCAAGTCTGCGGACGCCAAAACAAGCGGAGAAGCGCGCCCCGCCATCACCCTGCTCTACTGGGACGGCCACGGCACCAGCGCCACGATCATCCGTTCGCGCCTGGCGCGCCACATCGGTCGCCCCATCGGCGACAAGCCAACGGCGAAGGCTCTCTGGCTGCAGCAGGACGGCACGGCGCTGATCGGCGGCCGCGGCAAACATAGGTTCCGCATTGTCCGCAGCGACCAAGCGCTGGCCGTGCCCGACGAGGCGATCACACACCTCGACGACGCCACGCGAGACGACCTTCTCGCACACGACAGCCATTGTGTCATCGAGTGCACGGCCAGTGGCGAAAGCTCACGAAAGGAAGACTACAATCTTCTCGGCATCCTGGCATGGGCCGCCCTGTCGCCCAACGCAATTGGGTATCGGCTGCGGGACCACGGCGTTTTCAATCCGCTGACATACGACATGAGCGAGTCGCTGCTGGGCGGCGACACGCTGGCGCAGCTCGAGCCCGAAGCGCACAGCAGCCTGATTGCGTTCCTGGCCACGCCGCCGAAACTGACCGAAGAAAGCGTCCAGCGCGCCTGTGACGCCGCGTTCGGCAAGAACCAGTGCGAGGTCATAGATATCGACGACGGCGAGTTCGCTCTCGTCAGCGACAGCGAAGAGCCATGGGCGATTCCATTTGTCATCGTCAGCCTTCGCCAGGGTTCGCCCATCGCCGACTTCCAGTCCGACAACCTGCGCGTGCGCAACGCCATGCGCAAGCACACGCACATGCTGCAAATTGAGTCCTCGGGCAAGGCCGACGAAAAGCACGAGCAATCACGGCGGCGCGCGCTGGCACGACTGATGGCCGAGCTTTGGTCCAAGGACTGCATGGCCCTCAGCTGGCACTGCAATCGGCGCATCCTGCCCGGCTACGACGAGATGCCGGCGCAGCTGCGCAGCCAAGATCCGGTGCGCGCCACGCTCGACAGCTCCGTGGTCCCCGTCATCGAAGCCACCGACAAACGCGCCATGCAGGCAGCAATGAAGCAGGCCCGCACAACGTTTGCCAAGGCCAAGGCCTGGTTTGATGGCGGCGGCAAGCTGTCGGTCAAGTTCCCGTTCGCGACGCGCGGCGAGGGCGAGGGCGAGGGCAAAGAGCACATCTGGATCTCGGTCACCGGCATCGACAGCAACACCGTCGATGGCACCATCGCCAACGAGCCACTCAACATCGAAGGCCTTGAGCTAGGCAGCGAGGTGCGTCGCAAGATCACAGAACTAAGCGACTGGCTCTACATGGAAAACGGCGAGATGGTCGGCGGCTTCACCGTCAAGGTATTGCAGGCGCAAGCGGCGAAACGGAAAGACAAGTAGCTGCCCAGGCACCAGTCGTTAGAAGTTGCGGACTTCGAGGCGACGGACTTCGAAGCGACGGATCTCGAAACGACGCCTATCGCGGCGACGGCCGAGCCACGCCCTCCAGGCCTGGCGCCCGAAGCGTCACGAGCCAGGCTTCGACGATCCCGCCGGTCTTGGCCACCCCAACCTCGTCGAGGCAGTTCTCCAGCTCGGGCACGCGCACGCGCGGAAACTGCTCGAGATATGCAGGCATCGCCGGATGCATCAGCGCCGGGTTGCGCGGCTTGAGCCACAGATACTTCCAGCCGCGGCTGGCGCCGACGCCCGCTTCGCCATCCGCCGCCGCCAACGGCCGCAGCTCTGCCGGCGTGAAACGGCCCTGCAGTTCAATGTTTGGCGAGCGATAGTAGTAGGCGAGCCCAAACAGATAGCCATGCGCCACCGACCAGCCAGGTGCGGCCGCGCGGCTCAGCACATCGCCAAAGCGCTGGAAAAACGGTGTCGCCGCCTCGGCCCGCACCCGGTAGCTGGTCAACGCCACGCCGCCGACAAGCAGGGCCGCGCCCCCCAAAGCAACCATGCGCCCGCCACGCCAATGTGCACGCCAGCGCCACAGCTGGTCGCATACCGCACCACCGGATAGAGCGGCCACGGGCATAAAAAACGTCTGCCAGATGTAGTCCGCCGGCCGCAGCAGCACGACGAACGGAGCGATGCCCATCGCCAGCAAAGCCAGCGCAACACGCGGCACCCGCCACAGCAGAAGCCAAAAGCCCACGGCAAACGAACCGGCGAGCCACCAGGACCAGGTCACCGGCACGACGTCAAGCGTATGCCGAAGAGCCCACCCAAACCCGGCGTGCTCGGCCAGCACGTAGCGCTCCACCATCGCAAACACGTCGCGATCGGCGGCCGGCGGGCTGACGATGCCTTCGGCCGCCATCGCCCAGCGACCCCAGGCGGCGATCGACACCGCCGCCGCAAGCGCCGCCAAACCAGGCAACAGGACGGGCCGCAGCGAACGAACTGGATCGCGTGCCCGCAGCACGAGCGCAAGCGAAGCCAGGCCCGCAAAGGCGAACTGCCAGTTGCACCACGTGCCGAGGAAAGCCGCTCCGATCCGGATCGCGCGGGATGTGGCGCGACTGCGATGCGGCCGGACGACGTCGGCCATGACGGCGAGACCACACGCGATGACCACGACTTCGTAGGAGGCCTGACCGGTGACCGCCATGCCCGGGCTCAGCGCCAGCAAGCACGCAGCGACAAAGCTCGGCCCCGGCGCGAAGCGTGTCGCCGCGATGCGGTAGAGACACACCGACGCGACAAAGCTGGCAACGACCGTCGGCAGCCGCATCGCCCACTCGCTGCCGCCGAGCGCGTAAAACAGCCACGAAAGCGCCGGCGGATGGTGAAGGTATGGGGTCGCCGCCGAAACGTCGCAGGCCAGATTCGGCATCAACGGCAAACCGCGCACATTGGCAAACCCGAACGCTTCCCAATTGCGTACAAACACGCCGAAATACGCGCCCGCATTCATTTGCAGGACGCTCAATGGCGCCGTCAGCCACGCTGCATGAAAGGCAGCAATGACAATGGCAAGCGTTGAAAACCTAGCGATCGATCGAATGACGTCCTCGCAACCCCGGTGACGTCGCGAGCCTATCACAATGCGAGCCAGCCGTCAGCCAGCTGGCGGCGCCGGCCGTCAGCCAGCGCGCGGCGCCAGCCGTCAGCCAGCGCGCGGCGCGGGCGTCGGCGGCGCGGCTGCCAGACCCGCAAGCCAGCCGTGCACGGCGTCGATCGTTTCGGCGAGGGTCGACGTGCCGGCGGTCAGCCCGACGACTCGAACTCCGTCAAACCATGAGGCATCGAGGCCTTCGACGCCCTGCACGTGCACGGTCCGAATCCCGTGTTCGCGGCCGCGCGCGGCCAGCCGGCGGGTGTTGTTCGAGTCACGGCCACCGACGACGACCAGCGCATCGATGTGCGGCAGCAAGGACTCGAGCGCGGCCCCGCGCGCCTTGGTTGGGCTGCACACCGTATCGATCAGCTGCACGTCCGAGGTCGGATTGCATTGGCGGATCGCGGCCATGACCCGGTCCACCTGCTCGGTCGGCGTCGTCGTCTGGCACACGACGCCGAGTCGCGCCTCGCCCCAGGTGCGCAC
>JBGCDH010000123.1:0-24360 GCA_045105235.1 Planctomycetota bacterium | reverse complement strand
CTCCAGCGTGCGCTGGCAAGGCGCACGAGCAAGGCGCCCGGAAGCGGGGCCTTCGCCCCGCTGAGGACGACCGCAGCGAAGCCCGGCGCAGCCGGGTGGCCTGCAAAGCAGGCCATGCAACGCCGCCAGCACGCGCTGGAGGCGCCCGTCCCCCGGCCTAGCTCCCCGCAAAGCGCGCCGAATACGGGCGACTCCAGCGTGCGCTGGCAAGGCGCACGAGCAAGGCGCCCGGAAGCGGGGCCTTCGCCCCGCTGAGGACGACCGCAGCGAAGCCCGGCGCAGCCGGGTGGCCTGCAAAGCAGGCCATGCAACGCCGCCAGCGCGCGCTGGAGGCGCCCGTCCGCCGGCGTATCCCCTGCTGAGAATGCGTCCTAGGCGTCGACGAGCGTAAACTTCAGCTCCGCCTCGGCCACGAGCTTGCCCGCGACCTTGCAGCGCGCTCGGACGTGGCCGACCTGCGGCTTGGCGCGGATCGTGTCGACTTCGATGCGCAGCTGGTCGCCTGGCACGACGGCGCCGCGCAGCTTGACCTTGTCGATGCTCCAGAGCACCGCGAGCTTGCCGGTGTTCTCGAGCTTGCGCAGCAGCAGCACGCCGGCCAGCTGGGCCATCGCCTCGAGCTGCAGCACGCCCGGCATGATCGGCTGTTCGGGCCAGTGGCCCTGGAAGAACGGCTCGTTGATCGTGACGTTCTTGATCGCCGCCGCGCGCTGAAAACCGTCGAGCTCGATCACACGATCGATCAGCAAGAACGGGTAGCGGTGCGGCAGCAGCTTGAGGATATCGCGGATGTCCAAGCTGGTGTCGCTCGGCGTCTCGCCCTGCTCCTGCTCGTGCTCACGCTCTTCGAGGATGCGCTGCACCAGCGCCATGTTGAGGCCGTGGCCCGAACGCGTCGCGATGATGTGCGCATCAAGGTCCACGCCGGCGTTGGAGATGTCGCCGATCAAATCGAGGATCTTGTGCCGCGCCAGCTCGTCATCCCAGTGCAGCGTGTTTTGCTGTGGGCCGTCGGGGCCGACGACGAGCGTGTTTTGCGGGTTGGCGCCCTTGCCGAGGCCGGCCGCGCGCAGCGCTTCGACCTCGTGCTCAAACACAAACGTGCGCGCCGGCGCGATGTCGCGTTCGAAGTTTTCGGGCGACATCTCAAACGCGACGATCTGCTTGGCGCCGACGACGCGGCCGTTGTCGCCGTTGAGCCCCTTCTTTTCGGGGTAGTCGAGGTGGTATTCGATGGTCAGCCGGCCGGTGCCCGGTAGCGCGACGATGCTGGCCGACCCCTCACGCACGTAGATCGGCTGCTTGACCGCATACATCGGTCGCGGCAGGCGCGTCTCGACGACACCGCTCTCCTGCAGCCCGCGGAAGAACTCGACCGCCGCGCCATCGAGTCCCGGCACTTCTTCGCCATCGATCTCGACGATGGCGTTGTCGATGCCGAGCGCATAGAGCGCCGCAAGCAGGTGCTCACAGGTATAGACCTCAGCGCGGCCATCCTGGATGCACGTGCGCCGCTGGCGTGCCTTCATGTTGGCGCCGTGGGCACGCACCACCGGCTGGTTGTCGAGATCGGTGCGGACAAAGGTCACACCGGTGCCGGCCTCGGCAGGCCGCACGGTGATGTTGATCTCTTTGCCGGAGTGCAAACCGACACCGCGATACTCGACGGGCTCCTTGATCGTGCGCTGCATGCGCGCGGCCGGCGAGTTTGCGGCTTCTTGGCTGACGACGACCATTCAGCTGCCTCGCTTGGGGCTTCCGGAACTTGCGGGAGCAGCAGCCGGAGCACCGGCGCCTGGCTTGCCGCCAGCAGGAGCCTTGCCAACCCGCTCTTCGCGGCTCGGCAGCGGCACCTGCATAAACTTGATGACGTCCGACGTGATGTCGACCTGGTTGGACGCCCACAGCACCTGGCGGCTGTCGTAGGCGCGCACGCGCTTTTGCACATCGGCGTCCTTTTGGTCGGCGATCGGCATCGGATTGGGGCGAATCACCTGCTTGACCAGCACGACCTGCACGTTTTTCTGCTTGGCAACCTCGCCAATGGCAAAGTCGAGGTCCTCGTAGGCGGCCAGCGTGTTGCGCATGTCGACCAGCTGCAGCCGCTCAAACTCCGCCTTAGCCTGGTATTCGGCGGTCTGACGCGACAGCTCAAATTGAAACTGCTTGTCGTCGCGTTCGGCCGTGCCCTCGTCGAGCATTGCGATGGTCGCGCGCATCTCGTCGAGCTTCTGACGCATGCCTTCCTGCTGCATCTTGAAACCCTCCATCCGCTTGGCGAACTCCGAGCGCAGCTTGATGTAGAGCGGATACTGCTCGATCGCCTGCACCACGTCGACCACCGCAACGCGGGCTGTCGGGACGGCGGCACCCGGCGCCTGGGCGCGCGGCGCGGCGGCAGTCGCCAGCAGGCCAAAGGCCGCTGCGGCGAGCAGAGTCAGGGCGAAACGAGCGGAAATGTTGGCGTTCGTCATGCGTGGCGAACGACCGCAGAGGGTCGCTGGCCGAGACGGTAGCAGGCCGGTGTGGCAAAGGCCACTCGACGGCTGGGTTCCCGCTCCGGATCTCGACCAGATCCTGAACTATTTGGGGACAAGCGCTCGCCGAATGGCCGAGAACACCACGGGAACGAAACTTCTACCGCCCGCGGATGGCCTGCCGCAGATCGCCGAGCAGCACATCCACGCCCTCGAGACCAATGGCAACCCGCATGAGCCCGTCCGAAATGCCGGCTCGTTGCCGCTGCTCCGGACTCAGCGGCGCGTGTGTTGTAAAGGCTGGCACGGTTGCCAACGACTCGACGCCACCGAGACTTGCGGCGCGGGCGATGACGCGCAGTCGGTCCAAGACCGGCACGACCTCGGGCAAGCCGCCCGGCAGTTCGATGGCCAGCACGCAGCCGCCACCGTTCATTTGCCGCTGCACGATCTCGCGGTCGGGATGATCCGGCAGACCAGGATACGTCACCCCCGCCAGCCGGCCCGCGGCCACGTCTTCTTGCAGGCCCTCGGCCACCTGCAGCGCCGCGGCCTGCTGGGCGTCGAGGCGCAGCTGCAGAGTCGGCCACGAGCGCAGGCAGAGCCACGCCGGGTCGGGCGCCAGCAGACCGCCGGTCCGGCGCCGAAACTGCTCGATCGGGGCGAGCAGCTCGTGCGGTCCCGCCACCACCCCCGCGAGCACGTCGGAGTGGCCGCCAAAAAACTTGCTGGCCGAGTGCACGACCAAATCGCAGCCGAGCTCGAGCACCCGCTGGATCGGCGGCGGCGAGAAGGTGCCGTCGAAGACCACTCTGGCGCCGCTGCCGCGCGCGAGTTCGGCGAGCGCGCGGATGTCGACGACCCGCAGCGTCGGATTGATCGGCGACTCAAAGACGACCAGCTTGGGGGCGGGGCCGTCGGCCAATGCGCGTTGCAGCGAGCCCGAGTCGAGCGCCGAAAAGCGGCCAACCGCGACGCCAAACCGGGGCAGGTCGTGCATCGCGAAAGCCGCCGTGCCGCCGTAGATCTCCTCCGCGATCAAGACGCGGTCGCCGCTCGACAGGTGCGCGCTGAGCACCGCCGACATCGCCGCCATGCCGCTGGCAAAAGAGACCGCGCCGTCGGTCTGCTCGAGCGTCGCCACCAGGCCTTCGAACTCGCGGCCGTTGCTGTGGCCCATGCGCTGGTAGAACTCGCCCGAGCACTCTGCCGAACCCATGCGACGCAGCGTCTCGGCGTCGGGCTGGCCCGAGGTGCTGGCGCGGATGAGCGGCGGCGACAGCGGTCCAATCGGAGAGCGATGGACGCCGGAAGTTCCGTAGAGCGGCTCGGACATGCTGCGATCAAACGCTGCGCCGCGTGCCCATGCAACGGCGGGGCACGCCACGCGCAATGCGATGCGACGAAGCTGGCAGACCGAGCGCGGTTTCGGCTAGCTTTCTGGCATGCGTGTGGTGCGACTCTCCGATGCTGTCTGTGCGCAACTCGCCGAACTGGCGGCGACCGCGGCGCCGCGCGAGTTTGTCGCCCTACTGGGCGGGCGTCGCGTTGGCGGCGCAGCTTCCGATTCGCCAGATCCGCCCGATTCGCCGGATTCGCCCGATTCGCCGCATGGGCCGGATGGCCCGAGGGGACCCGATGGCTTCGACGAAGCAACCGCCGTGCGCACGCTCACCCGTCAAGGCGGCGGCCGCGATTCGTTTGTCGTCGACCCAATCGCGTTCGCACAGGCAGAAGCCGAGCTGCGCGACCAGGGTCTTGAGTTCGTCGGCTTCGTCCACAGCCATCCCGGCGGCGTCGCCGCCCCGTCGGCACGCGACCACCTCGAGCTGTGGCCTGGCGTCGTGCAGCTGATCGTCGGCTGCACAACGCAGGGCCGGCACGCCACCATCCGCGCCTTCCGCCGAGAGGGGCGCGACAAGCTCGAGCCCATGGCGATCGCCACCGCGGCGACCACCGCCACAACCACCCCCAAAGCAAACCCATGATCGTTTCCATCGGCGTCGACGCCATCGAGATCGCGCGCATCCGTCGCCTTTGGCAAAACGGAGAGCCGGGCGGCACGCGCTTTGTCGAACGCGTCTACACGCAGGCAGAAGGCACCTACTGCGTTTCTCGTTTCGATCCACCCGAGTCGCTGGCGGCGCGCTTTGCGGCCAAAGAAGCGGCGATGAAGTGCCTGGGCACCGGTTGGACCGACGGCCTCGCGTTCCGCCAGATTGAAGTGCGCCGCCGCGAGAGCGGTGATCCCGAACTCGTGCTGCACGGGCGCGCGGCCGAGCGTGCCGAGGAGCTCGGCATCCGCAGTTGGCACGTCAGCCTGACGCACACCGAGCTAACGGCCACAGCGTTTGTGATCGCCGAGTCGTAAGCCGCGGATCGCAGCGTCGGGTCTCAGGATGGGATCAAGCGGCTCCGCTCGGTCCAGGGCGACGCCCTTCGACCCGAAAGACCAAGGGCCGTGGGGTCCCTTCCTTGCACTTCGATCAGCGCCCTTCGCCGGACGAAGCAGCTGCGTGCGCGGACTCCTACCCTGCTGGCCGCACTGCTGCTGCTGTTCGGCATGACGGCCTGTGCAACGACACCACCGGCGCTGCAGACACGGCAGCAACGTGTCGGCCGCGTTGTGCCGCATCCGCCGAGTGTTGCCGCGGCGCTCGCCGCCGAAGCGCTTCACGAAGAGCTCTGCCATGCCCAAGCCGCGCCCGTGCAGCAGATCGAGCGATCTCTTCCCGGCGTTCGGCAAGTTCACGCGGACGCCACCGGCTATCGCATCGCCTTTGCGCGCGGCCCACGCCAGCAATGGTGGCCCATTGCCGACCACACGCTGCAGCTTCGATGTCGCGACGCGACCGGAACGCTCGACGTGCGACTCTCGCCGCACGCACCCCCGGCACGGGACGCCGCGCCGAGGGGCGAGCTGCGCGGCGGCGGCGGCGGCAGCGGCGGCGGCGATATCGGCATCGAAGTGCTCATCTTCGCCAGTGGCTCGGGCGCTCGGATCCAGACGCGCTCCGCGGGATCCGCCACCAACGAGCTGGTCGACCATGTGCTCGACCGAACCTTCGCTTTGGCCAGCGATCCGGCTCGTTCCGGCCCCGGCGCGAGCGAACCCAATCTGTCGGCGCTCCGGCTCAGCATCGTGCTCGCGCACGCCTGCTGCGCGAACACACCGGCCGAGCGCCAACGTTCGCTGACGCGTGCGCTTCGTGTCGGCATGGTGCCCGCGAACATCCCGATCGAAGTGCCCCTGCAGCTCGCCGAATATGCAGCGACTCGCGGGGACGCGATCGCCGCACGCTGGTGGCTGCGGCGCGCCGCCCTGACCGCCACCGACGCCCGCCAGCGCGCCAGCATCACGGCCCGGCTACGCGAACTGCATGCGGCCGCTGACCAGCCCAGCAGCATGCGCCACCGCGCGATCGGCGAACTGTTCGCGGGCCATCTGCACGAGGCGGAGCACGCGCTGCACAGCGCGCGACGCTCGCGGCGAAACCCCGCGCGCGACTACGAGCTGTTGCGTCGGCTGCACGAACAGCGCGGCGATGAAATGGCGGCGATGGCGGCCAAGCTGCTACGTCGTGAGCACCAGCACGACGCGGCGTCAGGAGAAGCTAGGCCGTTGCGCAAGCTGGTCGCGCCGACCGCTGCAAGCCCTCCCCGTTAGCGAACGCTGCGTTCGCTTGCAGCCCCCGTTAGCGAACGCTGCGTTCGCTTGCAGCCCCCGCTAGCGGCCAAATGTGCGCACCGTGGCGCGGTGCACCGTCACTTCCTGGAGCGGATGCAGGGCAAAACTCGGACGTCGGTCGGGATCAAACGTGTGCAGTTTGCGCACCAGGGGCTCGCCCTCAAACGAGACCACGACGTTGGCCTGCGTCCGCGACATCGTGGGCCGCACGTCGATCGTCAGGCGGTGCTGGCCACCGGCGATCGCAACGGCTTGCGGTGGGGCCATCGCCCCCGCCATGGCCGTGAGGAAGGCGCGCTGGGCGTGGTCTTCATCAAGAGAACCGACGGCCCCTTCACGAGCTGGCGGGATCGCCAGCTTGCCCTGGACAATCGCGGCGTGCACGCCATCGACAGCCGACACAACAATGGCCACCGAGATGCCGTAGAACTCGATCAAGTAGATCCTGCGCCCGACGCTCTTGCCCGGCAGCGAGATCTCGAGTTCGAGCTGGCTGCGGCGCAGCCGCGCAACCTGGCCGCTATCGCCGCGCAGCGCCACCAGCGGCTGCTCGGCCCACGGCCGGTCGGCACCCGCAAACTCCACCGCCCCCTTGCGCATCTGCCAGCCGTCGCCAGAACTGCCGTGCAAAACGTTGGCAGGCAGCGTCACGGCTGCAAGGAGCTCGTTTTCCTGCACGCTGACGTCGACGCGCGAGCCCCGCGGCGCCTGCTGCCGCAGGTCGTCGAACAGTCGGCGGCGACGAAGCAGCAAGTCACGCCGGGCGCGGGCACGCCGCAGCAGGCTGTGCTGTCGCCCTGTGCACGACTCTTCGGCGCGCGCGCCCTTGAGCGCAATCAAAGCTCCTTCGAGACGCGTCATCGACCCGCCTCGCTCGACCTCTTCGAGCGCTTGGCTCAGTTCGAGGAACAGCGCATTGTGGTCCAGTGCCGCGACCGTGCCACCTTGCCGGGCGCGCTTGATCAGCGGCCAAATGCGATCAAACAAGAACGCTCGGTCGGCGCGCGGCAGCCGCTGCACGTCGCGCTCGAGGCCAGCAACATCCTCGCTGCACAAACGCAAAACCGCGAGTCCGAGTTCGCGCTGCGGCGCCGGCAGGCGCTGCAGAGGCAGCGCATCGCGCCAGTTGAGCACGCGCAGCAGGTCGCCGAGGCGGAGCTCCGTCAGCCGCACCAAGCGCGCCGGCTGGCCCGCCTTGGTGCCGAATAGCTCCAACCGTTCGCCGTCGGCCTCGACGCGCAGTCGCAGGGTGTCGAGGCTCTGAACCGGAAACGCAATCGGCGCTTCGCCACGCGCCGCAATCGTCTTCAAGACCGCTTGCTGCACCAGCTGCGCGGCGGCGAGGGCTCGTCGATGGGCGTCCAGCACGGCCAGCTGCGCATCGATGGCCGGCTGCAGTTTGGCGACCATCAGCAGCCCAGCGTCCGCATTGCCGCGCACAAACGCACGCCAAGCAAGCGCCATCCGCGCATCGATGCGCGCGGTCGACCGCTCCAAATCGCGCAGGTCGAGAGCATGCTGCAGCGCCATCAGCTGCTGGTCGACTTCCGGCCACGGGTCGTTGCCGACCAAAAAGCTCTGCGAGGGCGGCCAGAAGTGCAGCAGGTCCCGGCGAAAGCGCTGCAGCAGTTCACCAACCGCATCCGGCGACGCACCGCCGGCAAGACGCTGCCGGAGGTCGGCGACCGTGGCAGCAACCTCGTCGCGAAGCCCCTCCTGCACGCGCTGCTCGGCGCGACCAAGTGCCGCCGCCGCTTCGCTGCGGGCGTTCGAAAGCATGCGGCCGATGCGGATTCGAATCGGTTCGGCGAGCTTTTCGGGCAGCGGCTGGCGGACCCCGTCGCAGAAGGTGGGCAGCGCATCGCGCCACAGACGGTCGGCTGCGGCAAAGTCGCCGAGCCGCGCCTTGTCGTCCGCACGACCCGGCAGAACGCGCAGCAAGAAGTCTTCGAAACGCGCCACCAGCTCGCGGTCGCGCTGCTCAATCGCACGAGCGACGGTTTGCCGCAGCGACTCGACGCGTCGCTGCCCCACCCGATTGGGCAGTTCATCGGGCGACATACCGATGGCCTTGGCGAGCATAGGCTGCAGACGTTCGCGCTCGAACTGGGCGCCGGTTGGCCACACCTTTTGGTTGTGCAGCCACGCGTAGATGTCGCCCCAGCCGCTGCCTTCAAAGGTCTCGACGACGCGTTCGACATCGCGCTGCAGCGCCCGCGTAACGCGCTGGCTGCGCTGGCTGATTGGTCCAAGCGTCCCGGTCGGCGGATCCACCAACGCCTGCAGATGCTGCAGCCGTGCCCCGGGAGTTGGCAGTTCCACGAGCGCTTGGTCGAGCGTTTGCAGATACGCTTCGGCCCCGATTTGTCGCGGCGCCGGATCGACCATGCGCCGCCCCACCCACCAGGCCCCGAACGCGATCAGCGTCACGGAAACGACCAAGAGAATGGGTCGCAACAGCCGATTGGCGTCGCGGTTGAGCTCATCGAGACGGTTCTTGTCGACCTGCGGCGGCTGCGCACGCGCGATGCGATCGAGGTCATCGAGCATCTCGCGCGGCGTCTGGTAGCGCAGCGTCAGGTTCTTGGTCAACAGCTTGCGAATGACCAGCGAGACCGACTCGGACACCGCCGAGTTCGCCTCGTCCGGCGGCACAACGTTTTCGCTGAGCACGTTGGTGATCAGCTCCGCCATGGTGTCGCCCGAGAACGGCGGCTGGCCCGTGGCCATGTGATACAGCGTCGCGCCGAGCGAATAGAGATCGCTGCGCACGTCGACGTCCTGCGGATTGCGCGCCTGCTCGGGCGAGATGTACATCGGGGTGCCAACCGTCGCGCCATCGCGCGTCAGCGTCAGGTCGGCGGGTCCCTTGGCTAGCCCCATGTCGGTCAGCTTTACGCTGCCGTCTTCATCGATCAGGATGTTGGCCGGCTTGATATCGCGGTGGATGACGTCGCGCTGGTAGGCGTGGTCCAACGACTCGCCGACCTGCCGCGCCACCTTGAGCACGTAGTCCTCGGCGAACATGCCCCACTCCATCAGCAGCTGCCGAAGCGACTTGCCCTCGACAAACTCCATGACGAAGAAGTGATAGCCGCCCTCTTCGCCAAGGTCGTAGCCGGTGACGATGTTGGGGTGGCTCAGCGAGGCGACGATGCGCGCCTCGCGCCGTAGCCGCTCGACGTAGCGCTTGTCGCGCGCCAGCGACGGCTTGAGGACCTTGAGCGCAACGATCCGGTTGAGCCGCTTGTGGCGCGCCTTGAAGACCGTCCCCATGGCGCCGCCGCCGACCCGATCGAGGATCTCGTAGTCTTCGAAGGGCTGCGCGAACGTCGTCACGGAAGTTGGAGCTTACGCGCCGCCCGGGGAAAGACCGCCGCCAGATTGGCCGCCCGCCGGATGGTCCCCGCCGGGCCGTGGATCGCCAGGCTTGTGGCCGCTTGGGGAAGGTCCGCCTGGAGCCCCCTCCTGATCCTCGGGCGGCGGCAGCGGCCGGCCCGATGCGTCGAGTTCGTACTTCTCGACCTTGCGCTGCAGGGCGAATCGCGACACGCCGAGCAAGTCCGCCGCCCGTGACTTGTTGGACTGGGCGCGGTCAAACGACTTTTGGATCTCGCGGATCTCAAGGTCCTTGACCATGTCGGGCAAGGTCGTGCCCTTTTCAGACGGCACCAGACCATCGTCGGCTAGCGCCGAAGTCCCCGGCCCGCGACGCCCCTCACGCACATGCGCGCTCAGGTGCGATTCCAGGATGATGCCGTCGCAAAGGATCGCCGAACGACGGATCTCGTTTTGCAGCTCGCGGACGTTGCCCGGCCAGCTGTAGGCCACGATCTTTTCCATCGCATCGGGAGAGAAGCGCACGCGCGCGCCGCCGCCGCCGGCCGCCTCGCGCTGGAGATCGCCGAGGAAGCGCTTGACGAGCGGCGGGATGTCTTCTTTGCGGTCGCGCAGCGGCGGCAGGTGCACGGGCAACACGGCCATGCGGTAGTACAGGTCCTCGCGAAACTCTTCGTCGCGGACCATCTGCTCGAGGTTGCGGTTGGTCGCGCAGATCAGGCGAACATCGACCTTGACGGTCGCCTGGCTGCCGAGCGGGCGGACTTCGCCTTCCTGAAGAACCCGCAGCAGCTTCTTCTGCAGATCGAGCGGCATGTCGCCGATCTCATCCAAGAACAGCACGCCACCATCGGCCGATTCCAGCAGGCCCTTTTTGTTTTGGTTGGCGCCGGTGAAGGCTCCGCGCACGTAGCCGAAGAGTTCACTCTCCAGCAGCGCTTCAGGCAGCGCCGCGCAGTTTTCGCTGACAAACGCGCGGTCCTTGCGGTAGCTGTGCGCATGGATCGCGCGCGCGACCAGCTCCTTGCCGGTGCCCGAGTCGCCGGTGACCAGCACCGGATCGTCGGCATCGATGTACTTGTCGAGCAGCGCGAACACCGAGCGCATCGCGCTGCCGCTGCCGACAATCTGCTTGTAATCGTATTTGCTGCGGCCGCCGAGGCTCTGCGTGCTGATCTCTTCCTTGATCTGCGTCAACTCGCTCGCGGCTTCCTGCAGCTGGCCCTTGAGGGCGCCGTTGAGCTGGTCGACGCGCTCGAGGGCGGCCTGCAGCTCGAACTGCTTGCGGCGCAGTTCGTCCATCGAACGGGCGTTGACGATCGCGGTGCCGGCGTGGTCGCTCAGCGACATCAGCAGGGTCTTTTCGCGCTCTTGGAAGACCTGCTGCTGCAGACGGTTGTCGACGTAGAGCACGCCCGCGACGTCGCTGCCGCCGCCGGGCCCGCGCGTCTTGATCGGAATGCAGAGCACGCTGCGCAGACGCAGGTCGGCCACCGACTGCAGGTCGCGGAACCGGTCGTCTTCTTGCGCATTGGTCGTCAGCTCGGCGACGCCGTTGGCGAGCACGCGGTTGGCGATCGTGCGCGAGATCTTGAACTCCGGCGAGAGCACTTCTTCTTGCGCGAAGTTGCGAGCGACCTCGACCGACGGATCCTCTTCGCTGCCGCCACCGCGCAGGATCAAGAAGCCGCGCTCGGCGCCACAGATCTGGATCGCCGCATCGACGATCTGGGTCAGCAGGCGAGCCAGATCGCGCTCTTCGTTGAGCGCGCGTGCGATCTGCAGGAACGCGACCAAGTCCTGCGCGCCACGCCCCTGCTCGCCGCCGGGTCGGGTCTCTTCGACCGAAGCGCTCTCATGCTGGGTTTCGCCAAGCTCGACCTCGTAGCTGCCGAGCGTGAACGAGTCGCCCACCTTGAGCTCGGCCCGCATCACGGGTCGGCCACCGAGCTTTGCCGGGTTCTGGGCGCCCGCGTCGACGAGTGCAAACGTGCCGCCGATTCGTTCGACCCGGCAGTGGATGCGCGAGATCAGACGGTCAGGCAGAAACAGATCACACTCACGCGACCGACCGATCGCGACGACGTCTTTATGGAACGCGTGCGTCTCGGATTTGCCGTCGTGGCGGACAATGAGCAGG
Source organism: Planctomycetota bacterium (assembly GCA_045105235.1). GTDB lineage: Bacteria > Planctomycetota > UBA1135 > UBA1135 > UBA2386. The sequence continues at coordinate 12,716 of JBGCDH010000123.1, read as the reverse complement.
AAGGGACCTTCAGCCATGGGAGCTAGGGCAGGATAGTGCCCGAACGTGGTGGCGTAACCACTTCTGACAAAGAAGCCTGGAGCCAGATCGGGCGAACCCCGATCAGGTCAGGCCCAGCAAGCCCTCACCGGCAGCCACAACCTCGTCGACGGTGATGTCCTTCATGCAGCGATGGTGTCCGAGCGGACAGATCTTGCGCTGACACGGCATGCATTCGAGGTCTTTGCGCAGCAGCGCGGTGTGCTCCATGCAGTAGTTGGTGTAGTTCGGATCGTTCGGCCCCATCAGACACACCACGGGCAGGTCGAACGCGTTGCCGAGATGGCGCGGCCCGGTATCGCCGGTGAACATGATGGTTCCGCGGCGCACCAGCGCCTTGAGCTCGTTGAGCGGCAGCACGGGTTTGCTCAGGCAGATCGCCCCACCGTCGTGTGCAATGCGCTCGCCAAGTTCGACTTCGGCGGGCCCGACCAGAATCAGCGACCGCATGCCGTGGCGCGTTTCGAATGCACGCGCCACCGCGGCAAAGCGCTCGGGCATCCACAGCTTGCTCGAGCCAAAGTTGGCACCGACAACGAACAGTGCCAAGCGGTCCTCTGGGCCAACTCCCTGGGCAGCCAGGCTGGCGAGCATGCCTTGTTCGTCGGCTTCGGTGACGTCGAGGTGCGGGTGCTGGCTGGCCGGCTGCTGGCTGGGCGACTGCTCGGGTGTCGACTGCGCCCCCAACAGCTCGTCGAGAAGCTCGTGGTAGTATTCGGGCATCGGCGTCGGCGAACGCCGCGGGCCGCTGCGCGGCTGCCACCAGCGCCGCCGAACATCGACGGAGCGGCCGAGATTCATCATGCCGGGACGTCCCTGGCGGTAGCCGAGGCGCCACGGCACCCGGGCGAGCATCGGCACCAGCCCCGTGTTGGGCGAATTGGGCAGAACAATCGCCAGATCGAATCGCCGCTGCCGCATCTCGCGGACCTGGCGCCACAGCGCGCCAACGCCGCCGCCGCGCGGCGTGTCCACGACATCGTCAAAGCAGCTAGAGCCCGATGTCATGGGGCGTAGATACGGACGCATCCCAGCCGTGATGTGCGCCTGGGGAAAGGCCGCGCGGACGCGTTCGAACGTCGCCGTGGCCATGACCCAGTCGCCCAGCCAGTTGGGCGTTCGGATCCAGATTCGTTCGATCGAGGCAGGGTCGAAGGCTCGGGGCACGGCGGGATGTTGCGGCTTGGCCGCTCCTGGGGCAACCGCAAGTGTCGAGGACCCGAACCGGCCGGCCGAATCAGAATCGCGGGATTTGTGCTCGGCAAGGCCCATCTAACGCCCCCTGGTTGGTATCGTGCCGGCCCAGATGGCCAACCATTTGGCCGACCACCTCCAACGGCGCACTCCACTGCACCGCCACACCAAACGGCGCCGCCGCCACCCGCAAGGCGCCTACAGACAACATGGCATCTGAAGCCACCCTCGATCGTCTCCACGCCGAATTCGACAGCCAGCCCGCCCACGTGACGGCGGCCGTGCAACTGCTCGAACAAAAGGCCACCCCCGCATACCTCGCGCGCTACCGCCGCTACGAACTCGGCAACCTGCCCGAAGATCGTCTGCTCGGCATTGCCGAACGGTTGAAGGCTCTCAACAACCTGGAGCAGCGCCGGCAGGCCATCCTGCAGCAGGCCGACGAGCGCGGCCGCAACACGCCGGAGCTTGCCGAGACGCTGCAGCGCACCGCCGACGAGGACGTGCTCGACGACTACTACCAGTCGATGCGCCCGCGCCGCCGCGGCGTCGCGCAGCAGATGGAAGAGAAGGGCCTGGCACCGCTCGCACTGGCGATCCAGCACCGCCAATTCGGCGACTGCGCGATCGAAACGGTTCCGGTGATCAAGAAGCCGGTGATCAAGAAGGCGGTCGAGGCTCCGGCGGCCGAGGCTCCGGCGGCCGAGGCTCCGGCGGCCGAGGCCAGCACGCCCGAGGCTGCTTCGGAGGCTGCTGCGACCGAGGCGACGGCATCCACTTCTGCAGAGGCCCCAGCTCTAGAAGCCGCCACGCCAGAGATTGCCGCGACCGAGACGCCGACGGTCGAAGCCGTCAGTCCGGAAGCAGTCTCTCCCGAAGCCGCCGCTCCCGAAGCCGCTGCAACAGAAGCCGCCGCAACGGGGGCTGCTGCTGCTGAAGCACAGGTGGCGGAAACGACGGCTGATGAGGCGCAAGGCGAGCCTGCACAGGCCGTCCCCGACGTCGACCTGCACAAGCTGGCCGCTCCTTACGTATCGGCCGAAAACGGCATCGCCAACGCCGACGCCGCCCTTGAGGGCGCGCTGCGGATCCTGGCGGATCGCCTCGTGCACGACCCGGCGACGCGCGCGCGCCTGCGCGACGAACTGCGCCGCGGCATCCTGCGCGCCAAGCCGGTCGATCCGGACGGCGACGGCGGCCGCTACCGCCAGTTCTTCGACTTTGCCGAGCCCATCAACCGCATCCCCGCCAACCGCATGCTGGCGCTGCGGCGCGCCGAGCGCGAGAAGATCCTCGCGCTGCACCTGACGCTGCCCGAAGGCCGCCACCGCGAACTGCTGCGCCAGCTTCACGCCAAGGATGCGGTCGTCGGCACCCAGCTCGGCGACTTCTACGACCTGGTCTTCGACCACGCCATCGAGCAGCTCCAGACGTTCTGCGGCAAGGACGTGCGCCGCCGCCTGAAGGAAAAGGCCGACCGCGAAGCGATGCGCACCTACGGCCGCAACCTGCGATCGCAGCTGCTGTCGCCGCCGCTCGGCCAAAAGAAGGTCCTGGCGCTGCGCACAAGCGGCAAGGCGATCTGGGCGGTCATGCTCGAAGAAGACGGTTCGATCGGCGAACACAAGACGCTGCCACTCGACAACGAGGAGCAAAAGGAAGGCGCCATCGGGCTGATTGCGGACCTGATCCGCACCCATACGCCCCACGCCATCGCGGTGCCTCACGGCCGTCGCCAGGCCGGCAGCGAAAAGGTCGTGCAGAAGCTGCGCGAGGCGCTCGGCGAAACGCCGCTGCCGATGGTCGTCCCGGTCGACGAGGCCGCCTCGACGATCTTCGCGACCAGCACAACCGGCAAGAAGGCCATCCCCGGCGTCGACGTTGGCGTTCGCACGGCGATCTCGCTGGGCCGTCGCCTGCAGGACCCGTTGATTGAGCTGGTGCGCATGGAGCCGCGCACGCTCGGCCTCGGCCAAACGCTCGATGATGTGCACCAAGGCGCGCTGCAGCGCGAGCTCGGCCGGGTCAAGGCGCAGTGCCTGTCGCAAATCGGCTGCGATTTGAACACCTCGACAGCGGACCTGCTGCAGATGCTGCCAGGCCTTTCCAGCGAGCAGGCGCAGGCCATCGTCAAGCACAAGAAGCAGCACGGAGGCTTTCCGAGTCGCGAAGCGCTCAAGGGCGTCGAAGGCCTCAGTGAAGCGGCTTGGCGCAACGTCGCCGGCATGCTGTTTGTCCAAGGTGGCGAAGAGCCGCTCGACGCCACCCCCATCCATCCGGACGACTACGCGATCGCGCGCCTGATCGCCGAGAAGAAGGGCTGCACGCCGAGCGAACTGGTCGGCAAGAACCATCGCGACGTCAACGCTGCGGAACTGGCGACCGAAGAGTTCTCCAAGGAGCGCGTGCTGACCGTGCTGCAGCAGCTGCAGCGCGCCGGCAAGGACGAGCGCGGCGAGCTGATCGCCACCGCAAACGAAGGCGTACACACGCTGGCCGACCTGCACGTCGACCGTGAGCTGCGCGGCCGCATTGCGAGCCTGACCGAGTTCGGCGCGTTTGTCGACATGGGCATCGGCCAAGACGGCCTCGTGCACATCTCGCAGATCCCCGGGCACCGCATGCGCGACCCCAACCAAATGCTGCGCGTCGGCGAAGTGGTCACCGTTTGGGTGCTCAGCATCGACACGCAAAAGCAGAAGATCGGGTTGTCGATGCACAAGCCGCGTCACCTCGCGGAAGGCCGCTTGGCGACGGTTGGCGAACGCATGGAGCAGCAGCAGGGACGCCGACGCGGCCGCGGCCAGGGCCAAGGCGGTCAAGGTCCGGGCGGTCGCGGTCCGGGCGGACGCGGCGGCGACGGCCCAGGGCGCGAACGACGACCCAGCAATGACCGCCGGCCAGGTAGCGGTGGCGGCCGTCGTGGCGCCCCAGGCCAGCGCGAAGGCGGCGGCGGCGGCGATCGCGGCGGCTTTGGCGGCGGCGGCGGCGGCGGCGGTTTCGGCGGCGGCGGCGATCGCCGCGGCCCGCGTCAGGATCGTGGCGATCGGGGCCCGCGCCGCGGTCCGCGTGAACAGCGCGTCTACACGGTCGAGCCAGCCCGCGAAGTCGCGGAGCAGCGCAACGAGCAGGGCCAAGCAACGTCGCTTTCGAGCCTTCGCAACCTGCTTGGCGGCGGCGGCAAGAAGTCCGGCGACGAGTCGAAGAAGGACTGAGTCGTTGCCCCAAGCCAAGCCGAAGGTCCTGGTTGTCGACCGGGACCGCTTTTTCGAGGGCGGCCCGTGGCCGCAGGGATTCACGCCGCTGCCGGCGGGCGGCGGGATCTTCTTGCAGCAGGCTCTGGCGCAGGCGCGCTTCGTCGAGCGCGAGCTCGCCGAGAGCACCGAAGCGTGGAAGCAGTGGATCCCCTACTGCATGCTGCGCTGCGGCGACTGGTCCAGGTCTCGCCCGGCAGCCGACGACGACGATCGCGGCGTCTTTGTGGTGCAGCGCACCAACGGCCAGAGCGAGCAGCGCCTGCACGGCTCCTGGTCGGTCGGCCTGGGCGGGCATATCGAGCCGCCGGACGCCGCTGGAGCCCCCGAGCCGCTAGCGCAGGCGACCGAAGCCACTGCAGGTCCGTTCTTTGCGAGCGCCCTGAGCCGTGAACTGGAAGAGGAGCTGCGGCTGCCCGAAGGCCTCCTACAAACCGCGGGGAGCGCTCCCCGGCTCATCGGCTTGATCAACGATGACAGCACCGCCGTCGGGCGCGTGCACGCCGGCTTGGCCTATTGCCTCGACGTATCGATGCCCGTTGGCGTGGCGCGAGAGAAGTTCGGAATCCGTGAAATCTCGAAGATGCACGGCGCCTTTACCCCGCTTGTCGAGTTCGCCAATCTGTGGCAAACTCGCTGGCGATTCGAGACCTGGTCACAACACCTCATTCAGGCCGCTCTCGTCGGTGCCATGGTCGATTGATCCTGGCGTGGGCCGACGGCGGTAGAGGACGTATCGGGTCTCGAAGCGTGACTTGAAGTGCCGCCTCTCCTGGTGAGCCATCTTTTTTGCCAAGGGCGTCGCAATGCGGCGGCTGCGGCGCAGAGAAGGCTGACCTTTGGCACGCCAGGTCGCGTATCCGTGCTAACCATCCCAACCAGAATGCCCACCCTCGACTTTCGAGGGCGTCGGGCCCTTCCCCAGTACCGTCCGAGCTGCCCCAGGTCCGGACGATGCGGAGAATCACACTTATGTCCACTCGACAAGCCGCCCGCCCCACGCGCGACGAAGTCTACGATCTGCTCATGAACGCCCGTCAAGCTGACTGGGTGGAGCTATCTCTCGAAGACGGCCGCGCCATGTCCGGCGCCATCATCTTCAACGAGTTCAAAGGCACCGGTCGCCTGATCAACGTCGATGAAGAGTTCAGCTACGACTTCCACGTCGACCAGATCCTGAACGTCAAGCTGTAGCCCCATCCGGAAGAACCGGAAGCAACAACAACGAGCAGCCCTCGCCCTTTGATGGCTGCAAAAGACGCCCATCTGTCGCGGCCCGAAACGGCCGACAGCTGGGCGCGCTAGGTTCTGGGGCCGGCGCGAAGCGAAAGTGGCGCTCTCGGCGAGAGGAAAAAAGTGGCGCTGCCGACCGTCTCGCGATCGACAGCGCCGAAGCCTCAGGGCCTTGTCTCTCACGCAAGCGCAAGATCCAAAGCGACCAGAGTTGGACCAAACGAGTGCCTAGCTCGCCGATCCATGCCGTCGGTCCCTCCCTTGGTGACCGCCCAACACGGTCGCGGAGAATAGCGGCACGGTGCACCGATGCCAAGCGATTCTTGACGCCAACGACTAGGGCTTGGGGGTTTGCAATGTGGAGAACGCCACAGGTGCACCCGTCACAAGTCTTGCCGGCGGCGTGCGCCTAGCCAGCCGCTCGCTGGGCCGGCAGCACGATCCGGAAGGTGGTGCCGTGGCCCAGCTCGCTTTCGACGTCAATCCGGCCGTCGTGACGTTCGATGATGCCGTGGCTGATGGCGAGGCCCAGCCCCGTCCCTTTGTCCACGTCCTTGGTCGTGAAGAACGGATCGAAGACCTTTTCGAGCAATTCGGGATCGATGCCGCTGCCGTGGTCGCGCACCGATAGCGCAACCTCGTGGGCCCCCTGCTGCTGCACCGTCAGCTCGACGACGGAGCCCTTCTGGCTCGCGTCCTTGGCGTTCAACAAGATATTGATCAGGACCTGCAGCAAGTGGTTGCGCGACCCGCGCACGTCGACGCCATCGGGCGGCCGGGCCGTCACGTTTAGCTCAACATCCGCGCCTTGATACGGGACACGCACCAGGTCGGCGGCTTCATGGAGCAGCTCGCCGAGATCTAGCTGGCGCAGCTCAAACGGCGTTTCGCGCGAGAACTGCAGCAGCCCATCCGTGATCTGCGCGATCCGTCGCGTGTGCTTGTCGACCACATCCAGCTCGCCAATCAGCTCGTCCTGCGGATCCCCGTCCTGCACTCGGTAGCGCAGGATCTGGATCTTGTTCCGAATCACGCCGATGGGATTGTTGATCTCGTGGCTGACGCCCGCCGCAAGGGTGCCGACTGAAGCGAGCTTTTCGCTGAGCGCCAGATGCCGGCCGAGCCGCACGAGCTCTCGCTCTTGCCGACGCAGCCGCGCGAGCACCGTCGACACAAAGTAGATCGAAAACGCCAGGGTCGTTGCGAAGGCAAAGACGAGCAACCACAGGCCAAGCGCATCGATCTCGCGCAGCTCGAACATGCCAATGCCGAGCGGATGGTGCGGTAGCCAGCCGGTCCTTTCGGCAAAGCCAAGCAGCGCGAGCAGCACCAGGCTTGAAAAGGCCACCCCAATGGCGGCTCGCACGGACAGCACCAGCGCCGCGATGAACGCGTGGAACAGATAGAACAGCGCGAGCGGGTTGGTGATGCCGCCGGAGTAGTGCAGCAGCGCCGTCAAGATGGCGAGATCGACCGCGATCTGCAGGTAGACGTGCCGCCGGACGGACGCCAGCCTGCTGCGCTGAAGCCGTCGAAACCGCACGATGTAGATGCCGTCCACCAGCACGATCGCGGCGCCAAGCGCGTAGAGCGGCCACGGGTCCGAAATCAACTCGAAGGCGTGCGTGGCCAGTGCGCACAGCCAGATAACGCCTGCGGCCACGACCAGGCGAAGCCGGTTGAACCAGGCAACCTGCGACAGCAGCGCGTTGTGTTCCCGGGCCTGCTCAGGCACGAGCAGCCGGCCTGCCGCAGCCGACTCGCTCAATCTCGGCTCCGCGATTCGTATTCGGTGGCCGCGTAGCGCCAGCAGCCGAGCAGCAGACAGACCACGGCAAACACGAGCAGGTTGCTCAAGGGAGCCCCCCAGGCGAGAGCATGCGCCGGCTCTTCCTGAAGGAAGACGTCGAGCGCTTCGCCACGTTCGGCTGGCCAGAGATAGCTGGCAAGGCGCCGGCTTGGCTCGAGCTGGTCCATCAACAGCCGTCGCAGCGGATCGGTAATCGTCAGGCTGCGCAAGCCGGCTGAAACCGGCAGGTTGGCGGCGACCATCTGCACGCCAACCACGAAGAAGGCTGCCCACGCGAGCGGCCGCCGAAACGTCGCGGCCAGAAACATCGCGACGGCCGAGTAGGCGACGACGCCCGCAGCAAGCACGTAGGCAAAGCTAAAGGCCGGCGCGAGTTCGCGCCCATCCGGCCAGAGATCGCCGTGCGCCGCCACGCCCGCCCACAGCGCAAACGTTGCGGCGATCGCAATGGCCGTGCTGATCAGCGTGATCCCCAGCCACTTGCCGAGAAGCATGGGGATGCGGTGCACGGGGCGCAAAAACAGGTACTGGCTGGTGCGGTCTTCGAGTTCGCCATGGAGCGCCTGCACGCCGAGGTAGATCGTCATCCACGGCACAACAACCGTTCCAAGCGTCCACCAGGTGATGACACAGAACAGGCCTAGGCCATCGAGTCGATCACCAACCCGACCAGACAGAACGAACGAAAGGCCGAGCATCACCAGCAGAACGAACGGCGTCACGGTGAGCACGCGTCGGTAGCAGAGCATCACCAGCGTCTGCCGTGCGGACTCGATCAGGGTGCCGAATACGCCAAGGCCGGCCAACTCTGGGCCATCTGCGACCGGGGCAGCGGACACGTTTGCGTCGGGCTCAGCGGGATGTGAGGACGTCATCAGACTTCAACCAAATAGCCAAACACAGCGGCGAGATCGTCATCGAGCGGCACAATCTGCTCGATGCCACCGTCTCGGTCCGAGCCGAGGCGCGTCAACTGCTCGTAGAAACCACCGCGACTGCCGGCGAGGGAGACCTCGACGGCTTCGCCAACGAATCGAACGCCTTCGACGTCTGGCCATCGCGCCAGCTCCGCGGCCAGTTCGCGGGCGCGCGGCGCCTCGATCCGGAGCCGGTGCGGTCTCGCTGGCAGTCGTTCGCGCAGCTCGTCAATGCGGCCTTCGGCCAGCAGCCGCCCTTGATGCACGAGCACCACGCGGTCGGCGACAGCTTCGAGTTCGTGCAGCACGTGGCTCGAAACGAGCACCCCCACACCGCGCGCGGGCAGCTCACGGATGCGCTCCGACAGTTCGGCACGGGCGACCGGGTCGAGGCCCGTCATGGGCTCGTCGAGCAACACGAACCGCGGCCGGTGTGCCAGCGCTTGCCCCAGCCGCACACGCTGGCGCATGCCCTTGCTGTATTCGCGGATCGGCCGGTGCATGTTGTCTGCCAAACCGAGTTCCATAAGCACCTGCTTGGCGCGCTCGGTGGCGGCGCGTCGTCCAACGCCGTGGTAGCGCAGCATCCACGCGACAAACGCGACGCCGGATAGCGGCTCATAGAGACGGTCAAAGTCGGGACAAAAGCCGATGCGGCAGCGTGCCGAACGTGTTTTGGCCGCGTGGCCGCAGACGAGCACTTCGCCTTGGCTGGGTGCCAGCAGACCAACCGCAAGCTTCATGAGCGTCGACTTGCCAACGCCATTCTTGCCGACCAGCCCCACAACTTCGGTGCGCACTTCGAACGACACGTCGAGAAGTGCCGCCACCGAGCCATACCACTTGGTGACGTTGTCGAAGCGCAGGATGCTGCCGATATCCGCCTGATCGGCGCCGCCCTGCTCGCGGTCCGGACGTGCGGAGCCTTCGCCCAGGATTGCGCCGCTCATTGGAGAGCCTCCACGACGCGCATCCGCCGGCGCGCCAGAACGGCCAGCACAGTGATGAGCGATGACAGCGTGACGACGGCCGCCGTCGGCGACGCGCCGCGCTGGTCGAAGCCGGCCAGGGCACGAACGAGCACGCGACCGGCGTCCCAGAAAGACAGACTGGAGCGCAGCCACGGCTCACCGAGCACACGTGCGATGACCACGCCCACGGCAAACGAACCAACCAGCAGAACGCTCCACAGAACCATCGCAAGGTTGGCGCTGCCGGCGATCGCCGACAGCAGCGTGCCGGTAACGGTCCAAAGAACCGTGATCATGACCATGCCAGCAACCCCAAGGGCAAACTGCGGCAGGGTGTCAGTGAGCTGCGACCAGTCCTCGGCCAAGAAGCCCGCCGCCAGCCACAGAACAATGGGCATCACGACCGTCATGCTGGCCGTCAGCAAGAACCCGCCCCACCACTTGGCGAACACATAGCCCCACGGGGAGATGCCGCGCGTCCAGTAGAGCTCGAGGGCGTTGGTCGCGCGATCGCGGGCGATGCTGCGGGCAACAACCATCGAAGTCAGCAGCAGGAAGAAGACCATGCCCGGCATCGTGCTCAGCGCGGTCTCGAAATAGAACGAGGCACGCTCGGGGTTGAGGTGCTCCATCGAATCCGGCAAGTTGTCCTGCATGCGTTGGCGCATGCTGCGCGGACCAAAGTCGACCACGCCAAACATGATCAGCAGCATGACTAGGCGGCCGAGCGACGGGAACAGGCAGAAGAAGTAGAGCGTCAAGCCCCAGCGGGTGCGGAACAGGCCAAGCATCTCCTGGCGCGCGAGCGGCCACAGCCGCCGATAGCCGTGCCGCCGAACGGATGTCGGCAGCGGCCGGTAGTGAAGCGCCTGGCTCATACGGTCTCCTCCCCGCGAACGGCCCGCAGGAAAACTTCTTCGAGGGTGCGGCGCTTTTGAACCATGCTGCGAACGGTGCCGCCGGCACCAACCACGGCCGCGAACAGCGGATGGGTTGGGGCACCGTCGGGCAACCACACCGAGTAGCGCCCGTTGCCTTGGCGCTCGACGCGCGCGACGCTGGCGAGCAGCGGCCCGAGATCCAGGGACGCCGGGTCGACGCGGAGCAGGTACTGGCGCTCTTCGTCGGAGGTGAGATCGGCAATGCTGCCGTTGGCGACGACGCGGCCCTTCTCCAAAACGACGGCCCGGTCACAAACGGCCTCCACGTCCTGCAGGATGTGCGTGGAAAACACCACCGACTTGCCGAGTTCGACGCTGAGCTGACGGACCAGCTCGAGCATCTCACGCCGGCCGGCGGGGTCGAGCCCGTTGGTCGGCTCATCGAGGAACAGCACCATCGGATCGTGCACCAGCGCCGCGGCGAGCTTGGCCTTTTGACGCATGCCCGCGCTGTAGCTGGCAACGGGGCGGTAGCGCTGTTCGTCGAGCCCAACCAGGTAGAGCACCTCGTGGGCCCGCCGCCACGCGTCGCGCTCGGTCAGGCCACTCAGCATGCCGAGCAGGCTGACCATGTCGAAACCCGTGGCTTGCGGCAGGTGGGCATCACGCTCGGGCATGTAGCCGACATGGCCTCGAATCTCCGCAGCCGTCGCATCCGGGCCCAGGTCCGAAAAGCGCATGAAGCCGCCGGCAGGCTCCACCAGGCCCAGCAAGCTCTTCAAGATCGAGCTCTTGCCGGCGCCGTTGCGACCAAGCAGTCCGATCGAGCCTCGCTCAAACGTCACGTTGAGGTTTTGCACCGCCACGTGCGAGCCGTAGCGGATGGTCACATCATGCAAGGATACAGTCATGCACTCTCCGTCGTGGAGTCTCCATCATGGAGTTGGTGGCGTTTGAGGAGGCGAGGCGGGGGCTCGAGTCGCTGCTGGAGAAGGCGCTGCTGCGGAGGGCGCTGCGGGGGGCGAGACTGCTCGGGAAGAGACTGCTCGGGAAGAGACCGCTCGGGAAGAGACCGCTGGGGACGGCGCTGCCTTGGATGGGTCGCCGATCGATGGGTTGGCTATGGACGCGGCGAACATGCTCTCTTCACTGCCAAGCTGCAGGCGCTGAAGCCACCATGTCGCGAGGTCTTCTTCGGATCGGGCAAGCACGGTGACGCGCACATCTGCCCGGTGTTCGGGCGCAACCGTCTTTCGGATCCAAGAACGCTGCACGAAATCCGGTGTAAGGGAGTCGAGGAAGCGCGTCGAGCATTCTCGCTCCGGGTCCGTATGCAGCAGGACTCCCCCCGGTCGAAGCGCCGCATCGATCTGTCGGCGGAGCGACTTCGTATGGGTTGGGTGGTAGGAGACGTCGCTCAACAGCATCAGATCGAACTGGCTCGGCAGCAGCGCGCGCGCCCAGTCGAGCTTTAGCGTTTCCGGCGGCTGGCGGCAGCCTGGCTGAGCCTCCGCGTTCCATACAGCAAAGCGCAACGCGTCCGGCTCAAGATCCACGAAGGCTACGTTTGCACCGTTGCCCGCGGCCGCAATGCCGGGCAAGCCGAGGCCGCATCCCAAATCGACGGCATCGATTCCTTGAAGAGAAGCCGCACGGCTGACAACACGCGCCAGAGCCACCGAAGCCGGCCAGATGCGAACCCAGTAGGGCGGTTCGCCGCCGCGGAGCACACCAGATGCCCAGGCTCCCTGTTTGCGAACCGCTCGCTCGTCAGGAACCACCATCGAGATCGTCGCCGGCCCAATCGGTATGCGACGACGTCGGAGCGGATAGCGCTTGAGAACCTTGTCCTGTTGCGCCTCCGGCACTCCGCGCATTGCTGGTGTGGGCTTCATTGGTGCACTCGTATTCTCGTATTGGACCGATCCGGGATCTCAAACCATGAATGGCATGCGCCATTCACGTGCTACGTCCCCACTCCAGCATGCATCCTGGCGCGCATCGCAGGATGGCTGCAAGCAAGGTCCAGCAGATCGACACGACCGAGGCGACATGACTCGAAGGGTCCACCGAACGAGGCGCGATTCCAGCACCATTGCCATTCGCTTACGCACGGTTGACCCGGCCCCAGTTTCCCGGCCCCAAATTCCCAGCCCCAGGTTCCCAGCGACCGGTTCCCAGCCACCGACTGCCAGCCAACGACTGCGCGCCACCCATTTCCAAATCCGGGATAGCTACAATTCGGTGGTCTAGAAACAAAAACAGCCCCGCCATTTGAGTGGTGATCCACTCAAGTGACGGAGCTGTTGAATAATAACCCGGCGCTAACCTACTTTCGCGCATAGCACTATCATCGGCCCAGACTGCTTGACTGCCGTGTTCGGAAAGGGAACGGGTATTTCCAGTCGGGTATGGGC
>JBGCDH010000122.1:0-5517 GCA_045105235.1 Planctomycetota bacterium | reverse complement strand
TGGCGTCGATGGCGCAGGCGGCGGCGGCGGCGCCGGCTTCTCGTCCGCAGAGGATATCTTCTCGGCCTTCGGCGACATGTTCGGCGGCGGCGGAGGCGGCGGCGGATTCTTTGACCAGATCTTCGGCGGCGGCGGCCGGCGCAGCCGCGGGCAGCGCGGTGCGAGCCTCAAGGTCGACCTCGAGCTGACGCTGGAAGAGGTCGCCACGGGCGCCAAGAAGACCATCGACCTCAAGCGACCGGAGCCGTGTAGCACCTGCGCCGGCAGCGGCGCCAAGCCCGGCACCAAGAAGAAGACCTGCGGCACCTGCGAAGGCCACGGCCAGGTGATTCGTTCGCAGGGCTTCTTCCAGCTGCGGCAGACCTGCCCGACGTGCCAGGGCCAAGGGGAGACGATCGAGAGCCCGTGCACCAAGTGCAAGGGGCGGGGCGCGATCCCCAAGACCTCGCCGGTCAACATCACGATCCCCGCCGGCATCGAACACGGCCACGCCGAGCGCATCCCCGGCCAGGGCGAACCCGGCGAAGGCGGTGCGCCACCGGGCGACCTGATCGTCGTGCTGCACGTCAAGGAACACGCGGTGTTCACGCGGTATGGCGACGACCTGCTGATGCAGACCCGTATTTCGTTCCGGCAAGCGGTCATCGGCGATGCGGTCGATATCCCGACCATCACCGGCGAAACCGTTGGCATGAAGATCCCCGCCGGCACGCAGCCAGGCGAAAAGCTGCGGGTGCGTAACCACGGCCTGCCGCGTGCCGATGGCTACGGCCGCGGCAACCTGGTCGTGCAGATGCAGATCGACGTGCCGCGCAAAATCACCGCCGAGCAAACCGAGCTACTCGACAAGTTCGATGAGCTCGAGACCGGCAAGAAGCCCAAGAAAGACCAGAAGAAGACCATCTTCGAAAAGGTGAAGGACATCTTCTCGTGAGCGATCCAAGCGAAGACAACAATCTCGACCCGAATCTCGATCCGAACTCGGAAACCGCCGACGCCAAGCGCGCAGGCGACTCCGGCGATGCCTCGCAGGCGGCCGGCGAAGCCGCGCAGGCGAACCGGGAACCGACCGTAGAGATCCCCGCCCATGAGGCCGAACTGACCAAGCTCCGCGAGGAGAAGGGGCAGCTCGAAGCCAAACTGCAGCGCGCGATGGCCGACACCCAGAACATCCTGCGGCGGCAACGCCAAGAGCTGCAGGATGGGCGGCGGCGCGTGCTCGAAGGCCTGACGTCCGAACTGCTGCCCGTGCTTGACACGTTTGGGCTGGCGCTCGCGGCCTACGACGGGGATGCCGGCTCTGGCAACGCAGCAGCCGGTAATCATGCAGCCGGTAGTCATGCCGCCGGTGACTCCGCAGCCGGTGACTCCGCCGCAAAGACAGGTGACACTGGCGCCCTCGTCGAGGGTGTGCGCATGGTGCAGACGCTGCTCAACGGCACCCTCGAGCGCCACGGCCTGCAGGCGATCCCGGATCTTGGCAAGCCGTTTGACCCGTCGCGTCACGAGGCACTCGGCGTCGAGCCGAGCCCCGGCGTCGCCGAAAACGAAATCGTGCGCGTGGTGCAGACAGGCTACGTGCTCGGGGACCACGTCGTGCGCCACAGCAAGGTCATCGTGGCCGGCCCGCACGGCGGCGGCGAAGACGCAAGCGACAAGAGCTGAGATCCCTGATGCCAACCTACGACTACGCGTGCTCTGCCTGCGGCCATCGTTTCGAAGAGTTCCAAAGCATCAGCTCGGACCCGCTCAAGACCTGCCCCAAGTGCAAGAAGAAGAAGCTTGAGCGCCTGATTGGTGCCGGCGCCGGCATCATCTTCAAGGGCTCGGGATTCTACGAAACGGACTATCGTTCGAGCTCGTACCAGAGCGACGCGAAGAAGGACTCCGAGACGTCATCCGGTGACGCAGCCAGCGGCGGCGCTAGCAGCGATTCGAGCAAGGGCAGCGACAAGGCGAGCTCGCCAGCGCCCGACTCGAGTTCGAACAAGAACGACTGATCCGCGGCCCCAGCCCACGGGATCCGGTCCTTTGGGATCGTGTCCCTGATTGGGTTCTGGACCCAAGACTGCGAGTTTGCGTCCCGGCACCACCGCATGATTGGCTCCCCCTTCGAACCGCCGCTGCTTGCGGCGCCGGTCTGCAGCATCACTCGCCGGCCCAATCGGCAAACCGGCGCAGCCAGGACCTCGCATCCCGGAACAGGCCCCGTCTTCCAGATGCACGGCGCTAGGAAAATGCAGCCAGCAGCTGCTTACAGAATGTATCGACGTGCTGCCGCTCCAGCCAGCGCACCACGCACACCATGTCCTTCGACGGGCACAGCCAGATCATGTTGGTGCCAGCGCCCAAGAAGAACACGTCGCCCACCGGCGCACTTGCAAACTGGCGGTGCTGCTCGCTGGCGTTGAGAAACCAGTTCATGTAGCCGTACGTCGGCTTCAAGCTCGTCGGGGTGCGGGCACGCTCGAGCCACTCGCTCGAAATCAGCTGGCGGCCCCCCCAGCGGCCGTCGCGCAGCATCAGCAGGCCAAAGCGCGCGTGGTCTCGCGTTGCGATGAACATCCCGCCGCCCCAGTGGCCGCCGCCGCTTACGGACTGCATCTTCTGCCCGTCGACGTTGACCCACGAGTTTTCGTAGCCGTGCCAACGCCAGCTCGGCGAACAGCCAATCGGGTCGAGCACGCGCTCGCGGAGGATGCGCGGCAGCGGCTCCCGCACGACCTGCAGCAGCGCCAGCGCCAGCTGATTGACGCGCACATCGTTGTAGCGCCACCGCGTGCCCGGCTTCTCGGCCGCGCGGCGGCGGCCACGGTAGCGGTCCGCCCAGTCGGGTTTGCCCCAGAGCGTGCCCTCCCAGCCGCTCGTCTGGTTGAGCAGCTGATGCCAGGTGATCGCTTGGTTGTGTTCGGTCGCGAACGAACCATCGCGAACGTAGTCGCGCACCGGATCCTGCACGTCGCGGATCAGGCCATCATCGACGAGCAACCCAGCGACCGTCGACAGGTAGGTCTTGGTGATGCTGAACGTCATGTCGACGGCTTGGGTATCGCCCCACTCGGCGGCGATGCGGCCGCCGACAACGACCATGCCGTTCATCCCGGAAGGCGGTTTCACGGGCCCGATGCGCTCGCCGTAGGGCTCGCGCGACGGGTCGAATCCGCCCGCTTCGGCGTAGTGGCTGCTCGCAAATTGGATCGCCGCGGCAAGCCGCTGCGGATCGAAGCCGGCCCGCGCAGGTGCGATCGTTTGCCAGTCGCCCCAACGACCCGGGATGTAGGCCCCGCGCGCGACCGGGCGCTCGGAGACGGGGCTCTCGGGGACGGGGCTCTCCACGACGGGGCGGCCGCGACGAATCGGCTTGGGGGCGACGCGCTTCTGGCTCAATGCGACTTGGCCCAGCAAGAACGCCCCCGCGACGGCTAGCAGAGATGCGAATGCTGTGGCGCGCTGCGGCCACGTTTCACGGAGCTTGGCGTTCGACATGTCCGGCAGTCTAGTGCAGTGCATCTGGAAGACGGGGCCTGATCCGGTATGCGAGGGCGTTCGTCGCGTGGTGCTGCGACGAATGCATGTTCTCTACTTCCTGCCTTCCTGCCCCGGAGCAGCAACGCCGTGACGGGCACCTTCGCGCCCGCAGAATGCCCCCGATATCCGATGCACGACACCAGCCAGCCGCCGCGAGAGACGCTCCGAAACCGTAGATGCCCCCTTGCAGCAGCGGCGGCCGAGCCGTAGCACTCCCGTTATGAGTGATCAAAAGCAGGTCGTCGTCTACAGCGGCGCTGGTTGAGGCGCATGCACACAGGTGAAGGAGTTCCTCACCAAGAAAGGCATCGAGTTTACCGTCAAGGACGTGCACAGCGATCCCGAGGCGCAGAGTGACATGGTCGACATGGGCGTCATGTCGATCCCCGTCACGCGCATCGACGGCGGCGAGCCAATCGTCGGCGCCAACTTCAAGGAGATCGAAAGCGCGCTCGCGTAGCGCAGCATGCTCACGCGGGAGCGAGACCGTGCGGGGGTCGCAAGCGCGGGCTGGCGTCGCTGCCTGCACCGCCAGCCGGCCTGTCTCTGCCGGTCTCTCGCAGCAGGTCTTTCGCAGCAGGTTCTGCCCGCCGCCTAAGAGCCGTGCAGCGCGTCGACGTTCCAACCGCTGACGCGCACGCCGTTCTCAAACACGTCGAACATGCTCATCGAGCCAAACGGCGTGTTGAGCGACAGGCTGCGCGATAGCCGCATGCCGAGCATCGCTGCTGCGAAGCCGCTTAGCAAAGCGCCGGGCAGCACCACGACGAGCTGCTTGCCGGCAACGTTCGGCATCAGCTCGGTCCACCACTGGAGCATGCGTTCGACGGCTTGGCCGAGCGTCTCGCCCCCGCCGGGCGCGGCCGACTCGCCGAACTCGCTGAAGAACGTGCGCACCGCGGCATCCTCGTCGCGCATGATGTCTTGCCACGAGCGCCCCTGCCACTTGCCCATCTCCTGATCGCGAAGCCGCGCATCGACGAGCGCTTCCTGCTGACGGGCCTCGGCGAGCGCGCGCGCGGGACCATGACACTGCGGCTGCGGACCGCAGGCGATGCGCTCCAGTTCGACGGGCTTCAAGACTTCGAGCCAGCGCAAAACCTGGGCGCGGCCGCGCCGGCTCAGATCCACCGGCCCCGCCCCAATCGCGAGTTCGGCGTGGGCCATCTCTGGCTCGGGGTGGCGCAGCAGCCACAGACGACAGAACGAACCAGTTTCCTCGGACACGCCGTCCATCTTGGCGGCAAGGCGCCCCTCGGTCCACGCTTCTACCTCTGCCGATCGCGGCTCGGGCACGCTGCGCAATGGCCCGACGCAGCAGCGCCGGCTACCGTGGTGGCGTGAGCTTCGAGATCCTCAAAACCGGCATCGACGGCCTCGATGGCATCTTGGGCGGCGGCATCCGCTACCCCGACGACGGCGCCGCGTTTGCTTGCGTGGCCGGCGGCCCCGGCACCGGCAAGACCCTGCTCGCCCTCGAGATGGTGGTGCGCGCCTGGCTATCCGCCGCGGACGGCACGTTCCTCTACTACTCCGTCGAACACACACCCGACAGCATCGAAAAGAAGCTCGCCCACGACTTCGACTGGTTCCGTTATGCAGCCAGCGTCACGAGCGAACCGCGCGAAGTCCCCAACAAGCTCGTGTTGCGCGCGCAACACGCCAAGAGCAAGTCCCGGCACGAGCGCCATCGCGGCGGCGGAGATCGCGCAAGCCAGCAAGGCGAGCCGCGCCTGGTGCTGACGCAGGCCAACCCAGCCGCGCTGACCAAAAAGAGCGCGCGCGGCACGACCGTCGACATCGAGTGGATTCTCGCGGAGATCGAAAACCACCAGCAGGTAGCCCCCGTGCGTATGGTCGTCATCGACAACGTCGGCCTGCTGCTCACCGACCTCGAATACTTCGAAAAACGCGCCACGCTGCTCGAGACGCGCCGCCGGCTGCTCGACGACAAGATCCACGGCCTGTTTGTGATGGAAGAGGCGCACC
>JBGCDH010000121.1:0-41463 GCA_045105235.1 Planctomycetota bacterium | reverse complement strand
CGCCCCCTCGCAAAGCGGCACTGCCTCCAAAAAGCAAGCTACGCAAGATGATGGCTTCTCCAGGCAAGACAAGCTCCGCGGTGCGATCACGCCCGAGCGCTCGTGGTGGGACGTGCTCCACTACGACCTCGCCCTAAGGGTGCTGCCTGAGACCAAGCGCCTCGAGGGCTGCAACAAGATCTCGTTCTCGGTCACCGCGCCACAAGACCGCATGCAGATCGACCTGCAGCCGCCGCTCGCCATCCAGCGCGTCGTCTACATGGGCAAAGAGCTGAAGTTCGAACGCGAGGGCAAGGTCTACTGGGTGCAGTTTGCACAGCAACTCCAGAAGGGAACGGAAGGCACTGTCGAAGTGCATTACGGCGGCAAACCGGTGCAGAGTCAGCGGCCGCCTTGGAGCGGCGGCTTGTCATGGCGCAAGGATTCGCAGGGCAACCACTTCATCGCGACGACGTGCCAGGGAATTGGCGCCAGCATCTGGTGGCCCAACAAGGACCACGGCTACGACGAGCCGCAGCGCGGCATGGATATCCGAGTCACCGTCCCCGAATCCCTCGTCGGTGTCTCCAACGGTCGGCTAGTGGAGACCACGAGCGACGCGGAACAAAAAACCAAAACGTTCCATTGGCAGGTCACCAACCCGATCAACAACTACGGCGTCAACGTCAACGTCGGCAACTACGTGTCGCTGGATTCGAGCTTTGAGGGCGAAGGCGGCACTCTCGACGTGCAGTACTGGATGCTCGAACACCAGGTCGAAAAAGCCAAGAAGCAGTTCCTAGAAGTGCCGCGCACGCTGGCTGCCTTTGAGCACTGGTTTGGCAAGTATCCGTTTTACGAGGACAGCTACAAGATCGTCTGCGTGCCGTATCTTGGCATGGAGCATCAGAGCTCGGTCACCTACGGCAACGGCTTCCAAAACGGCTACCGCGGCCGCGACCTCAGCAAGACGGGCGTTGGCATGAAGTTTGACTTCATCGTCGTGCACGAGTCGGCACACGAGTGGTGGGGCAACAACATCTCGATGAAGGATGCCGCCGACATGTGGATCCACGAGAGCTTCGCCAACTACGCCGAGAACCTATTCGTCGAATACCACTTTACCGAGAAGGAAGCGCAGGACTACGTCATCGGCTGCCGGGCGCTGATCCGAAACGACCGTCCGATCATCGGCATCTACAACCGCAACAGCTCCGGCTCCGGCGACATGTACTACAAGGGCGGCAACATGCTGCACACGATGCGCCACATCCTCGGCGACGACGCCAAATGGCGTCGCGTACTGCGCGGACTCAACGAAGAGTTTTGGCACCAGACGATCGGCACGAAGGAGTTTGAGGCCTACATCAGCCGCGAATGCGGCTTCGATTTCGACCGGGTGTTTGAGCAATACCTGCGCACCACCAAAATCCCGGAGCTCAACTACCGCATCGATGGCAGCCAGCTGAAGCTCTCGTGGGCCAACACCGTAGAGGGCTTTGCACTGCCGGTGATCGTCCACGTCAACGGCACGCCAAAGCGCGTAGTCGTCGGAACAGACGGGGCGAAGGTGGAATGCGACGAGGCGGTCGAGAGTGTCGACCTCGACCGCAACTTCTACATGAAACTCGTGCAGCGCTAGACGTCAGCTGGACGCCGCGCGCCCGACTTGCGCGTCCGCCTCGCGCTGCAGCGCCTCCATGCGGCGTTCGAGCTGCTCGCATAGCTCGGTCATCTGCTCCGTCGACAGCCGCGGCGGCACCTCCATCGGCTCGCCAATGACCACCGCCACCTTGGCGAACGGAGCTGGCAACATGGTGTGGTCCCACGTTCGCTTCATGACCATGGCCGGCTTCGCAGCCGCGGTAACGGGCAGAACCACACCGCCCGTGCGCTGCGCCAGCGCGATGACGCCACCCTGCACCTTGCCGCGCGGGCCGCGCGAGCCATCGACGGCCAGACACGAGCCGAGACCGGGATCACTCTTGGCGCGCCGGATCATGTCGATGATGGCCTGCAGCCCGTCGGTTCCGCTGGAGCCGCGAACTACTTCGAAGCCGAGGCCTGCCTCGATCTTGGCCATGGCATCCCCATCGAGGCTCTTGGAGCACATCACCATCCACCGGCCGTTGCCGGGGCGACTCATGAAGCCAAGCAGCGGAAACGTGCGGCCGTGGTAGAACGCTGCGATCGTGGTCCGCTTGGCTTCCTGTAGCGCGTCGAGGCGCTCGCGGTGCAAAACCCGGTAGCGCCAGGACCAGCCAAGAAAACGAATCCCGCCGAGGCCCACTGGCGGCAGCATCCGGCGCAGCACGAATCGTCGCGCCGGCTTGAAGCGCACAATCCGCCGAATCAGCGGCTTCTTCTTGGGGGCGCTGCCGCCGCTGTCGGCCTGGACATCGTCGCCGGCCCGCGCCGGACTCGGGCCGGCCTTCGCTGCGGCTTTCGCGGAAGCAGGCTCCGACTCCATCGGCCGCGTGCCATCGGTCGAACGCGGCACCTCGCCTCTAGCCGGCGTCGCTGCCATCGGCTCCACCGCCCTCAGATCCACCGCCCTCAAGACGCGTCTTGAGGAACGTCACCAGCTCCCCCACGGTAGCGATCTCCTGAATCTGCGCCGCCGTGATCTGCACGCCAAACTCCTGCTCAAGGTCGAACAGCAGGTCCAAAACAGCCAGGGAGTCGAAGCCAAGATCGGCAATAGGCGTCGCCTCGGTGACCGTATCCAGGTCCACCTTGCTGACTGCGGAGTCCGCCACAACGTTGCGGATGCGTTCGAAGATTTCTTTGCGTTCCATGCGGTGCCAGCCGGCAATCGGCCGGCGCTGTTTGTACGAGCTTTCGGCAGCGATGCAACGCAGCTAGCCCAATTCAGCTGCCGGCCTGCCGAAACACCAGAACGCCGTTGCCGCCGCCAAACCCAAAGCTGTTCTTCATGACGCACTCTAGCTTGGCTGGCTGCGGCTCCGCGCCGACCAGGCGCACCCTGCACTCAGGGTCTGGGTTGTCGAGGTTGAGGTTTGGCGGCAGCGTCTGGTTGCGCAGGGCCAGCACGGTGACAATGGACTCCACCGCACCGGACGCCCCGAGCAGGTGCCCAAAGAACGGCTTGAGCGAGCTGACCGGAACGCGGTCCGTGTGCTCGCCGAAGACCTCGCGGATCGAGGCGCTCTCGCAGCGATCGTTGGCGATCGTCGCGGTGCCGTGTGCATTGATGTAGTCGATCGCCTCGGGCTCGACACCCGCGCAGGCAAGCGCGCCACGGATCGCCCGCGCCTGACCGGCAACGTCTGGCGTGGTCACGTGGCACGCGTCGCCAGAGTCGCCGTAGCCAGGCAGCTCGGCGAGAATCTGCGCACCGCGCGCAACCGCGCGCTCGCGCTCTTCCAGCACCATGACTCCGGCCCCTTCGCCGAGCAGACAGCCCTGACGGTCCTTGTCAAACGGACGATAGGCGCGCGCCGGATCCTCAATGGTCGACATCACACCAAGGTTGTTCCAAACGCCGTAGTGCAATGGATCGAAAAAGGCGTCGGAGCCGCCGCAGACCACGGCGTCGATGTAGCCATCGCGGATCATCCGAAAGCCGTTGCCGATGGCGTTGGTCGCAGACGTGCACGCCGAGACGATCACCTGGTTGGTGCCGGTCAGCCGATACTGCAGCGACACGCCCGCCGACAGCGAGTTCGCCATGACGCTCGGCACGGTGCTCGGCCGCATCCCCTTGGCGCCGAGCTCGCGGTAGCGGAGCATCGTCTTGTAGGTCGTATCGGTGGGCCCCACACCCGAACCCAGGATCGTTGCGATCGGCTGAGGCGTGAGCTTGGCCAAGTCTTCGCCGAGCAGGCCTGCCTGAGTCAGCGCCTGCCCCGCAGCCTCCAGGGCATAGTTTTGCGAGCGGTCCTTCGGGCGGATACCGCGCTGCTTGAGCCGCTCGTGCAGCTCTTCGATATCTACTTCCGCGCCGTTTGTCACCTTATTGCCGGCCACCTCAAAACTCTTGAGCGGTGCAATGCCGCCCTCGCCAGCAAGCACGCGCCGCCAGACAGTCTCGAGATCCTGGCCAATCGCAGTAACCAAGCCGAGGCCGGTCACGACAACCGAGCGACGATTCATCCGTTCATCCACAAGCCACCATCCACGTGCAGAACCTGACCGGTCATGTAGGACGCGGGTTCCGACAGTAGGAACGCCACGACGTTGGCTACTTCGTCTGGCCTAGCCAAGCGTTGTAGCGGAATCTTGAGTGCCTCGCGGTTGGCATCGTTCATCGCCGTCGTCATATCGGTCTCGACGAAGCCCGGAGAGACGGCGTTGCAGCGGATGCCGAAGCGCGCTGCTTCGAGCGCCAGGCTGCGCGTCAAGCTGACCAGCGCCGCCTTGGAGGCAGCGTAGTCGGCCCCCATCAGCTCGCCCGGACCGTGCGCGGCCAGCGACGAGATGTTGACGATGCCGCCCGAGCGCTGCTTGCGCATGATCTGGTAGGCTGCCTTGCTGGCCACCATCGCGGACTCCAAGTTGAGCGCAAACGTTGCACGCCAGTCCTCAAGCCGGATACCGCGGAATGCCACCGCGCGACCACCGCCCGCGTTGTTGACGAGACCATCGATGCGGCCCTCGCCAGCGCGCTCGACAAAGTCGGCGACGAGCTTGTCCGCTGCAGCTGGATCTGCCAGATCCGCAGCAATCGGAATGGCCCGTTCTCCAAACTCCTCGGCCAGCGCAGCGACCCGAGCCGCATCGCGGCCGTGCAGCCCTACGATGGCGCCATCACGGTGCAGGCGTGTGGCGATCGCGCGGCCAATGCCACGCGTCGAACCCGTCACCAGGTAGCGCATGCCAGCCGCGGGCCCGGACGTGCCGCTCGGAGTCTGCTCCATGCCAACACCGTAGCGGACGGCGCGCAACGTTCACGAGATTCGACTCACCACTGCATGCGCATGGTGCGCTCCACGTGCGCCACCAGCCCGCTGGGAATGGCTAGATCCTCAGCCAGGGACCGCCACGTCGAAAACGCCTCGAGCACCTGGTCGAGCAGGCGCCGTTCGCGCCCTTGCGGCAAACCTGCGTACTCTGCCAAAGCTTTGAGATCCGCGCGCCCAAAGCCGTTGGTTTTGCCGTTGAGGCTCAGCTGGTGACTCCGCGTGAAGTCGCTGCCTTCGGCGTGGCAAAGGTCGTAGGCGGGCGCAAGGCGCCAGCGCCCCCGGCGGTCCATGATGAACGCGAAGTTCTTGACGTGGTCGTCCTGGTTGCAGCCAACAAGGTTGAACAACACGCGGCGAAACATCTGGTCGACGGATTCGCTCGGCACGTTCAACTGGCGCATGGTCATGAACAGCTGCTCATACGAGTGCGCCCCGCTGTCATAGTAGTCGTAGTGCTGTAGTGCGGCCCAGGTCTGCACAAACTGCTTGCCGCCCGACGCACTGCGGTCAAATCGCCGAGTCATGAAGTGGCTGCGACCATTTTCTTGGAGCAACCGGCACTCAGACATGTCGATGCCGCAAGACGCTGCAATTCGCGCATAGGAGTATTCCAGCAGTCCGTAGCCGGCGGGATCCGCGATGCCCCAATCGCCGCTAAACGCGACGCCGTCGAACTTGATCAGCCAGTGCTCAAAGCCCGCCGGCAAGTCGGTTTGCCCCGAACGCACGGCCTGCGTCTCGGGATCGAACGCAATCACCGCCTTGGCGCGCGCACCTCCGGCCGACGTGCCGACGCTGAGGATGTCGAGCAGCGCCTGCTCGCCATCCGCCTCCGTCAAGCGAGCGTCCAGCGCGCTCTTTTCTGCAAATGCGAGAGAGGCGAGCTGCACAAGCTCCGCGACCTCAAGCGGTCGGTCCTCGCGTCCATGAACCGCAACCGTCGGCTCAAACTCGAGTGCGCCCATGCCGCGCACACCCGTGTAGCAAAGACGGTCGACAGCACGAAAGTGACCTGCGGTGCGCCCCGTTTTGGCGAGCCACACGTCGATAAGCTTGTTGCCGTACCGGTCGGGCAAGCTGTCGGCGAGCATCCCCGGCAAACCGTGAAACGAACGCGGATGCAGCTCCGAAAAGCGGTAGATCTGGCCGGCGCGCACAGGCATCGCGAACGGCGCCACTTGGACACCAGCATCAACAAAGTCGGGGTCGTATTCGAAGCGCGCAAAGCGCTCGTCGGCCGCCATCGAGACGTAGCCGATCGGCGTTCCCCAAAGCAACACGGTCGCGACCGTCACCGCTTCTCATCGCCCCAGACAAAGCCCGGCTCGCGGGCGCTGCCTGGCCCACCTCTGGAAGAGTCACCGGAAGAGTCGTCAGAAAAGTCGTCAGACGAATCACTCGGAGAGTCGCCTGGCGAGTTCGGCCTGGGGCCGCGCGCTCGCCGACGCGCTCGCCGACCCACTTGCCGATACGCCTCCTTTGCCTCCGCGAGCGGCGAACGGAAGTTGCCCGGCACCAGCTGCTCAATGCCTGCGTGCATCCCGAGAGCTTGGAGAATGCCCAGCCAGGATCCGAGCCGAGCGTCTTTGCCGTCCTCGATTCGACGAACGGTCGCAACGCCGACGCCAGCGGCCTGAGCAAGCGCCTCCTGCGTCATGCCGCGCTGCTTTCGGATCGCTGCAAGGCGATCGCCAAGTTCCTCGAGGATCGAAGGGGTCGGCGTAAGGGGCTGGATCTTCAAAACGCTATATATGATCGAATATGGCCATTTCGGCTCAAAAACGATCATACATGAGTGGTTCTTGGCGCAAGTGAGATGATCCAAGAGATTCAGGCAACACCGATCACATATGATCGCTTACGACCGGAATAGCCATATATCGATCTTATTCGATCAATCAGAATCAGCGCAGCAGCCCACCGAGCAGTAGCGCCCCGGAGCCACGGGCCAACCTTGCATTTTCGGACGACCACTCAGATCGTCGCGGCATGCGCCCACGGCCAACCGCCTACCGTTCTCCACTCTGCGTCGCCGGCATCACGCTGGCACTGCTGACTGCCACGAGCTGCGGCGGCAAGACGAAGCCCGTCGACCGCAGCAACCGCGATCTCGCCTGGAAGTATGGCCCGACGAACGGATCAGCCACATCTACGCACCTGCGCGGCAGCGGCACGCAGGGCGGCTCGGCGATGGCCGAGGGTTGGCGCTGCAAGCTCCGCGAAGGCAAGCGCGTCACTGTCACCCCCTACAAGCTCGAGAAGAAGCACCCGCTTCTAGGCAAAGCCAAGCTCGCCGTCGGCTTGTTTGAGCCCAGCGGAGAAATGCTCGAGCTGTTGTTTTCCGATCCGATCACGGCCGACAGCTCTTCGTTCGATTTCGAGCTCAAAGCCGAGACATCCAAGAAGCTCAACGACATCGTGATCTGGTACAAGGACGTCGAGTAGCTGGCCTCGCGCCACGCGCGGTGGCCGGCAGGCCCCCGCTCCTACTCCAGCTCAAAGTCACCAAGCCAGCCACCGGGATCGCTCTGCCCAACAAGCCTGCCGTCGCGCACGACCAGACTGCAGCCGTGCTCGCCTTCCCAAGGCGGATAGAAGTCCAGCTGGAACAAGTCGTGGGCGCCACCGCGCATGTTCTCGCTCAGATAGATGGTGGCTCGACCGGCCTCACGCCAAGCGTCGTCGGGGCCACGGATCCCGAAGAAGTCCTCGTTGCTCTGCTCGCCCGCACCGTAGCCGGTCACGTCAAAGCACATCCGGCAGTGCTCCCACAGCAACGTCGCCGCACGCTTGCGATGCTCATCACCAAGCGCCGCCAAAGCCCGCAGCACGCCAACCGTGCCATCACCCAGCGAGTAGCCATCCGGTTGACCACACTCAAACGTGCACTCGATCGGATCGGGCAACCAGCTCGTTTGCAGTAGCAACACGCGCGTTCCATCTAGACCTTTGCCCCAGTGTTTCTCGCACTGTTCGAGGCTGAGCGATGCGAGATCAGCGGCTCGCAGATCGAGAAGAGTTGGCGCGACGGGCTTGGGGAAAGCGCCCGGCGCAGCGGACGGCGCCGGCGCCTTACCAAGAATCTGTCGGTAGCGAGCAACGATCTCGTCGCGACGCGACACCGGCATATCGTCGAAGATCGACCAAGCCTGCTTGCCCTGTTCGCTCACATCCGCATCACGCAGTCGCTCGGCGCGCCACGTCAACGTCTGCATCATCTCCTCAGCAAGCGGCTCGTAAAAGCCACGCAGCTGCCAATCAAACTCGAGCACCAGCCGTGCAAAAACGGGCCGCTCCTCGCTCGGCACGGCACGCAGCCAAACGTAGTGGCCACTCTCTGGCCGCCAGTCGGTCTTGCCCAGCCGAACAACCGCAGTGCGTTCGCTCAGACCCCGGCGCTCGGTGACACACTCGAAGCTCGACAGAGGCGACTCGCTGGCTTCGTACTGCCGCCACAACGCCGCCAAGAGCTCCTCATCACGAGCCCCGATCGCTACGTCGAGCCGTTCCTCGTCCACGAAGCCGACAAACAGATTCGCTTCCGCAAACGAGCTCTCCCCGCCCTGGCGGTCGAGACGCTCAAGCCGCAGCAGGTTGCCAACGACGAGCATCTTCTCAAAGACGATGGGCGCGGTGACGCGATAGAGATGCGTTTCGATGAGCTGGTGCGTCATGGACAAATCGTCAAGGCAACCATACGACGGATGCGGAGAAGCCCGAAGCAATCAGGGTTCTCCCGTAGCTGCGCTCAACAGCAATCGCGCAACAGCTAGGCAACGCTCGACACCGAGCTGCGTTACCATACGCCTATGTTCGACTCGACGCGCGTCCTGCTCGCGCTCCTGCTGACGTCCATTCCGGTGGCGTCGCAGAGCAAGAACCTGCTGTTCTACGGCAACAGCTACACCTACTACTCGTGGGGCTACGGCGTTCCTGAACTGGTGGGCATGATCGCCACCGAAGCCGGCCACCCGACACCCAACATCGTCACGGCTTTGGCCGGCGGGGTAGAGCTCGAATACCACGCGACCAACCCAGCGCAGATTGCCGTGATTGGCAGCGCACTGCCGCCTGGGCAAACATGGGATTCCGTTGTCATGCAGGGACACGCGCTCGAGGCCACGCCCGAAGCTGGCTACGACCCCGCAAACTTCCGCCGCAACGCCGTCACGATCACGTCCAACGTGCGCAGCCACAGTCCGGCGGCCCGCGCGATCCTGTCGCAGACGTGGTCCAACGCGCAGGGACATATGTGGTTTCCGATCCCGTGGGCGGGACCGCTGCAAATGCACGAGGTCGTCCGCGCCAACTACGATCTAGCGGTTGCGGACATCGACACCGCTTTCGGCCCAGGCACCGCCAGCCGGTCTGCTATCGGCGACGGCGCCGCGCTGCTCGAATGGGATCCGGCCTACTACGAAGCGGACCTCTCGCACCCTGCCCCGTCGATGATCTTGATGGGCGCGATGTGCATGTATACGTCGATCTATGGCGAACGCGTTTGCGACATCACGCCGGACTTCGGTCCGACCAGCACCTTGACCACGGCCCTGTCGCCCTTCGGCCTCGACGAGTCAGACTGGGCGTTCTTCGCGGGCATCGCGGATCGCTGCGCAAAGCCCGAGGTTCGCCTCTACCCAGGCTCGGGCGATCATGTGCTGCTCGAAAGCACCACGGATTCCCAGCCGTTGACGGCGTGCCCCTACAATCGCACGACCCTCGGCACCCCCGTGCAGATCCGCATGCGCTCGCTGAACGGCGTCTACGACGACGCCACGGCATGGTTGATCACCGACGTCTTTGCGACCGGATCCCCGCCCGGCCCCGCCGCTCTCTACCCAGAAGTGCAGTACGGCCTGGGATCCATGGCGGCGCTCCTTGCCGTGCCAGACCTAAACGCTCCGCTGACGCTGGCTTTTCCGATGCCCGTGACGCTGCCGGGCTTCACCGTGCTTGTTCAAGGCCTGATCGCACAGCCGAGCAGCGAAACCGGCAACGCAGTGTTCACGACCACCGACGCCCACGAGTTTGAGATGTTCTGAGGGCTCACCCTGGCCGGGCGAATTCCCTATTTAGCCATCGCCGACGGTTCGAAACCCCGCGAAAACGTCGGTGCGATGCGCCAAGAAGAAGTTTCGGTAGCGGCGGTCATGCATCACCGCGCTGGTCGTGTAGGCCCCACCGCGTAGCTCGCGCTGGTGATGAAACCACGGCACCGAGTAGGTCACGTAGGGACCAGGCACAAACGGCTCGCGATACGAAGCAAACGTCGTCGCCGTCCACTCCCAGACGCTGTGACCCCACTGCATGCCGCCGTCCATCGCGCTCGCCGCTTCCCACTCCGCAGCCGTAGGGAGCCGGCGCCCAGCCCAACGGCAGTAGGCCTCTGCCTCAAACGCATTGACGTGCACAACCGGCTGCGCCAGGGGTAGCGGCACGTATTGGTCGTAGTGACGATGCAGGATCGAGCCATCCGGCTTGCGATGCCAGCGCTCCGGCATACCGCGCCGTGGCCGCCACTCGGGCCAAAGTTCACGGCGGCAATAGCCGCCATCTTCGACAAACGCCAAGAACGCGTCGTTGCGCACCAGCTGGGTATCGATCGAGACCTCGCCAACCGCTACCGCGTGCTGAGGTATTTCATTGTCGAACGCAAACTCATCGCCCGGCGGCGCGCTGCCGATTTGCGCGTCGTGCGATCGCAGCCGCAGCTGCTGGGAACGCGCGATCTCCGGCATGGCAGCATCCGCCGGCGGCGAGTAGCCGCACGTCGCACGCGTCCAGGCCAGCGCTTCGGCATGCATGCATTCGTGGTAGAGCGCGAGATGCCCGAAGTAGCTGGTCTCACGGCTGTCGTCGCTTCGCAGCCGTTGCTGAACCGCTTCTAGCTGGGCCTCCAGGGCGTCCAATAGCTGCGCGCGGTCGCGCGCAGGCGGCAGCCAGCGATCGGCATGGCAAACCACAGCCGAGTCGTAGTGGTCGTCATCGCCGAAAAACAGCGCCGAACCAGCAGCTTCGATCGAGCCGTCGCTGCGTGGTCGATGCGGCCCGCGCAGCAGCCAGATCTCCGCAAACCAACCGATGTGACCCAGATCCCACGAGGTCGGCTGATTGTACGGGTTGTAGGGAACCACCCACTGCTCATCGCTGAGATCCAACGAACGCGCAAGCGTCGACGAGCGCGCTGCCGCCAGTGCGTCGCAAAGCTGCTCGTTTGTCAGTCTACGATTGGATCCCATTGCGGTGGATGTCGGTCGTTGCCGAAAGCACCGGCGCTGATCAAGCAAGGGCGATCCGGCTCGCTATCGACCATAGCCGCTGCCAAACCCATTCGCGATCTAGTGTCGTGCATCTGGTAGACGGGGCGTTGTCCGGGATGCGAAGGCGTTCGTCGCAAGGCGCTGCGACGCGGTGACGGACGTCTTCGCGCCCGCAGAATGCCGCCTCTATCAGATGCACGACGCTAGCACTAGCTCTGCTCCGCGCCCCACTCGCGCCGAAGCAATCCATAGGCGAGCTCGTCCCGCCATTCGCCAGCCAGGAAGTAGTGTTCGCGCAAGTCGGCCTCGCGCCGCATCCCTAGTTTTTCCATCAGCCGCCACGAAGCTTCGTTTCCCTTGTCGCAGAGCGCCGTGACACGACGCACATCGAAATCCTCAAACAGGCACCGCAGCAGCGCCGTGCAGGCCTCCATCGCGTAGCCGCGACGGAAGACGTCCGGGTGCAACCGATAGCCGATTTCCAAGGTCTCACTGCCCGCCTCCGTCACGCGAAAGCACGCTAGTCCCAGCATGGCATCGCTCTCGATGTCAGCGATGACGAGAACGCACCAGCGCCCGGCTTGCCCGCCCCAGGGCTCAAGCCAGCTCTCCAGCTTTGCGATGGCCTCATCCTCGGCAACCGGATCGCGGATCCAGCGCATGATCCGCACGTCCATCTCGTGCTCGACGGCATTCGCCAGATCACGCCGCTCAAACGGCCGCAACAGCAGCCGCTCCGTCCGCAATCGCAGCTTCGGCACCTGGGCAATCAGTTGTTCCAGTTTCATGACGCAGTCGCCAGCATGCCCCATCGCCCCCAGCGCGCCAGTCGCGAGCCAGAATGGATGAGGCGACAGCAGCATCTTCTGACTAGCTTGTCGCCCGTGAGCGAGGAACCACTGATTGTCGCACCCGGCATCGACGACCGCCGGGTCAACATGCCGGGCCGAGGACAGACCCGCATCCCCGAGGGCTGGGTTCTCGTGCCGCCAGGCGACCCGGCGCTGACCCGACGAATCAAGGCAGGCGGCGATTGCTGGGTCGTCCAAGAGAAGCGCGGACGCCGCACGTTTTCGCGCGGCATCTGGGTCGAGCGGTCAAGGGTGGAGGCGATTCAAAAAGCCCTCGCCGAAGAGCGAGCCGACCCGGCCTACCAGCGCAAGCAGCAAACCGCCGCCAAGCGGCGCGGCGAGAAGCAGGCGAGCTACGTCGAGGACTTCGCCAAAGCGGTGCGCGTGTTTCTCGACTTTCCGCTGCAGTACAGCGACCTAGCCGAGCAGCTGGCCCAAGCCGTGACCCGACACGCAACGCCCGTCGGCAGCGGCACAGTGGCACGAACCGAGCGCATTCCGGTCGCAAAGCGAGCGGAGTCGGCCGTCATTGCCTGGCTTCGCCATCAAACGACGGCCTACGACAACATGCATATCGCCCGCGTCAAAGGGCGGCGGCGCGAAGTTCGCCGCATGCTTGCCGAACGTTCGCGCGAATTGCTTGATGTCTATCGCCAGGGTCGCGCCGACGACCTGGCGTCTTGTCCACTTCGAATCGCGCTCGCAGACAAACCGACGGAAGCTCCGCGCGAGCAGGCCAACTGATGTCGACCTAGACTAGCGGGCGCTCGCCGCCTTCGCGCGAAGTGCTGCAACCTCACCCTGCCGGGCGTAGTCGACGGCCTCTCCAAGCACGCGCGCGGCTTCTTGCGGCGCATGGAAGCCCATCGAGTTTTCTGCGGCGACAAAATCTAGGCGCCACTGGGCCTTGCGCTGAAGCTCGAGCGCCGGCTTCAGCGCTTCCGCGGCAACCCCCGCAGCCTTTGCCGCGACAACAGCATCAAGAAGATCCGTCATCGCCTTGCCAGCTCGCTGCAGCAAGTCGAAGTTGCGCTGCTGGATGCCGTCGACACGCGCGAGAAGTTCCTTCTCGTCGATATGGTGGCACGTTTGGCACGCGCGGTTGACGTTGAGCAGCGGACTGCGCACCCAGTGGTCAGAGACCTTGGTCGCCCCGTCTCGCTGGTAGGGCATGTGGCAGTCCGCGCACGACACGCCCGAACGCGCATGGATGCCCTGGGACCACAGCTCAAACTCCGGGTGCTGCGCCTTTAGGATCTCAGCGCCCGACTCCTTGTGCTTGTAGTCAAAGAAGCGGTTGCCGTCCGGCCTGCAGGATGCGGGCCGATTTCTCGCGCATCTTGATCGGCTCGGGGAAGTCCTGAAAGGTAAAGCCCTTGGAGTGCAGGTAGCCGGCTTCGGCCTTCGCGATGTACTTGGCGATGAAATCCTGCGGCAAGTGGCAATCCACACAGACCGCCACGCCGTGGTGGCTGGCCTTCTGCCACGAATCCAGCTGAGGCTGCATGATATGGCAGTTCACGCAGGCATTCGGATCGCGGCTGAAATACGAAAGCCCTTCGCCGTAGTGAAACGTGTAGCCGCCCAGGCCACTGCAAACGCCCCAGATCGAAGTCCGAGGATGCGGCGCCCGGACTTGCCGATCGTGCTAGCTCTGGTCATGGATACGATTCCCAACGAGTCAGTACCGTGCGCTGCGATGACGCCACACAAACGTGCACGAGACGCAGCAACGACACCTGCTATTCGATCCAACCATGCGCGCCAAACGACTGGCTTCAGTGCGTAGTTCGGCCGCAACAAGAACAACCAGGGGCGACCCCTCAAGAAGCAAAGGGATTCCCTCGATGACCGATAGCGCGGCCGACGACTTTTTGCGATGGGCCCTACCAAAGCTCGGGCTGCGCTGGTCGGGCTACCTGCGCGTTCGGCAACGAGCGTGCAAACGGATCGCAAAGCGCTTGCGCGAACTCAACATCACAAGTTTGCCTGGCTATCGAGAACACCTCGCCGCGCATCCTGAAGAGTGGCGCGTGCTCGATGGGCTCTGTCGAATCGTCGTCTCGCGGCTCTATCGCGACCCTCCGGCGTGGCAGCGGCTTCGCGACGAAACGCTGCCGGCACTGGCCCAGCGCGCCGAAGGCTCCGGCCGCAGCCATCTGGATGCGTGGAGCGTAGGCTGCGCCTGCGGCGAAGAACCGTGGACGCTGACGGTGCTCTGGCAGCGCGAGCTCGCAGCGCAATACCCCAGCATCGAGCTACGCGTGCTTGCGACCGACGCAGATCCGCGCGTGCTGCGCCGGGCCAGCGAGGCGATCTATCCAGCCTCGAGCTTTCGATCCGCACCGGCCGACTGGCGTACGCCCGGCTCCCAAGACGCTCCATTTGAAGCAGCTGCCGGCGGCTACCGCCTGCGAGCGGCGTATCGCAACAGGGTCGCATTCGCGTGCCAGGACGTGCGCGAAACGATGCCCGCAGGGCCCTTCGATTTGATTCTATGCCGCAACATGGCTTTTACGTATTTCGAGCCTGGCCTCCAGGCACGCATCGCGACCGAGCTGCAAGCCAGACTACGCCCCGCAGGCAGCCTAGTGATTGGCAGGCACGAGCAGCTCCCAGGCAGCGAATAACGCTCGACAACGCCCATCGACGTGACCATCGGCTTACGTGCTCACGGCCGCCCCAGGCTAGGATTGGGGGATGCAGGCACATACAGCGAAAGCCACAAGCGATAGGTCGCGAAACCAAGCTCGGATCGCGTTCGTGCTATTGCCTCTCGCCCTGCTGCTTGGCACGAGCGCCTCGGCGCAGCAGGTAGTCGGCCGCTCGTTTCCCAACTGGGAGCAAGCGAAGCGGTTTCCCAGCAAAGGTCCAGCCACAGCCATTTCGCCACGCCATACGGAAAGCTACTGCGGCGATGCCGTGGTGCTGCTGGCACCGCGCGGCGGCGACTCGGTCGCCAAAGACCTCGCCGCGATGCTGGCCATCTTGCCGCCAGACCGCCACGACGCCGCCCAGCGCCGGGTCGTGCGCATCGTGGTCGCACTCCCGACCGACAACAAGCGCCCTGCAGTCCCCGACGCGAACACCGACGCGCTTGTCGCCACCCAACGAATAGAATACGTGCACGTTCCCGGCATCGACGCGGGCTACGCCGCGCCCAAGCGGCCCTGGATCGCGGTGCACGACTCCCGCGGCATCGTGCAGGACGTATTGCCGCAAACCGCTCCGCCGCCGGGCAAGCCGGCCCCTGCTCAGACGCCAACAAAGCGCATCAAAGCGGCACTGGACCGGTCCTTTCGGCACTGGCCGCGCAATCCCCTGATCGGCCAGCCCATGGAGGATCTCGCCGGGCTCACCCTCCAGGATCTGCCGCAACCAAACCCTGAAGAATCGCCCGCTGCATCCAGCGAACAGCCACTTGCCGCAGTCCAAGCGCCGGCGGACGGACTCGTTCTCTACAGGTTTTGGACGGACGGATGCCCGCACTGCCGCGCCAGCCTGCCGGACCTCGCGGAGCTCGCACAAAGCCATCCGCTGCTGCGTCTCATCCCGGTCTACCATCGCAAAGGCACCCCGCGCACCACCTCCTGGCTGCGCGACTACCTTGCGGACCTTGGCGTGCGTGGCCCGTGGGCCATCGATCCGAAGTGGCGGACCCTCAAGAAGCTGATGCAGCGGGGCAACCTGAAGTCTGCAACCAGTGTTTCGTTCCTGGTCGATGGATATGGCATCATCCGATGGGTGCATCGCGGACCGCGCGTGCACCGTGACCAAGGCCCCATCCAATGGCCAGCCAGGATCGACTTCCTCGAGCTCGAGGGCATCGTGCAGCGCTGGTCCAAGCAATAGCCCCCCCCTGACGAATGACCGATTCCCAGCAGTCCTTTCCCGACGACGAAGACGGCGCCGTGCTCGCTTCGCTTGCCGAATCCGGCATCGACTTGAACCGGCCCCTCGAAGTCGAATTCGTCATCGACGCCCCGAGTGAGGAAGCCGCCGGCAAGATCGCCGAAGCGGTGCGGGCGCAGGGCCACGAGTGCAACGTCGACTACGACGAAGGCGAGCCCGACGAGGACGGCAAGACCGACCCCGACGACGAAGAGTTTGGCCCGTCCTGGGCCATCTACGTCGCCATCGAAATGGTCCCAGAGCACCAGCGCATCGTCGACCTGCAGCGCACGTTTACCGAGCTCGCGCAAGCGCACGGCGGCGAATGCGACGGCTGGGGCGTGATGACCTAGCGGGCCGCTAGGCCAGCGCGTCGGTCGCGACGTGGTACTGCGGATCCTCGATCACGTTGACCTCGACCATGTCGCCGGCCTTCTTGAGCAGCTTGCGGCACTCGGGACTCAGGTGCCGGAAGTGCAGCGCCTTGCCCTGCGCGATGTAGCGCTCGGCCAGCGTATCGATCGCCTCAATCGCCGAGTGGTCGCTGACCCGCGCGTGCTGGAAATCGACGATCACGTCGGCGGGGTCGTTCTTCGGGTCAAACAGCTCGAGAAAGCTCGTGCAGGAGCCAAAGAAGAGCGGCCCGCGCAGCTGGTAGACGCGAGCCCCCTCGTCGTCGTCATGCTGCACGGCATGCACGACCTTGGCGTGCTTCCACGCAAAGACGAGCGCCGACACAATCACGCCAACCAGCACGGCGATCGCCAAGTCCGTTGCGACGGTGACCGCCGACACCAAGACGACGACGAGCGCATCGCTCATCGGCACCTTGTGCAGCACGCGAAGGCTCGACCACTCAAAGGTGCCCACGACAACCATAAACATCACGCCAACCAGGACGGCCACCGGCACCATCTCGATCAGCGGCGACGCGACGACGACCAGCAGCAACAGCACCACGGCCGCCGTGATGCCGGAGAGGCGCCCACGGCCACCCGAATTGATGTTGATCATGCTCTGACCAATCATCGCGCAGCCGCCCATGCCCCCGAAGATGCCGCAGGTCATGTTCGAGGCACCCTGCGCAACACACTCACGGTTGCCGCGGCCGCGGGTTTCGGTCAGCTCATCGATCAGCGTCAGCGTCAGCAGCGACTCGATCAGACCGACAGCCGCGAGGATTGCTGAGTAGGGCAGGATGATGCGGAGCGTCTCAAAGTTCCACGGGACCGACGGCAGGGCGAACACCGGCAGCCCGCCGGCGAGCGTCTTGTCCGGATCGTTGCTCATGGTGCGCACGAAGTCGATCACCGTGGGCGTATCGATACCGAGCAGCAGCGTGGCCGCCGTCAGCACCACGATCGCGACGAGCGAGGCAGGCAGCGCCTTGGTCAGCTTCGGCACGAAGTGGATCATCGCCATCGTCGCGGCGACGAGCGCGAGCATCGTGTAGAGCGGCGCGCCGGTCATCCAAATCTGCTCGCCCTCGGCATCGCGCGTTTTGAACTGCCCGAGCTGCGCCAAGAAGATCACGATGGCCAGTCCGTTGACGAAGCCGAGCATCACCGGGTGCGGCACCATCCGGATAAACTTGCCGAGCCGCAAGAGCCCGCAGAGCACTTGGATGGCCCCCATCAGCAGCACCGCGGCGAACATGTATTGCACGCCGTGATCCTTGACGAGCGCCACCAGCACAACAGCCAGCGCACCCGTGGCCCCCGAGATCATGCCGGGTCGCCCACCGAAAACGGCGGTGATCAAGCCCACCATGAATGCGGCGTGCAGGCCGATCAGGGGATCGACCTCGGCCACGAAGGCAAACGCGACCGCTTCGGGCACCAGCGCCAGGGCCACGGTGATGCCGGAGAGAATATCGGCGCGCAAATTGCGCGGAGCAGCAGCTGGAAGGTCGAACAAGAACAGGCGGAGGGGTCAGAACGGAGTTTGGAGGGCAGCAGCCAGTCCCGCAGAGTAACGACGAGCGAAAACGGCGCACGCGGCATTTGCGTGAAGCGCCGCCCGCGGTCGCTGGGCCAGCACGTTGCCTGAAGCAACAGGCGGCAACCATCGGCAAGGATCGCGGCGAACCTGTGCGACCGGCGCAATGGCGCCGCCCCGAATCGGACGTTGGGCGACCCAGACTAGGGGCCTTCCGCTAGGCGATTCCGCCTCCCCAAAAGCCGCTACGCAGGTCGCAGGTCGCAGGTCGTCGCCAGAAAGCGATATGCTCGTTGCCGTGCAACCCAGAACCCCAGCAACCCGCATTCTTGTAGGCCTCGCCAGCGCAGCGATGGGACTCGCCGCAAACGCCCGGTGCCAAAACGTCCAGGCGACGCTGACGGCCGTGCAGCCCATCCTGCTGCAGGAGTGGCAGCTGCCTGCCACGTTCATCCAGCAGGTGGCCCAGCCAGCCGGCCCGCTTACCTCCGCCTCGCTCTCCCTACCACCCGCCTCCGCTAGCTGCGCCCTTACCCCGCAGGCAAGCGGCTGGCGCCTCGACGCCGGCGCGCTGACGTATGCCATTTCCGGCTACTTTTCGACGAGCTTCGACCTGCGCCTCGATCTCGATGCCCCAGCCGGCACCATCGCAACGCTAGCGCTCGACTCCGAGCTCGCCGGCGACGGGGTTTCGTCGGTGCGGCTGGATATCGATGATGACGGCTCCGACGAAGTTTCGACAAGCTGGGGATCGAGCTTTCCTCGGACGACGCGGCGCAATTTCGTGATCGAGTTCCAAGGCACGCCCGTCCCCGTGCGCGTCCGCCTCACAAATAACGGCTTTCCCGGTGCCGCCAACAACCTCGCTATTTCTGTGAATGAGTGGAGTTCGACGGCGACAGCCGCCGGACTGGGCTGCGGCGGCATCGGCCTGGTCGGCGGCACGATGGCCTCGACCGCACAAGGGGTTTACGACCAAGTCTTGGAGCTCATCGACAGCCCCAACCCACTCAGCTCCGGCACGCTGCGCGCGCGCGGGATCGGCAACTTCGCGACGTTCTTGGTCGCCACCGCCAATGCGCCCACGGCGATCACGCTGCCGGCACCGTTTTCCGAAACCTGCCCAGCATTGTCAGGCGCCATCGCGGCGGCCGGCATTGCCAATGGCGCGCCGCTGGCGACTTCCTGGGATCTGGCGCTGCCGCTGCTGCCTCCCGGCTTGACGGCATACGTGCAGCACGCGACGGCAAGCTGGCTGCCGAGCGCAGGCGGCAACGTGCTCTTCGACACGAGCAATGTGCTGCGCGTCGACATCTGACGACGCCACTCGCCGCCCGCCGCCCGCCGCTATTGCAGCGTGAGCGCAACCGGGTTGCTGACATGGCGGACGGCGCCATTCCCGAACGCAAACAGGCAGCTCGTGATCTGCAGCCCCGCAGCGGCGGGTCCGAGCGGCGGCGCAACCACCGTGACGCTGGTGCGCCCGACGCTATCGAGCGTGCCCATGCCGTTGCGGATCGCGTTCGGCAGCTGTCCGCCAACCGAAGCGACAAACAACCAGTCCACGCCAATTGGCGAGTGGAAGCCATTTGCGGACAGTATCGAGGGCTGTCCGAACGCGGCCGGTGCGGTTGCTGAAGCGCCAAGGATGTAGAACTCGCCGGCGTGGGCCGCGCCCAGATCGCACTGCAAGAGCTGGCTGCCTCCAACGGTTGCCGGCAGCGACGCAACCGAACCAGTCAACGACGGCGCACTCGCCCGTGCGCCTGGATCCACCGGCAACGTGCGCGCCGCACGGGTGCGATCGAGACGCAGGCCGAACCGCGGATCGCCGACGTTGTCGAGCGCGCCGCCGACGACCGGCCGAAGATCCATTGCATACGTCGACAGGTCGATCGCGACAAAGTCCGCCAAGCCGCTACCCGCTCGATAGCCGGTGCCGCCTGGATTGCTCGCGACGGTGTGGTTGCTCGCTCCAAACACGACATTGCCGCTGGCCAAGACTCCCTGATCACCGATCCCGTAGTAGACCGCGTCCGAGTTGGTGCTGTAGCAAGCGTTGTTGACGAACACCATCCCCGGGCGCGCTCCCCAGCGACTCAGCTCGCACGCGCGCCCCGTGTTGACCAGCGTGTTGTGCACAAGCTGTAGATTCTGCGAGACGCCCTGATGGTCAAAGCTCGTAAAGGCACGCGTGCCGCCAACCGCGACGTTGTTGCGCACGAGCGCCTCCCCCTGCACCTGCAGCACCACGTCGTCGCTGTCATAACAAAGATTGCCTTCGACAACGTTTTGGTCCACGCCACCTGTTCCGTAAACCAAGATGCACGGGTTCTGACAGCCGTGCACTCGGTTCCAGGCGATCCAGTTGCGCGTGCTGCCCTGCTTCACCTCAATGCCGTCGCCCTGGCCGGCAACGGCAGGCCGGGTCTCGTGCACATGGTTGAACGCGATGACCGAGTCCGTCACGGCAAGCGAGCCATAGTTGCCGCCGAGGTAGATGCCTTCGTTGTAGGTGCCGGGACCGGGCCGCGCGATTTCGTTGCGCGTGATCCACAGATGGCTGCAGGAAACCGTCTGAACGGCGACACCCAGGCCATCACCATCGTGCAGGTAGCAGCCGTCAATCCACGTGAATGAGCCGTCGTAGATGCGCAGCAAGTCGCTGCCGCCCGTAAACTCGAGGTTCTGCAGGACCAGATAACGAGAGACCCCGTTGCTGCCGATATTCAGACAGTTCTGCTGGTTGTCCGCGCGCGTGATCACGGGACGATCGCTTGGATCGGCGGCGTAGATCCATACCGGCTGCGCGGCACTGGCCTGCACCGATAGGTCGAAGCGAGACGGCACCGACCAGACGCCGGCCCCAAGCGCCAAGCCGTCGCCCGGCTGCAGCGCACCCGCCGCAGCATGTAGGGCCGCGCCATTCTGCTGCGCCGTCATGCTCGCGTCCCAAGACAGCGTGATCACGTTGCTCGGAGCGCTCCAGTTTGGCAGCGGACTCGACGGCAGCCAACTCGGCTCGGGAACCTGTGCGGGAAGCGGCCTAGCAATCACAGCGTTACCGACGGCAACCAGCGTGACCGCCCACGAACCCAACCCACGATGACAGCGCCTATGCATGCGGATGGCTACGCACCTCGCCACCCCTGCCGGACCCGCAAACTCACGGCAAGAACGCGATCTCGCCGCCATAGCAAGCGCGCCGCCAGATCGACATGGAGAGCGCCACAACCCAAACCACACACCGGGCATTGTGCCTGTTACGCTATGTGGAACTCGCCTCCCCCGAGTCCCCACCGGCTTCATGTTCGCCAGCATCCTTGCCTTGCTCGCGCTGGGTGGCCCTTCGGCCCCCGCGCCAGCGTTCCACTCCATTGCCTTCGTCACCGACCCACTCTCACACGGAGTGCTCGGCGACAATCTGCTGTCGCTGAACGAAGCGATCCAGCTGCACAACGGCACCCTGCTCGCGAGCCAGCTTTCGGCGACCGAACAGATCCAGGTGAGTCTGCTGCCCGGCTCGGGCACGACCGACCTGACCTGGATCGAGATCGACACCGAGCTCGTGCAGACCATCACGGTCGAGCAAGACCTCGACGTCATCGTCGACACTCCGTTTGGACTGTTCATTCGCGGCTCCGGCGGCCGCGCAACGATCGACTTCAGCGGCGCCAACGTGACGCGCGGCATGCTGTCGACGAGCAACAGCCTGATCCTGCAGGGCCTGCGGTTCTCCGGCGGCCCCTACGGCCTCGATGTCACGCAGAGCGACATCACCGGGCAGCCCGGCTGCACGATGCTCGACGTGTCCTTTGAGGACCAAGCACAGTTTGCGGTCCGCGTGCGCGGAACCCTCGCCGGCGGCATCGGACGCTTGATCGTCGAGGACTGCGACATCGACAACACGCCGCGTGCCATCGAGTTTGATGAGACCGTCGCCGACCGCTCGACGATCTTTGAAGCACGCGACGTGCGCATCACCGGCACCGACACCGCATTCGACATGTCCGTGGGAACGGGCGGCAACGCGCGATTCACGTTTGACCGCTGCGTCATCGAAAGCACCAACATCGGCATCGAGATCGATGCGCCCAGCACATCGGGCCGCCCGCTATTGGTCGAAGGCACACACACCCGGGTGCGCGCTCCGATCTGCGCACGCATCGACGGCGCCAGCGACGCCGTAACCTGGATGCAGTGCTCCATGTGGAACCTGCTGGCGGGCAACGGCGGCACGGCGCTCGCAGTCGGCTCGGTCGGCGATCAGGTCTACGGCGACCTCAACGAGTTTCGCTGCACGGGCGACGTTGCCGTTGCCACCGGCGGTGCTCCACTGCCGCTCAGCATGCGCAACGCGCGCTGCCGCGACGGCGCCGTAACGCTGTCAACAACCGCGTCACAGGCATTCACGGTCACCGAGTCGCGCTTCCAAAACTGCACGACCGAGAGCGTCGGCACAGCGGCGGTCAACGTCGACGGATCGAGTTTCGAAGGCGGCTCCGTTGGCTCCACATCCCAAGCCGGCTTGCTACAGGCAACGGGCTGCTACATCAGCAACCCTGGCCCAGGCGTCACAGAGACCCAAACGCTGCCCCAGGCGCACCTCGGCTCGATGACGGTTGCGCCCGACGACACGCTGCTTGGCGGCACGATCCAGCTCGACATCGACCTGCCCGCGGGGCTGGTCGGAGCCTTCGTTCTCGGCACGCGGCCAGCTGTTCTTCCGGCTCTGCCGGCGCCCTACTACGTCTACCTGGATCTGAACGAGTATGTGTTCTTGCCGGGTGCCTTTGTCGGCCAGCAGAGCACGACGTGGACGGCGCCCAACTCGCTGCTCCTGCGCGGGATCGACTTGATTGCGCAGGCCGCGGTGCTGCCATTGACCGCGCCGGCGCCGCCGGTGCAGCTGCCGCCGGGCTGGCGCTTCGAACTGCGGTAGCCCGCCGCTCGATGTCGCGCCGCAGGGTCGCGCGAAGCGGCATGTCGAGCAGCCGTATGTCGAGCAGCCGTGAAAGGCTGCGGACGGAGCGGCCTGCGGGCGCGAACCCCGCCGCCGCCGCAGCCGCCGCATGCGGCGGCGGCGGCCAAATCGACTACTGGTCGATCGTGGCGCGGCCGGCTTCGGACACCACAATGCCGAGCAGGTTGATGTCGTCGAGCACGGCCCACTGGTGGTAGAGGCTGACGCCAACGTTGGCCGGCGAGGCCGGAATGTTGAACGTTGCGCTCGAAGTGCCGGACGCCGTCGTCACGTAGAGATCGAGCACGTCTGCAGAGACCAGCAGATCACAACCCGGTGCGCCCGGAAGCGCCAGCGGCAGCGGGCCACCGTTGTAGGTCGTGTCCGAGAAGCCCGAGACCATGATCGCGAAGCGGTTGGGCAGCGCGTTGGCGAGGGTCACGTCGTAGCTGCTATTGAGGATCGGTAGGCCGGCGTTGCTGAGCACCGGCGTGACCGTGCTCGAGCTCGTGCAGGCGACGACATACGACGGGCGACTCACGAGACCCGACTGGTTCCAGTTGGTCGGGCCGTTGACGAGGTCCCGGAAGAAGCCCGTGCCCTGCGCGCCGCTCTGCAGCGTGCTGATGACTACGTTTTGCGCACTGCTATCGAGGCCGATGTAGAACGTCCCGCTGACGTTGACCGGCGACGAGAAGGTTGCCGTGTAGAATTGCGCGCCCGGGCCGATACTGACCGAAGTCGTAGCGAGCGGCGTCGAAGCGGGACCGTTGCCGGTGTCGGCGTAGATGTGCGCAGGCGCCACGACGTTGCCGCCCGTCGACTGCGTGAAGATGTCGAACGACGACACAGCGATCGCGCCCTGCGATTCCACCTGGTAGCAGTACTCGTTGTCGCGGGTTGAGCCAGTTAGCGATCCACCACCAGGGTTGAGTTCCGGGCATGCAGCCGTCGCCGAACCCAGGCAACCCTGGCCAAACTTCGTGAACGAGGCGTTGCCCGGACGCAGAACGTAGAGCCCCGTCGAGACGTCCGACGCCAGAATGTTGCCGGACGGCAAGAACGGGTAAACGCCCCAGCAGCCATTGAAGCCGCCCGAAGAGCCCGACCAGGTGTCGTACGAAGCGACTTCAACTGGATTGTTCGGATCGCTGATGTCAATGCAGCGATACCCCTCGGTGTACCAAGAAACGTGCACCTTGTCGCCGACGATAAACGCGTTGTGCGGGATCGAGTTGGTGTTCGGCGTGAAGGTGCTCAGCGGCACCGGGTTCGACTTGTTGGAGATGTCGAAGATGCGGATCACACCACCGTTGACCTCATCCGTCGTCACGCAAAGCGTGCCGGCCGCGTTGGGCCACGCGTTGTGCGTGAAGTTGCCTGGCGTCGGCGAGTCGCTAAGCGTCGTCGGCGGGAACGTGCTCATGTCCCAGATCCGCAGATCGCCGTTGTAGATCATCGAGCCGTAGCCAAAGCCATTCTCGACGCACAGATCGTGGAAGTAGAGGCTGTTGCCACTGCCCTGCGCAGAGCCCAGATACGTCGGGTTGGCGGGGTTGGTGTTTAGATCCCAAACCGGCGTGCCAACGTTGGTGCCAACCAGGTAGAGCAGGCCCGTACCCTCATCGATGCAGACGTTGTGTGCGTTGTTCGTGATGCCCGTACCAAACGCACCGAGCGAAACCGGGCTATTTGGGTTGCTCAGATCGAGGATCTGAAAGCCGGCCCGATCCTCCGTCACCACGTAGGCGTAGGTGCCGTAGGTGCGGATGTCGCGCCAAGTCGAGTTCCCGAATGCGAAGAAGCCGCGATCGATCGGGTTGGACGGGTTGCTAACGTCAAGAACAACGGTGCCGGTGCGCGCACCGAGCAAAGCGTACTCGTCACCATTCGGTGCGACATAGCCCCAGACGTCATTGAAGGGGCCGTAGTTGTTGAACGTGCCAAGCAGGGCTGTGTTTACACCCTGGGCCTGAGCGGCAACCGCAAGGATGCCGGCCATGAGAGAGGTAGTGCGGATCATGATGGAAGAGCCAGTTTGGAGAGGCCGGGCAGGCGGGTCTCGGGAGACGCTGGCTACCGCATACTCTAACAACCTCTTCCGCGCCTTGGGAGCAATGCATGCTCAACCACTACGCTCGGGCGCATTAACTGGAGGCCATGCCAGCGCGCTCACGCAAGCCGACAACCGCTCGTGCGGCTGCCGGCAAGCTCACTACTGGTCGATCGTCGCGCGACCGGCGTCGGACACGACAATGCCCAGCGTGTTGATACCGTCGACCACGGCCCACTGGTGATAGAGGCTGAAGCCGATGTTTGCCGGAGACGCCGGGATGTTGA
Source organism: Planctomycetota bacterium (assembly GCA_045105235.1). Taxonomy (GTDB): domain Bacteria; phylum Planctomycetota; class UBA1135; order UBA1135; family UBA2386. The sequence continues at coordinate 16,316 of JBGCDH010000121.1, read as the reverse complement.
ATGTCGCCGCAGCCATTCCCGAAGCGTCGGTAATGTAGAGGTCGAGAACATCGGGCGACACGAGCAGATCACAGCCGGGTGCGCCCGGAAGCGGCAGCGGTAGGGCACCACCGCTGAAGATCGAGTCCGAGAAGCCCGACACCATCACGGCGAACTGCGTCGGCAGCGCGCCGGCAAGCGTCACGTCGTAGCTAGAGCTCAAGGTCGGCAGGCCAAGGCTGCCGAGAGCCGGCGTCTGCGCCGAACCGCCCGAACAGGTCACCCGCCACGATGGCCGCTGCACCAAGCTAGACTGACTCCAATTGCCGCCTCCGCGGAAATAGCCCACCCCCGAGTCGCCGCCCGCCAGGTTGGAGATCACGCCGTCCGGAGAGTTCTCATAGCCAATGTAAAACGTGCCGCTAACGCTGACCGGGGAAGAGAACGTCGCCGTGTAGAAACCAGGCGTTGTGTCTACTGTGATGGTCGTCGATGCAAGCGGCGTAGCTGCAGGCCCATTACCCGTCGATGCGAAGATGTGCGCCGCGCGGTTCAGGACACCGGAGTTCGACTGCGTGTAAATGTCGAAACTCGACACCTGCAGCGCGCCGCTACTCGGCACCTCGAAAGTGTATTCAAAACCGTTGGTGCTGCCGGTCAAGGCGCCACCACCGGCGTTGAGTTCGGGGCAAGGCGAACTCGCGGAACCAACACAGCCTTGGCCGAATTTGGTGAACGACGCATTGCTAGGACGCAGGACATAGAGGCCCGTCGTGCGGTCCGACGCCAGGATGTTGCCCGACGGCAAGAATGGGTAGCAACCCCAGCAGCCGTTGAAGCCGCCCGAAGGGCCTGGCCAAGTATCGTACGAAGCGACTTCGACCGGGTTGCTCGGATCGCTGATGTCAATGCAGCGATACCCTTCGGTGTACCACGAGACATGCACCTTATCACCGACGATGAACGCGTTGTGCGGGACCGAACCGGGGTTTGGCGTAAACGAGCTCAACGCGATCGGGTTCGACTTGTTGCTGATGTCGAAGATCTGGATGACGCCGCCGCTGCGCTCGTCGGTCGTCACGCAAAGCGTACCGGCCGCGTTCGGCCAGGCGTTGTGCGTGAAGTTGTCGGGCGTCGGCGTGTCGCTCAGCGTCGTCGGCGGGAACGTGCTCATATCCCAGATCCGCAGATCGCCGTTGTAGATCATCGAGCCGTAGCCAAAGCCATTCTCGACGCACAGATCGTGGAAGTAGAGGCTGTTGCCGCCACCCTGCGCGGAGCCGACGTAGGTCGGATTGGCGGGGTTGGTGGTGAGGTCCCAAACCGGCGTGCCCACGTTGGTGCCGACCAGGTAGAGCAGGCCCGTACCCTCATCGATACAAACGTTGTGCGCGTTGTTCGTGATGCTCGCACCAAACGAACCGAGCGAGACCGGGCTGTTTGGGTTGCTCAGATCGATGATCTGGAAGCCGGACGTCGCCTCCGTCACCACGTAGGCGTAGGTGCCGTAGGTGCGGATGTCGCGCCAGGCCGAGTTCCCGAACGAGAAGAAGCCGCGCTCCACCGGGCTGGCCGGGTTGCTGATGTCGATGACGACCGTGCCCGTCGTCGAGCCAAGCAGCGCGTATTCGTCGCCGTTGGGCGCAACGTAGCCCCACACATCATTGAAGGGGCCGTAGTTATTGAAGGTGCCAATGAGAGCGGTGTTGACGCCCTGCGCCGAGACCGTGGCGGCAAGCGCCCCGGCGAGAAAGATGGATCGTTGGAAGAGCATGGTGAGTCTGGAGAGAGGCACGGCGCCGGCGCCGGCGGCAGAAACCGCGCGGAAGCAGCCGTAAGACGGGCTGCACAGTCTACCGGTTTCCGGGCGAACTTCCGCGCCCGTAGGCATCCTGCCCACCGAATGCCGCCGCCTGCGCATCCGACCGGCACCACGCCCACCCCAGCCGCGCGTGGAAATAACACAATCCACACCACAGAAGCGCGCCCCAAGCGGCCACTGAAGGCCGACTCACATTCGCCCATGACGGAACCGCAAGCCTCTGCCCCTCTCGTCCGCCTCCACAACCTCAAGAAGCACTTCGGCAAGGTCCAAGCCGTGCGCGACGCCTCGATGACGATCGAGACAGGGCAGATCTACGCCCTGCTCGGCCGCAACGGCGCCGGCAAGACCACCGCGCTGCGCATGCTCCTCGGACTCTCCCGTCCCGACAATGGACGCATCGAGCTGTTCGGCCAGGAGCTGGGCCAAGACCGCGCCGCCGCGCTCGCGCGCATCGGCGCCATGGTCGAAGCCCCTTCGGCCTATCCGCACCTCACGGCACGCGAAAACCTCCATGTAACCCGGCGTCTCCGCGGCCTCGACAAGCGCACTGTCGACGAGGCCCTCGAGATCGTCGACCTGACCCAGGACGCCAACCGCAAGGTCAAGACCTACTCACTCGGCATGAAGGGACGCCTCGGTCTCGCCAACGCACTGATCGGCTCGCCGGAGCTCATCCTGCTCGACGAGCCGCTCAACGGACTTGACCCAAGCGGCATCCGCGAAGTCCGCGCCCTGATCCAGACGATGCCCGAACGCGGCATCACGGTGCTGCTGTCGAGCCACCAGCTCGGCGAAGTCGAACAAGTCGCAACGCACGTCGGCATCCTGCACGACGGCATCTCGCGCTTCGAAGGCCCACTCTCCGAACTGCGGGCCGCGTCCAAACCAGCACTGCGCCTGCGCGCAGAGCCCGAGCCGCGCGCGCGCGAACTGCTCGCAACGATGGGCACGTCGCTCGAACAGAACCCAGACGGCCTTTGGGTCCTGCAAGAGCCCAACCTTTCAGCCGCCGAGATCAACCGCGCCCTGGTGCAAGCCGACGTCGCAGTGCACCACCTCGAACAGCACAAGGCGAGCCTCGAAGACCTGTTCTTGGAGCTCACCGACAACGCCGAGGAGGCAGCCTGATGGCCGGCTACCTACGCGCGCTGAGCGCCGAAGTCTTGAAGTATCGCCGCACGACGGCGGTCTGGCTGGCCTTCGGCATTCCGGTGCTCATCATCGTCCTCGCCGGGATCGTGCTCACGCAGTCGGACGTCGCCGAGGCGAGCGTCGAGCGAAAGTGGAACGCACTCCAGGGCATCACCGCCCAAACCTGGGTCACGATGTGCCTGCCAATCGGCGGCGCCATCTTGATCGGCATGCTCTGGGGGATCGAACACGGCTCCAACCAGCTCAAGCACATCCTCGCGCAGCCGCCGTCGCGCGCCGCACAGTTCTGGGCCAAGACGACCGGCATTTTCGCGCTCATCGCGCTCGGCACAGCCTTCCTTGGCGTGCTCTGCGCCGGGCTTGCGACCGTTCTTGGCATGGGCCCCGTGCGCTGGGAGGTTGCGTTTGAACTGCCGTTCCGCGCCCTGGCCGGGGCCGTGCCGACGCTAGGCTTGATCTCCTGGCTCGCGCAGCGGTATTCGTCGTTCGCGCTGCCGGTGATTCTCGGTGTGGTTGGCGTCGTTGTTGGTGGCATTGCCGGCAGCTCTCCCGATCACTGGCTCTACGTGCCCTGGTCCTGGTCGATGATCGCATCAATCGCCGGCGACGGGGACGACCGACAGCTGGCGCTGCTGCTCGGGCTCGGCGTGGGCGCACTGGTGCTGCTCGGCTCCATGGTGGACTTTGTGCGCTCGGACTCCCCCAGGTAAAATCCCTGCGCGCCGGCCTCAAAGCCAGCGAAGAGCCAGGCGCACGACGCCCCAAACGAACGCGACAAACGCAAACGGCGCGACCACCACGCCGGAGACCATCACCAAGAACAGCACGTTGCCGAGCCGCTTGCTGCCAAACACGGTGTAGCCATCCGCCGACGAGCCTTTGGCGCAGGCCATCAAGGCGAACGCGAGGATGTAGATCAGCCCCGGCACGAGCAGCACGTAGTCGAATGGTTCCATCGTTCGAAGAGCAGTTGCTCGGGGCCAATCTACGACGATCGCGCAGCGGACGCGCGCGCCGCAATGCGTCGCTGCCGCATCAAGCGCCGCTGACGGCGCTCGGCCACGACCTGCTTGGATTCTCGGAAGCCGACGCGCCCGGACATGAGCGACATCAGCGCGCCGACGGCAAGCCACTCGCCAAAGGGCAATGGCCCCGGCGTGAGCACGTCGTGCAGCTGAGCCGCCGCCCACGCGACGGGCGGCAGCACCCAGACCCACGTTGGCAGTGCACGCCAGTACCAGCAGGCTACGGCTAGCACGTTGAGTCCGAGAGCGAACCAAACCGGGTTGCAATCGACGCCGTAGACAATGAGCGACTGGGGCATGAGCAGGAACGTCATGATCCACAGGCAGAATGCGCGCCACCTGCGTGCCGTCGGATCCGCAAGCCGAAACATCGTGCATAGGCAAAACGCGATCACCGCCAACGTGCACGCGAGCCGGAGCAGGTCCCATTTGTGATCTTGCCACAAGATCGACCAGGCGCTCGACGGCACATACTTCGCCAGCAGACTCGCCGGTACCGCGACGCCCGACGCAGCCACCGCATGCAGCGCGCGCGCATACGAAGGACGAGCCATCTCCTCACTGCTAGCAAGCAGCTCCAGCAGCTCCGACCGCCGCGACTCCGACTTGGTTACCTGCAGAAGCCGCACCGCAAACGGCAGCAACAGCGCCGGATCCCGCTCCGTCACCTCGATGGAGGCTTCGGGATCACCGGCAAGCAAACGCGCCTGCATCGGCCATTGGTAGGCGCTATCGCGCTGACCCGATCTCCAGCTCGCGCTCTTCTTGCTTGGCAAGCGGCAGAAACGGCGCAAGGTCTCGAGATCACCCGTAAACGGCAAAAAGCTGCTGGCAACGCCGGCCGCCTGCCCCTGATCGACCTTGGCGTCGGGCTGAGCCAGAACGTCTTCGACACTCGCCACGATCGCCTCGCGCCAGTCTTCTAGCGTCCAACGACGCGAATCGGCAGAGGCAGGTTCGTGGTAGGCAAGCGTGATGCTGCCAGCATGAGTCTGGCGATCGCGAGAGGTCTTCCATCCCGAGCCCACTAGCTGCAATTTCTCAAAGCCGATTGCGCTACCACCGACCATCTCCGACCAGACGCCGTTTCCGACGGCCCTGTAAACGATTTGCAGCTGCGCTTGTCCGTCTTTGTATTGCAGGTGAGCATTGCCGAACACCTTCACGCCCTCCGCCTCGACATGATTCCGAGGCACCCAAACCGGCGCCGCGGGCATCGAACCCGCGTCGATAGTCAATGCGACGGGCTGCCACGTGTCGGGCTGCAGTTCGATCGGCTCTGGCGAGAACACTCGTGGCTCTTTCTCGCCAGGCACAAGCATCAGCGACAGCAAACGCAAGCGACGAGTCTCCTTGCGATCGACGCCAAGCGCCATGCGCCAGCTCGCCGGCAAGCGGTGGCCGAAGCCAACGGTCAACGGCACGGGCACGTCGCGATCGACGGTCAACGTCATCAGGCCGTGCAGTAAAAAGTCGTTGGCTGCTCGCCGCCGATCCTCACGCCACTTCTCGAGAATGCTCGCCGGCGTCAGGCTTGATCGCTCCACATCCCAACGAAGAGCGTCTAGCAGCCAGGTGCGCGGATCGACGGCCTCTGGCTGCTTTCGCCACCAAGCCTCAAACTCCTCCAACCGCCTCGCGTCCCGCCCCGTCCACAGACGTAGCCAGCGCACCAAGTCGCCGCGGCCGAGAGCGCCGCCGTGATCCGCCTCCGCCGCCAGCCGGATCGACTCGACCACGTAGTCGATTCGAAAGCGCCACTCTTCCAGGCGACCAAGCGTGCGCAGCGTCTCATACGCAGCCGACATTCGCTGCAGATCGCGCTCGTCGAATACGGCGACCGCCGTGAAGCCACCGGGCACATCGACTCGTTCGGTTCTGGCGCTTGTCGGCAGCACGCCCAGACGCTGCAGGATCAGCGCAGCGATCTGCCGGGACGAATCGTGTAGCGAAGTGTCGCCCAGCACATCGGCGAGGCCATCCTCCAACTCTCGACTGCGAAACCGAGTCGGCGCGCTAGTCCCCGACTCAAACATTCCGACCCAACGCTGCAAGAGCATGGCCGCAGGCCCAGGCAGCCGGCCGACGGCTCGAAGCAAATCCGGCAGCGTTCGCGGCAGCTCGAGATGCTGCTCCCACCAGAGTTCCGACTGCATCACGGCAGCAACCAGCATCAACCCGCCCCAGCGACCCGCCCCCGCAAGGTCGCGCGTGAGCCGGTCGCCGATGGCGAGCGCATGCGGCAAATCCTCGCGCTCTGGATACGGATCAAACGCCTGCAGGCGCGCCTGCTCATAGACCGCGTCGGCGTAGGCAGCTGGCGAGATCGCTTGCTGCGCCCGCCACTGATTGTCTAGATCGCCGAAACTCGTCAGCACCCCCCGCGCCTCGGCAACCATCGCGGCAACGCGCTGCTCGCGATCATGCGTCAGCACACCGGGCGCAAGCTGCAGCCGCGCCGCCTCGTCGATCAAGCAACGCACAAACCCAACGCGATGCTCCGCCGCAGCACCGCCAGCATCCAAACCATCGAAGCCCGTGCGGTAGGCGAGCATCGCACCTCGGTGGTTGCCTTCTTGCAGCAGCTGCGCGCCAATCGTCAAGCTGCGCTCCTGCCGCGCTGCCGGCAGCACCCAGAACAGCAGCGCCCCGAGCAGCACCACCAGCAACGCCCCCGACACCGCGATCAAACGCGAGTGCCGACGCGCCACGCGCAGCGCCTTGCTGGTCCGCGATCGGGGCCGCGCCAAAATCTCGTCGCCACCGGCAAAGCGCTCAAGGTCTTCGCCAAACGCCTGCACGGTCGCGTAGCGCTCATCGATTTCTTTGGCCATGGCCTTGTGGCAGATGACCTCAAGATCTTGCGGACACGTCGGCACGCGCTTGCGCAAAGGCTCCGGCTCGCGCTCGATCAGCGCATGCATCAGCTGCGCCACCGGCAAGGCCCCAAACGGCGCGCGTCCCGCCATGCAAAAGTAGAGCACGGCGCCAAGCGAGTAGATGTCGCTCGCTTCGCCGGTTCGCTCCCGGTCGCCGAGCGCCTGCTCCGGACTCATGTACGCCGGCGTGCCGATCAGCTGCCCCGAGCGCGTCGCGTCGCCGCCAGAGGCCGCATCCAGCGCGAGGCCAAAGTCGACGACAAACGCGTCGTCGTTTGCGTCGACCAGGATGTTCTGAGGTTTCAGATCGCGGTGCACAACGCCGCGCCCATGCGCATAGGCAACGGCCGACGCCACCTGCCGCAGCAGGCGCACGGCGCGGGTCGCCGTCATGCGGCCCTCGCGAACAAGCTGCTCGAGCGTCTCCCCCTGGATGAGGTCCATCGTGAAGTAGACGAAGCCATCCGGCGATTGGCCGACTTCGTGCACGGTGACGATGTGGCGGTGGCGCAGCCGGGCGAGGCTTTTAGCTTCGCGCTCAAAGCGTGCCAAACGATCCGCGAACCAGATGTCGCCCGGCCGCAGAACCTTGACCGCGAGCTCACGATCCAACGAACGCTGGCGCGCGCGGTAGACGATGCCCATGCCGCCTCGGCCGAGCTCTTCGCCGACTTCGTAGTCCGCCGGCAGCTGCGGCGGCGCAGCGAGAGCAGAAGATGCGCCGGCCGAAGAAGCGCGATGGCCGCCGCCCGCGTCCTCCGCCAAGCAATCGTGCACGGCAAGCAGCGCCTGCCGCGCATCCTGGACATCCGCCTCGGCAACTTCGAAGCGCTCCGCCATCGCCGCTACGTCGATGCTCGCATGCGCATCGAACAGCTCTTGCAAAGCCTCCGCCAAACGCCCGAGGCGCTCTTCGCGTGCGGCGCTCATGGCTGCTGCTCCTCGTCTTTCGACAGCTCGTCCTTCGAAAACTCGCCTTTCAGCAGCTGACCGAGATGAACCGTCGCACGCCCGAGCAAGCGCCGCGCCGACGTCGCCGGCAGGCCAAGGCGGTCGGCGATCGCGTCCAGCGTCACGCCTTCGAAGTGGCGCATCAACACCGCCGCGCGCTCGTCTTGTGGCAGCTGCTCCAGAGCAGACGCCATACGCTCATGCCGCTCGCTGCCGGCGGCCTGCGACAGCGGACCCTTGGAGTAGGCAGCGACCCGCTCCATGACACAGCTCAATCGCTGCGAGCCGGCAGGCGCCCGACGCTTGTCGGCGCGGTGGTGCTCGAGCCGCGCACGAATGCGGTTCTCTGCGATCTGGCACAGCCACCGCACAAACGCTCCCTCGCCGCGCATCTCAAAGCTGCCGAACGAGCGATGTGCCTGCAGCCATGTTTCCTGGAGCAGGTCATCCGACTGCTCATGCGCCTTGAGTTCGGGCCCCAGGCGCACGCGCAAAAACAGCCGGAGTCGCTCGGCGCTCCGCGCAAATAGCTCGTCGTAGGCAGACTCTTCGCCGCCGCGGGCGCGGGTGATCAGATCGAGAGTCGGGTGGTCCTCCAACATGTGGGCGGCGGCAGGATTCGGTCGGTCGGCAGGTGCGGCTGCCGCCAAAGTAGAATGGGTCATCTTGGCTTTTGAGGCTCGTGTTGCACATCCGCTAGACGGTTGCAGCCACGACTTCGCCAAGAATCTTCCATTCTACACTACCAGTTGCAGAACCGGATCTTACGTCAACTGCCGACGAGGCCCACCAGGCCGTTCGAGGTCACGAAGGAGCCCGCCACGAAGGCGCTGGCCTGCGTCGCCAACGAGAATCCGATCAGCGAGGACGCCCCCGGAACACCGACCGAATAGGCACCCGAGCCGCCCACGGACGGCACCACGAAGGCTCCCAAGTCGGCCTCGATGTAGGAGAAGCAGCCCGTCGACCCGATTGCGTCGAGCGCAACGCCAGCCGGCAGCGCGTCGGCGCCAAACCAGACCGTGCAGAACCCCGCGGAAGCAGGGACGCCCGTGACGAGCAGATCCCATGAGCTCGCAAGCCTCGGCGCATTGCTCGCCAGCACCAGCGGCTGGGCAGCAGGGCAACCTTGGCCGACCGTCACGACGCCGGCCGCACCCGAGTCGATCGCAAACAAACTCAGGGCGCCATCGCTCTCGCTGACGACGGCCAGCAGCGCGCGGCCAAGACCCGAATCACTTGCCGGAATGAACTTCAGCCCTTCGGGCGCAGCCGCGCCGACACCGCTTTCGGAGGCGACGTCGATCACGTCGACGAGCACCGGCGCTGCCGGATTGCTGACGCTGTAGATGACAACCGCGTCGGTTCGCTCCAGCCCGATGAACAGCAGCGGCGTGCCGTCGACGACGCCAAAGGCGATCGACTCCGGCTCCGGCCCCTTGTCATCCGACCGACCTTCTTCCCACAAGCCGCGCGCCAGCATTTCACGTTCGAAGGCGTCGCCCGAATCAAAGACGAGCGTTCCCGCCTCATTCCAAATCGAGAACGAACGCGCGCCGAACGAATACAGCTGGTCGACGTCGCCGTCGCTGTCGGTGTCGCCGCGCGCGATGTCGTAGTCACTGGTCGCAAACTTCAGGCGACCGAGAACAGCAGGATCGTTGAGCTGTGCCGAGGTGTAGAGACCTGTCTCGGGCGTCGCGTCTTCGGTATCCAGATCGAAGCTGCTTTCGAGATCCGCGCCGCGCGTCTCGTCGGCGAAGCCGGCGTAGTCGTCGCGACCGTCTCCTTCGTTGGCCGTCGCAAGGTAGCTCACGCCCCCCACCGAAAACGACGCCAGCGCATCGGGCATGTAAAGGCCACGGACCGGGAAGCTCTGCAGGTTGCCGTCGATCCCATCCTGGTTCGACGGATCCAGCTGGTTGCCCGGCAGGCCGTGGTCCTTTTCGCCAAGCGCGCGAATGGCCGTCACGGTCGCCGTTGCGATGTCGACCTCGGCCAGCGCGTTGTTTTCTTGAAGCGTGACAAACGCCGTCGTTCCCGCCGCATCGATTGCCAGGTATTCCGGCTCGACATCCTGCGCAAGCGTGATTCCGTTGACGTTGCTGAGCCGCACGCCCGCAGCCTGGAGCGCAGCCTTTTGTGAGTTCCATGGCGCAAAGCTTGCTGTGAGCGCCGTGCGCGAAGCCACATCGACAATGCTGATCGACCCTTCGGGATTGACAAGGCCCGTGGCCTCGTCGGCCTCGCCTTCGTTGGCCGTCAGCACTTTGTCGCCGCTCGGCGTGAAGATCACCATGTCGGGCAGCGCGCCGACCGTGACACTGGCACCGCTTGCCGCCAGCGTCGCCGCATCAAAAAACTGCACCACGCCGAGGTCTTGCTTGGTGGCTCCCTCGACGGCGACCGCCACGAGGCCGCTGTGCACCGCGACGCTGTTGGGCCCGCCCGCGAGAGGAACCGAAGCGACATAGCTGAGGTCACCCGTCGGCGACGCCACAAAGACGTCGAGCGCCATGCTCTCCGGATTGGTCACGAAATAGCGACCGCTTGCGGGATCAAAGCCGACGATTTCGCCGGCAGCATTCGACGACTGAACCGTCGACAGGTGCGAATGACGAAGCGACGTCGTCGAAGATTGGGCGCGCAGCGGCGCCGCGACCGCTACCGCTCCAACGAGCGCCAAAGCCAGGGCTGGAATGCGATTGTCCATATGGTCAGCAAAGCCAGCCACGAACAAGCCTCGCCGCAGCCACGCATGAAGATTCCCCGGGATCTCGCGGACGTGCGGCCTCGCGGCCGTCCCTAGCCCCGACGCGCACGGGCGCCCAGCTTCGCGATCGGCCAGCCCCCCCGGGGAGAAAACGACACCCAGCCGGAATATTCCCATCGCCCCCCGTAGCGCCCCAGATGAAGCGCGCCTCAGCCCACATCCTCGCCCTCGGCGGCGGCGCGGCAGCCTGGATCTGGGCCTGCCATACCAGCGGGGAAAGCGAGGCCTGGGACGATGCGATCTACCGCCAGGCAGCGCTACCGGCTCTCGGCGCCCTTGCGGCGCTGCTTGGATTCTGGCTACGCGACCGCCCCAGCAGCCTTGGCCTTGCCGCAAGCGTCGGCCAAATGCTCGGACTTGCCGCAACCCGCGGCGAGCACGCCATGTGGCCCGTCGACGTCGCGATCCTCTCCGGCATCGCCATCCCCCTCGGACTATCCGCGTGGCTCGGCGGCACGCTGCGACGAGTTCTCGCGCGCGCGCTCGGCGGAGCCGCCCGCGTCACGCGCGGCTGTGCGTCGTTGACTCGTCGCTGTGCCTCTCTCACCTGTCGCTGCGCATCGTTGCCCCGCCGACTCCTTGCAGCGGAAAGAACAGCTAGACCGCGCCGCGCGACCGGCTTCGTCTCTGCACGAAGACGAAACCGAAGCTTGGACACAAAGCGCACCTACCAGTAGTGACCTGCGCTCCGGCGGATCGCCGGGCGCATATCGCGATATCGGCCTTCACCAGCACCAAGTAGCATGCGGCCATGTTGGTCGCCTGCATTGCATACTTGCTCGCCCTGCCGACCGCCGCGCCGCAGGAACCTGCACCTCAACCAAACGTGCTGATCGTCTATACGGATGATCAAGGCTACGGCGACTGCGGCGCGCTCAACCCCGATTGCCGCTTTGCAACGCCCAACCTCGACCGCTTAGCGCAAGAGGGCATGGTGTTCCGCGACGGGCACAGCGCCAGCGGCGTCTGCTCGCCGTCGCGCTACGCCCTGATGACGGGGCGCTATGCGTGGCGCACACGCCTCAAGCGTGGCGTCTTGAGAGCGGACGGCGAGTGCCTGATCGCCGCCGGCCGCGCCACCCTTGCGACCAAGCTCCGCTCGGCTGGCTACGACACCGCCGCGTTTGGCAAGTGGCACATGGGCATGCAGATCCCGGGCACGAAGGGCCAGCGCGAATGGCGGCAGCGCGTCAGCGACGGCCCGCTGCAGCACGGCTTTGAGCACTTCTACGGAATTCCTGCGTCGATGAACTTTGGCGTGCTGACGTGGTTTGATGACGACGTCGCGATCGAGCCTGCCTCGCTGTGGACCCGCAAGAAATTCCCCGCAAGCGAGATCGAACACCCGCCGCGCGACTACCGCATGGCGCCGCCCTTTGATGTCGCTAGGCAGCGGCCAGGCGACCTCGAAGTAGCGCCTTCGTTTGTGGACGAAGACGTGCTTCGAATCACCACGGAACACGCCATCGAGTTTGTCGAGCAAGACCGTGGCGGCCGTCCGTTCTTCGCCTACGTCGCGTTGACGTCCCCACACCTGCCCCACTGCACCGCCAGAGAGTTTCGCGGCAAGAGCGGCATGGGCAACTACGGCGACTTCCTCGTGGAGACCGATCATCGAGTCGGCCAGCTGCTGGACGCGCTCGACCGGGCGGCCGTGGCCGACAACACGATCGTCTTGTTCACCTCGGACAACGGCGCGGAAAACAACTACAAGGACTGGCTCGCGCGCTACCAGCACCGCAGCAATGGGCCTTGGCGCGGCGGCAAGCGCGATTTGTATGAGGGAGGGCACCGCGTGCCGTTTTTCGTTCGCTGGCCAGCGCTCGTGGCGGCGGGAACAACCAGCGATGCGCTCATCGGACAGGTCGATGTGCTTGCCACAATATGTGAACTCTTGGGGCTGCCGCTCGCCGACAACCAAGCGGAAGACAGCATCAGTTTTGCGAGCGCTTTGCGCGGCGGCAAAAGCGAACGAACGTCGATCGTGCACCACGCCGGGGACGGACGGTTCGGCTACCGCAGCGGCAGCGACAAGCTCGTGCTGCCCGCTCCACGCTTGGGTGCTGCTCCCGAACTCTACGACCTCGAACAGGACCCAGGCGAACGCAACAACCTCGCCAAGACGACACCGGAGCGGGCCGGCTCGATGCTCGAAGACCTCCGTCGCGTCGTGCAGGCCGGCAGCAGCCGCCCCGGTGCAGAGGGCAAAAACGACGGCGAGACCTGGTGGCCACAGCTGACGTTCATCGAGCGCCCGGCGATCACCGAGACCTACAAGACCGTCGGCGGCGTCGAGCTGCGCATCACCCGCTGGCTGCCGCAGTCCCATCGGCCCAAGGACACGCGGCCCGCGGTGGTGTTCTTCTTTGGCGGCGGCTGGAACGGCGGCAAGCTATCGCAGTTCGAACCGCAGGCGCGCTACCTGGCATCACGCGGCATGGTCGCCGCCGTCGCCGACTACCGCGTCAAGAGCCGCCACCGCACGACGCCCTTCGAAGCCGTCGCAGACGCGAAGAGCGCGGTGCGCTGGCTACGCACGCACGCGAAGAGGCTCGGCATCGACCCGGAGCGAATTGCAGCCGGCGGCGGCTCCGCAGGTGGCCACCTGGCGGCGTGCACCGGCTTGATCGAGGGACTCGACGAGCCCGGCGAGTCGACCAAGATCCTCTCGCAAGCAAACGCCCTGCTGCTGTTCAACCCGGTCTTCGACAACGGACCCGGCGAATACGGCCACAAACGGCTCGGCGCACGCTGGCGCGAAATCTCGCCACGCCACCACATCGACGCCGATGCGCCGCCGACCCTTGTGTTCTTCGGATCCAAAGACATCCACGTGCCCGTAGCCACGGCCAAGTCGTTTCAAGCCGCCATGCAGCAAGCAGGCGCTCGCTGTGACTTGCACATCTACGAAGGACAGCCGCACGGCTTCTTCAACAAGTTCCGCAGCGTCGAGCACTACCGCCTGACCGTCGCCGCGATGGACCGATTCCTCGCCTCGCTCGGCTGGCTGGACGGCGAGCCCACGATCGGCGCAACGGCAGAGGGCGCAACCAACGGAGACACCGGCTCTTCGCGTAAGTAGCAAGAGCCGCCGCCTAGGCGCCTGGAGCCTTGTCCCTATTTGCCAAGCCACGGCATCAGCCGCCGCTCTTCACCGAGGAGCCAGGCAGAAAAGGCACCAACGGCCGCTGTGAAGACGTCGACAGGGAAGCGATGCGGCACGACGACCTTTTGCGGCGCCTTCGAGACAAGGACGATGAGCTCTGTCGCAGACGGGCGAAGCAAGAAAGACTTCCAGCCATCGAATGCCTCACTCGAGTGCAGCAAGAAGGAGAAGCGATCCCAGTCTTCCGAATCAAGCTCATCGACCGTTCCTCCATCGTCGATCCGCTCGCCTCGATGGGACCGATAGCAGAGATCGTCGAGCCGATCGAAGACCGCATCATCGTCCAGCCCCTCAAAGGACGAGTGCCACAGCGTGTCCAGCTGCTCACACATCCTCACGAGATGGTTGCAAGGCGGCCCAAGCCAACAGAAGGGCTCATCGAACCGCCCGACCTCCACGCCGCCGATCCAGCACCGGATCCTGCCCGCCAGATTGCTCCCGTGCACCGGACCGTTTTCGGTCCCTGGTTCCAGATGGGCCTCGACGGCGAATTGTGATGGGTCTCCGAAGATCATCTACGTGTCCGCCAACGGCGGTGAATGCAAAGTTTGAGAGCGGCGCCGGCTCGCTGAATGGCATTCAGTCCCACCAACAGGTCATCCGAGCCCATCCATAGAAACACAGCAACGGATAGAAGAGCAGCGCCCCCAAGAAACCCACCCCCACAGCCGAGTTGGCACCCATCCGAGAACCAGCCCAGCCACAAGAGCCAAGAGCGCACAATTGCCGGCGTGAACAAGGCAGTCGCTGGGGAGGTGACACCCAGACCGCCAGCCACCGCCGCCATGCGCACTGACGCCTTGAACGGGAAACCCAGCAAGCGCCATGATTTGACATCCCGGGACTTCGGTCGCGATCGGACCGCGGCCACAGTCGCGGAAGTCCAAGATCGAATGGGGCAACGCAGTCCAAGCCAGAGCCGTCCCGATCAGGAGGCTGGCAAACACCCTGCGCGCAAGCGGATAGCGGGTGCGCCAAGCCACGAGCGCAGCGCATAGCCAAGCAATGGGCACGGCTGCAACCATGGACCACGCCGTGATCGCCAGGCACGCCGTCGGGACGGCCACGACCAGAAACACAGACCTCGCGTTCATGGGTCGCATCGCACGAGTTGCGGGGGAGCGGCAACGGAACCGGCCGAAAACGAAGCACGCCAGCCCGCGGACCGCCGGCAGACCGGCATGCACGCTTTGGCGAACAGATCGCAGATGAGCATCGTCATCGAGTGAGGAGTACGGCGTTGCGCTATGAACACTCGATTAGACAGGTCTTCACCAGAAGGGCACCGCGTTTTCTAACGATAAACGACCTCAGCTTGCCATCCACATGCCGGGCAGCGCACGCGCCAGGTCCGCTGGGAGGAGCCCCCAGCTTTGGACACAAGGAAGGCCACGGTCAGCCCAAAGCCAAAGATCGCGAAACCCGCCGTCCAAGGATCCTCCACAAGGAGCCCGACACCAGCCGCTGCAAGTATCCCCATTGGTAGCGCCATCGCGGAAATGAAGCGCCCCTCGCGACCTGGCCCGACCGAGTGCTTCGAACTCAGCCCCAACAGAATCGGCTCCCGACAGTCGAGACAGTGATCTGGCGCTCTGTGCAGGAGCATCGCAGCATTGTTTTTCAAGCCCGGTCGCTAGGTAGGCCACCCGTCAGAACCCCGATGGCGAGAGTGCTCATCGTTGCGTTCGACAAGGGAGTCAAGAGAGTCAAGAGATCGACCGGCAACGGCACGAAATCTCCATCAGCGGAATGCCTTTCACGCTCACCTACGGCGCGAAGCGCCGCAGGTGCTGCGTCTAGTGTAGCCGAATTAGACCGCATCACCGCGGTGGCCGCAATCAGCACACTGCTGCGCACTTGGCGTGCGCAAAGGCTTGCCACATGCCGCACACGGAGGGCCGTGCTGAGCACGGCGATGATGACAGATGTCCTGAGGACGCACATCCGCTGCGCCTGACAAGCGCGCGTGCTCGCGGAGCGCGCCCTTGTAGAGCGCGCGCCACGGGAGCCCACCACGCTCGATCACATGCCGAATGCGGTAGTGGCGCGCCGCTGCCATCCCGAGACACAACAGCCGGCTTAACTCGCGCCACTCGACCTCGTCGAACATCGGGACGTCTGCTTTGCATTCCCAGCAGTAAGTGATCTCCATGAAGCACTCGGCGTCGGTCTAACGGCGTCACGAAGCGTCGTCAGCTGCATTGTGAAGTTGGGCAGCAGCCCAAGTCGCTACATGATACTGCCTCGAGCATCCAACAGTCGGTGAAGTCGTCACCTTACCTCGTGGTCAGGAACGAGTCCGGTAGTGCAGCATGGCGTCTGTAATTCGCCCGCGAGCGCCTGAACGCCCACTGCGGTGATTTTGCTGGGTTCTGGCGTTGCTGCACTCTGAGTGCGGCAACGCCAGAACCCAGCAAGATCACCGTCGGCGCGAACCGGTGCTTGGAGTCGGCGAGCCACCTCGCTCAGCTTTTGTTAACCACAACGAAAGCAAACGAAGTGACCCACCAACCGCAAGATAGCACTCTCGAGACCGCCTTGGAACTAATCAGTCAGCAGGGATTCG
>JBGCDH010000120.1:0-15237 GCA_045105235.1 Planctomycetota bacterium | reverse complement strand
GATGGTCTACGGCCTCGCAGTCAGCATGCTGCGGCGTCCTGAGGATGCCGAGGAGGCAGCGCAGGACACGTTCATCAAGCTCTACCGCGCCCGGGCACAGTTCGACGGCCAGCGTGCCTTGGGGCCTTGGCTTTTGCGCATCGCCGGCAACGCATGCCGCGACCGCCTGCGCCGCCGCCGCGTTTCCGAACTGCCGACGGTTCGCTACGAAGCCGAAGATCGCGACATTCTCGGCGAGCTCGCCGACCCGCGCACCGGGCATGGTGCATCGCGCGAGCTGCTCGCGCCGACGATCCGCGGCGAACTCGACCAGCTCAGCGAGAAGGTGCGCCTGCCGCTGGAGCTCAAGTATCTCCACGGCAAGACCAACCAGGAGATTGCCGACTTCCTCGGCATATCGGTCAGCAACGTCAAAGTGCAATTGGCGCGCGGCAAGGACGTACTGGCGAGCCGGCTCGAAGGCGCGGGCCTGTCCTTTGGTGGTGCGCGCGCCGGGAGCGGCCGCGCGACGAAAGGTGAGAACTCCAGCCGGCGGATGGGAGGTGCATCGTGAGCCTCTACCCCGAGAACATCCATCAGCCGCCCAACCCGGCGGATCTCGAGCGCATCGCGCCGACGACCCCGGACTGCGCCCGAGTCCGCGGCATGCTCCGCGATCGCGCCGACCGCGACCTGCCGGCTGCCGAGGCCGTGCTTGTGGATGAGCACGTGCACGGCTGCCGTGTTTGCGCCATTGAGCTCGCCCGGGCGGAGCACGAAGTGCTGCGTCTTCAGCAGGCGTTCCAGGGTGTGCGCAAGTCGCTGTCGTCCGCGCAAGCTTCGGTGCGCGCCGACTTTGCTAGCCGCGTGGTCGAGCAGCTTGTGTTGACCGATTCGGTTGACTCGGCCGTTCAGGCAAACTCGGCCGTTCAGGCAAACTCGGCCGTTCAGGCAAACTCGGCTGCTCAGGCAAACTCGGCTGCTCAGGCAAACTCGACAGGTCGGGCAGGTCCAGCTGCACGCTCGGCGAGCTCGCCAAGCCGGGTTGCTTCGCCAAGTCCGGCAATAGCGGCTCGTCGCAAGGCTGCCGGGCGCGCCCGGGTGCGGGCGGTGACGCCGATGGCTCTGCTGCTGGCTGGTGCTTCGGCGCTGCTGGTGCTGGTGCTCGGGGCACGCTTTTTCGGCGACGATCTGTTCGGCGAGCATGGCGTGCAGCCGGATTCCGCGGCCCGACTCGTGGTGATCTCCGCCTCGGGCTCGGTCGACGGGCTGGAGCGGCCACTGGACCGCGGCGACTTCCTCGAAGAAGCCCAGTCTCTATGGGTGCACCGCGGCGGCCGCGCGCTCGTGGAATGGAACGACCAAAGTCAGGGCGCGCAGCCGGCGGCGACGATTGAGGTCCAGGGTGGCCAACTGTCGCTGACCAATGGCTCGCCCATGCTGAGCGAAGGACAGCTTCTGATCCAAACCAACCGTCCCGTCGACATCCCGATGTCGGACGACAGCATCGTCAGCCTCGGCCGCGGTGAGTATGTCATCGCCGCCGAGATCCCGCTCGAGCTGCTCGACGAGGCGCGTGCGTTTGCCGAGGAGAACGGCGGTGCGGTGCTGCCCGGCAGCCTCAAGATCAACGTCGAAGTGCGTGAGGGCCAAGAGGTCCAGGTGCTGCGCGGCGGCATTGCGAACCTGGTGGTTCAGGCCGGTCAGCGGGTTGCCTACCAGGGCAGCGGTGCGGGATCGGCTTCGCAGGGCATGGGGCCTGTGGCCGCGACGGGTCGGACCGAACGCGATGTGCAATCGCCGCCTCGCGTCGAGGCGCTCAGTGCCCAGATCTTTGGCTATGCGCAGCAGGCCAACGGCGCGCCGAGCATCAATACGCGGGTCTTTGTGTCCTATGTGAGTGGCGGCCAGATCATTCACAACGGCGAGATCACCGGGGCGGAGGGCAGCTTCTTGATGGAGCTCGAGGATCCTTGTGAAAGCGACTTCGCAGTCGTGCTCGGCCTGCCGCCGCTGCACGCCGAAGGCTACGGCATTGCCGCTCCGCAGGTGCTGCCGCTGGTGCGCACGGGCGACTACGCCCGGCTCGCACGGGCTTTGCAAATCGTGCCCTCAGCTCCGGTTCGCGGCAGCGTGCGCAACGATGCGGGCGAGCTTGTCGCAGGCGTCAAGGTGATGCCGTGCTTGGTCGACGAGCTGTTTGATTCGGTGTTGGCGCTGCTGGACCACGAAACCGTCACCAATGCGTTTGGCAGCTTTGAGATCCCGCGCCTGCCGGGCCAGCTGTCGCATCACCAGCACCTGGTCGTGATGGTTTCGTCGGACGATCTCGAGCCGACCGTCGTCGCCGTGCCGCCTCGCAATGGCTCCAGCCTGATCCTGGCGCCGATCGATTTGGTGGCGCGTGCGCTCAAGCCAACGGATCTGCACGGAGTGCCGCCCAGCGAGTCGCTGATCATCTACGAAGAAGTTCCGGGTCTGCCGTTGGGCAGTGCCGCGGTGATTCGCGCCTGCTCGAGCGATGCCAACGGCACGGTCAGTGGTGTCCGGCTGGGAAGTGGCACCAAGTGGTTGCGCTCGGGTGGTCCTGGTTCGCCCAGGGTCCGCGCGCTGCACCGTCACGAGGCGAGCGATAGTTTCCAGCCGGTGGCGGGATCTGTGCCTCTGTCGCAGAACTTCCGCGCGCTGCACTCAATCGGTGGCAGCGACATCATGCTGGCGCAGTCGTACCGCTACGAGGGCTTCGAGGCGCGCAAGATCGAGAACGCCGCGACCAGCAACGTGCTGCGCGTCTTCGATTCCTTCAATCACCCGATCGAATACTGCGAAGTGTTCGCCGTGAATCGGTCCGCAACGCGAGGCCGGCCGACGCCCCGGTTTATGGGCTTCACGTCCGATCAGGGTGCGATTGCGACCGCCAACCTCAACGCGGGCGAGGGTCTGCTCGTGATCGCTCCCGACGGCTCGCTGGCCTGGGTCGACGATTCCCAGACCGGCTCGCTGTTCCTCAACGTGCACCCCGTGCAAAGCGGCAGCGTCTGGGTGGCTCCGAGCCTGCGTCCCTCCGGCGCCAACGCGATGCTGACGATTCGTTTGCGCCGCCACGAAGGGGAACTGCTGGAGGGCATGGCGCCAGAACTCGTGCGCTTTGCATCCCCCGGCTCGGGCTGGAACATCCGCGACGTGCCGGCTGGCACCTACGATGTTGAAGTTGCGGGCCAGGACCTGACGATCGCGGTGCCGGCGACATACTTCGCAACGTTGGGTGTTTGAGACGTTCGGTCTCTGGGTCTGAGTAGCCGGGTTGCCCAGTTGCCCAGTTGCCCAGTTGCCCGGGCGCCCGGGCCGATTCGCAGCCCGCTCGATGGTCTGTATTGGGCTCCACTAGCCCTTCGGCCACGTTTTCGCCTAGTGTGACCCCATGCGAATCCTCCGCATCGCGGTCCTGTTCGGCCTGGTCTCGATCCAAACGCTGGTCGCGCAACGCGGAGACCGGCCCGGTGAGCAGCAGCAGATGCTGCCCGATGACGTCGCGGTGCCGCCCGCGACGCCGCGTTCGCCGGAGCAAGAGCGTCAGACCTTTGTGCTGCCGAAAGGCTACGAGGCCCAGCTGTTTGCCAGCGAGCCTTTGGTGCAGGATCCGGTTGTTGCGCACTTCGACGCAGCGGGGCGCATGTGGGTCTGTGAGTTCCGCAGCTACATGCTCGACATCGATGCAACCGACGAAGCCGAGCCGACCGGCCGGGTGGTGGTGCTGCACGATGACGATGGCGATGGCCAGGCCGATCGTTCGACGGTCTTTGCCAAGGACCTCGTGCTGCCGCGCGCGGTGCTGCCGCTGCCGGATGGCGCACTCGTGATCACGCCGCCCAACCTGGTGTTTCTGCCGGACGCCGATGGCGACCTTGTCGCCGATGGCCCACAGCAGGTGATCATGGGGGGATTCGAAGCCGGCACGGGCAATCCGGAGCACAGCGGCAACGGCCTACTGTGGGGCTTGGACCACCGCATCCACCTCGCCAACGACAAGCGCATGGTGGTGCGCCGTCGCGATGGCAGCTTTGCCGTGGAGCGCGGCGCGGGCGGGGGGCAATGGGGCATCTGTCACGACGACCGCGGTCGCTTCTACTTCAACTACAACTCGGACTGGCTGCGCTGCGACCTGCTGCCGGGACGCTTTGCCGAGGCGGCGGCCAAGATTGGCGGCTTGACCGGGCTCAACCACAGGCTGCTGCGCGACACCAGCGTCTGGCCGTGCCGCGTGTCGCCCGGAGTCAATCGCGGCTACCAGAAGGGGCTGCTGCGCGATTGGACCTTGGCGCGTCACACGGCAGTTTGCTCGCCGCTGGTCTACCGCGGCGACGCCCTGCCCTTCGACGGCGACGTGTTTGTCTGTGAGCCGGCGGGCAACGTGGTTCGCCGCATTCAGCTTCGCGAGCATGACGGCGCCATGCACGGCGCCAACGCCTACCAGGCCGAGAAGATCGAGTTTTTGCAGTCGCACGATGAGCGCTTCCGGCCGGTGCACTTGAGCAATGGTCCAGATGGCGCGCTCTACGTGGTCGACATGTATCGCGGGGTCATCCAGCACCGCAACTACGTGACGTCGTTCTTGCGCGACCAGGTCAAGAAGCGTGGCCTCGAGCAGCCGGTGCACAAGGGGCGGATCTGGCGCATCGTCGCGACCTCCGCGCCGCAGCGTTCGCCCATGCCGGCGCTGGTGGCTGCAGAGCCGGCCGAGCTTGTCGCGGCGCTCCGCCACGCCAGCGGCACGGTGCGTGATCTCGCGCTCCAGCAGATCGTGCAGCGCAACCTGCAGGCCGCGACGCCGCTACTGCGCGCTTTGGCGGCCGATGCGAACACGAGCGCCAAGTCCGACGTGGCCGCGCTGTCGGCGTTGGTTGGCCTCGGCGCTCTCTCCGCTATGGACCTCCGGCGCGAGCTGCGCGGCGCGGACGCCGGTACGGTTGCCTTCGCCCTGCAGCACGCGGGCGAAGCGTTGGGGGCCGCGGATCCCCACCTGTGGTCGGC
This sequence comes from Planctomycetota bacterium, assembly GCA_045105235.1. Taxonomy (GTDB): domain Bacteria; phylum Planctomycetota; class UBA1135; order UBA1135; family UBA2386. The sequence goes on along the minus strand of JBGCDH010000120.1, from coordinate 10,227 downwards.
GCTCGATCGCTTCGACGAAGCCACGCCGCCGGCGGTCTATTGGCATGCAGCGCTTGCCATGGGAGAGGCCCTGCGATCCGATTCCCCGCGGCGCAGTCGCATCGTCGACCGCGCCTACGAGACGCTGGCGAGGTGGCTGGCGCAGCGGCCCGAAGACTCGCGCTTGCTCGCTGCCAGTGCGGTGGCGGTGCACCCGAACATCCCGAGACTGCTGGCTCTGCTGGCGGATTCCCACACTCCTTCGGCCAACGCCAAGAAGCTTGCCGCCGCGATCGGCGAACTGTCGCGTCGTGCCTTCAAGAGCCGCAGCGCCACGGTCCAGACGGAGGTCCTGCAGCTTGCTGCGGCCGCGGCGACGCCGGAGTCGATCCGCACGGCGGTGCTCGCCGGGGCCGTTCGGGCGCTGCCGAAGCGCAGCCGCCGGCTCGGCTGGCTGGTGTTTCCGGCGCCGCCGCCCGCGCTGACGTCGCTGTCGACCGACGACAACGAAGCGGTGCGCAACGACGCGCTGGCGCTGCTGTCGTCGGTGCGCGTCGACGGCGATGCGGTTCCCGGGGTCGTCGCGGATTTGACCGCCGCGGAGATCGAGCGCGTGCAGCGTGGCTCGATGGTGTTCCGCTCGGCGTGCGCCGCCTGCCACCAGCTCGACGGCCGCGGCCAGCGCGGCCTGGCGCCGCCGCTGGCCGAATCCGAGTGGGTTTCTGGCCCCAGCGATCGGTTGGTTCGCATCGCTCTGCACGGCGTGCGCGGGCCCATCGAGGTCAACGGCGAGCTCTGGGATCTCGAGATGCCGGCCCAGGCGCACATGAACGACAAGCAGCTCGCCGAAGTCCTCAGCTACTTGCGGCGCTCGTTCGGCCACCAGGCGTCCTGCGTGGACGAAGCCGAGGTGCGCACGATGCGCGGGCGGACCAAGCGTCGTGCTTCGGCGTGGACCGCGGCAGAACTGCTCGGCAAGGAGTGATGCGCACGCTACCGTTGGCGGCATGAGCTCGTTCGATCCGACCAAACAAGACCGCTTCACTTTCGGCCTATGGACGGTCGGCAACCCCGGCCGCGACCCGTTCGGTGAGCCGGTTCGCCCGACCCTGTCGGCTCCGCACATCGTGCAGAAGCTGTCGGAGATCGGTGCCGCCGGCGTCAACCTGCACGACAACGACCTGGTGCCATTTGGCGCCAGCGCCGCCGAGCGCGACCGCATCGTGCAGGAGTTCCAAAAGGCGCTCAAGGACCACGGCATGACGGTGCCGATGGCGACGACCAACCTGTTTTCGCACGCGGTCTTCAAGGACGGTGCGTTCACCAGCAACGATCCGAAGGTGCGCGCTTTCGCGCTGCAAAAGACGATGCACGCGATGGATCTCGGGGCCGAGTTGGGCGCCAAGATCTTTGTGTTCTGGGGCGGCCGAGAAGGCACGGAGGCCGATGCGTGCCGCGACCCGCGCGCGGCTTGGCAGCGCATGCGCGATGCCTTTGACTTCCTCTGCGGCTACAGCATGGATCAGGGCTACGGCATGCGGTTCGCGCTCGAAGCCAAACCCAACGAGCCGCGCGGCGACATCTACCTGCCGACGACCGGGCACATGCTGCACTTCATCTCGACGCTCGCGCATCAGGAGATGGTCGGCGTCAACCCAGAGGTGGCGCACGAAGTCATGGCGGGCCTGTCGTTCGCGCACAACGTCGCCGAAGCCATGGCGTGCGACAAGCTGTTCCACATCGACCTCAATGGCCAGAAGCCCGGCCGCTACGACCAGGATCTGCGTTTTGGCAGTGAGGACCAGAAGGGCGCGCTGCTGCTGGTTCGTCTGCTGGAAGGCACGCTCGGCGGCAAACCATATGAAGGGCCGCTGCACTTTGACGCCCACGCCTACCGCAGCGAAGACGAGGCGGGCGTGTGGGACTTTGCTCTGGGCTGCATGCGCACCTACAAGATCCTCAAGCACAAGGCGCAGGCGTTTGACGCCGATCCCGACGTGCAGGAGCTGATCGCCGAGCAGTCGGACGCCCGCTGCGAACCCCTGCTGACGGGCGGCTACTCAAGCGGCGCGGCCGACAAGCTCAAGGCGCTCGATCTCGACGTCGATGCGATCAGCAAGCAGGGCCTGCGCTACGAACGCCTCGACCAGCTGTTGGTCGAACACCTTCTCGGCGTGCGCGGCTGAGATGGCGGCACCCAAAGACGTATTCGTCGGTCTGGATGTCGGCACGCAAAGCGTCAAGGCGCTCGTGCTCGACGCTTCGCGCGGCGAGGTGGTTGCAAGAGCCCAGCAGCCGCTGACGCTGCTCGATGGCTTGCCGGCGGGGCACCTGGAGCAGCATCCGTCGCAGTGGCGCGAGGCGGTGATCGCGGCCGTGCGGGCGATCGCCGAGCAGGTCGACGTCACCCGAATCGCCGGCATCGGCGTGTCGGGCCAGCAGCACGGCTGCGTTGTGCTGGACGATCAGGGCTCCGTGGTCCGACCCGCGAAGCTCTGGTGCGACACGGCGACCAGCGACGAAGCGCGGGAACTCGCCGCGGCGATCGGCCGGCCGGTGCCGACCGGCTTCACCGCCAGCAAGCTGCTGTGGCTCAAGCGTCACGAACCCGACAACTGGGCGCGCGTGCGCCGCGTGCTGCTGCCGCACGACTACCTCAATTTCTGGCTGACCGGCAACGCGGCGATGGAGTGCGGCGATGCCTCGGGCAGCGGTTGGTTTGATCCGGTCGAGCGCGCCTTCGCTGTGGACGCGATGGCGGCGATCGACGAACGCCTGCCCGATATGCTGCCGGAACTGGTCGCGGCGGATGCGCTGGTTGGCACGCTGCAGCCTGCTGTTGCAGCGCAGCTGGGCCTACCGGCTGGAGTCTCTGCTGGCATCTCTGCTGGCACCTCTGCTGGCACTTCCGCTGGCACTTCCGCTGGCACTTCGGACGGCGCCGCCGCCGGCATTCCCGTTTCGGCTGGCGGCGGCGACAACATGATGTCCGCGATCGGCAGCGGGGCCGTGCGCTCTGGTGTCGTGGTCGTCAGCCTCGGCACGTCGGGCACGATCTTCGCGCGCGCCGATGCGCCGGTTGTCGATCCGGACGGTCTGATCGCGCCGTTTTGCAGCAGCGATGGCGCGTGGCTGCCGCTGCTGTGCGTGATGAACCTGACCGGCGTCACCGAAGAGGTGCGCGCCTTGACCGGGCTTGACCATCGCGAGCTGACGGCCGCTGCAGAGGCGGTTCCGGTCGGCAGCGACGGCCTGCTGTGGCTACCGTTTCTCAACGGCGAGCGCGTGCCGGACCTGCCCGACGCCACCGGCACGTTGCTCGGCATGCGTCCCGGCAACCTGCGCGCGGGCCATCTCTACCGCGCGGCGCTCGAAGGCACCTCGTGCAATCTCGGGCTCGGCTTTCGCCGACTTCGGGAACTCGGCGTCTCGGTCGACGAGGTGCGCTTGACCGGCGGTGCCGCCAACAATGCTCTGTGGCGACAGATCCTTGCGGACGTGCTCGGCGTGCCGGTGCGGGTGCTGGCCGAGACCGAGTCGGCGGCGTTGGGCGCGGCGCTGCAGGTCAGCTGGGCCGTGCGCCGACAGGCGGGCGAAGCGGAGCTGTCGATCGCCGACGTGGCGGCGCCTTTTGTTCGACTCGGAGCGCGCACGGAGCCTGATACGGACCGTGCCGATGCCTACCGCAAGCTGCAGCAACGTTTCGCGCAAGAACTTGCCCGCCTGCATCCGTGATGCCCGCCGTCGAGCAAGTTCTGCGGGCGCGATCACGCCCGTCACGGCGAACACCGTCGCATCCCGGATAATTCCCCGTCTACCAGATGCACGAAGCTAGGCTCTGCGGATGGTTGAACTGGACCGCACCGAAGCCCGCATTGTCGGCGCGCTGATCGAGAAGGCGCGCACCGTCCCGGATACCTATCCGCTCAGCGAAAACGCGCTGCTCGCCGCCTGCAACCAAAAGAGCAATCGCGATCCGGTCATGGATCTGCAGCTGTTTGAGGTCAAGGGCGCCTGCATGGCGCTGCACCAGCGCGAGATCCTGGCGCGCATCGAAGGCGGCTCGCGGGTCGTCAAGTTCCGCCACAAGCTCGACGAGAAGCTGGGCCTCGGCGACCACGCGATCGCCGTGCTTTGCGAGCTGCTGGTGCGCGGCCCGCAGGCGCCGGGGGCTCTGAAGCCACGCGTTGCGCGGCTCGGCTTCCACGGCACCCCGGCTCAAATCGAAGACGTGCTGCGCGAGCTCGCCTCGCAGGCGCCGCCGCTGGTGGCGCAGCAGCCCAAAAGGCCGCGCGAACGCGATCACCGCTGGGCGCACCTGCTTGGGCCGGGGGGCGTGGCGGCTGAGGATCACGACGGCGATTCGGCGGCGGCGGCGGCGGCCGCGCCGCGGCCGGACATCGCAGGCTTGCCGGATGATGCGAATCCGGCAACCGGTGCGGGGCGCGCCGCGGCGGCCGGCTCGGACGACACCGTTCTCGAACGTCTCGCCGCCCTCGAAGCGCGCGTCGATGAGCTCGAACGCCAGCTCGACGAGAACGGCTAGCGCTTTTCGGCAGCGCTCGGCGTTGCCTTTGTCCGGTCGCGCAGCCGCGTCGCGTGGGCCTGGCACCACGCGGCGGTCTGCTCCCCGAGCGCGATCACGTAGAAGTACTCGAGCGTCGTGGCCGCGATCTTGCCGCCGGCCTTGCGCTCGTCCTCGGTATGCGTTGGCAGCGTTAGCTTGCGCGTCGCCCCAAAGCGCCCGTAGGGCCGCGTGGACCACGTGGGCGGCGGCATCTTGCTCTTGGGCGGCGTCTCGATGCGCAGCACGGTGACCGCGCCGTCGGCCAGCGGCAGGATCGCGGCGATCCACGTGCACTGGAGCCAGACGTCGTTGCCCTTGTCCGTCGCGCCATCCGAACGCAGATAGCGGGCCGGCTCGGCGCCCTTCTCGGCAAACTGCTGCAGCGCACGGAACTGCTGGCCGGCGTGCTGCGGATCGCCCTGCAGCACGACCTTGGTATCGGGCTCGGCCGGGGCCAATCGCACGATCATGCGCAGCACGTGGTGATCGGCTGACTCTTCGACGACCTCGAGACCGCGGTGCTCGGTGACGGCCCGCTTGTCGCCAGTTGGGCTGTCGACGTGCCAGAGGATCTCCGCGTGCTGGCCGCCGTCGCCGAGCCCCAGCTGCGCCGGCGGCCGGTGTCCGACCAGGCTCTGGCGCGCGCCGTCTCGCATGTGCCAAAAGTCGGCTTGGAGGCCTTCTTCTTGGCGATGCGCGCCGCTTGCTCGGGTCCACTTGGTCTGGTTCCACCCGACGAAGAGACCGCGGTGGTGTTCGAACTGGCCACCTTCGCCTTTGGTCAGCAGGCGGCCGTCCGGCGCGTAGATGTGGTGGTAGAGCTTGCAGGTTGCGCGCGGCTTGGCGGGATCCCAGTCGCGCGCGACCAGGCGCGCCGCCACCTTGCCGTCGCGGCGCAGGACCAGATCCTGTTTTGCGGTCGCCGCCGCCGCCGGCTCGTGGCCGGCTGTGGCAGGTGACGGCTGCTGTTCGGTTGCGGGGCAGGAACCCGCCGCGACGGCGAGCGAGAAGAGGGCACGGATCAAGCGAGGGCTCACCAACACATGGTAGCGCGAGATCCGGCAGGACTTACGCTCCGGTCATGCAACTGGCTGCCTACGTGCACCCGTTCGATCTCGAGGCGATGCGTGTCGATGGCGGCCTGCAGCGCCTGGTCGATCTCGGCATCCACGAGCTTTCGCTCGCGACCAGCTACCACGACGGCCGCTGGCTGGTGCCGTGGCACCCGCTCAAGCGCGTGCGCTTTCTTGAGGACGGAACGCTGCACTTTCGTCCCAAGCAGCTTGAGCCGTTCGGCGCGCTGCAGCCGAAGACGTCGTCGCAGATTCAGCCAGGTCTGCCGTCGCCGCTCGAAACGCTGTGCGGCGAAGCGGCGGGACTCGGCCTGCGCGTACGCGCCTGGACGGTCTTCGGCCACAACTCGCGGCTCGGTGCGCAGCATCTTGACGCGTGCGTCGAGAACGCGCACGGCGATCGCTACCCGTACGCGCTGTGTCCGTCGCAGTCGTCGGTACAGCGCCACCATGTTGCGATGGTTCGCGAGCTGGCAGCGCACGATGGCCTGCAGACGATCGAGCTCGAAGCACTCGGCCAAATGGGCATCCAGCACTCGAGCCACCACGACAAGAAGAGCTTTGAGCCGAAGGGGCTGTTGGGCTTCGCGCTGTCGTCGTGCTTTTGTTCGGCGTGCCTCGAGGTGCACGCGCGCTTGGGCCAGGACGGCGACGCGGTTCGCAGCCGCGTGCGCGCAATCGTCGACGGCGTGGTGACGTCGGGCGACGCGATGGCGCCGGCAGCCGTGCCGATGGGGCCGGCAGAGCTCGACGACGCGCAGCGCGCGGCTACCGAAGCGGTGCTGGCGGTTCGCCGCACGGTGGCCGGCGAATTGGCAGCCGCCGTGGTCGGCGCCTCTGGCAAGCTGGCGCGCGCGGTGCAGGTGCATCCCGACCCATGGTTTACCGGCAGCCAGCTCGCGGTCGCGGCCGCAGCTTCGTTTCCCGCGCCCGACGAGCGCGTGCTGACGTGCTACGGCCAGTCGCCGGACCAGATCCAGAGCCTGCTCCAGCACGGCGGCATGGTCGGGGTGGGCTCTTCGCCGCGCCGTCTTTGCATCTGGCCCAAGGCGCCGCAGTTTGCCAGCGACCAAGATCTTGCCAAGACGCGGGATTTGTGCGCGCAGCACCGCATTGCATCGCTCGCGATCTACCATCTCGGTCTTCTGCCGTGGCGCACGATCGAGCGAGTCTGCAGAATGGTCCAAGCATGAAGCGTTTGACTGCCGCGTCTGATCTCTGCCGGCTGCCGGCGGCTTTTGCATCTGCGCTTGCTTTGCTGGCGGTCGCGGGACTCGGCACGGCAGCCGTCGGCCAGCGCTTTCCGGGCAATCCCAAGCCGCGCCTGTGCGTGTTGCTATCCGTCGACCAGCTCGCCGAGTGGGTGTTCGCCTCGGCCGAGCCGTGGTTCGCCGAGGACGGTGGCTTCCGCCGGCTCCAGGACGGCGGCGTCACCTTCGCCAACTGCGCCTACGAGCACGCCTGCACCGAGACCGGGCCTGGCCATGCGACGATCGGCACCGGCGCGCCGGCGTGCGTGCACGGCGTCGGCAAGAATGCGTGGTGGTCGCCCGAACGCGGCGAGTCGATCTACTGCGTCGAAGCGCCCGCCAAGGCGCTCGAAGAGCTGCCGGAAGGCGCCAACCGCGGCCCGATCTGGCTGCGCGCGCCCACGCTATCGGCGAGCGTCAAAGCGCACCTGCCCGGCAGCAAGGTCGCCAGCATCAGCTGGAAAGACCGTTCGGCGATCCTGATGGGCGGTGCCGCCGCGGACATCTGCGCCTGGTTTGACACGACGCGCGGCATGCTGGTCACCAATCGCACCTGGTGCGACGAAGTGCCGCAGTGGCTGGCCGAGTTCAACCAGCGCCACGAAGTGTCGGCTTGGTTTGGTTCGTCGTGGACGCGCACCGGGCCCGAGCAAGCCTACGACGGCCTGGTCGACGACCGCGTCTTTGAGCGCGTGCACGCCAATGGGCTCAAGGGCCATACGCTGCCGCAGCCGCTGACCGGCGGCGACACAGAGCCCAAGAAGGCCTACTACAGCCAGATCTACGCCTCGCCCTTTGGCAACACCGCGGTGCGGCTGGCGGCCGAAGCGGCTTTGGTGGGTATGGATCTCGGTGGCGACGACGTGCCCGACTTGCTGTGCGTGAGCTTTTCGTCGACCGACGTGGTCGGCCACTACTTTGGCCCGGACTCGGTCGAAGCGCGCGACGCCCTGCTGCGCCTCGATCGCGATCTCGGCAAGCTCTTTGACGCTTTCGACAAGCAGGCGGGCGTCGGCGGTTGGTCGATCTTTGTGACGGCGGACCACGGCGTGGCGCAGACGCCAGAAGCGGCGCGCATGCGCGGCACCCCGGCCGGACGCGGTCCCATCAACGCCTGGGTGCGCTCTTCGGTCGAAGGGGCCTTGCGCAAGCAGTTCGGTCCGCCGGTGGGCAGCGCCAGCGTTGCGGAGATCGACTCGGCGGCGGTCGCGGATGCGGACTCTGCCAAGGGTGACGGTGACGAGCAAGAGGCCAAGCCGGTCGTGCGCTATGTCGCGCACGTGGGCGACAACGCCGTCTACCTCAACCCCACGACGTTCGGCCGTTCCTACGCGGCGATGGCAAAGGTCGCGGCGGCCGCCGCGGCGCGCGTGCGCGGCGTGCAGTCGGCGTATCCGAGCATGGAGCTGGCCAAGGACCATGCGCACCCCGACCCGATCCGGCGTGCGCTTGCCTACGGCATGGTCGACGGCCGCGAAGGCGACGTGCAGTTTGTGCTGGCGCCATACTGGCTTAACGGCACGACGCCCGCGTCGCATGGTTCGCCGCACGCCTACGACCGCGAGGTGATTGGCTTTGCGATGGGGCCGTTGATCGCGCGCGGCAAGACCGTGATGCACGCAACGACGCCGGGCTTTGGCGTCGTGCTGCTGGCGCACTTGCTGTCGATTCCCAAGCCGTCCGGCGCCAGAGAAAACGTCACGGCCGAGCTGTTTGTGACGCGCTGATTCGCGATTGCGCGGCTTCGTTGCGGTGGCGGCAAGGCCCGGCTTCGCCCCAGTGGGCGATCGCATCGGCCTCTCGCCGCGCGCATCGCGGGTCGTACCCCGTCGACCAGATGCACTACACTGGTGCGCAGCGCCCAGGCACGCTGCGAGAGGCAGCAAGCCATCCCAACACTGCCATGAATCCATCCGTCGAGCGGCTGTCGCTATCTCATACGTTCCCGCTGCAGCGCGGCTCGCACGCGACCCGCGACGAAGGCATGTGCGCGATGGAGATGGTCGCGTGGCTCGGCGGCGAGGAGCACTCGGACGAGCCCGTCTGCGCATGCCCCGTGCTCGCGGCGCTGGTGCGCGCCAGCAACGACGGCATGACGATTGCCGAACGCCATCGCCATCTCCGGCCGCTGGTGCCGCTCTTGGTCGGCTCGCGCCGCACGGCCGCCGTCGAACGGGCGCGCGGCATGGCGGCGATCGACTGGCTTGTGCGACAGCACATGCCGCGCGTGCTGCAGCGACAGAGCGGCAGCCGACACGGCTCTGCCTGGCTGCTGCTGGCGCGGCTGCCGCCGATCCTGCGTCGTCAAGACCTGACCGCAGCGCGCCGCATTCTCGCACCGCTTTCCGGGGAGCACCGCGCGGCCCTCTGGGTGCTCGACCGAGCCTTCGACGATCTACCGGCGCCGCACTGGGTTGCGGGGGTCGTGCAGGCGGCGTTGGCGGGCGCTGGTGCAGGCGTGGCGGCAGGCGCTGCGGCGGCCGCGGCGAAGTCCGAGGTCTGGCCGCAGCTTGTCGGGCTGTGCACGCGTTTGGCGCGATGGGATGCTGGCGGCGCAAAGGGGGGCGCGGCCGCGCATCGCGAGGACCGACGCGCGTTCGCGGCTCGTTTGTCGAGCCGGTAGCGCTTCGGTGCGTCCTGCCGGCGGGCCGGCCGATGTCGCGCGGGCGGCGGACCCCAGCAAGCGTTCCCGCTTGCTCTTCCCCAGCAAGCGTTCCCGCTTGCTCCCCCGCTTCAGTCGCTGCTGGGTCCCGGTCGATGGTCTCAGGATGGGAAAGCGGCCGCACTGGTGGGGGATTCCGGGTGCGCTGGTCGTCTTGGCCGGCGTTCTGTGGCTGGCCAGCGGCCGCGAGCGCCACGAATCGGGCGAACACAGTGGTCGCGACGCGGCTCGCAAGGCCGTCGATACCGTTGTGGGCGGGGCCGCGAAGCGCAGTTCGTTTGGCGGCGGCGGCGGCGGCGGCGCGATGCTTGACAACGCTCGCCTGCAGTCGCCGAGTGATGCGGTGCGCGCGCTCGACGCGGGAGCGCAGCGGCCGCGGCAGCGGCAGCGGCCGCCGCCGGCCGCCGCAGGCAAACCCGAAGCAAGCAAGACCCTCCGTGTCGCTTGGTCCAAGCTGGCCGACCAGCTGCGCGTCACGGCGCCGCAGACGCTCGTCCTGCGGCTGCCGCCAGAGTTCGCCGGCAAACGCGCCGACGTGACCTTGTGGCGTCGCTTGGCCGGTGTGCGCGAATCGAAGCCGTGGATCGAAATGCGGCCGCGGATCCGGCCCGACGGTTCGCTGCCAATGGCCGGCATCGTCGCCGGCCGCTACGATGTCCAAGTACGCTCTCTCGCGGCGCAAATCGTGCGCGCCAC
>JBGCDH010000119.1:0-15575 GCA_045105235.1 Planctomycetota bacterium | reverse complement strand
GTGGGTCTTCGACAAAGCGGTCGGCGAGCTGGCTGATGTGCACAAGCCCGTCCTGGTGCACGCCGATGTCGACGAACGCACCAAACGCGGTCACGTTGGAAACCACACCCTCGAGCTGCATGCCTTCCTTGAGGTCCGTGATCGACTCGACGCCTTCTTGGAAGGCTGCGGCCTTGAACTCTGGGCGTGGGTCGCGGCCCGGCTTTTCGAGTTCGGCGAGGATGTCGGTGACCGTCGGCACGCCAAACGTGTCGTCGGTGAACTCCTCCGGGCGCAGCTTCTGCAGCACGTCGCGGTTGCCGACCAGATCCTTCATCTCGGTGCCGGTCTGCTCCAGGATGCGGTTGACGACCGGGTAGGCCTCGGGGTGCACCGAGCTCTGGTCGAGCGGATTGGTGCCGCCCGGAATGCGCAGGAAGCCGGCGGCCTGCTCAAACGCCTTGGGGCCGAGGCGCGAGACCTTGAGCAGCTCCTTGCGGGTGGCGAACGGGCCGTTGGCGTCGCGGTGCGCGACGATGTTCTTGGCCATGGAAGCGGACAGTCCGGCGACGCGGCCGAGCAGCGCTTCGCTCGCCGTGTTGAGGTCGACGCCGACGTGGTTCACACAGTCTTCGACGACCGCATCGAGCGTGCGCGCCAGCTGGCTTTGGTTGACGTCGTGCTGGTACTGGCCGACGCCGATCGCCTTCGGGTCGATCTTGACCAGCTCGGCCAGGGGATCCTGCAGGCGGCGTGCGATCGAGACCGCACCGCGCAGCGACACGTCGAGGGTCGGAAACTCCATCGCGGCGCGTTCGCTGGCCGAGTAGACCGAAGCGCCGGCTTCGCTGACGACCAGCTTCTGCAGGTTGAGATCGGCGTGGCCCTTGATCAGGTCGGCAACCAGCTTGTCGGTCTCGCGCGAGCCGGTGCCGTTGCCAATCGAGACCACTTCGACAGCGTGCTGCTTGCAGAGTCGCGCCAGCGTGCGCAGCGAGCCGTCCCAGTCGTTGCGCGGCACGTGCGGGTAGATCGTCTCGGTGGCCAGCAGCTTGCCGGTGCGGTCGACGATCGCCACCTTGACGCCGGTGCGAAGCCCCGGGTCGAGGCCGAGGATGGACTTGTGTCCGGCGGGCGCCGCCAGCAGCAGGTCGCGCAGGTTGTCGGCGAACACCTTGATCGCCTGCTCTTCGGCGCGTGAGCGCAGCTGCGCCATCAGGTCGGTCTCGACGTGCAGGCCGAGCTTGGCCTTCCACGCCAGCCGCGCGGTCGAGGCCAGCCAGGCGTCGGCCGGCTTGCCTTCGTCGCGCAAGCCGAAGCGCTCCATGACAAAGCGCTGGCCCTGCTCGGAGCTGCCGATGGGCTCGCACGTGTTGTCGTCTTCGGCCGTCGCGGTTTCGCTTTCGAAGCCCAGCCAGGCGTCGAGGAAGCCTTCTTTGCGCGCCCGGAAGAACGCGAGGGCCCGGTGGCTCGGCACGTTTTCCAGCGGCTCGTCGTGGGAGAAGTAGTCACGGAAGCGCTGCGCCTCTTGGTTCGTCTCCTTGCCCTTCTGCACGCGCGTCACGATGCGCGCATCTTGCTGCAGCCATTCGCGCAGCCGGCCAACCAGTTCGGCGTCTTCGGCGAACTGCTCGATCAGGATGAAGCGTGCGCCCTCGAGCGCCGCATCGGCGTCGGCGACGTTTTCGTTCGTGAACGACTTGGCGACCTCGCGCGGGTCCTTGCTGGGATCCTGCAGGATCTGATCGGCGAGCGGCTGCAGGCCGTGCTCGCGTGCGATCATCGCGCGCGTGCGGCGCTTCTGCTTGTAGGGCAGGTAGAGGTCTTCGAGCTTTTGCTTGGTGACGGCCGCCTCGATTGCGCGGCGCAGCGTGTCCGTCAGCTTGCCCTGTTCGGTGATGCTCTGCAGGATGGTGCTGCGGCGGTCGTCGAGTTCACGCAGGTAGGTGAGCCGCTCTTCGAGCGTGCGCAGCTGCGTGTCGTCGAGGCCGCCGGTCACTTCCTTGCGGTAGCGGGCGATGAATGGAACGGTTGCGCCGTCGTCGATCAGGGCGATCGTTTTGTCGACCTGTTCTTCTCGGACGTCGAGCTCGCGGGCAATGCGAGCGCTGATGCTGCTCTTGTCTGTCAAGTGGATCCTCCATGCCGGCTGACCCCGGCAGGCAGGAACGTTATCCGGCGCTGCCGCGGCTTCCAGTCTGCGGCTGGATCAGAGTTTTGGCTTGGCGCCGTCTTCTCAGCATCGCGGCGAGCATGCCGGCAACGGCGCCGGCCACGGCACCGATCATCAGCCCGCGGCCGCGGCTTTCGGGCTCGCGCATGCCGTCGAAGGTGCCGATCAGCTGTGCGCAGCTGGCGGCGCCGTCGGCGTCGTCGGCGTCATACGAAGCCTCGAAGTACTGCAGGCGTTCTCCTGCCGGCACGACGTAGACGTCTAGGAGTCGACGGATTTCGCCACGCGTCGTTTGCAGCTGCAAGAGCGTGACCGGCTGTTCGTTGTCGGCAAAGGTTGCGGTGGTCGCACCTAGGTAGTTGGCCGTTGTGTCGTCCTGCTGCTGCAGCGCGTCGAGCAGGGCATCGCGCATGCGCTGGATCGAGTCGGGCGCGGCGATCGCTTCGAAGTCGGCTTCGACGGCGTCGCTGTAGGCGTGCACGATGCGCAGCTGGCTGTCGCTTGCGCCCATGCGGTAGAGCAAGACGTGTGACGAATCGTCCACCGCTGCGGCAGCGCTCGCGTCCTCCGTGCTTTCGCTGTTGGCCGCCTCTGGAGCCGGCGCGTCGCTGCGCAGCTCCGCCAGGCTCTGCTGCAGCAGCAAGCGAGCGCGTTCGTTGGCCGGGTCGCTGGCGCGTTCGCTTTCGCCGAGCTGGGAGCCGCGCAGGATCGTCCACTCGGAGCTGGCGATGACGTTGCCGGTGCCGTTCGGCAGCGGGGTGCTGCCGGGCGAGGGGGCCTGCGCCGGAGCTGGGGGGGCGGCGAGGAGGGTGAAGGCAAAGGCGGCGGAGGCGCCTAGCAGATGTTGGGGGCGCCTCGTCGGGCGGCTGCGGCCGAGCATTCTGGCAGTGTGCCGATTGTTCGTGTGCGTTCCACAGCGAGTTTCGCAACCGTGGCGCCTGCGACGTGGACGGCGTCCCTCTTGCGTCGGGAGAACTGCCATCCTGAATGCCAGATTGCCGGCGAGGAGTTTCTCTGGCGCGAATCTCTGGGCTCTCTATTCTTTCGCGTCCAGGAGTGCAGGCGCTCCGGTCCGCTTGAGAGGTGGGGCCGGCAGTCCGGCACGTGTATTCGGATGTTGGTTGCTTTCAGGAGGCTCGCGTGGGCGAGGTGATGAAGAGTCCAGCTGCTGGTGGAGATGCCGCCGGCGGAGAGGTTTTCGGTGGCGAGATCCGCGTGGCTGCAGCGTCGACGCACGGTCGGTCGCTCTGGTCGCCCGACACGCTGCTGGAGCTTGCGCTCGCGAGCGGCGCTTCGGCCGAGCTCCAGCCAGCCTGCCGCGCATTCTTGACGGCGCTGCTTGCGAGCCGTGACGGTGCCGGGCGGCTGGCCTTGGAACAGGCTTCGGTGTGGGTGCGCCGTTCGGCGTCGCGCATGGCTGGCAGGCACGAACTGGTGCAGGCATTGCCGGTCGGCTCCGAAGTGGCCTGGTCGCTGCCGGGCCACCACGTGCTGGTTCGTCGCGCGGGCGCGGAGCGCTGGTTCTCGATCGGCCCTGGCGGCCCTGGCGGCGCGGGCGGCCCTGGCGGCGACGACCCCGGTGACCAGGAACTGCTGCAGGAGTTCGGCGGCGGCGCGGTTGCTGGCGGCGAAGGTCTGCGGCAGCGGCCGGCCATGCTGGTCGTGCAGCTGCGCGGGGTCGGCTTTCTCAAACTGCTTGCGACGGAGAATGCGGCGCCCTTCGACGATGCATGGTTTGCTTCGCTCACCGCGGTTTTCGATCGCTTTGCGGTCACGCTGCAAGGCTGCCTTGCGCGAGTGGATCTCGAGCGTGCCGAGCGTCGTCACAGCTCCATTTCGCGGCACCTGCTCGGCTCGCAGCGACAGTTGAGTCTGGCGAGTCTGGCGGGCGGGGTTGCCCACGACTTCAACAACATGCTGACGGCGATCCTCGGCCATACCGAGATCCTGCAGCTTGTGCGCGACAATCCCGAACTCGATATCGACCAGGACGAAGTGCTGTGCAACATCGAGGACGCCGCCAAGCGTTCGGCCGAGCTGTGCGCGCAAATCCTCAAGTTTGCGGCGGCGCGGGCGCAGGAGTCGGGCGATGTGGATTGCCGCCAAATCGTCGCCGAGGTGCTGCGGCTGACGACGGTGCAGCGCAGCCGTCGCGTGACGGTTGTCGAAGAGCACGCCGAGGAGCTGCCGGCGGTCGCGGGGGACGCTTCGCAGATCTATCAGGTTGTGCTCAACCTGATGATGAACGCCTATGAGGCGGTCGATCGCGGCATCGGAACGATCAAGGTGCGGACCTGCGTCGAGGATCTCAGCGCAGGCGATCTGCGCTGCTGTCAGCTTGGCCGAGATGTGGCGCCTGGTCGCTACGTATGCGTGGAGGTGTCCGATAACGGTGCCGGCATCGATGCGGCGACGATCGCGCGGATTTTTCGCGCGTTCTTCAGCACCAAGAGCGGCGGGCACGGGCTCGGCCTCGCGGCCGTGCAGGAGATCCTGTGCCGCCACGAAGGCGCGCTCTGCATCGACGTCCCGCCCGCGGCAACGCAGGCCGAGATGGGGGCGCAGGCGCAGATGGGGTCGCTGGCAGAGGTGCCAGGGTCGGCTCCCGAGCAGCGATGCGGCACGCGTTTTCGGGTTTGGTTGCCGGTAGCGGACGGTGCCGCCGCAGATCGCAGCGAATCGGATCGAGATGGTTCACCGTTGGTCGATGTTGCGGCCTTGGCAGCTGGCCAGAGCGAGCCGACGCCGCCGCGCGTGCTCGTGTTCGCTCGCGACGAAGTCGTGCGGCGCGAGCTGCTCGAGCCGCTGGTGGATCTCGACGTGTGCGCCGCCGTCGTCGCCGACGAAGCCGAGCTGTTGGAACGTCTGCGGGACGCCGGCTCCGATGTGGACCTGCTGCTGCTGCATGCGGCGTCGGCCGAGCGCGAGTTGGTGGCGACGGTGCTGGCGCTCAAGACCGGCTGGCGCGACTCGGGCTCCAAAGGCTGTGGCCTACAGGTTGCTTTGGTCGAGTCCAGCAGCGATTCCGAGGGGGCGTTGCCCGCTCCGGACGACGAGCGCTTTGATGTCTGGACGGGTCAGGGGCGTCCGGCGGCGGTGCTGCGCCATCCGTGCCCGCCGCGCGAGGTGGCGCGCATGGTCCGTTCGCTGCTGGCGTAGCGACGGTTGCGAAGGCGAGGCCGCCGCGCTTAGCGCAGCGGTACGAACCACGGCAGGGTCCACGTGGTGACCAGCCACGTCAGGATGGCAAAGGGCCCGCCGAGCACGACGTAGTCGCGGAAGCGGTAGCGTCCAGGTCCCATGACGAGGATCGTCGATTCGTGGGCAAACGGCGTGACGAAGGCTGACGACACGCAAATAGCTACGCCGAGCAAGAAGGCGCTCGGGTCGCAGCCAGAAGCCTGGGCCAGCGCATACGCGATGGGCGCGAGCACGACGGCGACCGCGGCATTCTCGATCAACTGGGTCAGCACGACGGCGAGCAGCAGGATCGCGCCGAGCAGGATCCGCGGCGAGCTGTCGGCAAACGACGTCGCCAGCGACTGCGCCAGCCACTCGGCCGTGCCGGTTACCTGCAGCGCTTCGCCGAAGGGGATCATCGCGCCGACGATCACGAGCGCCTGCAGGTCGATCGATTCGTACGAGGTGCGCATGCCGACGGTGCCCGTCAACACGGCCGCCATCGCAGCAAACGGGATGGCGACGGCCGGCGGCAGGATTCCGGTCGCGCTGCAGATCACCATCGCGGCCATGATGCCGATCACCGTGAACGCCTGGCGACGCCGCGCGGTTGGTAGCGGCAGCGACTCGAGCAGCATCAGGTGCGGGTTGCGCCGCAGCCGCTGCAGTTCGGCCTCGTGGCCAACGAGCAGCAGCGAGTCGCCGCTCTTGAGCTTGACGGCAAGCGGCCGCTCACGCAGCGAGCGGCCGCCGCGACTGATCGCCAGCGGGCTGACGCCGTAGCGATGGTGAAAGTCGAGGTCGCGGAGCGACCGCCCCAGGAGTTCGCTGTCTGGGGGAAGCACGGCTTCGACCATGCGCAGGTCGGCCGAGCGCAGGGTTTTGTCATCGACCTTGAGCTCTTCTTTGACGCTCAAACCCTGGTGCAGTGCGTCGGTGATCGCGGTGATGCGGCCCTGGATGACGAGCACGTCGTTGGCCAGCACCTTCAGCCAGGCGTTGGGCGGCAAGAACTCTTTGCCGCGGATCACCTGCAGCACCGTGACGTCGTTGCCGGGCAGATCGAGCTCGCCGAGCGTTTTGCCGACGATGTCGGAGTCGGGCTCGGCCATCGTTTCGGTCAAGAACTCGGCAACGTCGTAGCGGCTCTCGAGCGACTTGCTGGGCGGGGCCTGCGGCAAAAAGCGTCGGCCGACCAGCATGAACCACAGCAGGCACGATAGGAACACCATGGCGCCGAGCGGCGCGAACGCAAAGAAGCCGAGGCCTTCGCCAGATCGTTCCAGCAGGTAGTCGCTGAGGATGACGTTGCTGCGCGTGCCGATCAGCGTCCATTTGCCGCCGAGCAGCGAAGCGAACGCCAGCAGGATCAGGATGCGCGAGGGCGAGTAGCCGCGCTTCTGGCAGATCGCCATGACCGGCGGCATCCAGACCAGCACGGTGGTGGTGTCGTTGACGATGGCGCTAAAGGCGGTGACCAGCGTCAGCACCGTCAGCTGGAAGCGCAGTTCGGTGGTGGCGCCGGCGTTGAGCAGTCGGCCGCCCATCATCTGGGCTGCGCCGGTGCGCACCATCGCGGCCGAAAGCACAAACATCGATGCGACCATCAGCAGCGCTGGACTGCCGAAGCCGTGGAAGGCCTGGCTTGGCGTGAGGACCGCGAGCAGGCCGCTCTCGCTGGTGCGCCACGGCAGCAGCAGCGACAGCATGACGAGCAGGGCCGTGACGTCGGGACGCAGCCGCTGCGTGTAGAAGCTGACCAGTGCCAAGAACAGCACGACGAAGAGGAAGGTAGCTTCGGCGGTCATGACGGCAGGGTGGCGAGGCAGGCAGTGGTCGCGGCGCCAATGGCAACGGTGACCAGCAGGCTGGTTAGGGTGCCGACGAGGAAATACTCGCCGAACGGTCGGTCTTCGAGATCCTTGAAGCGCGCGATCGACTTGGCCGCAATGATGCCGGCCAGGCCGGCCCATGCGCCGAGCAGCACCAGCGACAGGCCGAGTGCGCGTTCGAGCACGCCAATGGTGTGACCCATGCGCGCGGTCTGCTGCTGCTGCTGCTGCTGCGCCACAGCCTGTTCATCAGCTGGTGGATCAGCTGGCGTATCGGTCGCTGCTTGAGCTGGCTGACCAGATGGCATCGGCGGCTGGCGGCCGGCCAAGACCAGCCGCACGATGGCGGATCCAGCCAGAGTGCACAGCAGGTAGGCGGTGGCGGCGATGACAGCGCGAAGGACCAGGAAGCCGTGTTCGGGCGGGCTCGGGTACATCGTTTTGGTGACCAGCGCGTCGGTCCTGAGCCACCATAGATCGAGTGCCGAAAACGGCGCCGCCCATCCCGCCGCGCACGCCAGGCAAGCGACATGCAGCCCCTGGTCGACAAAGAACGTTGTCAGAGAGGCCCCTCGGCGCCGGTCGACGGCGCCCTTGATCGCGTCGACAAGCAGGTGGGCCGCGACGATTGCCGGCAGCAGCCAGGCCCACGTCCAGGTTTGCGATCCGCCGAGCCACCAGAGCGGTATCAGCGCGACGATATGGGCTGCGCCAACCAGCGCTCCGTGGCGCATCAGTGCGCCAAACTCGCGGCCCTTGCGATCGGCGAGGTCGCGGCTCTGCCAGGCGAAGTCGCCGATGGCATGGCCGAGCAGCAAGAAGACGAAGACGGACGGGCTCATGCGTTGGGGCTTCTTTTGGTGCCGTCGCGACGGTGCGACGACGGGTTCGGTCTTTTTACCGAACTTTGAGTGAATTCGGCAGAATCGGTGAATTGGCGCAAGAGCGCCTCGGCGCCGTGTTCGCCGCGCCGGACCAGCTCCAGGCGCGCTCCCTTGAGGCTTTCGCTGACGACCGATGGGTTGACGCCGAAGCGCTTTGCGACGTCTTTTTGCGCGGCCGTGCGGGCGGCGCCGGCGTACTGGCCCTGCTTTTCGGTCCAGCCTTGACGCAGGTTGCCGAGCAGTTCGAGCAGCGCGTTGAGCGGCTCTTGCCATGGGCCAAAGCCGTGCGCGGCGGCCCAGGCACCGCGGCTGCGCGCCTCCTCCAGCGCCGTGCGGGCGTGGTGGAAGCAAGGGCCATCGAGCAGCGGCAGCCGCCGTGCGGCCCGGCGGCTGGGCAGCGACGTGCTGAGGGTGCCAAAGCCGATGCCAAAGGTGAACTGCGTCGGGTGCACGGCATCCGACAGCAGCTGCAGCAGCCGCATCGTGGCCGTTGGCGTGCGCAGCAGCGCTTGCACCTCGTCGCCGGCGGTTAGCTGCGCGTCTGCCACCAGCGCGCGGCCCAGTTCGTCGCTGGCGCTGCGCAGCGCCGCCAGCAGCTGTTTTTGCAGCGCCTTGCGATCGCCGTGTTGGCGCGAGGCGACGACATCCGCGGTGACCGCCACGAATACGGATTCGGTGATTGTGCCGACTTTGCCCACGATTCGGCATAATAACCGAATCGACAGCTTCGCGCAACCTCTTGGGCCCGTCTTGACCGGCTCGCTCAGGCGTTCGATGATTTGCGCGACCCCGCCAATTCCGTATGTCGAGACACCGCATGGCCCTGCGCCACATTCTGATCCTGATTCTCTGCTCGCTTGCAGCGCCGCTGGCCCCATCGCTGATGGCCCAGAGCGATGTCGGCGACCTGGTTTCGAAGCTGCACCGTGAGAAGGACGACTGCGACCTTGCGGTGGTGGAAAAGATCGGCCGCGCGCGTTCACGCGAGGCGGCGGTGGGGTTGGCCGACGCCTACGAGCGCTGCGCGACGCTGCTGTTTCGTCGCGAGATCACCAAGACGCTCGGCTGGTTTGCCAATCTGCCCGAAAGCCAGCAGCCCGCGCTCGACAAGCTCGCCGCCATCGCTGGAGCCACCGAGGATGAGGTGATGCGCGGTTTTGCCCTGCGCGGTGTCGGCGAGTCGGCCACGATCGGCAAGCAGCTGCTCTACCAGATCATCGCGTCCAAGGCTTCTGACGACCTGCGGCTGGCGGCGATGGAGCACCACGTGCGCATGGCTGATGCCACGGACGCGGAGTACTACCGCAGTCTCTGGAACCTCGAGCGCAAGCAGCAAAAGGATGAGAGCGGCGCGATCCGGCCGTTGGAGTTGAACGCCATCCGGCTGCTCGCTTTCGAGGGCCTGCTGCCGCAGCTCACCGAGAAGGAGCTGGTCGAAACGCTCAAGCGCGAATACGACCCCAAGATTCGCCGACGCGCGCTCGACTGGATGGACCGGCGCGACATGGGCAAGGCGGCCGATATGGCGACCTGGCTGCTGGATCGCGTCGACTTTCCGGGCGCCGACCGCGCCGCCGCGGCTCGTATCGTCGCCGAGGCGAAGGGCCCGAAATGCGTCTCCTCGTTCCTCAAGCTGGCCAAGAAGCGCGATGTGACGCAAGCCGATCTACGCCTTGAGATGGCGCGGCTGCTGTCGGAAATGAGCGACGCCAAGGTTCAGAAAAAGCTCGCCAAACTGATCGGCAAAGGCAAGCCGCACGAGAAGGTCTTTGCGCTGCAGGCGACCGTGAAGCTCGAGGGCGACAAGCTGCTGGCAAAGATCCGCAAGCAGCTCGGCGACAAGTCGGCGGAAGTGCGCAGCGCCGCGGCACAGGCGCTTGGCGTGCGGCGCGATCGCGAGTCGGTCGAGCCGCTCCGCGAGCTGCTGGCCGATCCCGTTGAGCCAAGCGACCGTCGCGCCGCGCTCGAAGCGCTCAACGAGATCAAGGGCGGCATGAGCTCGTGGCTCAAGGAGATCGCCGGCTACGCCGCCGACGAAAACCCCGACGTGCGCAACGCCGCCGTCGCTGTTTTGGCCAAGGCCCGCGACAAGCGCCAGCTGCCGGCGATCCTCGCCGCGCTCAAGCATCCGGACTGGTCGACGCGCTACTTGGCGGTCGATGGCCTGGTCGCGCTGCGTCAGGCCAAAGCGGTCGCCGACTTGATCGAGCGCATGCAGGTCGAGGTTGGCCGCATGAAAAAGCACGTCGCCGAAGCGCTGTGGCAGCTGACCGCGCAGCCGTTTGAAGAAGACGGCGAAAAGTGGGCGCGCTGGTGGCAGACGGCCAAGTCAGACTTCAAGGTGGCCACCGAGAAGGAACTCGACAAAGCCGACAAAGAGCGCGTCAAGCGGCGGCTGACGCAGCGCACGACTGCAAAGGCGAAGTTCTTCGGCATCAAGGTCGAGTCACACCGCGTGATCTTTGTGCTCGACGTCTCCGGCTCGATGCTGGAGGCGATGTATGGCCGCACGTTCGACGGCCGGCCGGCGGCTCGGATCGATATCGCCAAGCAGGAGCTGACGCAGGCGATTGAAAACCTCGATGGCGGCGCGCTGTTCAATATCTATGCGTTCTCGACGGGCGTTGCGCGCTGGCATGAGCAGGGCATTGGCACGAGCGATGCCAAGAGCCGCACCGATGCGCTGACCTGGGTCGAACGGCTTGGGGCTAGCGGGGGCACCAACCTCTACGACTCGATGGAGCAAGCCTTCGACGACCCGGACGTCGACACGATCTTCGTCATGTCGGATGGTGAGCCGACGACCGGTGCGGTCATCGATCCCTTCCGTATCCGCGAAGCCGTGGCCAAATGGAACCGCTTCCGCAAGGTCAAGATCCACACGATCGCGGTGGGTGGCAACCTCGAAGTGCTCGAGTGGTTGGCCAACGATTCGGGTGGGCGTTACCGGCAGATGCGGTGACATATCGGCTTGCGATGTGCTGTCGATGGCTGGCACGGCTGGGGATATCCGTCGGATGAGTCGGGATTCACGTATGGCGAGGGAACCTGGTGAGGCGAGGCCTCGTCCAACCTCGCGGTACAATTAGGCGACACTCTGCCCGTCGCCTCCCCTCATCCCATATGCTCGTCCAAGCTTCCCGGGCGGCGCTCCTTGCGTGCGCCGTTGTAGCCTCTCTCTCTGCTCAGTCTCCCGCGCCAGCGTCCACCGCGCTGCAGCTGCGATTCGGAACGTTTGATCCGCTCGTTTCGGCACCGGAAGTGCCGATGGCATTGCGCAGTGGCAAGGCGCAGCGCCTCCACATTGCGCAGTTTGCATCGGTGCCAACGCAGGCAGACCGCACGGCGATCACCGCGCTCGGCGGCCAGGTCATCGGCTACCTGCCGGACAATGCGTACATTGTGCGCATCGCGGGTGCGAACCTGGCCGGGCTGCAGTCGCTGGCGAGCGTGCGCTGGGTCGGCGACTACCACCCGGCATATCGTCTCGATCCGGAGCTGCAAAAAGTCGAGGCTTGGCGCGAAGCCGCGCCGGTTCGCTACAACCTCGTCGTCGCCGACAAGCACAACGACAAGGCCGCGTTGGCTGAGCAGATCACGGCGCTCGGTGGTGTCGTCGAAGACCTCCACGCCGGCAGCCTGCTGTTCTCGGCGACGCTGACGGGCCCGCAGCTGCTGCAGGCCGCTGGTCTGGACCAGGTGCTATGGATCGACAAGTGGTCGCCCGAAGAAGTCGACATGGACAACGCCCGCATCCAGGGCGGCGGCAACTATGTCGAAGCACAGGCCGGCTACACCGGCACCGGCGTCAACGCGCACATCTACGAGGGCATCGAGTCCTCGCACCCGGACTTCACCGGCACGGTCACGCCGGTCAACAGCGCCAACACGGCACAGACGCACGGTCACGCGACCGGCGGCATTGTGTTTGGCAACGGCAACTCGAACCCGGCCGTGCGCGGCATGGCTCCGGACGCCGGCAAGTTCTTCACCAACTACAACGCCGTGACGACGTCGCGCTACCAGGTCTTTGACGATCTGGTCGACGTGCACAACGTCAGCCACACGACGGCGTCGTGGGGCAACGCGCGCACGTTCTTCTACACGTCGGTCTCGGCAGAGTCGGACGACATCGTCTTTGACCACGACCTAGCGTGGACGCAGTCGCAGTCGAACGCTGGCAACCAGGATTCGCGTCCGCAGGCGTGGGCCAAAAACGTGTTTTCGATTGGCGGCGTGCGCCACCAGGACGACAGCAACCCGAACAACGACAGCTGGAGCAACGGTGGCAGCACCGGCCCGGCAAGCGATGGCCGCATCAAGCCGACGCTGTGCGCATACTATGACTCGATCGGCACCTCGGACCGCACCGGCTCAGCCGGCTACTCGAGCGGTAGCTGGACGGCAAGCTTTGGCGGCACGTCGGGTGCTACGCCGATCGTGGCGGGTCACAACGTGATCGCGATCGAGATGTTCACGGATGACTCGGCATCGCCTGGCTTTGGCCGCTTCGGCAACCAGCTGCGCGTGCCCGGCGGCACGACGCACCAAAACCGTCCGCACTTCACGACGCTCAAAGCACTGCAGGTCGTCAGCGCACGTCCGTATTCGTTTAACGCCGGTAGCTCCGACAACCGTCGAGAGCATCAGGGCTGGGGTTTCCCGAGCCTGGCGGACATGTGGGACAACCGCAGCAAGACCTATATCGTCGACGAGACGGATGTGCTGCAGCAGGGCCAAGCAACCCAGCATGTGATCACGGTCGCGGCCGGTGAGCCGTCGCTGAAGATCAGCCTCAACTGGAACGAGCCCGCCGCCAACCCGGCAGCCGCTCAACACCTGGTCAACAATCTGTCGCTGCGCGTGACCTCGCCAAGCGGCACGGTCTACTGGGGCAACACGGGTCTCGAGTCCGGCGTCTGGTCGGTAGCTGGCGGCAGCGAAGACACGGTCAACACGATCGAAAACGTCTTTGTTCAGAATCCGGCGGCGGGCGCCTGGAACGTCGACGTGATTGCGTCGTCCGTTGTGGCCGACAACCACGTTGAGACCGGGACCGTCGACGCCGACTACGCGCTGGTGGTTTCTGGCGGCGTCGGCCAGACCGGCGGCCCTGGCTCGTTTGCGAGCTACGCAGTTGTGGGCACCGGCTGCGGCGGCACTTCGATCGTCTGCGACGAAGCCCTGTATGAGTTCCCGAACTTTGACCTCGCCAACTCGTCGTGGTCGCTCGCTTTCGACGGCACGAAGTACACGCTGATCCCGGGCGTTGGCACGTGGATCACGCCGAGCAACGCGCTCGGCTACGGTGACGACACCGTCAACACGCAGACGCTGCCCTTCACGCTCGCCTACCCGGGCGGCTCGACCACGCAGCTCGACGTTTGCAGCAACGGCTGGGTCAGCGATGGCGCCTACGCCGGCGGCAACAACTACGAGCCGACGCCGGCCAAGTTCTTGCAGAACACGATGTGGGCGGCGCTGTGGCGCGACCTCAACCCGAGCAACGGCGGCGACGTCTACTTTGACGCCAACTCCCAGCGTGCGGTTGTCTCGTGGCTCAACGTGCCGAACTTCTCGAACACCGGCAGCAACACGGTGCAGATCCAGTTTTGGAACGATGGCAGCGTCAACGTCATCTACCAGGCAATCACGGTGAGCGGTGACTACCTGGTGGGCTTTGGCCTGAGCGGCGCAGCCGATCCGGGCAGCACCGACATCTCGGCCAGCCTCAACGGCACGGTCGAAGTGTGCAGCAGCACGGCGGGAACGCCTGACCTGGCTCTCGACGCAACGGCTCGCCCGGTGGTGGGGACGACGTTTGACATGGTGACGACGAACGTGCCGGCGGCATCGGTCGGCGGCATCTCGATCCTGTCCGCCGTGCCGCTGTCGCCAGCGTTTGATCTGACGTCACTCGGCATGCCCGGCTGCTTGCTCTACCAGGAGCTGACCATCCTCGGTCAGTTTGGTGTCGCCGGCGGCTCCGGCCAGTTCTCGTTCTCGGTGCCGAACGACCCGAACCTCTCGGGTGCGCAGTTCTACGGCCAGACGGGTGCGCTGGTGTTGGGCATCAACCCGTTCAACATCATCACGTCGAACGGCCTGTCGTTCACGGTTGGCTTGAACTAGGCCGCGGTGGAGATCGCGGTGTGCTTCCGTTTGCGCGGGGGCTGCCGCTCGGATCTCTCGCGTGCAGGTCGGCGCGAGAGCGGCCGCGAGAATGGCCGTGCCAGCGGTCTTACCCCTCGCCTGGGAGCCGCATACCGCACCGGCCGGCCTACGTTGCTGGTGCTGCGCGAGAGCCGATTCGCTCGGCGCAAGCTGTCGCCGGGCCCCGTTGCGGCAAGCAAAGCGCCGAGGGTAGGATCTGTGCTCGGGCAGATGTCAGTTTTGGGGTCGGCTTCCAGCCGTTGTTGTCTGTCGAGATGTTGTTGGACCGACAGAGCCGTGTTTCGAGTATCTCAGATTGAACCCGTTGCACGAGAGCTTTCGTTCGAGCTCGGCGGCCGCCACGCCGTGACAGCTGTTGCTTGTGGTGACGTGCAACTCTGCAACGCTCTCGAGTTGATCGAGTTTGAGCCTCGCGGTGTTCAAGTCGAGGTGTGCGAGTGCTGCGGACACAGCTGCTGCTCCTCAGGAGGCTGGGTTGCGTTCCGGCGTTGTGGTCGCGATGTCGTTTGGAGTCCGGCGTGGGAGCTCATGGAGTGTGATGAGAGGGAGTTCGAGGCTCCCAGTTACTTCGCTTCGCACGGAACACCGATCTTCAGTCCCGACGTGTGGGCCGAGTTAAGGCACAGGTGCCCGAAGCTGCCGCCTCCGTCGTCACTGGATGTCTTGACGTCTCGCGATGCCGTGCGACTTGTGCAGGAGTCGGCTCCGCTGCGCTTGCTTGGCGGTTTTCCAGAGCGGCCAACGCTGCGCCGGGAGTTATTGCTCGGCGTTGCGGATGGCGACACGCAGGCCGAGTTCGACACGGTGGATCGCTGGTTGGCCAGGTGCTTCGATGCGCCTACGGCAGTCCACCTTGAGGATGCCGAGTCGTTTACCCCGATCGAGATCCTGATCGACTCGTTCCAAGAGCCGACTTGGGTCGGCTTCGGGCGGCGTGACGGCGAGATAGGCATGCTGGTTGATGAATCTCTGGCAGTCGTGTTGGATGCGGGCTAACTAGTCGCTGCACCTGACAGCGCTTCGCGCTGCAGGTGATCGACCAAAGACGTTAGGCATGCCAGACCCAGCCCAGCCGTTGTGCACGCTTGTCGAAGATTCGGCTGCGTATCAAGCACCTGAGTTGGACTCGCTGGCATTCGATGGATGCGACCTCACTTTGCGTCTCGGGGTGCCACACGTGGTTTGCCAAGTTCTCTTCCGCGAGGTGATCGGCTTCCGTGTGCTCGACGAGGGTGATCTGCTTGAGTTCTGGAATACCTACTCCCAACCTCATGGGTGGCTTTGGCGAGTTGTGTCGGGAGGGTGGCTCGCTCTTGAGCGCAGCCGTCCGCAGTTCGACACGCCGCAGCTCTA
>JBGCDH010000118.1:0-28151 GCA_045105235.1 Planctomycetota bacterium | reverse complement strand
CGCTACTTCTCGACGGGCTTGCCTTCGGCGACCCAGCCTTTCCAGCCGGCCGGCAGGTGCTTGATGTTCTCGAAGCCGAGTTCTTGGAAGGTCGGCAGCGCACGGCTGCTTCGGCCACCAGAGCCTCAATGCATGACGTAGGTCTTGCTGCGGTCGAGCTCCTTGAGCTGCTCCGCAAACTTCGCGCCCTTGTAGTCGATCAGCTTGGCGCCCGGAATGTGGCCCTCGGCATATTCGCCGGGGGTGCGGATGTCGAGCACGACGACCTCGGGGTCGGCGGCGATCATCTTGGCGGCTGCTTCGACGGTGACGTCTTCGTGGGTCATCTTGGTCTTGGAATTCTGGTCGTTCGCGTCGGGACCTGAGCATGCGCAGATGGCAAACGCCATCAGCAGGCCGGTCCAGCGCGACGACACGCGGTTGCGTGTGCGCTGCATTGTGACAAAGCCTAGCCGGCAGTCGGCGGTAGAACAGCCGTGAGAACGATCGATTCGAGTCTGCGGGCGCCGGCTTGGTGTCCGCGCCGGCGAGCCCCGAAGGAGCCCCGGAAGGAGCCCCGGAAGGAGCATGGACGAGATCCGCTAGCGGATCTCGTCGCGCTGGCCGCATTCTTCTTCTTCGCCCTCTTCCTCGGCCAGGGCGTCTTCGCCGGGCCACGCGCCGAGCATGCTCGAGGTGCCGCGGCGGTCGTGCACCGCAAACGCCTGGGTGCTCGAGCGCTCCCCCTGCTGGATGCGCACCGCGAACGTGCCGGCACGTGGTCCGCGATTGCCGCGGCCGCCGCGTCCGCCGCGGGCCGCCCCCAGCAAGTTGGTGCGGCCGCGTCGCTGCGCCTGCCACGGCACTTCGTGGTAGCCGGCTTCGCTGGGGCCTTCGGCGCTCCAGACCACGTTGCCGGTGACGTCGAGCACCTCGATGCGCACCTCCTCCTCGCTGTCCTGCGACAGCAGATAGCGGAACGTCGGCGTCGTGAACGGGTTGCTGGCGCTCCAGCTGCGCGCACCCACGTAGCCTCGGTCGACGGCGCGCCGCAGCAGCACGCCGTCGCTCGGCGGCAGCGCCACCAGGCTTTGGCGAAGCACGTTTGGCTCCAGCGTTTCGAGCGCGGCCGCGTCCATGGCCCAGATGCCGCGGCCGTGCGTTGCGACCAGCACGTGCGCATGGGTGGGGTGAACAACCAGGTCGTGCACGGCAACGCGCGGCAGGTTCTGGCCGAGCGGGTTCCAGTGGGCGCCATCGTCGATGGACACGTAGCAGCCCATCTCGGTGCCGCACAGCAGCACGCGGCCGTTGCGCGGGTGCTCACGCACGACGTTGACCGGTTCGTTCGGCAGATCGTGCGAGATCGAAAGGAAGCTATCGCCGCCGTCGTCGCTGCGGAACAGATAGGGGGCACGATGGTCTTCGCGGTAGCCGGTGAAGGCAACAAACACGGTGTCGGCATCGTGGGCGGACGCCTCGATGCGGCTGACCCAGAGCTCTTGCGTAGCGTCCGGGAAGCTCGCGCTGCGCTCGCTCCAGCTCTGGCCGCCGTCGCGCGTTCGCCAAACGCGGCCGTCGTCGGTGCCAACCCACAGATGGCCGGGGCGCAGCGGCGATTCGGCGATCGACGTGATCGTGCAGTGCGGCACGTCACCGCGCTGCTTGTCGGCGTCGTTGCTCGACAGGTCGTCACTGATCGTGGCCCACGTGTCGCCGCGGTCGCGGCTGCGGTGGAGGTGTTGGCTGCCGGTGTAGATCGTGTGCGGCGCGTGCGGCGAGACCAGCACCGGTGTGCTCCAGTTGAAGCGCAGCGACTGACGACCCTTCTCGGCGCGTGGCTTGATGCTCTTGCGCTCGCCGGTTGCGAGGTTGCTGCGCAACAGCCCGCCAAACTGCGACTCGCTGTAGACAACGTCCGGATCGCTCGGGTCGACAACGGCGTAGAAGCCATCGCCACCCGAGACCTTGTAGGCGTCCGTGGCCTCGATGCCGGCCGACGTTTCGCCATGGATCGGGAAGCCCCAGGTGCCATTGTCCTGGGTGCCACCGTACACCCGGTAGGGCGTGCGGTTGTCGACGCCAAGCGCGTAGAACTGCACGATCGGCAGGTGCGTCAGGTGGTCCCAGCTGTCGCCGCGATCAAAGGTCTTGGCGATGCCGCCATCGTTGCCGAGCAGGCAGTGTTCGCTGTCGCGCGGATCGATCCACAGCGCGTGGTGGTCGACGTGCAGCCCGGTCGCGAAGGCCTTGCCGGCGCCGCTGCGGCCGCGGCCACGCCGCCGCCCGGGCGTCCAGGTCTTGCCGCCATCGCGGGAGCGGTAGACCTGCACCGACAGCACATACAGCGTATCGCGATCGTTCGGGTCGACGCGCACCTGGCCGTAGTAGTAGCCGGGTGAGCCACCGATCGACGTGTCGTTGCTGTGCGTTTTCTGCCAGCTGTCGCCGCCGTCGTCGCTGCGGTAGACCTCGCCGCCCACCAGGCGGCGACGGGGACGCCGCGAGCGCTTGGGATCCTGCGCCTCTTCGTCGCCGGTTTGCCATTCGTGCAGCGCAACGGGGTCGGCCAGCACTTCGGCGGGGATGGATTCGCCTTGGCCCGCATCCGCATCGCCGCCAGCAGCGCCAGCGCCATCGCCATCGCGTTCGTCGGTCGGGTCGCTCGCCGGAGTCGGCTTGGTGCCGCGTGGATTGAGGTTTTCAATGCACGCGTAGAGAACGTCGCCATCGGCCGCGAACGGCTCGATGCCGATGCGCCCGAGCAATCCGTCCGGCAGGCCGTTGTCGAGCTTGTCCCAGCTCTTGCCGGCGTCGCTCGAGCGCCACAGGGCCGAACCCTGGCCGCCTTCGGAGAAGTCCCACGCGCGTCGGCGGCGTTCGTACGAGGCCGCAAACACGACGTCAGGTTTTTGCGGGTGCAGGGCGACGTCGACAAAGCCAACATCGCTGCTGATGTGGTGCACGCGCTGCCAGCTCGAGCCGCCGTCGCTCGTCTTGTAGAGGCCGCGTTCTTCGTTGCCGCTGTAGAGCGCGCCGAGCGCCGCGACATAGGCCGTGTCGGGATCTTCAGGGTGCACGACGATGCGGCCGATGTGCTCGGTGCCGTCGAGGCCGAGGTGTTTCCAGGTGGCACCACTGTCATCCGACCGGTAGACGCCGTTGCCCCAGTAGGAGCTGCGCTGGTTGTTGGCTTCGCCGGTGCCGACGTAGAGCACGTTGGGGGCACTCGGGGCGACGCAGATGTCGCCGATCGAGATCGAGTGCTGGTCCTGGAACTGCGCCTCAAACGAGATGCCGCCGTTGGTGGTGTGCCAGATGCCGCCGCTGCCGGACGCCAGCCAGAACTCCTGCGAACGGTCGGGGTGCACCGCGATGTCGACGATGCGGCCGCCGCTCTGCACGGGGCCGAGTTCGCGCCAGCGCAGCTGGCCGATGATGTTGTCGCGAAGATGGTCTTGGTCGCTCGTCTGCGCGATTGCATGGCCGCCCAAGACGGCGGTTGCCGTCAGGGTCAGCGCCAGAGGGGAGCAGAGTCCGGCGAGGCTGCCGAACGGTTGGTGCAGTTGCTTCATCGGTCGGTCCTCAGTTGTTCTGGTTGCGGGTCTGGTTGCGGGACGGCGCCGCGGCGGCTGGGGAGCTGGCTGGGTCACTGGCTAGCTGCGGGTCCATGCGCACGACGAAGGCGCGCGCGTCGATGTCCTTTTCGTCTTGGATGCGCACGGCGTAGGTGCCGGGTTCGACCAGGCTGCGGCCGTTGCTGCGCAGATCCCAGCGCACGCCCTGTAGGCCGGCGACCTTCTTGGCCTTGACCTCGGCGAGCGTCTTGCCGGTGACGTCCTGTACCTGCAGCACCGGAGCCGTTTCGGGCACGTCCTTGAGCCACAGGTAGAAGGTTGCGCCGTACGGTGCATTGCCGGCGCGGAAGTGGCGGTTGCCCTGCGTGCTGCGGCTGCGCATGCGCCAGCGGTAGCACGGTTCGACCGCCATCAGCGCCATCGAGCGCTCGGCCATGCCGCCGGTCAGCTGGCGCAGGCCTTCGATGTCGAGCACGAAGATGCCGCGGCCGTGGGTCGCGGCCACGAGGTCGCTGTCGCGGTCCTGGATGACGAGCTCGCGCACCGAGACCGTGGGCATCTTGTTGCGCAGGGACAGCCAGTTTTCGCCGCCGTCGAGCGATGCCCAGCAGCCGAACTCGGTGCCGAGGAACAGCAGGTCCTCGTTGCGCGGGTCTTCGGCGAAGCTGTGGCAAACTTCGCGGCCGGGCAGCGTCTCGCCGAGATCCGAGAAGGTCTCGCCGCGGTCGTCGCTGACGAATACGTGCGTCTCGAAGTCGTTGCTGCGGTGCCCGTCAAGCGTGATGTAGAGGCGGTCGTCGTCGTGCTGCGACGGCACCAGATCCGAGACGTAGCAGCTCGCGAACATCGGTAGGTTCTGGTCGATGCGCTGCCATGTCGGCGCGTCCTCGCCTGGCTCGTTGCTGGTGGCCGGACTGCGCCGCCACAGTGCGCCGTCGTCGGTGCCGACGTAGATCAGACCTTGCACGATCGGACTCTCGGCGAGCGCGGTGGCCGTGCCCTTTTCGCTGCTGCCGAGCCGCGGCGAAACACAGGTCATGCGGATGCCGCGCTGGTTGGTGATGGGGCCCTGTCGGCTGCGCGTTCGGCGGTTGTCGAGATGGCTGTTGCGGTCGCCGCGGAACAGGTGGTCGCCGGCGTGGTAGAGCGTCAGCCGGTTGTGCGGCGAGAGCACAAAGGGTGCGTCCCAGTTGAACTTGGCCTGCTCGCCGTTGGGCAGGCGGCCGCGCGTCAACCGCGCGCGCGCACCGGTGCGCGTGTCGACGACGCCGCAGTTGCCGTTTTGGCTGGTGGCAAAGACCACGTGCGGCTCGAGCGGATCGATCTGCGCACCAAAGCCGTCGCCGCTGTAGATCTTGAAGCAGTCGTGCAGCGTGATGCCGTCGCGGTATCGAGTGCGCGACGGCACCACCCACGTGCCGTTGTCCTGCAGGCCGCCGATGACGTTGTACGGCACGGAGTTGTCGACCGCACAGTCGTAGTATTGCGCCGCCGAGAAGCCCTGGTGCAGCTGCCAGCTCTTGCCGCGGTCGTAGGACTCGTTGACGCCGCCATCGCAGATCGCGACGAGGTGGTCGGAATCCGCCGGGTCAATCCAGATGTTGTGGAAGTCGACGTGGATGCCGCGGTTGATGCCGGCAAACTTCTCGCCGCCGTCGGCTGAGCCCCACAGCGTCGTGCCGACGCAGTAGATGTTGTCGGGCGTTTGCGGGTCGACGCGGATCACGGAGTAGTAGAAGGGGCGCTCGGTCAGGCTGTTGACGCGCTGCCAGGTTTCGCCGCGGTCGTCGCTGCGAAAGACGCCGCCGGTCTCATAGCCGAGTTCGCCCTGCGCTTTCTGCTTGTTGGCGATTTGGCCGAAGAGGCGGCCCGAGTAGGGTCCGTTCGGGCGCCCGGCGGCGCGCAGCAGCTGGTTTTCGCGGCGACCAAACACCAGTTCGGTGCTCTTGATGGCATCGCCGCGCATGTAGACGACTTCGACTTTCTGCGCCGCGCGCGAGTCGCGCACGATCTCGATCAGGTCGGCGTAGGTAGCCACCGTTTCCCCGTCGATCGCGGTGATGCGGTCGCCGACGGCGAGGCCGACGCCTTCGGCGGGACCTTTCTCGGTGACGGTCGTCAGCACCGCGCCGGGGGTGTCCTCGCCGCCATCCTTGCCCTGGGTGCCGATGCCCATGATGGCGCTGCCGCGCGCGGGGCGACGGGCGCGGCGGTTGCTGTTGCCGGCACCGTCTGCAGGCGGGTCGCTGTCGAGACGATCCTTGCGATCGCCGCGCTGCCAGCCGCTGCGCTCGGTCTCGATGATGGCGAACATCGTGTCGGGAGCGCTCGCGAGCAAGTCGATGCCGCTGCGGCCCCAAAGCGGCGTGGTTGGCAGGCCGTTTTGCAGCTGTCGCCAGGTGTCGCCGCCGTCTTCGCTTTTGTAGAGCCCGCTGTGCTCGCCGAATCGCACCGACGGATCGTTGCCGTCAAAGCCGTCGCGGCGCCGTTCGTAGAGGCAGGCGAAGACGATGTTCGGATCCTCGGGATGCAGGCGCACGTCGATGCAGCCGGTCTTGCCGTCACCCTTGTCGAGCACCAGCTCCCAGCTGTCGCCGCCGTCGCGCGTGCGGTAGACGCCGCGTTCGGCGTTGCTGCCCCACAGGTGACCGAGCGCTGCGACGTAGACCGTGTTGGGGTCGTTGGGATGGATTTCGACGTGGCCGATCTGGAACGTCTCGCGCAGCCCTTTGTGCTCAAACGACTCGCCGCCGTCGGTCGAGCGGTAGACGCCGTCGCCCCACTGCACCGAGTTGCGTGCGTTCTCCTCGCCGGTGCCGATCCAGATCACATCGGGGTCGCTGGGGGCTACGGCGACGTCGCCGATCGAGACCGAGCCCTGCCGGTTGAAGATGCACTGCCACGTCGTGCCGGCGTTCTGCGTGCGCCAGAGGCCGCCGCCGGCCGTGCCGACGAGCCATGTGTTGCTGTCCTGGCGCGGCACGGCGATGTCGGTCATGCGGCCCATCGGGTTGGCGGGACCAAGGTGGCGCCAGGCGAGCTGCTCGATGGCGGCTTCGGAGAAGGCCGGCTGCTGGGCTTGGACCGTGGCGGGCCACGCCGTTGGAGCGAGGAGCAAGAAGATCGCGAGGCGAGTGCTGCGCTGCATGCCAAGAGCTTACGGATCGATGCGCAGCCGTCCCGCAGCCGTCTGCTTCCGACGTGTCGCAACTTGGCAACGCCGACCTTTGCGGTGGGGTGGCATTTTGCGCCAGCCTATTTGCGGCCGCGGCCGGCAGCGCGGTTGCAGGCGGCCGCTTCCCGTCGTGGCTAGTTGCTGTTGCGGTCAAAGTCCGCCAGGAAATCGTCGACGTTGCCCTCGAGCATGCGCCGAAACTCACCGACGAAAAACTTCATGGCGTCGTCGCGAGCGGCCTCCATCGCCTGGCGGGATTCGGCCTGCGTCGCCATCAAGAAGGCCGTGTAGCGAGATGCTGCAAACAAGAACGACGCGCTCGCGACTTCGGGGCCGACCGCGTCGCCGTGCTCGTTGGCCAGATGGATATGGGCATCCGCACGATCGTAGAAAGCGGCGTCGGGAATGTGCGGGCTCTGATCTTCGTCGTTCGGCATTGCTGCGAGTGTAGTAGAGGATGAGGGGCGAACGCGCTGTCGGGCGCGGCCCACGTCGTTATTCCGGCCAGCGTTCGCGGTCGTTGCCGTCGACCGGCACCCACCACTGGATGGACTGCAGCACGCCGTCCTCGATCCAGAAGTTGAGGGCCCATTCATCGACATGCAGCGGCTCGAACTCGTCGCCGTTCCACTGCCAGCTGATGCTGTTGCACGCCGTGCGGAGTTCGGCCTCAGTCTTGCCGATCAGGCGCTTGCCATCGAGTTCGAGGCTGGCCTCGCTCGAGTCGAGCGTGCTCAGCCGCCAGTCGCAGTCCGAGTCGAAGTGCGCCGACAGTTCCGGATCTTTGTAGTACCAGGCCTCGGTCGAATCGTCGCCTTCTTGATCCACGCTAATTTTATGCGGGGGGCCGAGGATGGCCCGCACCTGGTCGCGGGTCATGCCGAAGCGCACTTCGTCGAGGCCGGTGTAGAGCTGGAGCCGCATTGGCAACCTAAGGTAGCTGCCCGGCAACGCTATCGCTTGAGCTGCAGCTCGAGCGCGCCGCCGTCGCCGGGCGCATAGCGAACCGCTGCGTTGCTGTGGAAGCCGCGCGCGGTGCGTGCCGAGACTCGGTAGTCGCCAGGCGCCATCCATGTCTCGAACGTGGCGGTTCCGCTGGCAGCTTTGTGTGGGCGGACCACTTCGGACTCGCCGTACCAGCGCATGCCGCCGAGTGCGACTGCCGGCGACGTCTTCGCGTTTGGCAACTGCAAAGCGATGGTGACGCGCTCGCCAGCGCCGGCCGGCACGCGAACCTGGATGCGGCGATAGATGCCGCGCTGCAGTTCGATGTCACGCGGCAGGTCAACACCCGCCTCGATCCGCACCGCGAACGACGCGCCGGCGATACCAGCGCCTTGCACGACGAGAGTGTGGGGGCCTGCCGGGACCGAGTCGAATCGATACCTACCGTTTTGGTAGCTCGCACGCATGGCGGGCCGATCCTCGGCGAGCAGTTGCAGGGTCAGGTCCTCGGGGGCGCTGCCGTCCAGGGCGGCGGCGGCGGCGGCGGTAACTTGGCCGTAGAGCGAACCGCCAAGCTGCAGGTCGATCGTGCCGACGTCGACGGGAACGCCGGCCTGGAGGTCGAGTGGGCCGATGCGGTGGCGCACGTGGCCCGCCACGCGAACGGTGAGGGCGACCCTGCCGACCGGTACCCCTTCGATCTCGAACAGGCCCGAAGTGTCGCTCTGGTAGATCGCGCGCTCCCTGCGGTCCAGATGCCAGCACTCGATCCGCGCGGCCATCTCCGAGCCTGCGCCAATACCACCAGATGCCGCTGATCCAATAGACGCCGCTGACCCTCCAAACGCCGCTGACCCTCCAGACGCCGCTGACCCTCCAGATGAACGATTCGTGGCCGCATCGGCCGGGCTGAAGTAGCTGCCGGACGCCTGGATCCGACCGCGCAGGCTGGTCGTGGCTTTGGTTTCGACGACCAGGCGGACCGGGCCGTCTTCGGTGTTGACGTTGCGGCGGCGCACCGCAGCGAAGGATGCCGCAGCCTGGCCCGGCGGCAGCGCGCGCACGTCGAGCCCGGCTGGCTGGGAAACGGGCACCCGGAAGCTGCCGTCTTCGGCCGTGGGGCACTGCACGGCTGTCGGCACGCCGGCCTTTTGCGGGTCGCTGCGGACAACAATGGTCCAGCCGCTCAGCGGGCGATCGCTTGCGTCGACTAGGCGGCCGGTGAGTTCACGGCGGCCGTCGGCGCGTCCATCGAGCCTCAGCAGGATGTGTTCGCGGGCACCTTCCACCAGCTCCAGCGTGCGCTCGGTGCCGGCTTCGCCGTGCATGGCAATCAGCTCGATGGCGCCTGCGCCGAGATCGACAAGTCGGAAGCTGCCGTCGCGCGCGCTCTGCGTCGATTGTGCACAGCGCGTGCGGACCGAGCTTGCGCCTCCCGACTCGTCGCTGGCCCGCGCGATCACCTTCGCCCCAGCGAGTGCGCCGCCGTTGCCGTCGCGCACGATGCCGGTCACAATGCCTGCGCGCGGCAAGTTGATGTCCAGCCGCGTCTGCTTGTCGCTCGCCAGCGTGCCGTGCACCCAGCCGTTGCCGACCGCGATCGCGCTCCAGGTCAGGCTGCCGACCGGGGCGTTGCGGAGCACAAACGAGCCGTCGGTCGCCGTGCGAACGCGCTGCGGCACCGACCGTCTCGCGCCAGCGTGCGGGCGACCGCTCCCCGCGGAGGAACTGCCCGTGGAGGAACTGCTCGGAGCCGCGCTCCAAAATTCGACCACCGCATTGCGCACCGGTGCGTAGCGGTGGTCGCGGACCGTGCCCATGATCGTGGCCGGAGCCTCTTGCAGCACCAGCCGATACGACTCGCGCAGAGCCGGCTGCACGCCGCTCGGAGCCGCCGGTCGGTCCTGGCTGTCTCGTGGATTCCGGCTCGGCATGCCTCGTCCGCGCAGCAGGAACAGCGACGAGGGCGCATGCAGCTCGTGCGTTGCCCCGATGGTGCCCGGGCGCGCGATGCCGATCGCGAAGCGACCTCGCGCGTCGCTGGTCCCGAGCCGCCACTGGCGGGCACGGTCAGGAAGGGCACGGTCAGGAAGGACACGGTCAGGAAGGACACGGTCACCTGGATCGGAAACGAGCACGATCGTCGCATTGGCAACGGCCTTGCCCGTCGCGTCTACGGTTTGTCCGACCGCGAGCGTGCGCGGCGTGACCGTGATCGTGATCGCGATGCGGTCCGTAGCGGAATCGCCGCTGTTCGACTCTCGGCGTGTCGCGGGGACTCGCTGCTCGGCCCGGCCTCCCGTTGCCGAAATCGCGCGCACCAGGTGGCCTTTTGCGCCGCCGGTCAGCGTAAACACCGCCTGGCCGAGCGCGTCGGTGATGGCGTTGCCGCATGCCAGCGAGCGTTCGTTCGCCGACCTGCCGGGGGCTATGCGTTGCGCCATGCTCTGGGCCGGTCCCGCAGCGTCCTCCGCGGCGGCTGTACCGGCGGCGGCTGTACCGGCGGCGGCAACTGAGTTGGCGGCCGCCGCCCCGCGCGCGCCCGTGTCAAAGACGCCGATGCCGACTTCGCAGAACGGCTGTGGCAGCAGCTGGTCGCCGCGCTGTTCGACGAGGGTTACCACGACCTCACAAGGTCTTCCCGGTCTGCTGCCGGCAACCGCGACGCGCTGCCGCTGGATGGCGTCCGCGGTCGGAGCTTCGGCGTTGCCGGAAGCGCTGGCATCGACGGTTTCGGCACGGGATGAACCGGCCGCCGGGGTCGAGGCCCGCGGGATGCGGTCGGCAGCGTCGCCTTGGTTGCCGTCTGCCGCGGTCGAAAGCGCAGCGACGGCACTCGTGCCAAATCGGACCCAGGCAAAGACCCCGGTGCCGACCGCGATCGCGATCAGCAGGATCATCAGGCCAGGGAGTTTCCGGTTGGATGCCACGCAGCGGGAACTACGCAGAACGGTCCCCCCGTGGCTTTGGGAATTCCGTTTGGGCCCGGATCTTGCGTTGCGCGGTTCGCGCCCGCTTCCCAGGGGGCCAATTTGCGGTTCGGCAGGTGCCCTTGCCACGGGCGAACGCGCTCCTTCAGGCGCCGCCGGCGTGCGTTGTCTCGCGAACGTAAGGTGTTGCCTGGTATGTGGATCTGCGGGTCGTTTTGGTGGCGTGAGCGCCGCCGCCGGCGGGCCGCCGGCGCAT
The DNA here is from genome assembly GCA_045105235.1 of Planctomycetota bacterium. GTDB lineage: Bacteria > Planctomycetota > UBA1135 > UBA1135 > UBA2386. Next base: position 17,288 of record JBGCDH010000118.1, on the reverse strand, counting down.
CCGGAGCGTGCCCGTGGCCGCCGTTCGTCAGCTCTTCAGGAGTTGTCCCCAATGGCTGCGGAAGCGCTTTTGCATGCCGCGTTGGGCAAATCGTTCGCTGACAGCGCGCACCAGCGAGCGGGCTGAAGCCGGCCGTTCGAGCTCGAGCAGCGCCCGTAGGTGCAGTGGTAGCGGCAGATCCGCGTTTTTCAGCAGGCCTTCGAGCTGCGCATGGGCATCCGGCAGGGGCCGGCCGACGTGGCTGCGCGCCAGCAGCCAAACGCCGCGCAGCTGCGGCAGGTCGAGTTCTTGCACAAAGTCGAGCACGTCGGGGCCGCCGAGCCGGATGCGGTGCGCGCGGGCGATGGCTTCGCCGAGGCGGTCGCCGCCTGCTTGTGCCAAGTCGATGGCGCGCAGCAGCAGATCGTTGGCCTCGTCTTCGCGGCCGCGCCAGAGGGCGCGCTCGCCGAGGAAGAGCGAGGCGCGGGCGCCGTAGACCGGCAGCGACAGCTCTTCGGCTTCGAGCTGGGCGCGGCGCAGGTCCTGGCCGGCGTGTGGATCGCCCGAAAGCGACCGCAGCTGACCGCGGTAGAGGTGAAAGCGCAACCGGGCGCGCGGCCGGTGCAGCACCGGGTCGGCCCGCTCGATCTCCGCGAGCGTGCGCAGCGCCGTGGCGTAGCGATGGGCGAGCGCATCGGCGCGGGCCAGATCGATCCAGAGGTGGCAACGAAGGTCGTCATCGCTGGCCGGAACGCGCTTTTTGGCGGCCTGCAGGTGCTTCATGCAGTCGGCAGCCTGGCCGAGATACAGCAGGATGCGCCCGTGCAGCGCGTGGGCCTGAGTCGCCAAGGTATCGAGAACCGTTCGCTGTTCGGAGGTTTGCTCCAAGCGGGTCCATTCGCCATCCGCTGGCTTTGCCGCGGGCTCGGCGCGGCGGTCCTGCACAAAGTCGCGGCGATCTTCGGCGAAGTCGTTGTGAAGCACTTCCAGCAGTGCGATGGCGGACAGCATCCGGCCCGCGTTGAGGTCGCCGTTGGCGAGACCGATGCGGGCCGCGGCCGATAGCGGCAAGTCGCGGCCGCCGCCGCTCCCACGACCGCCAGTGCTGCCGCCGCGCGCCAGGCGCTCGGCTTCGCGGAACGTTTGGTTCGCCTGCGCGTGCTGGCCGGCCGCTTGCTGGGCATTGCCCGACAGGACCAAGAAGCGCAGCCGCTGCCGGCTCGTGTCGTCTGCGGTCGTGCCGTCCGCCGACGAGCCGTCCGCCGAGGTGTTTTCGTCGAGGTGGCGCAGGTGCACGTCGAGGCGGCCGATCAAGCGCAGCGCGGTCCGCCGCGATCCTGCCTGCACCCGGTTCTCAAGGGCGCGAAGCAGTGGCTCAATGCAGCCGCGATGGTCGAGCGCCATCGACCGGTGCATGCCCACGGCAAGCGGGCCTTCGCCGCGCGCTTCGAGCAGGCTGGCTGCCGCCGCGTGCAGCCGCTGCTTGTCGTCCGCCGGCAGCGAGCGCAGCAGCTCGGTGCGGAAGTCACGGTGCCGAAAGCTGACTTCGCCACCCTGGGCGCGGACGATTCTGCCGCGGAACAGCGACAGCGTCTCCAGCACTGAGAGTTCGGGCTCGAGGATGAGCGCGGCGAGGTCGGAGAGCTGGCAGCGGTCGCCGAGCACCGCGGCGGCGGACAGGACCTGGCGGTGGGCGGGATCGAGCGCATGCACACGCTCGCGAAAGCGCGCGACGTGGCGCGGCGCCGGGCGAACTTCGGCCGGCGCGGCGAGCGCGTGGTAGTCGCCGACGCGGCCGCGCAGTTCGCCCTGGCTGACGAGGTGGTCGAGCGACTCGAGCAGGCTGCCCGGCAAGCCGCTGAGGATCTGCCAGGCGTCCTCGAGAAAGCTCTCGACGCGGGGCGTGATGGGCGCGCGAAACAGCTCGCGGCCAAACTGACGAAACGATCTCTGGTCGAGGCCTTGCAGCTCGAGCCGTTCGACTTCGTTCGGCAGCTGGGTGTCGGGGCCGGCGGTCAACAGCACGAGCAGCTGCTGGCTTGAGGCCGCGGCGGCCAGCCGCTGCAGGATCAGCGTGCCGCTGGTGTCGAGGTCTTCGGCGCGATCGATGCGGACAACCAGCGGGGTGCTGACCGGGGCGGAGGTCTGGCGGGTGCCAGCGCTGCCGGCCTGCGATAGCCTCAAGAACGCGTCTGCGAGCCGGTTGGCGCGCACCTCAGACGGTTCGGTGCTGTCGCCGAATGCGACCGCGACGAGCGCGTCCGCGTCGGGGTCACGCAGCGCAAACCACTGTTTGGCTGCCGCGGTGGCGCGATCGCGCGCGTTGGGCGTGTCGCGTTCGTCGCCGCGCAGCAGCACGTCGAGCAGAGCGCTGGCAAACGGCTCACCGTGGCCGAGGCCGCTGTCCGCTTCGCCGCCGAGATAGTAGGGCGGCTCGCTGCGGTCGAGCCAGCGCTGCATGACGTGGTCGAGCAGCCGCCGTCGGCCGGTGCTTTCGGGCGCGATCACGGCGATTGCGGTGCCCTTGCCGTTGCTGGTCGACTGCAGCGCTGCATCGAGCCGCGAGGTCTCTTCGCGGCGATTGACGAAAGCTGCTTCGGCCGGCCGCCGCATGCGCAGCAGGCGGCGGCTGCTAGCCAGCGCGGGGGCTTTGGCCTCATGGCGGCGCCACCAGTCGGAGCGCTCGCCGAGCTCCAGCTGCTTGCCGAGTTCGTTGGCGCTGCGCGGTCGATCTTCGGGCTTCTTCTGCAGGAGATCGAGCAGCAGCTGTTCGAGCAGCGGCGAGATCCGCGGCCGCAGGTGCGATGGCAGCGGCGGCAGCCGGTAGAGGTGCGCGTGCAGCATGTCGTCGGCGGTCGCCGCGTCGGCAAACGGGTGCTTGCCGGTGGCCACTTCGTAGAGCACGACGCCAAGCGCATAGAGGTCGGACTTCGGACCGGCGGGCTGGCCGCGCAGAATCTCCGGCGCGGTGTAGGCAACGCTGCCGGCAAGGCCTGGCCCGGAGGAACGTCCAGATCCCGCGCGTCCAGATCCCGGAAGGCCCGCGCCAGAACCTCGGCGTTCGCCGGAGGGCGAGGCTCCCTGGCTGCGTTCGCCCAACCAGCTCGAATCAGATCCTGAAGAGCCGGATCCTGAAGAACCGAATCCCGAAGAGCCAGACCCCGCAGATGGACTGCCGCTGCCGAAATCGCCGCCGCTGGCCTTCGGCCCAAACGGCCGCGCGAGGCCGAGATCCACGATCTTGAGTTCGCTGTCCGGGGTCAGAATCAGGTTCTCGGGTTTGATGTCGCGGTGCACCAGGCCGCGGCGATGCAGCGCAAACAGCCCGCGGGCGGCGTGCGAACCGAGGCGACGCACGAGGTCCTCGACCGGCGGACCCGAGCGGTGCAGCATGTCGCGCAGCGTCGTGCCGGGAACAAACTGCATCAGCAGATAGGTCGTTTCCACGCCGAGCAGGTCTACGGTTTCCACCCCGTAGATCTGGGCGACGTTGCCGTGGCGCAGCGACTGGCCAACTTCGCCCTCGGCAAACAGCCGGCGGCGGGCACCGGGATCTCCGGCCAGCTCGGGGCGCAGAAACTTGACGGCTACTTCGCTACCCGTTTCTAGCTCTTCGAACGGCGCGGTCAGGCGGGCGCGGTAGACGGTTCCCGAGGATCCGCTGCCGATTTCCTGCAGCAGCTCGAAGCGGCCATCGACCCGCGCCGGCGGGCCCGCGGAAGCATGCGCGTCCGGGCCCGACCCTGCGGGTGCGGGCTTGCCGTCTTTCGGGCCCTCGTCAGAGCCCGGCATGCCGTCCTGCCGGTCCGCCACGGGAATGGTTGTAGCGGCGAGGTTGCACCCGATCGAGGCCTCTGCGACTCTTCGCTCTAGGCCGACCCCCGCGTTGGCTCATCGCCCAGGGGCCACGGCCCACACTTGCTCATGCCGATCCGTCTGCACAATTCGTTTACTCGTCGCCTCGAAGAACTGCAGCCGCAGGTCCCCGGCAAAGTGACGATGTACCACTGTGGGCCGACGGTCTACAGCTCGCCGCACATCGGCAATTTCCGCAGCTTTCTGTTTGCGGACGTGCTGCGACGCTTCGTGGAAGACCAGGGCTACGAGGTCGAGCAGGTGATGAACATCACCGACGTCGGCCACCTGACCCTCGACGACATCGAGGGCGGCGAAGACAAGATGGAGGCGGAAAGCAAGCGCACCGGCCGCACCGCGTGGGATATCGCCAAAGAATACATCCACGAGTTCCGGCGCTGCCAAGAGCAGCTGCGCGTGCGCATTCCGCACCACATGCCGCGAGCGACCGACTTCATCGAGCAAATGGGCGCGATCATCGACGACCTGCTCAAGAAGGGCATCGCCTACCAGGTAGACGGCAACGTCTACTTCGAGGTCGCGAAGTTCGCGGCCTACGGCAAGCTCAGCGGCAAAAAGCTCGACGAGCTCGAATCGGGGGCCCGCGTGGCCGTCAACGACGAGAAGAAGGACCCGCGCGACTTTGCCCTGTGGAAGGTCGACGACATGCACCAGATGCAGTGGGATGCGCCGTTTGCGGGCGGCAAGCGCGGCTTTCCGGGCTGGCACATCGAGTGCTCGGCGATGTCGATGCACTACCTCGGCAAGCACATCGACATCCACACGGGGGGCGAAGACAACGTCTTCCCGCACCACGAATGCGAGATCGCGCAGACCGAGGCGCACACCGGCGAGCGCTTCGTTGGCATCTGGATGCACGCCCGCCACCTGCTCGTGGACAGCACCAAGATGTCGAAGAGCCTCGGCAACTTCCACACCGTCACCGACATCCTCGACAAGGGCTACAGCGGCCTTGAGCTGCGCTACGCTCTGGTCCGCGTCCAGTACCGGCAGTCGCTGAACTTCACGCTGCAGGGCTTGGACGAGGCGCGCGCGGCCATCGCCCGCGTCAACGAAGCGCGCAAAAAGCTGGTTCGCGTGCGCGATGGCGCCGACCGGGCCGGCGGCGACGATCTGGAAGCGGCGACGGCCAAGGCGAGCGAGGCGTTTACCGCGGCGATGCAGGATGACCTCAACGTGTCCGAGGCGCTGGCGGCCGTGTTCGAGTTTGTCGGCGCGTGCAACCGGGCGGAGCCGGATGCGGCGGCTGCGCGCGCGGCGCTTGCTGCCTTCTCGCGATTCGAAGACGTGCTCGGCATCTTTGGCGACGAGCCGGTCGCCGACACCGCGAGCGAAGCGCCGTCCGAGCTGCTCAAGCTGCTCGACGAGCGCAAGGCCGCGAAAGCCGGCAAAGACTGGGCGCGCGCCGATGCGATCCGCGATGAGGTGCAGGCCGCGGGCTGGAAGATCGTCGACACGCCCGAAGGCGCCCGGCTCGAACGGCACTAGCGTCGGCCGAGCACTTCGTAGCGGACCGGCTGCAGCCGTCGGATCTCGCCGTCGACTTCCGTCAAGATGAGCCGGATGTTCTCGGTTTGCATCTCTAGCTGCTGGATTTGCCTATCGGTCTCGTGGCCGCGCTGCTCGAGGTAGCGCAGCACCAGGACTTCGCGATCTTTGTGTTCCAGCCGTTCGAGCCCGGCCTGCACCGCGTCTGCGGGGCCGCCGCCGTCGTCTCTGCCGCCGACTCCGACTCCGCCATCCGGCGCGTGCGGCTCGCGGGCAAACCAAGAGAACAGGCGCTTGCGGCGTCGTTCTTGTCGCACGTGGTCATGAGCTTTACGCAGCGCAATGCGCGTCAGCCAGGTCTGCAGCGTGGCGTCGCCGCGGAACGAGCGGCGGCTGCGGAACGCCGCGAGCAGGGCGTCCTGCACGACATCCTCGACGTCGCCTGCGGCTGCGCCGAGCCCCAGCAGCCGATGGACCAGCCGGCGTAGGCGCGGCGTCTCAGCGGCCAGTGCCGCGCCGAAGCGCTCCTGGTCGCGCTGCAGGTCCTGCGTGCCTTCGGCTGCACGGCCACCGGGGCGGCTCTCGCCATGGTCGCGGCGGCGGTCCGCGGGGCGGGTGTGGTTCCAGGCGAAGGTGGGGGCCAACATGGGGGGTGGGCATTGGACGCCTGGGCAGGCTGGCCTCTGACCGGGGATCGCGCTTTTTTCGAGCGAAGGGGGCGAAATCGCCCCAGAGCGGTCGATCGCGAACCCTGCGGCACGGCGAGATGGCACTGCGACCAGAGCTTGTCGTAGCATGGCCGGGCGTGCATCCGGCCTATGGCGCTGGCGAACACCCACCCTCCTGCAATGAACGTGCACAAGATCACAACCGCATCGCTGCTGCTGGCGATGTTCCTCTTCCCCGCCTGCGGCAGTCCGCAAACCCGTTCCGATGCCGAAGTTGGCGGCAGCAGCGGATCTGGGGGCCTGTCGGCAGCAGGCAAGGCCGCGACCCAGACCGCGCGGCAAATTGCCGGGCAGGCCGGCCAGCTGATGGACCCGGCGGACGCGTCCCAAGCTCTGGCGGGTGCATCTTCCGGCGGCGAGACGCCATCCCCCGAGACGCTCCCAGAGGGCTCCGACTCCACCAAGATCGTGACTAGCTACAACGAACTCACTGCCGAAGAGGCCTACGTTCTGATCGAAAAGGGCACCGAGCGCGCCGGCATCGGGGAATACACCGACACCGAAGACGCCGGGATCTACATCTGCCGGCAGTGCAATGCGCAGCTCTACCGATCGGACGACAAGTTCCACTCGGGCTGCGGCTGGCCGTCATTTGACGATGAGATCGAAGGTGCCGTCGAGCGCCACGAGGACCGCGCCTTTGGCATGGTGCGAACGGAGATCGTCTGCAGCAACTGCAAGGGCCACCTTGGCCACGTCTTCAACGGCGAGCGCATGACCGAGAAGAACACGCGCCACTGCGTCAATTCGCTGTCGATGCGCTTCGTTGCCGCAGGCACGACGCCGCCCGCCAAGCTGGTCAAGAAAAGCGGCCGCTGACTCCGGCCAAGTGGCGCGCGTGGCCTCGGTGACGCCGAGCCGATCGCGTCTTGCCGGCAAATCGTCAAGGGCCAGGCCCCGTGTCGCCGATGGCGCCGCCGGAGAGTCCGCGCCCGATTTGGCCGCGCACTGCCGCCGCCATGCAGACACCGGTCCTGCCCGTAGATGAAGCCGAACGCCTCGATGTTTTGCGGACGGCGCTCGCACTCGACACGGACCCGGAGCCGCGCTTCGACCGGATCACGCGTCTGCTGGCGAGCCAGTTGGAGGTGCCGATCGCGCTGGTCTCGTTGATCGACAGCGAGCGGCAGTGGTTCAAGTCGGCTGTTGGACTGACCGTGCGCGAAACCGAGCGCCGCGTTTCGTTTTGTGCGCACGCTCTGGAGTCGGTGCGAGCGTGCGAATGGCTGGTCGTGCCGGACGCGGCCGTGGATCCGCGCTTCGCCGACAATCCTCTCGTGCTTGGCGAGCCGGGTATACGCAGCTACGCGGGCGCTCCGATCGTTGTCGATGGCCACTGCCTCGGCACGCTCTGCGCCATGGACCGGCAGCCACGGACGTTTGAGCCGAAGCAGCTCGAACTGCTCGCAGAGCTTGCCGAAGTTGTCGCCGATGAACTGCAGCTGCGCGTATCCAGCGCGCGCTTTGACCAGCGGTCGCGTTCGCTGGCGGAGCATTCGGCCGAGCTGGAGCAGTTTGGGCGCGTGTTGGTGCACGACATGGCGGCACCTTTGCGCCAGATCCGGATGTGCGTCGATTCGCTCGAGGGTGACGATGAGCTCGTGACCGCCGACGAAGCGCTGGTGCGCATCCGCAACTGCGTCGTGGTCAGCTCCAAGCTCCTGGTCGGTCTGCGCTCGCAGCTGCTCAGTGGCTTTGAGCCAACGATCGAGCCAGATGCCCTGCGCGACGGGGTCGACATGGCGCTGGCGATGCAGGATCCGACTCTCGCGCAAGCAGGTGCGAGCGTGCACGTCGGCGAACTCGGCGAAGTGCGCGGCAACACCGCGGTGCTGGCCACCGTGGTGCAGAACCTGCTCGCCAACTCGTGCAAGCATCGCTCCGAGCGGCCGCTGGAGATCACGATTGGCGCCGAATGCGAGGGCCCTGTGTGCACGGTCTCGGTAGCCGACAACGGCATGGGGATCCCGGCCGAGCAGCGGGAAGCCGTGTTCGGGTTCTCCGTTCGGCTGGACGAGGCGAGCGAAATGGCCGGCAGCGGCATCGGCCTGGCGAGTTCGCGCCGACTGCTGAGCAGCATCGGCGGCAAGATCTGGATCGAGGATGCAGAGGTCGGCACGTCCGTGCACTTTGCCTTTCCGATCCGCGCGTAGCGGACGGTGTTCGAGGCCGGCCGCCAAACTCGAAGCGCTGCGTTGTGTTCGTCCGCGCTTCCTCGCACGCTGTGGCGGTGCGTGAACTGGTGCTCGGTGATGCGGAGGCAGGCCAGCGGTTGGACCGGCTGCTGCGCAAGCTGTTGGCGGACGTGCCGCTTGGCACGATCTTTCGGTTGCTGCGCCGCGGCGTGATCCGAGTCGACGGCAAGCGGGCCAAGCCCGACCTGCGAACCGAGGCGGGCATGCGCGTGACGATGCCGGACCAGATCGCGGCTGCTGGTTCCTCTGGTCAATCCGGGCCTACGGCGGCCTCTGGCGCGAGCGACCAGGTCGACGCCGCGGCGTCCCGACGGCCCCCGAGCGTGCCGCATGCGCTTCAGCCGCGCATCGTGCACCGCGATGACGAACTGCTGGTCGTCGACAAGCCCGCCGGGCTCGCGGTCCAGCCCGGCACGGGCCACGACTATGATCTGTGCTCGTGGCTCGATCAGCAGAGCTTTGGCGTGCGTTCGGCAACCTACCGGCCCGCCCCCGTGCACCGGCTCGACCGCGGTACGTCCGGGCTGGTCGCGTGCGGCCTGTCGCCTGCCGCCTCGCGCGCTCTGTCGGAGTCTTTCCGATCCGGCGCCGTCGGCAAGGTCTACGTGGCCGTCGTGGAGGGGCGCCTGGAGGCCGCCAGCGGCACGATCGACGCACCGCTGCTGCTGCGTTCAAACGCCCGGGCCCACCAGCCAAAGGTCTCGATCGATCCGCGTGGGCGGCCGGCTCGCTCCGACTACGAACGCCTCGAAGTGGGTCTGCGCCACACTCTGGTGCGGCTGACCCTGCACACGGGCCGCACGCACCAGCTGCGCGCGCACCTGGCGCATCTGGGCTATCCGATCGTTGGCGATCGCCGCTACGGTGCCGTCCGCGTGCCCAAGGCGTCGCCGCGTTCGTTCTTGCTGCACGCCGCCGAGCTCGAGCTGCCGCATCCGGGGGCCACCGGCGAACGCCAGGCCTTCGTGGCGCCGGTGCCGGCGGAGTTTCCTGCCGAGCTGCGACTGCGCTGATGCCTTCTGGCGGCGGTCCGGGTACACCGCATGGGATGCCAGAGTCCGATGCAGCCAAGCCAGACGCACCAGATCCGGAAGCAGCCGCGCCAAAGGCAGCGGCGCCAAACGCAAACGCGCCGAGACCCGACCCGGGGGGGCACGCAGGCCACCGCGGTCCCGAGCAAGACCGCCTCGCCGAGAGCGATCGCCAGGACCACAACTGGCGCCGCTGGGGCCCGTATCTGTCCGAGCGGCAGTGGGGCACGGTGCGCGAGGACTATTCCGACGACGGCAGCTGCTGGAACTACGTTCCGCACGGGCTGAGCCGTAGCCGCGCCTACCGCTGGGGTGAGGATGGCCTGCTGGGCATCACCGACCGTCAGTGCCGGCTGTGCTTCGCGTTTGCGCTATGGAACGAGCGCGATGGCTACTTGAAGGAGCGGCTCTTCGGGCTGACCGGGCCCGAGGGCAACCACGGCGAAGACGTCAAAGAAGAATACTTCTACCTCGACGCCACACCGACGGCCTCGTGGCTCAAGGCGCTCTACAAGTACCCGCAGAGCGAGTTTCCGTACAGCAAGCTGATGACGGAGAACCGCTCGCGCAGCCGCGACCAGCGCGAATACGAGCTGCGCGACACCGGTGTTTTTGACGAAGGGCGCTACTTTGATTTTGAGGTGCGCTACGCCAAGGCCAGTCCCGAGGACGTCTGCATCGTCGTCGAGGTGCACAACCGCGGACCAGAAGAGGCGCCGCTGCACGTGCTGCCGACGATGTGGTTCCGCAACACGTGGTCGTGGGGCCGCACCGGTGAGGGCTATTGGCCGCGCGGTGTCATCGAGCCGGATGGCGAGCGGCGCGTCGTCGCGACCGGCACCGACCTGCCGCGCATGGCCCTCGAAATCGACGGCAGCTTTGAGGATGGCGAAAGCGGCGGCGAGCTGCGCCGCCTGATGGCCACCGAAAACGAAACCAACGGGCTGCGCCTGTTTGGCTTTGATGAGACGGGACCCGCCAAGGATGCGTTCCACGAGCACGTGGTGCTCGGCCGCGACGATGTGCTGACGCCGGATGCGCGCGGCAGCAAGGTTGCTTGGCACTGCGTGCTGCGCGTACCGGCCGGCGAGTCGCGCCAGCTGCGCCTGCGGCTGCGGCGAGCCGATCACGAAGGCGTCGCGTTCGATGGCTTCTTTGACGAGGTGATGCAGGCGCGCAAGCGCGAGGCCGATTCGTTTTACGATGCCATCTACGAGCAGGAGCGCGCCCAGCACGGCGGTTCAGAGCTCGACGAAGAAGCGCGCGGCATCCAGCGGCAGGCCTACGCCGGCCTAGTCTGGTCGAAGCAATTCTATTGGTACGATGTGCGCACGTGGATGGAGGGCGACCCGGCGCAGCCGACGCCGCCAAAGGACCGCTGGAAGGGCCGCAACAGCGACTTCCTGCACCTTTACAACCGCGACGTCATTTCGATGCCGGACAAGTGGGAATACCCGTGGTATGCCGCGTGGGACCTCGCCTTCCACATGATTCCGTTTGCGCGGATCGATCCCGAGTTCGCCAAACACCAATTGCTGCTGCTCCTGCGTGAGTGGTACATGGCGCCCAACGGGCAGATCCCGGCTTACGAATTTGCGTTTGACGACGTCAACCCGCCGGTGCACGCCTGGGCGTGCTGGCGCGTTTACAAAATGACGGCGCCGCGCGGCAAGCGCGACGTGACGTTCTTGCAGCGTGCGTTCCACAAGCTGCTGCTCAACTTTACGTGGTGGGTCAACCAGAAGGACCTGCAGGGCAAGCATGTGTTTGGCGGCGGCTTTCTGGGCCTCGACAACATCGGCGTCTTTGACCGCAGCCAGCCGCTGCCGACCGGCGGCCACCTGGAGCAGGCGGACGGCACCGCGTGGATGGCGTTCTATTGCGCGACAATGCTGTCGATCGCGCTCGAGCTGGCACAGCACGACAAGGCCTACGAAGACGTCGCGTCGAAATTCTTCGAGCACTTCGTGTCGATCACGCACGCGATGAACACGCTCGGCGGCACCGGGCTGTGGGACGAAGAAGACGGTTTCTACTACGACCAGATCTTCGACAAGGATGCGACCGACGAAGACAAGCGAGCGACCCGACTCAAGATCCGCTCGCTGGTCGGCTTGCTGCCGCTGTGTGCTGTAGAAGTGCTGCCGATGGGGCGCATCCGCAACCTCGAGGGCTTTGACCGACGCATGCGCTGGTTCCTGGACAACGAGCAGGAGATGGCAAGCCACCTGCGCTTCCGCGGCGAAGGCGAAGAGCAGAAAGCCCTGCTGGCGATCCCGTCGCGCAAGCAGCTCGAGCGCGTGTTGCGCTACCTGCTCGACGAGAGCGAGTTTTTGTCGCCGCACGGCGTGCGTTCGCTGTCGCGGGCGCACAAGGATGAGCCATACGTCTTCAAGGCCGGCGAGGACGAATACCGCGTCGACTACGTGCCGGACGAGAGCCGCACGCACATGTTTGGCGGCAACAGCAACTGGCGCGGGCCGATCTGGTTTCCTACCAACTTCCTGCTGATCGAGGCGCTTGAGCGCTACGGCCGTTTCTACGGCGATGAGCTCCAGGTCGAATGCCCAACCGGGTCGGGCAACCTGATGACGTTGCAGCAGGTCGCCGATGAGCTGTCGCGTCGCCTGAGCGGTTTGTTTCGCCGTGGTGATGACGGCGCGCCGCCGTTTGCCGGCGACGATGGGCGTTTCAAGGACGACCCGAACTACCAGAACCTCTACTGGTTCTATGAGTACTTCTGCGGCGACACCGGCCGCGGCTGCGGGGCGTCCCACCAGACCGGCTGGACGGCGCTGGTGGCGCGCTGTTTTCGCTGATTGCGCGCTGTTTCCGCTGATTGCTTTGGCCCCTGCGGATCTGCCGAAGGCCAACAGACGCAGGCGCCGCCGCTATTCGGCTTCGAGAATTTGCTGCTTCATCGCACGCCAGTAGTCGACCGTGTTGCCGATACCGGACATGCGAATGCCTGCCGGTTCGGCGATCGTTGCGGCACGCAACAGACCCGCGGTGCGCTGGCTCCGCAGCTGGCCAATGGGCTGGTTGCTCGCCTGTTCGCATAGCCAGTCCCAACGCGTGACGGGAGTGATGCTCCACATCGTCGTTGTGACGAGCAACGCGACAAACGTGACGCGCCAAGCGTGAACGAGCGGGCCGCCCGACTCTCGCCGCGGCGCTAGAAAGAGAAACGTCAGTGGTAGTCCGGTGATCAGGCCACCGGCATGACCGGTATTGCTGATGTTGACGATGGGCAGCAGGCCGAGCACAAAGGCGAAGACGAGCCAGCCAAGCAGGCGGCGTGAGCCGTCATATTCGAGGAAGGACAGCACGTTGCGACCTGCTTGCATCTGGCAGCCGAGAACGCCGCCCACCAAACCGAAGAGCGCGCCCGAGCCGCCGAGCACCGCTTCGTAGGGCTCATACCAAAGAACGCAGGCAAGGCTGCCGCCGAGTCCTGAAAGCAGGTAGAGGGCGGCGAAACGCACGCTGCCGAGGTTGCGTTCTAGCGCCGGCCCCAAGCTAAGCAGTCCGAATAGATTGAGCAGCAGGTGCACGATGCCGTCGTGAAGGAACGTGCTGGCGAGAAGCCGCCAACAGCCTTCGCCGGTCGACAGCATGGGCACGAGCATGCCGAACTCGCGGTGTTGGCCGTAGGTGGCCTCAAACGGGTGCGTAAGAAAGGCCAGGGTCACGTAGGCGAGCGCGACGAGCAGCGTTACCGGGGTTTCGTCAGCTTGCTCCAACAGCGTCTTCACGATGCTCCTCCGGTAGGCGTCGCCGTTGGTTGGCCAAGCCGCAGGCTGCGCACCCGGGCTTGGGCGCGGTAGTAGTTTTCCTCGGCGGTCAGGCGGCGTTCGGGTTGCACCGCCGCTTCGGCAAACGCTCTCCGCGCAGGCTCTAGCTTGCCCGCGGCTTGAAGGGCTTCGCCGTGAAAGAAGTTGCTGCGGTGGCTCGACCCGTATTCACGTTGATGCGATTCGAAGGCCGCCAACGCGCCGTCGACATCACCTGACAAGAACTTGGCGCGTGCGCATAGCAGCGAGGAACTGCCGAACGCATGGCCTTGGTCGAGGCGCTCGGCGGCTGCGAACTGCTCGGCGGCCGCTTGGTAGCTGTGGTTCTCGAGCAGGTGTTGGCCAAGCAAGTAGCGTGCAGAAGGCAATTGGCCGTCGAACGCAACGGCGCGCGGTGCGTGGTTGGCCAGGAGCCGGAAATCGCGGCGGATCCATGCGAGCCGGGCTACTTCCAGATGCCGCTGGGCGTTTTCGAAGTGCTTGAGCTCGTCGATGGCGCGCTGCAGGGCGACGCGGTCGGACGACCACGCGATGCGGGTGCGCTCGATCCACAAGCGCAGTCCGGCCGCCAGGGGCGGATATAGAAGCAGTCCGAGAAGGCTGAGAGCGGCGGCCGCGAGAACGAGCAGTAGCGTCCATTGCCGCAGCAGCAGGCTGCTCTGCACGGCCAACACGGGGTCGTATCGATGCAGAAGGTATAGGACGACCGGTAGCGCTGCGCCGAAGCCAACGAGCGCGAGGGGGAGCCAGCGCAAGGCTTCTCGGCCCGCGGCGATCGGTGGGGGTGCGTTCGGGCCGTTCGGGTTCGGCTCGGCTGTGGATTCCGCCACCGTAGACTTAGCCATTCGTGCCCTCACGAACGGATTCGTCGCGCACAAAGCGGCCGCGCTGGCGATCCTTGACCACGCCGGGGAACGTCAGCACCTGGTTGTGCATCGCGATGTGCACGCCGTTGGGCATCACCTGCACGGCGAGCAGCGCTTCGGTGAGGTTTTGTAGAGCGTCGGTGTTGCGCATGACATACGGCCGCATGGCGCCGGTGAGCACGATCGGCACGCGTAGCGCGCTGGCTGGCACCGTGGGGTTGGCGGTCAGCGCGTGCACGCGTTCGCCCGTGATCGCCAGCGTATCGGTTCCGTGCACGATGACGACGCCGTCATGCGCCTCGGCCATCGACACGGCTGTGCGCGCAATCAGGTCGTGGTCTTGCGCTGTCATCTCAAGGCTGTCCTTGTTGAGCAGCGGCACGCGCACGATGTCGACGCCCTGCAGCTGCAGGCCGGCGAGCACGACGTCGAGAACCGAATGCTGGTTGTCGAGCACGCCGTGCAGCTCGTCGTAGGTCTTCTCGATGGTGCCGCCGGTCGAGATCAGGGCGATGCGCTTCTTATCCGTCACGGGCGCAAGCATCGCGCATCTGACGGGGCGAGGCCAGGGCTTGGCTATTGCTTCGGCTGCAGCCGGACGGTGGCCGGGGTGACGCTGCCGTCTGTTGCCACGCGGATCTCGAACGGCTGCATCGGAACGCGCTCGCGGCCGGGGCGCGCAAACTCCGGGATCTCGGGCGTGACCCGATACTGGCCCGCCGGCAAATGCGGCAGCGTCGCCGCATAGCGCAAGGAGGCATCGATGTTGCGGAACCGGTGGCGCGCGATCCAGACGGGGTCGGCGCGACTGCCGATCCGGTGCAGGGTCAGCGCACTCGGCTTGTGCAGGACGTTTTCGACCTGCATGCCGATTTGCACCGGGCCGTTCCATGTCGGCGCAAGTTCGCCCACATGGACGGCTCCGTTGGCGACGCGGACCCGGGCGTCGCAGGCGGTTACCGCGCTGCGAGTGCCGGGAACGGCAACCACGACGCGCACGAGCCAGTCGCCCGGCGGCACGAAGTCGAACTGAAAGACACCGTGTTCGTCGGGGACGCGAGCGCTGCGGCGGTCCGCGTCGGACGCTTCGCGCCATCGGATGGTGTCACGGGTATAGGGCAAGGCACCCGCCAGCGACCAGGGATAGAGATGCACCTTGGCCGACGCACGCATGCCTTGCGGCAGCCCGTCGAGGCGCAGGGCACCGCGCACGGCGCCGCCCGGCAGCTCAATGTCGAAAGTGCGGTCTGGCGGCGGCGACCGTCCAGGGGCTTTGCGGGTTCGAACTGTGGGCGCCGGCAGGTCGATGGTCAGGTCCGGCATGATTTCGGCCATGTCGGCGCGGTGCACCAACAAGTGAACCGGCCCGGGTTTGCGATAGAGAATGCGATAGCGTCCATCTTCGCCGGTGATGCTGCCCGGCTCGCCATCGGCTCGTCCGCGGTCGTCGCGAGGGAACCGTCGTTCGGGGGCCACGCTCGCGGCGGCTGGCCGGATCGCGCTGATGTGCACGCCGGCCATGGGGCGGCCCGCGAAGCGGATCGTGCCCTGCAGCAGGCCAAGCGGTGGCTCGGTCAGCTGTAGGACCGTGTCCCGATCGGCAACGGCCTCGAATCGCTGCGCCAACGGCACCAGCGCTCGGTCGAGCAGCGGTATGTTGGTGCCACCCTGGCCCGAGAGGATGCGCCTGGGCGTTGCTCTGCTCAGTCCATACACGCCGCAGCACCAGCGGCCGAGCGGCAGGTTGCAGGCGAACGCTCCATTCTTGTCGACGACGACGCGGCGGTTCGGACGGCCCCGGCCGCTTCGGATCGCGGCGTCTTGTTGTTCTGGCCAGAACGCGAGGTGCCGGCGTATGGCGCCTGGCCAGTCACGCTGGAGCACGCCCGTGACTTGGGCAAGGCCCGTCAGGGTCAACTCGAGCTGCGCGGGCGCGGCGCGCGGATCGAACCCTTCGATGCGCCGGTCGAAGCCTTTGGCGTGGATGCAGAAGGCCAACGGCTGCTGGTTGTCGTGCAGGATGGGCACCGAGCCGTCGGCGTCGGTTGTAGCCTCGCTGCGTGCGATCATCTTGCCGTTGACGGCGGCGATTACGCTGCGGGGCCCGCCGCTCGCATAGCTCTTGGCGATCTGCTTGACGTCTTTGGGCAGGATCGCCGTTGGCCAGTAGACGGTCGCGCCGACAATCGGATTGCCGCGGGCGTCGACCAGGCGCAGCCGGCAGGCGGCACTTGGTTCGATGGCGAGCTCGATGTCTGCATCCCCGTTTGCGGCGGTGCTGCCGGGCGCGGGGAGCACCACGGTCGTCGGCGCCGAGCGTCCATAGCCGGCGGCATACGCCTGCAGCACATACTCGGCGGCCGCGAAGCCCCGCAGCTCGAGCGCTCCATTCGGCGGCACGTCGAAGGGGGTCGCGCAACGGGGTCGCATCCAATTCGGCCAGTAGCGCTTGTTGCGGCCGCCCGGCCTGTATTCGACCGATTTGACGTAGACCTGGACGGGTTGCTCTACCGCGTCCGGAAGCAGCGTCTGAACACGAAGGCTGTAGGCGCGGTCGAGGTCGATGCGAAGCTCCTCGGGTTTGGCATTCGCGGCTGGCGAGGAAGATTGCGTTCGGTCCGTTTCGACAAGATCGATGCCGCCGTGGTCGGCGCCGTCAATCCACAGCATGACCTTTTTGGGCATGTCGCGCAGTTCGAAGCGTCCATCCGCATCGGACTGCGTCAGCGGTGGGCGCTGGCTGTAGCTGTGCACGTTGGCGTGCGCGACGGGCTCGCCGCGTGCGCTGAAGATGCGGCCGGCGAGGGCGAAACCCGCTCGGAGGGTGAGCACGATGTCATCGGCGTCGGCAGCCGCTTCGGCTCGAACGGCGCCGGGATCCGGAGCGAATTCGCTGTGCTGCTGCCAGCCGGGCTTGCGGGCGCAGACGCGCAAACTGCGGCGCACCAGCTTGGCAATCGTGAACCGTCCGTCGGCATCCGTGCGCGTGGCGAGCCCGGGGTGCGACGGCCAGGCGCCGCGCACGCCAAGGTCGACGGTCGAGCTCGCCGCGACTTCGGCATCGGCCACGGGATTGCCGGCAGCATCCAGGACGCGGCCGTGGATCGTGCGCGGTTCGGGCACTTCGACATCGCCGAGATCGAGAACGAACGCGCCCTGGCGCCACTCGATCGGCGCGAGCGGGCCGTCCGCGCGGATCCAGTGCGCGGTCCCAGTTTGCTTCGATTTGGTGGGCAGCGCGAACGAGCCGTCGGCGGCGGTTGTTGCCGCGCGTCCGGAGGGAATCTGCGCGTTGAGCTGGTTGGGCGTCATGCGGCCGCCGCGCGTCTCG
>JBGCDH010000117.1:0-6618 GCA_045105235.1 Planctomycetota bacterium | reverse complement strand
ACTCCACCTCCACGGCGGCCCTCAGCTCGCAGTCTGACCTACCGCGCCCTAACGCTCCCTCCACGGCAGACCCTCAGGCGGCGCCCGCGCTGACGCCACCTCCGGCGCCTCGTGCGGCAACCCCATCGCACGAAGGACCCGCTCGACCGATCCTGGATCGTGAATCGCCGCGAGCACCCGCTTGCACCCCCGCAGTGTGGGCACACCAGCACTTCGACCTCGAACACTCGCCGCATCCAACTCGGCCCACGGATAGCGACGGACTCCACCGTGCCCGCGAGCGCGGTGTCCCGGCGCGTGCGGGACCACGCTCCGCCGCCGACGCAACGCCTCGATCGCGGTAGCGCGAACGACGTCCCCGTCGGCCGACGCAGCGATCTCCTCTCGATCCGCTGCCGGCGCATCATCCTGGCGCGGCACCATCATCGCGACAGCACGCTGCAATACCTTGTCCTCAAACGTCGGAATTCCGATCGGTCGAGCCTTCAGGCCATCCCCTTTTGGGATGTGAACGCGCCGCACAGGCGGAGCTTTGTATCGACCGGACTTGAAACGATCGAGTAGTGACTCGAGGTTCGCCTCAAGGTCCACGGCGTAGTCCGCCGCGGTTTGTCCGTCCAATCCTGCCGCCCCATCCTTACGCGTCGCGGCGTAGGCCGCGTGGAGAAAGTGAATGTCGATGTGATGAGCGAGGCTCATGAATGCCATCGCCGGCGCCCGTCTGGCCAGTTCTGCTATCCGCTTTCGTTTTGTTGAGACGAGTTCCAAATTCGGTGACTTGGTCATCTTTCCCTCCAGCGGTTCCATAAATCGGCGCTCCCTTTCCTCCACGGGGTCTCCTGAGACAGATTCCCCCGCTTCGTCAGTACTATGAAACGCTCCGACTCCTCTTCATCCTTCCCGCCGCACTTCGTTGCCTTCGCTTGGCGGTACCACCCGAGCACCTGAGGTTCGATCCAGCGAATGCCAGGTGCAGCATTCGTGGCCACGGGTTTGGTTCGAGCCGATCCCGCATTACGGCTGATCTTCTTGGATGGGAATGAAGAGGCCTCCCGGGTTCCCGGGAAACCCACACGCACACATGCCACGCACTGCGACCCCGACGAAGCCACCTCCTCCACGACCACAGAGAGAAGGTGATAATGCCTTCCGAACAACGCAATCCGTCGGCCTTCGCACCTATGCATTTCGGGACTCAATTACGCGGCCTACGCACTACCTGTGAACGCTTCGCGTGTCGGGTCGCCCCAACAACACGCATCACTCGGTTCCAGCTGGCGGCCGACCTTGGCTGGGTGGAACTGGTTACCCACAGGGTTTCAAACAAGGTTTCAAGGATCACGTCATGTCATCTCATCCTCCTTGACCGAGCTTTGCCCGGCACACGCGTTGGTGCATGAATCAGGAACCGGCAAGACCGTGGCCGCAACCAACCGCATTCACATCCTAACCGCACACGAAGTCGACATCCCAAGTTCGACCATCCGGTTGAGGATGTTGCATGCGAGCCGAGCCCGTGGCATCCGGAAACTCGATCGCGCTCAGGGAGCAGAACTTACATCGGCCACCCGGAGGCCGATGTTTCGGCCAAATGGCCGCCGACTTGCCCCTCAAGCTGCTCCTGATCACGTTCGCAGGCTTCGTCACTCGAGACCAGGCCCGACTGCTCGACTACCTGCTCGAAGAGAACCGCGTGCTACGCGAACAGCTCGGCCAGAAGCGACTGCGGTTCACCGACGACCAACGTCGAAGGCTCGCCGCCAAGGGGAAAGCACTAGGACGCAGACTGCTCAACGGCGTCGCCACGATCGTCACTCCCGACACGATCCTCAGATGGCATCGCAAGCTGATCGCGCGGCACCACACCCACCCGCACGAGACACGGCTCGGTCGCCCCGGGCTCATGAAGTCCATCCGCGAACTCATCGTGCGCTTGGCTACCGACAACTCCGGCTGGGGCTACCTGCGCCTCCGCGGCGAACTCAAGAAGGTCGGCCACACCGTCGCGAGAACCACGATCGCCAAGACGCTGAAGGACAACGGCATCGCGCCGAGCCCGGATCGGCCGACGTCGTGGAGGACGTTCCTGAAGACGCACGCGCACGTGATCTGCGGCGCCGATTTCTTCACGGTCGACGTGTGGACGAAGCGCGGTTTGGTCACCCACTACGTGTTCTTCGTGATCCATCACACGACACGCATGGTCGAGATTGCTGGCGTTACCCCGAATCCTGGCGGCAACTTCATGGCACACGTGGCGCGTAACATGACCGACTCCGTCGACGGCTTCCTGCGCGACAAGAAGTTCTTAGTGCTCGACAATGACAAGCTGTTCACGCAGCAGTTCTGCCGCATCCTCGGAGACGCTGGCTGCGAGGTTGTGCGCACCGCGTACCAGGCGCCGAACATGAATGCGCTTGCCGAACGATTCGTGCAGACCGTCAAGCGCGAGTGCCTGCGCAAGATGATCCTGTTCGGCGATCGCCACCTACGGAAGGTGCTCCGCGAGTTCGCCCAGCACTACCACGGTGAACGTCCGCACCAGGGCCTCGGCAACAAGCTCATCCTGCCGCGCGGCGACCAACCGCCAGCGGGCGACAGGGTGATCGCCGACGAGCGCCTCGGCGGGCTGCTACGCAGCTATCGGCGCACGGCCTGACGGCCTGGGTCCTCGTGACAACTTGGTTGCCCGCATCGAACCCGGCCACCGGTCTGTCGACCCGGCCGACGCCAACAGCTGCTCAATGGTCATCGCCGATTCGGAACCGGCCAATTCGCGCCCAAATCGCATCGGCCGACTTTGCGGATAGGGCGCGGTCGCCAGAACCGACCTCATGGAAGGTGTTCTTGAAGGCGCACACCGAGGTCATCTGTGGCGGTGGCCTTCTTCACGGTTGGGTTTTGCTTCGAAGCGTGGGCTGGTGTCGCACGACGTGCTGTTCGTCATCAGCACGCGACTCGACGAGTGGCGACATCACACGATGAGGCGTGCCTTCGCTCGATGCGCAAGAGTGGCAACACGACTCAAAACTGGATCCCGAGTACTTCCACCCTCTCGCGCATTCGACAGCCGTCAGTAGGAACCGAGCAGCCAGAGCAGCGCGTTCGACGACGCGACGCCGCCGATTCCGTTCTGCCCAAACTCGATCGAGACCGTTTGCGTGCGCAGGATCGAGCCGGCGAGCGTCGGATCGCTCGGGATTGGCAAGATGCTGGCGAAGCTGCTGCCGAACGCGAACTGTGGCGTCAACAGCAGGTCCGCGCTGTGCCAAAGCACGCAGCCAGCGTACGCACTCGGGATCACGCTGGGCAGTGCCGTCGCGGCCGGCGCAAAACCGACGGTTGGTACGACGAGCGCGTTCGGTGGCAACCCGGTTGTGCGCGAGCGCAGCTCGCTGCCTGTCCACGCCGTGCCGAGAGCTTCGAGTGCTACCGGCCCGGCCGCGCCGAAGCAGCCGGCGCCGTAACTCTGTACCGCCGCCGGGCAGGTTGGCACGATGCGCGTCAGGTAAGCGCCGCGGTCGCCGCGCATCTGGTTGCCGCCGATCAGCACGCCGCCGTTGGGTTCCGCCAGCAGCGTCTGGAAGCTACCGAAGTCGGGGGCGTCGATCGGCGACCAGTTCAGGCCTCTGCCGGCCCAAAGTTGCCTGTGCTGGTTGTTGAGTTGGACCGCAAGCCAGGTGCTGCCGTCGGCGCGCGGGATGGCGATCTCCGGGCTGACGGAGGCCAGATCGAGGATCGGGATCCAGGTGCTACCGTTCCAGAGGAAGTTGCGGTAGATCAGCTCACCGTCTGCGGTCGCGAGCAGCGAACCGAATGAGGTGACCGGTAGCGGTGCGATCAGCGTCCACGCGAACCCGCTCCAAAGGACCGCGAAGTCGAGTCCGCTGGCGCTCGCGATCGCCGCGAGTTGCCCGTTCGGAAGCCGCGCGAAGCTGCCGGTCCCTTCGATCGTCAGCGACGTGCCGAGGATCGGTGCGCCAACGTCGATGACATTCCACGACGTGCCGTCCCAGCGTGCCGTGCCGAGCGTGCCCTGGAAGCTGCCGGAGGCGAGCACGGCGCCGCTTGGGCCGACGATCAGCTCGAAGACGTTGCTGTTCGAGCCCGAGCCCATCGCGTGCCAGCTACTGCCGTCCCAGCGTGCCAGGCGCTGCGCCTGGATGCCGCCGACTTCGGTGAACGAGCCGCCGATGACGAGGTCGCCGTTCGGCAGTTCGACGATCTGATTGACGGCGCTGCTTGGTGCCGGGGCGAACGGCTGCCACGAGCCGTCGGCGGCGCGACGCGCCAGGAACGGCACATTTGCCCCTTCGATCTGGCCGAATACGCCACCAGCGTAGACGGTGCCGTCGGCGGTGCGCAGCAGGGTCTGCACGGGTCCGTTGGTACCGCTGCCGATCGCCGACCACGTGTCCGTTGAGGGCGCGAGGCGCGCGACGTTGTGGCAGGGCTTGCCATCGGCGAGCTCGAACTGGCCGGCGACGACCACCGAGCCGTTGGCAAGTGCCGCGACGTCGTCGCAGAGGCCGCCGTTGCTGGGTATTTGCACGAGTCCGCTGCCCGGCGTGCGCCAGGCGCCGTTCTCGTAGATGCCGATACTGGCACCGCCGAACGTGCCGGGGGCCCCGACCGCGACCAGGGTGTCGTTGGCGAGAAATTCGAGTGCGGTAATCGAGACGACCGCGAACGGCGGAACCGGCAGCAGGCTCGTCCATGACGAACCGTTCTGGCGCACGATCAGGCCGGCCGGCACGCCGTCGAACTCGTTGAAGCGTCCGGCCACGACCAGGTCGCCATTTGAGAACTGGTCGATCGCCCGCACCGCGCCGTTGACCGCAGTCGCGACCGCTTGCCACTGCGTGCCGTCGAAGCGTGCGATGTTCTGGGTCACGACACCGTCAACGTCCCCGAATTGACCGCCGACGTAGATCACGCCGGTCGGCGTGACGTGCAAGTCGTAGATGATCGACGAGAACGCGCTGCTGAATGCGCCGAGCTGCTGCCACTGAGTGCCGTCCCAGCGGCTGACGATCGACGGCACGTTGCCGAGCGTGGAGCTGCGTGCGGCAAGCAGGTCGCCGTTCGGCATCAACGCGAGGGCGCGCACACCGCTGCCGATGCCGCCGCCGACCGATGTCCAGGTCTGGCCGTCGAACCGAGCGATGCTCCCGGTGAAGCCGCTGCTGGGGCCGGGGCTGCCGAAGTAGCCGCCGACGACAAGGTCGCCGTTCGGCATCGTGACCATCGCGCGGACGTCGCGGCCGCTGAAGTCCGTATTGGGGAGCGATGAGTAGATGCCCGTGGTGGGGTCGACTGCCACGAGCAGGCTCGTGCGCACGCGACCGGCCTGCTCAAAGACCCCGCCTAGCATCAGCACTTCGGGCAAGGGGCCTGAACCGTCCTGGTCCCAGGCATGCGCCGTGTAGATGCGATCGTTGGCGCCCGGGATGCCAAAACCAGGGGCCGAAACAGGGGCGCACTGCGCGTGAACAGCGGCGGCCAGACATGTGCCGGCGGCGAGCAGGCGCAGGGCAACCTGGGCTGGAGCCTTCTTCATGGCTGCAGATAGCTGCGGCTCCGATGGCCGTAACGCAAAATTGCGCGATTTCGCACATCGTCGCACCAATGCGGGAAGAACCTCCACCACAAGAAGCTTCCGATATCCGCCTAGAGCGCGCCAATGATCGCAGCCAGCGCGTTCGTGCCCGTGATCAACACGATGTTTCCTGCCGGGTCCAGCTCGAACGAGAGCACCTGATGGAAGAGGGACTGACCGATCCATGCGGCGTCGTTCGAGATCGAGACGGAGCTGGTCGATGTGCCGGTCGTCGTGAGCTGCAGCGCGAGCGCGTCTGGCGAGGTCAGCAGGTCACAAGCAGGCTGTCCCTGCGGCAGCAGGTTCAGTGGGAACGATGTCGTCGGGACGCCTGTGACAGCGACTGCGACGCAGGTCGTGGGCAAGCCCGTCGCGCTCGCTTCGAAGGACGATCCGATCCACGGCAGCACCGTGGCGCTCAGGGTGTTGCTGCCGCTAGAGCCCGGGCAGCCGCCGCCGAGCGAAGACACCGAAGCGGGGCACTCGGAGGTAACGGTCGACAGGTAGGCGGCCACGCTACTGCCGGCGGCGGTCATCTCACCGGCGTCGCCACGATCGTCACACCCGACACGATCCTGAGATGGCACCGCAAGCTGATCGCGAAGCACCACACCCACCCGCACAAGACGCGGCTCGGTCGACCCGGGCTCATGAAGTCCATCCGTGAGCTGATCGTGCGCATGGCTACCGACAACTCAGGCTGGGGCCACCTGCGCATCCGCGGCGAACTCAAGAAGGTCGGCCATACCGTCGCGCGGACTACGATCGCCAAGACGCTGAAGGACAACGGCATCGCGCCGAGCCCCGATCGGCCGACATCGTGGAAGACGTTCCTGAAGACGCACGCTGACGTCATCTGCGGCGCCGACTTCTTCACCGTCGACGCGTGGACCAAGCGCGGCTTGGTGACGCACTACGTGTTCTTCGTGATCCACCACGCGACGCGCATGGTCGAGATTGCTGGCGTCACGCCGCACCCGAACGAAGAGTTCATGGCGCGAGTCGCGCGCAACCTGACC
>JBGCDH010000116.1:0-3233 GCA_045105235.1 Planctomycetota bacterium | reverse complement strand
GCCTTCGAAGGGGTTCCCGGGTGGGTGGTCTCGTCCCAACGGGGTACAAAGCCCGCATCGACAGACCCGAACGCAGCAGCTGTGGTCAGGTTCCTTGGCCGGAAGTTCCGATGATGCCGAGGAACCATAAGCCAGCGCATTGCCAGCAGCGTCGGGTCGTCTACCATGCACGGATCATTCGCTTTGCGAGGCAAACCCAATCGTGACCACCGACTTCCGCTCTCCTGATGCCCGCCGCCAGCCTTCACCCTGGCCTTGGCTCCTGCTGCTCCTGCTGTTCGCCCCGGCGTTCGCAAGCTGTGGCAGCTACGAGGACAAGCGCATCCGCGAGCTGTTCAACGAGAAGGGCTTTGGCGCCCAGGCCAGCGGTGACGCCACCCGTGAGAACTATCTCGGTGGCTTCGACACCGTGCAGTTTTTGGTCCCTCCCGAGGTCGTCATCCAGCCGGGCGCGGAGCGTCTGACCGAGCTGTCGATTCCGCAGCCGGTGGCGATTGACGGCACCATCTTTGTGCCGCTGATCGGTCCGGTGCACGCTCTCGGCAAAACGGAGGCGGAGCTGGCGGCGCTGGTACGCGCGCAGCTGCGCACGGTGCTGCAGTTCGACGTCGACCTACAGGCGCGCATCCAGGGCCGTAAGTTCTTCTACGCGATTGGCGAAGTCCGGCTGAAGGGGCCGATCGACATGGTTCCGGACCTGACGCTGATTGACGCGGTGTTTCGAGCCGGCTGGACCAAGCTCGCCAACCTCGGCAGCGTCAACCTGATCCGGCCGGACGCCGAGCATCCGCTGGTCATCGACATCAACGTGCGCGAGATGCTGACGACGGGCTACACCGGTCCAAACTTTGCCATCCGCGAGCGCGACATCATCTACGTGCCGCCGACCTTCCTCGGCATCGTGGCGCGCCTGTTCGAACGTCTGCTGCAGCCCGTGTCGCTGGCCGTGCGCACGATGCTCGGCGCAGCCCAGGCGACCTTTGCCTACGACGTGCTCTCCGGCGAGAGCAGCAACGCTCTGTTCTTCCGCTTCTAACGCCATGTTCCGAGATTCCACAGGCCGCGAGCGCGGAGACGATCCGACGGGAGCCTCACGATGACGACGACCGATCTGCCGCAGCTGTCGCTGCAGCGCTACGTCGACCTGGTCAAGCGTCGTCGCTGGCAGCTGATCCCGGTTTCTCTGCTCGGCCTATTGGTCGGCGGTCTGGTCGCGTTCTTCATCCCGCGCTACTTCGTGGCCGAGACGCTGATCGTGCACCAGCAGGTCGGCAGCGGCACCAACGACCGCGACAACCCGTTCCGACAGATTGTCGATACGGCCATCAGCACCATCCCGCTGTCGGTCGGCTTGGCGCTGGACCAGGTCAAGTGGAACGAATCGCAGGGGCTCGACGACTTCGAGCGTGACCAGCTCGAGCGTGAGATCGAGTCGCGCGTCCGCGTCGTCGACAAGAACGCCTACGACAAGACCCGCAACTACTCGCAGCTGCTGGTGCAGTTCCGCGACCGCGATGGCGACCGTTCGGCCAACTTCCTCAACGAGCTGGTCGAGGTGTGGATTGAAAAGCGCATCGAGGATCTGCGCCAGCCGGCCAAGGAGCAGAGCCGTCTCGCCAAGGAGCGTGCCGACGTTGCCTACAAGGTCTGGCAGGGCTACCTCAACGACAAGCTCTCACTCGAGCGGCAATACTCGTTTGATCCGGAGGTGTCGATTTCGCTGCAGATGCGCAGCGATGCGGCGGCGCAGGCGCGCAAGGCGCAGCTCAACGACGACTACAAGATCAAGCGCGGCAAGATCGGTCGCCTCGACCGCCAAATTGCGCGGCTCGAAGAGGAGCTTGCAGAACTGCCGGCGCGCGTTCCGGCCGAAGCCGGCGACCTGCTAAAAGCAGCCCAGGAGCACCCGCAAGCGCGCTACCTCGTGGCCGGCATGCTGCAGAGTCAGGGCAAGATGCGCGTGTTCTTGCCCAACACCCGCCTTTGGAACGACGCCAAGCGCAGCTACGACCAGAGTCTGCGGCTGATCCAGGAGATGCTGCCGCGCGAGAGCGAAACGCCGGACGGCATGATCCTGAACAAGGCCCACCAGCTGCAGTCCGCGAAGCTCGAAGAGCTGAAGGCCGAGCGCGAGCAGCTGCAGGCCGAAGCGGATTTGCTCGAGGAAGAGATCGAGGCCGAGCGCAAGCGACTCGCCGACCGCATCGAGGGCTATCGGCTGTACTCCGAAAAGCTCAAGCAGCTGCAGGAAGCCGAAGACGATCGCGAGCGCGCGCTGGCCGATCTGGCCGCTGCCGAGGTCACGCTCAGCAAGCTCGAGCGCGATCGTCCCGTCAAGGTCCAGCGCCCGGCTCTGGTGCCGCCCGCGCCCACGGAACCCAACATCATGGTCGTGGCCTTGATCGGCTGCATCCTCGGCCTCGGCGTGGCGGTTGGCTTGATCCTCGCGTTCGACGTGCTGCAGGGCACCTACAAGACCATCGACGATGTCGATCGCGGTCTGCCGGTGCCCGTGCTCGGCGGCGTCAGCCACCTCGAGACCGAAGAAGAGCGCGTGCAGCTGTCGCGCAGCCGCCGCCGCGCCACGTTTGCGGCGGCCGCGGCCCTGCTGTTGGTCACCGTCGTGGTAACGGTGTTCTACGTCGATCCGACCCGGCTGCCGCCGGTCGTGCGCGACATCCTTGCGATGCTGCTCGGCACGTAGTGGTGGCGCCGCTTCTTCGTTTGCGACGCCTGCTCAAGCACGCCTGCTGAAGTACGACTGACGCCCGATGCGCGACCTGATCGTCTTTCTGTTTGTGATGGCGATGCTGCCGGTGAGCTTCCGGCGGCCGTACATCGGCATGCTGCTGTTTAGCTGGCTTGCCTACATGCGCCCGCAGGATCTCTGCTGGGGCTTTGCGCGCTCGATGCGGCTGTCGTTCTTCGTGTCGGTGGCGATGCTGCTCGGCTGGTGGGCCAATGAGCAGGGCAAGCGCCGCTTCACGCTGTGGGAGCCGCGTTCGCAGCTGATGGTGCTGCTGATGGTGCTGATCTCGGTCAGCTACGTGCAGGCGCAGATCCAGGACAGCTACACCAACCAGTACTTCTTCGAGTACGTCAAGATCGTCGTGATCGCGCTGTTCACGATTGGTCAGTGCGACACGCGCGAACGCCTGCACGGGATGTTCTGGATCATCGCGATCTCGCTGGGCTTCTTTGGCGTCAAGAGCGGGCTCTGGGGCATCCTGACG
>JBGCDH010000115.1:0-25346 GCA_045105235.1 Planctomycetota bacterium | reverse complement strand
GAGCCCGACGCCGGCGACCGCTTCGAACTCGCTCGCGGCTTTGGCCGCCTCGGCCGCACTCCGCGAGTCTTCGGGCAATGGCTCCCGCAAGTCGACCATCGCGCCGCTACCAGCCCTTCTTGGCGCGCAGCGTCGTGATGTGACCGACATGATGGGCACCGTGCCACGCATACGTCGCGACAAGATCGTCGAGCGTCTTGGCGCCATCGGCCGTGTGCACGGCAGGGTTGCCGAACGCCCGCTCTGGCGCCTCACGCAGCGCGTGCACGAGGCGCGCGTGGATACCTTGAACGATCAACAGCGACGTACCGATCGGCGCCTGCGCGTCCGCCATGTTGGCCCACACGTTCTCGTTGTAGTCCTGAATCGTCGGGTTGTTCTCGGACAGCGTCAGCTTGTGCCGGCAGTAGGCATTGACGTGGCTATCGGCGAGGTGGTGCACAACCTGGCGAAGGGACCACCCCCCGACGCGGTATGGGGTGTCGAGCTGTGTTTCGCCGAGCCCGCGCACGGCTTCATAGAGCTGCGTCGGCAGCGCCGCCATGGCCGCAAACGCGGCCTGCCGCTGCTCCGTCGAAAGGCGGCCACGTAGCTGCAAACGCCCGATCGGATAGCGAGGATCCTTCTTCATTGCGGCCTCCTTTACTCAGCGGGCTTCGGTTCGACGACTACAAGCTCTTCGCCCTGGTCCACGGTTGCGTCCTTGGCCGTTGCTACCGACTGCACGACACCGGCGACGCCGGCCGTGAGCTTGTGCTCCATCTTCATTGCGGAGACGACAACGAGCGTCTGATCTGCCTCAACGACATCGCCTGGCTGGCACATGACATCGATCACCGTGCCGGTCATCGGCGCACGAACCGTGCCGTCGCCGCCGCCGCCCCCAGCCGCACCGCCGCCGCGGCGCGATACGGGCGCCGTCAAAGCATGAGTACGGCCGTCAACACGAACCATGTAGGCATGCTTCGAACCGGCCCCATACGCGACACCGCCGACGGCGGCACCAGCCGAAGAGCCAGCAGACGCTGTCCGCCGCTGCAGGCGAACACCGCCGCCAGGCAACGCCCGGGCATCGTATTCGTAGACGGCGTCACCGACCTGCACACGGTAGATGTCACCCTCCAGATGCTCGGCGCGAACGGCAACGGTCTCGCCGTCACGCACGTATTCTCGACTCAACTTCATCGTGATCCTCCAGAAGCAGGCGAAGACTCGAACAGGCGGAATCCGGGCAGGCTTTGCCAAACCGCGGTCGAGCCCGGACTGCCCTGGCCGCTGCCCCCAGACGCCTGCGGCGCGGAAGCCCCCTGCGAACCAGACAAGGCCTCGCAAAGGATGGCTGCCGCTAACGCATGGTCGTCTGGACCATCCTGTGGCCCGGCTGCCAGCTCCGGCCGCTTGCTGAGCATGTCGGTGTGGATCGCAGCCGTGCGAAACGCGTCGTCGTCGACGATGCGACGCAAGAAGTCGACGTTGGTCGGAATGCCGAGGTAGGCCGTCTCGCGCAAAGCCTCGCTAAGCTTGTTGCACGCCGTCTCACGATCTGGCGCCCAGACGATCACCTTGGCGAGCATCGAATCGTAGAACGGCGGCACCTCCCAGCCGGAATAGACACCGCTGTCGACCCGCACTCCGGGGCCGTCGGGCTCGCGCACGTAGTCCAACTTTCCGGACGCGGGAATGTAGCCCTGCTCCGGCGACTCGGCGCAAACGCGGGCCTCGATGGCGTGGCCACGCGGCCGCAAGTCTTTGCCAGCCAGCAGCTCATCAAGGTTGCCGCCGGCGGCCACGTGCAGCTGCAAATGCACCAGGTCGACACCCGTCACAAGCTCGGTCACCGGGTGTTCGACCTGCAGTCGCGTGTTGACCTCGAGGAAGTAGAAGTGGCCCGAGTCATCGAGCAAGAACTCGCACGTGCCCGCGTTGTCGTAGCCAACGCGCTTGCAGAGCGCGACCGCCGCCTCGCCCATGCGCTGGCGCAAGTCTTCTTCCACAACGGCCGAAGGCGCTTCTTCGAGCACCTTCTGGTGGCGGCGCTGAACCGAGCACTCGCGTTCATGTAGCGAAACGGCGTTGCCGTGCTTGTCGGCGATGAGCTGAATCTCGATGTGCCGCGCTGGGAACACCGCGCGCTCGACGATCATGCGGCCATCGCCAAACGACTCTTCCGCCTCGCGCCTTCCTGCGGCCAGCGCCTCCGCCAAGTCTTCTTCGCGGTCGACGCGACGCATGCCGCGACCGCCGCCGCCGGCACTGGCCTTGATCATGACCGGCATGCCGATTTCCCGAGCGACGGCGAGCAGCTCGTCGTCGGGCAGCTCCTTCTCCGTGCCTGGGATCACCGGAACACCGGCCGCGATGGCCTCCTCACGCGCTTCCTTCTTGCCGCCAAGTCGATCCATCGCATCGCCATTCGGCCCAATGAACGTCAGCCCCGCGGCGACGACAGCGCGCGCAAAGCCGCTGTTTTCGCTGAGGAAGCCGTAGCCGGGGTGGATCGCTTCCGCGCCGGTCGTGCGGGCGGCGGCCAACACCTTGTCGATGTCCAGGTAGCTCTCGGCAGCGGTATTCCCCCCGAGCGCGACAGCATGATCGGCGGCGAGCACATGGGCGCATCGGCGGTCGACATCGCTATGCACGGCAACGGACTCGATGCCGAGTTCGCGCAGAGCACGGATCACGCGCAGAGCAATCTCGCCGCGATTGGCGACCAGAACGCGCCGGAAGGGAGGTTGGGCAGTCATCGAGCCCACGAGGATAGCTCTGACGCCGCCAACGGCCAGCTTGTAGCCAAGACGAATGACCTCCGCATGGCACAGGGACCTGGCCGGATGCCGGCGGCCATCAAAGCGCCCCTACAAAGAAAAACGTCGACCGCTGAAGCTCAGCGGCCGACGTTGATCAGCCGGCATTCGCCGGCCAAAGCTCATAGCCCGCGAGGGCGAAGACTAGAGCGTGCCGAGCGTCATGCAGATGCCGTTCGACAGGGTCAGACCCAGAGCGTTCGGCGGCAGCACAGCGTGCAGCGCAGCACCCTGAACGAGAACGTCGAAGCCCGAGAACGCCGCGCCAGGCAGCGGGAACGGGATCCGGATGTCGTCCGGAGCCGCCGGGTTTTCGATTCCCGTCAGCAGGACGTCAGCGGCCTGGTAGAGCAGGCAGCCAGGCATGCCGATCGAACCGAGGTTCAAGCCGCCGGGGATCTGCGTCGTGCTGAGCACGAAGATGCCGATGCGCGGGACGCCGGGGCCAGCAGGTGCCGGCAGGTTGCCGAGAACCAGGTCGATGGTCGACCCGGTCACTGGGCGGCCGCTCAGATCCATCGTCGGAGCGGACGAACCGTCACCCGAAACCACTGCGTTCGGTGCGGCCGGGATGGCCGACCAATCGATCGAGGTCGAGACCGGCTCGCCGTTGCCGGCGCTGAAGCCGACGATGGCGTCGTTGCCGGCGCCGTCACAGGCGAGGTTGCCAGCGTACGAGATGTTGACCACGGCGCCGTCCGGCGTGAAGTCGATCTGCATGCTGTTGGTGACGCCAGCGACGGCCGGCCAGTTCGGGACATCGTGCCACCAAACCGAAAGGCCGCCGAGCATACCGGGCTCCATCACGTAGATGTCGCCACCAGCGGATGGGTCGAGGTCCGTCTGGAAGACGCACCACTGCGCAGCAAAGTCACGGAATGCCGTGATGCCCGCGTAGTTTGAGCCGTTGTAGTTGAACGACGTGTCCGTCGGCGCAACCACGTCAAGGTAGAGCTTGCCGTTGGAGTTGATGCCGATTTCCGTAGCGCTCAGACCACCACCCGGGCTCGGGATCGGCAGCGGCGTCATCATCGTGTAGCCAAACGTGCAGTCGTCGAGCGATGCCGACGAGTTGGCAACTGGAGGAGTGGCCGTGCCACCCATCGTCAGATTGGTCACCGATGCACCCAGCGTGGTCGGATCCACGTAGGGGATGCCGCCGCTGCTGATCGTGTAGAAGCCACCGTTTGCCGACGGCGTCAGCACGGCCGTGTAGGACGTGTTTGCCAGGTCGACGGGCGTGGTGTTTGCAGCGATCTGCTCATAGATCATGAACGGCAGGTTGTAGCAACCTTCACCGATCGTCTCCGAGCGAGCCGAGTTGGTGTCCGGGGTGTAGTCGAAGCCGAGGTTCGGCTGGGCAACCTGTGCCGCACTTGGCGTGGCGTTCGGGCCGAGGACACCCGAAGCGTCCACAACCTGCCAACCCGAGGTCTGGATCGTGCCGCTGTTGATCGAGATGAACTGATCGTCAGCCATGACGACTGGGTAGTTCACGCCCGGATCGAAGCCGAGGCAGGACAGCGAACCCGGCGCAAGCAGCGGGACATTGGTCTGCGGGAGAGCCGCCGTGCCCTGCCAAGAGGTCGGGATGTACTCGACGCAGAGGCCGTAGTCACCCGCGGGCAGGACGAACGGAGCAGGAGCACCGGAGACCGGGTCCTTGAAGTTCTGGATCAGGCTGTCGTCGGCCCAAGCAACGATCGTCATCTCGGCGGTGGCGACGAGCGTCCAGCCGGTTTGCGATGCTTCGGCACCCACGTGCGTGATCGGGAACGTGTAGAGGCGAACCTCTGCGACGTTGCCTACCTGGTCGGGAGGCGTGCCAGCGCCAGCTGCCTGGTCGTAGGTCGTCGAGTACATTTGGTTGACGGTCACCGGAGCATCGACCGAGAGGTCAATGAACTGGTTGAGGGTCTCACCATTCGCACTTGGGTAGTAGAAGCTGGCAGCCCATGGGCTGAACGTGCGGATCTCGATGTCCGACGTGTTGCACTGCGCGTAGAGCGGAGCTGCACCTATCAGAATTGCCGCGGCAAACTTGAATTGCATGGTATGGATCTCTTGCAAGAGAGGAGGAACGAGTGGGCCCAACCCGGGAGCTAGGCCCGACGCAGTGTAGACAGACCCGGGTTCCAGGCAAGGTGCCAGCCGTTTGGACCAGGGTCATATGCATCACTGCCGGGCAGCAATACGCCGGACGAAACTACGTCAGTCGGAACTACGCACGACCGAATGCGGCGCAGAGCTCGCTGCAGCAGCAATGCGTGGGCGGTCGCCCGCAAAGGTGACGCGGCCTTCCGTAATCTCGAACACGCAACCGCTCAAAGCGATCAGAAGCCAACAAGCGCTTCGACCACATCGGTGAACTCCAACGTAGCCCCCACCAGCGCCACGGCCTGACAGTTGAGCTGTGTCTGGGCCAGCGCCGGCGTGTTGGGGATCGCAAACAGCAGCGACGGCGCGTTGCCCGCGGCATCGACCGCGCCGAGCAAGGCCGTCGCGACGTTCTGCGGATAGAAGGTGCAGCCAGGGTAGCCCGCCGGACCAAGGTCCACTGGCAGCACCGGCCCCAAACCGCAGGCCAGCACGGCCAACGCACCCGGCTGCCCTGCCTGCGCCTGCAGATCCAGACCCGGACCACCGAGGACCGCGCTACCGGTAGCCGCAAGGGACATTGGCCCCGCGCCGCAGCCGACGCCGTAGTTGCCGACACTGGCCGACGTCGGTAGCAGCGGCACACCAGCAATCGCGAGCGCGACGTCGCTCGGGGTCAACGCAAACTGGTAGAGACGAACATCGTCGAGCTCGCCATCCATCTGGCAGCAAACGGTGCCGCGACGCAAGGCACCCATGGATGCTGTGTTCATGGAAAACGTGCCGTGCCCGGGCATGCCCGGCATGCGCATAGGGTCATAGGCAATGTTGCCCGTATCTACGACCCCATCAATGTAGAGCGTGACATCTCCCGCAACGTCGACGAATGCAACGTGGTGCCACGTGTCGTCATAGACCACGGCGTTCGAAACGCCAATGAGGGGCTCGTCGCCCTGGTCATTGCGCAGATAGACCCGGAACTTGTCGCTGTCCGGAAGGAACTGGCCGCTGCCAAAGATGAAGATCGCCTGGCTCGCAATCGCGCCCTCCGCGTAGACGAATCGGTTTTGCTGTGCCGGGGCCTTCACCCAGTAACAAATCGAATAGGGCGCCCCAAGCCCCGCATAGATGGACGCCTCCGACGCCGGCCGCACGTAGTCGTCGACGCCGTCAAAGCTCAGCGCGTTGCCGATCTGACCGGGCCCCCACGGCGACGCGCCAAAGTTGATCAAGGCGCCGTCGTTGGCGTTGCCAGAGACGTCGACAGCGGTCACTCCACCGACCGAATCCATCGGCCACTCGCCCGTCCATTGCGCCGGCGCAACTCGGGTCAGCATGGAAAACGCAAACAACGGACAGGCCAACGAGATCGAGACGAGACTCTTCATGGTTCCTCCGGCAACAGGGGGCTGCGATTTGCAGCCTTCACGAGCAAACGAGCGAGCGATCAGAGTAGCCCCGAAACGAGTCGGCCGATGCGCAGCAAACCGCCACAACGTCGCGACCGCCGGCGGCAAAGACGCCAAACCGAAGCGAGTGCCTCTACGGCATGCGCGCTGACGCCCGGGCTTCTCAGGCGAACGATCGCGGCCAAGGGCTCCCCCCTTCTCAGCGCGCCCCGGCAGGCACGTGCTCGGTCAGGTAGTTGGTCATCGTTCGGTACAGGTGCCGGCGCGTGTTCTTGCCCCGATAGATCGAGTGCGTCCGGTTCGGGTAGATCTGCATGTCGAACTGCTTATCGTGAAGGATCAGCTCATTCACCAAAGCCTCGCAATTCTGATAGTGACAGTTGTCATCTCCGGTGCCGTAGACGAGCAGCAGGTTGCCACGTAGACGACTCGCCCGCGTGATCGGAGAACCGTCGACAAAGCCCTCTTCATTGGTGCTCGGCAGCCCCATGTAGCGCTCTTGATAGATCGTGTCGTAGAAGCGCTGATTGGCAACGAAAGCGATCGCAATGCCGGTGTGGTAGAGATCCGGGTAGCGAAACAGCGCGTTGAGCGTCATTGAGCCGCCGCCGCTCCAGCCCCAAATGCCAACGCGATCAGGATCGATCCAAGACCACTTCTGCTGCAGCGCGCGCAGGGCATTTGCCTGATCCATCGGCGCCGTGATGCCAACCTTGCCATAGACCGATTTCCGCCAAGGAGCTCCCTTGGGCGCAGGCGTACCGCGATTGTCCATGCTGAGGACGACGTATCCCTTCTGCGCGAGCAGGTGGTGCCACAGGTAGTTGAAGCCACCCCAGCGGTCGACCACGGTCTGAGCGGCAGGCTCACCGTACACATAGACAATCAGCGGATAGCGCTTGCCGGGGTCAAAGCCTGGCGGACGGATCAGCCAGCCGTCCATCTCTACCCCCTCACTCGCCTCGACCTGGAAGAACTCTTCCTCGCCTAGCTGCTCACTCGACAGCTGCTCACGCAGCCGCCGATTGTCCGCAAGCGTCGCCAGCGTCCGATGACTTGGCAACTGCACGAGCTCGACCTGAGGCGGCACGCCAAACGACGACCACGTGTGCAGCGCGTAGCGACCGCTAGGGGCGATCTGGTAGGCGTGACTGCCGCGATCCTGCGGCGTCAAGCGCTCGGGGTCGCCGACACCATCGAGCCTCTTGCGGTAGAGGAACCGCTGCGTCGCGTTTTCCGGCGAAGCGAGGAAGTAGACAAAGCCCCCTTCATCGTCAATGTGCTGGATGCTGATGACATCATACTCACCGCTCGTCACGCGCCGCACCTCACTTCCGTCGCGAGCAACGACGTAGAGATGTCGCCAGCCGTCGCGCTCACTCACGAACGAGAAGCGGGCCCCGCCATCAAACCAGCGCAGATCGTCGCACTCCTCGACCCACGCGTCACCGCGATCCGAAAACACCACGCGGGTCTCGCCAGACGCGGCGTCCGCGAGCGTAACGTCGTTGCGATTCTGCAGCCGGTTGAAGCGCTGCAGGATCAACTCATCCGAACTATCGGCCCACTCCATGCGAGCGACGTAGTTGTCGCTTGGATCCCCGGGAATCTGCATCCAGCACACGGGCTTGCCGCCCCCCGCCGCAACCACACCAATGCGGCAGCTCGGGTTCGCCGTGCCGACCTTTGGGTAGCGAATCGGCGTCACCTTGGCATACAGGTCCGACGTGTTGTCGATCAGCTTGAACACGCCGACCGCCGCCGCGTCGATCTCCCAGAACGCGATCCGCTTGCCGTCGGGGCTCCAGCGAAAGCCATCGCGCAGCGACCATTCTTCTTCATACACCCAGTCGAAGGTCCCGTTGGAAAGCGTGTCGGAACCCGTATCGGTCAGCCGGGTGATCGCGTGGCTCGCGAGGTCTTCGACGTAGAGGTCGTTCCGATAGAGATACGCAACCCGCGCACCGTCCGGATCAAACTTCGCAAACTGCAGCCAGGTAGGCTCAAAATCACCACCAAGCTTCTGCAGCGCACCCGTCGCGCGGTCCAAGACCCAGAAGTCGCCGCGCGTATTCTGCCGCCACACGCGCCGCGTATTGGTCGAGATCAGAGCCTTGCTGCCATCGGCCGAAAACTGATAGCCGGCAATCCGCAGCGGCCGCTTTGCCCCTTCGGGCACAAGGTCCCTTGCGGCAACAAGCACCGTACGCTCGCCGCTTTCAGGATCCAATCGAACCAGGTCTTGCCCGCCGCCGCCGCCCTCCGCAGCTTCGAGCGTGGCGAGCCCGCTATCCTCGAGCCACCACGAGGGACCAAAGCCCGCGGCGCGGAACTCGCCCCCAAACAGACGGTCGATCGACAAACCGCCGGCCGCCTGAGCTCGAAGGCTCGCCGTCCCTGCCGCCGCAAGGAGTGAAAAGGGCAGAGCACAAACCAGTGCATGTGCGGCCTGCCGCGACCACCGACCGAAGAGGGCGGCCGTGCAGCCGCGCAACCGAATGAGACTTCGCTGCATACCGCGAGACTACGTCAAGTCCCCGCCGCACGCCCACACTCAGAAGTCGAGGACGGCTCAACTCGGCCGAGCCTCAATTGCCAATCTGCACCTGCAAACCACTGGACAAGACGAAGTCATTCAAAAACGGTCCGCCCGCCTCCAAGGCCGCCCACTGAAAGAACAAGTTGCTGCCAATCAGCAGCGGGTCGTTGGGAATCGGCAGCGGCGTGCTGCCGCTGCCGGACGCGTCGGTGATCACGGTCGGCAACAGCGTGAACGGAAGGTCGACGAGCAAGCGACAGCCTCCGCCCCCCAGCGAGATGCTGTTGGGACCCGCAGCGCCAGCCGGGACGGCCAGAGTTAGAGGAACCGTATTCGCAACCGAGATCGCAAACGTGCTGTTGCCAAGTGTCGGCTGGCCGATTGAACCCATCACGATGCTGCCATTGATGCCACCACAGCCAGCC
The DNA here is from genome assembly GCA_045105235.1 of Planctomycetota bacterium. Classification (GTDB taxonomy): domain Bacteria; phylum Planctomycetota; class UBA1135; order UBA1135; family UBA2386. The sequence goes on along the minus strand of JBGCDH010000115.1, from coordinate 16,072 downwards.
CCGTAGGGAAGCGTGAAGGCCAAACCTGCCGCCGCTGGGTCATACACCCACGGCTCGAGCCCGTTGATGCCTTCGTCCGCCTCAAAAAAGACCCTCGACCCGATCGGCGTGAAGTGGTCCATGCTGACGGCGCCGAAGCCAACTCCGCCGAAGTTCGTCAACCGCCGCGTGCCCGCGCCGGTGCCATCCGAAAGCCAAAGCTGCAGCCCGCGCTCAAAGTCATTGGCGGCAAACAGCAGCTGTGTGCCGTTGAGCGCCGGCACCAGGGTCCCCTGCACGGGACCTTGCGCGGCTCCAGGCGCGATGTCGCGCACCATCGTCACAGCCCCGCTCACACCGTCCGCAAACCAGACCTCAAAGCCCGTGCCCGCGTCGTCATCCAACAGAAAGAACGCACCGCCCGTCGTCGCGGTCAGGTCCCGGATACGATTGAAGATCGAACTGGTCGTATTGGTGACCTGAATCGTGCCCAGCGCCGTACCGTCACTGAAGAACACCTGCTCCCCCGCCGACGAAGAAGCCGTCGCCGTGAAAGCGAGCCGGCCACCGCCAACCTGCAGCTCGGCGAGCCCCGACCCGAGCAGTCCTGGGCGCAGATCGACGACCAGCACCGTGCCCGCCGCCGTGCCGTCGCTCTTCCATAGCTCGGCGCCGTTTGGGCCATCACTCGCGCGGAAATAGAGCTCATCCTGGAATGCGACCAGCTCGACAGGATCCGAACTCAGGCTGCCCGGACGGATATCTGAAACCAGGTAGGTGCCCGCACTCGTGCCGTCCGTGGCCCAAAGCTCGCGACCGCTGATGCCATCGTTTGCCGTAAAGAACGCGAGCCCGCCGACCGCGGTAAAGTTCTCGGCACCGCTCAAGAACGCATTCGCAGAGCCCGGGTTGATATCCGCGAGTTCGAACGTGCCGGCACTCGTGCCGTCACTGATCCAAGGCTCGCGCCCATTGCCATTGCTCGCCGCAAAGATCACGAGGTTGCCAAGAGCCGTCATGCGCCGCGGCTGGATGCCGGACGCCGTCATGGCCAAGGTGCCGGCAGCCGTGCCATCTGTCTTGAACAGATCGCTACCAACACCCGCGACCGTGGCTTCGAAGTAGACCTCGCTGCCAACGGCAACCGCATCGTCGATGCTGCTCCCCAGCGAGTTGCCGCTGATATCAACAATCAACGACGTGCCGGCGAGCGTGCCGTCCGTGCGGTAGGGCTCGCGACCCGTGCCATCCCCGGCAGCGACAAAGAAAACGTCGGCACCAAGAGCGACAAACTGGTCCGGCACAGAGCTGTTGAGCGCCGGCGCAAGATCATCCAGCAGCATCGTGCCCAGCACCGTGCCGTCCGTCACGCAGGGTTCGAAACTGCCCGCGTTCTGGTTGCCGCGAAACAGCAGCTGCCCGTTGAAGGGCGTCAAACCAACAGCGTTGAGCCCGCCGTTGCCCGCCACGAAATCTGCAATTAGCGACGTTCCGGCCGTTGTGCCATCGGTCCGCCAAAGCTCGCTGCCGACGCCCGACTGAGAGGCCGCGAACCAGACCTCGCTACCGACCACGACGATCTCGCCCACGCTGCTCGACAGAAGACCAGTGTTTAGGTCGACGACCTCAAACGTATTGGCAACCGTGCCATCGCTCGACCACAGTTCGCGACCGTTGGCGCCAGTCATCGAAAACAAAACCGCGCCGTTCCATGGCAAGAAGTTGAGTGGATTGCTCGACGGCACGCCGGCATTGAAGTCCCCGAGGGCCACCGTGCCCGCGACCGTGCCGTCGGTGGCATAGAGCTCGCGCCCGGCCGCCGAAGTCGACGCCGTAAACAGCGCGAAGCTACCACCGGAAACAAAGTCTCGCGGGCTCGAATCGCCCGCGCCCGGCTCAAGCTCCGCCAGCCGGAACGTGCCGACTGCCGTACCGTCGCTGACGAAGGGCTCGCGCCCAACCGAGCTATCGGTCTCGCATGAGAACAGCAGCCTGCTGCCAAACGCCGCAAAGTCGCTGAAGACCGAGTTGCCGCTGCCCGGGTTCAAATCCGCAACGAGCGACGTGCTCGCCGTCGTGCCATCCGTGCGCCACAGCTCACGGCCCACGCCGCTGCCATCGTTCGCGCTGAAGAACAGCGTGCTGCCCACGGCGGTGAGCTGGGTCGGGGAAGAGCTGGCACCTCCTGGGCGCAGATCTTGAAACAGCACCGTGCCGACTTCGGTGCCGTCCGAGACCCAAATCTCCGATCCGCTGACCGCATCGTTGGCAACAAACCAAACTCGACCGTTGAATCGCTCTAGATCCGCAATCAATGAGCCGTTGGAGCCGGCTCGGATGTCCTTGACGAGCTCCGTTCCGGCAGTCGTGCCATCCGTCTTCCAAAGCTCACTGCCGAGACCCGTGACGTTGGCTACAAACAATACCTCGTTGCCGAGAACCGTGAAAAAGCGCGGGTTCGAGCCGCCACCCGGCATCAGGTCGAGCAGGATTTTCGTGCCGGCCGGCGTGCCGTCGGTCACGTAGGGCTCGCCACCAAATTGCCCGCCGCCGTCAAAGACGGCCAGGCCGGTCGGCAGGACGAAGAACGGATCGCCGCCGCTGGATCCCTGCCCGTTGCCAGTCGTCTTGAGGTTGGCAACCAGGCTTTGGGCTGGAGCGAGGGCGGCGCCGGCACCGAGGGCGCAAAGCGACAGAGTCAGACAGAAAGAGAAGCGCATGGTTCGTCAGCGTGCGATGGAATCATCGGGGCCACGTGCACCGCGAGTGGCCCGACAAGAAGAGTGAGCGGCCCGGTTCCGGCGCCGTTACCGCCTTTCTGCACACCACCCCTTGGCCTACCCTCCCTCACAATGAGTGACGCCGAATCGTCCGAACTGCCGCTGACACCGAGAGAGCCAGAAATCGAGTTCTTGGCAAAGTTCGCCCGCCTCGGCCTGCGAATCTTGCGGGTTGTGCTCTGGCTCGCCGGCGTCGCCGCTATCGCCTACGGCGCGCTGCGACTCGCCCTGCCGGAAGCGGATCTCGGCCTCGGGCTGCGCATCTCGGACGCCACTGGCGAACTCCTGATCGCACCGGAGTTCGTCTGGTTCTGCGCCGGGCTGCTGCTGGTGCTGCCCGTGCGCTGGACGCTCGGCCGAGGCGCGTGGCTGATCTACGGCATCTCGACACTGCTGTGGTTCGTCCCCATCGCCCTACCCGGCGAACAGGAATACGGCTTCATCCTGCGCATGTTTGCCAGCCTCGCAGCAACGCTTTCGCTGCTGGTCTGGCGCACGCTCTGGCGACTCGGCGAAGCCAGCGGACCCCGCGGCGAGTAGCACCGAGCCGGGCTCACAACCTGGCCCGTCGCCGCCGCCACAGCGCGAAGAAGCACAGGCCGACGCCGACAAGCAGCAGCGACGACGGCTCCGGCACGGGATTGCCCCCGGCCGCCGCCGGCTCACGCCCAGGCAGCAGGCCAGGCTGAAGCCCCGCCTCCTGGTACTGTTCGGGCGTCTCGAGAACGACAGCGCCAACGCCGCCGGCCACGACGCGCGCATCGATCGCGAGGCTGGCCGCGGCCGACGGCTTGCCCTGTGCCGCTAGGCGATCGGCCTGCGCCGCGGAGGCGAGCCGGAGAACGTTGCGCGCACCCTTCGGCCCGGCCGCCATCGCGGCCACCGCGCTTGACGGCGCTTCTTCAACAAGCTCCAAACGGCGCTCGAACGCGAATGCGCTGCTTGCCCAATCGGCGATCGCGGCGGCCAGCCGGGACGGCTCGCGGACCCAGCCATCCTGCCAACAGCGATGAACCCGACGAGCAAATTCCGGGTCCGACGCAAGCCGAACATGCGCGCCACCCGCAACCCGCAAAGCCTCGAGACGCACGTCGGTCGCCGGCAGGCCGTCGCGATCGTCGAGCGTTTGCGCCATCGCGCCGTGCAGCCACAGAACGCGCGCCACGCCTACCTGCTTCGCTTCCTGCAGCGCCGCGGCAAGCGCCAACCGAGGATCGACGCCACCGCTCGCAGCAGGCAGTTCGCGCAGCGCAGCCAGCATGGCAGATTCACCGGAACGGCCTCCAACGCGGCGGTAGCCCGCTCCCAACACACCGAACACGGTGCAGCGAGAGCCGGCAGAAAGACGATCCAACGCCATGGCAAGGCCCGCTAAGGCGGCGGACCCGGCGGTCGAACGCGAGAGCTCCACCACCACGACAAGTGCGCGCGCGCCTTGATCTGCTTGAGCCGCACCCGGCATCCAACGCTGCACGCACACGACCTCTCGAGCAGCGTCCGCGCACCACGACACGTTCGCACCAACAGCATCCAGCAGCCGCGGTTCGGCAAGCTGTTCGTCGGACAGCTGTTCGTCGAAGCGCTGACTTGGGACGTCAGCGGCCCCGTCGATGCGAAGCGTTAGCTCGTGCTTTGGCACCGCTCGACACGGATGCGCAACGATGCGCGGCAACGCCAGCTCGGTGCGACCTACGAAACGGCGCAGCGGCACCGTCACTCCGATTCGACACCGCATCGCAGGCAGCGAGCGCGACAGGGGAAACAACCGAAGCTGGAGCCGCCCCGGGGCCGTCGGAACGAGCAGGGCGGGATCCCTCGCTTGGGACACGATCTGCTGATAGGCCGACGTGACCTGCGCCTGGACACCAAACGCAGCGGGACGCTCTTCCCCATGGATCCACAGCGACAGCGAGTCCGCAACCGAGCCACTCGGCAGCGCGACATCAAAGATCGCTTCGTCCCGCGGCAGAGCTTCAGAGCCAACTCGCAATTCCCACTGCACGCGTGCCGTCGCCGTCAGCCGGTCGACGTCGACTTGCATCCTGCTCCTTCGCCACTCCAACTGGGAGGCCGGCCGACGATCGGGCGGCTCGTCAAAAGTCATCCCATGCGCACGCACAAAGGCAAGGCGCGCCGCCTCGAGATGTTCGCGCTTCGGCTTCGATCGATGGATCGACGGCAAAAACCAAAACGTCCGGCCGCAGCCGACGCCCGCGACAGAACCGGCCCAGAACGGCTCTTCGCTGCCACGGTCGATACACACTTGCCGCTGCATCCCGAGCCGATCGCCGCGGACCCGCTCCGCCAACTGCTCGGTAGCCACAGAGCCTGGCGATACGCGCACCGAGTCGGCGAGCTGCAGAAGCCGCGCGGCTACGCCTTCCATATGCCAACGGTCGAACACAGCGGCCGCAAACGGCACGGCAGCGCAAACGACAAGCACCGTCATGCATGGCCCTCGACCGAGCGATGCAAGCGCCGCTTTGCGGGCGTCGAGCAGCCGCAGCGCGACCCCAACGACCGCGAAAAAGGGCGCTGCGGCAAGCAATCCGAGCCCAACCACCGCAAGCAGAAGCATCAGCGGGATCGCCGGCAGCACCACTACGGCATAAAAGCCCGCCATGCCCAGGACAAAGCCATACATCCAAAGCTGCAGCCACGGCGACGCACGATCGAAAGCCCCGTACCACAGCAGCAGATTGATCGTGACGGCAGCGCCGGCCGCGACCGCCCACGCGGCATGCGGAAACAGCGGCAGCATCTGACTGAGCATTCCGGTCGCGAGCTCGGCCACAAAGCCGGCGAGCGGCAACCCACCAAACAGCGCCGCTTCCACGCTCTTCCTGCAGCCCCGACTTTGCATCTCCAAGTAGAGTAGCCACCAACCGCACACCGACAAGCGCCACGAGCATTCCTCACCCGCCTTGCCACGAGTACGCCGGAACGTGACGATGCAGAGGCCCCCCGCCTGATCCGCCATGCAGCCCGCACGACCTATTCCATTCGCCTGGCCACTTGCGGCACTCCTGAGCTGCGCACCGATCGCAGCGCAATGCCCCCCGGGCGCTGCCATGCCCAACGACCTGACGCTGGCGACCACGGTGCCGACGGACGGCCCCGCGCGCACGCGCCTGCGAACGGCACTGCTGTCGCTCGAAGCGAACCAGCTCGCTGAGGCTCGCGGCCACTTGCTCGCCGCGCTGGAGTTCCACCCAGCCGCAAGCGAGATCCTGATCGAGATGCTGGCGGCCTGCGCCGACAACCCGGATCTGCTGGCGCAGTACGCCGAACGATTCGTGCGCGCTGCCTGCGACGAACGCGGTCGCTTCAAACCAAACCGAGACCAGAAGAAGCGCCTCAGCAAGATGCGGTTTGCCAAGGCGCCGATCGAGGCTGCGGTCGAGCTCACGAGCAAGCGCAATGCCGCAGTCCAGGAGCTGGCTCGCTACATCGACAAGCTCAAACCGAAAGGAGCTCGCGCTGCGGAGAACGCGCTGCTGACCCGCTGGGCCAGCGAAGCCCTGCTCCACGTGGCTGAGCATACGCCGGCATCGCTCGGCAAGGCTGCCGACAAGGTTCGCGCGCGCCAGGAGTCGTTTGCACCGGACTACGACCGCATCTACGCAGCGCTGGCAAAGCTCATGCGGCTAGAGGGCGGCGGCGCTGTCGCCGAGGACAGCAAGACTCCGACCACCGGCGCTCCTTCCGCGCCCGACGCCGTTGACGACCTACGCGTGCGCGCCGCCCGGCTGCTGGCCGGCCTCGCACGCCAGTCATCGTATGACGACCTGAAGGGTCCGCCCGCGCAAGGCCCGGGGCGCCTGGGCGACGACGCCCGCAAGCTGCTCGAAGAAGAGCGTCAGCTGGATCTGCAGTCGCAGGTCATCTGGAGCATCGCCAAGCTCGAAGCCATGTCCGAGGAAGAAGCGCTGCGCTTCACGGAAGAGCACGACGACTGGCACAATCCCGGCTTAGCCCTGAGCGAGACGGGCCGCTACCGCGTCGAGACCACGTGCGGCTACCACACGCTGCTGGGCGTCGCGCGCAGCGTAGAGTTGCACCACAACCGACTCGTCTCTCACTACGGAAAAGACCCGTTTGAGGGCCGCCAGGGCGTCGTGCGCGTAGTGCCGGAGGATCACGGACTCGAGACCGAAGGCGCTCCGCACTGGTGGGCCGGCGGCTTCCAGGGTGGCGATCGCACCACCGTCCGTTTTGCCTGGGGCAAGATCTCTGGACTCGGACGGACGCTGACGCACGAACTGACGCACCGCTTCGACGGCACGCTGCGGCCGTTTTTGCCTTCGTGGTATGTCGAGGGGCACGCCGACTGGACCGGCGGCCACTACGCCAAGATGACCGACCGCGAGTTCTTGCAGGACTGGCTCAAACTCGGAGCGCTGTCGACGACCTACTATCGCGGCTACAGCAGGCCGAACAACTTCGACAAACTTTTGAAGGGCGAAGTCGAGGACTATCGCCACAACTACTTCGCAGGATATTCCCTGTATGCGTTTTTGCGCTCCTACCCGCCGAAGGCGCCGCGCTACCAAGCAGCTTTGCCGAAGTACGAACGCAACGCGCGCGCAGGCCAAAAGGACCCCGTCGGCTACTTCACCGCGACGTTCTGCGACGGCAAGGAGGGACGCCCCGAGACGCTGGAAGAACTGCTCGAGGAGTGGCGTGAGTTCACTCTTGCCGGCTACGACTGGGGCAACCGCGACAAGCAGGCCGCACACCCGTGGGTCAACGAATACCGACGTGGTCGTGGGCCTGGCGACGGCGACCCCATGGTCATGGACGAACCGACATGGTCATGGGCGCGCACGCGGGCCGAGCCGTTCTTTGGCCAAGACCACGCGTCGCTGGCGTGCCTGCTGCTCGCGGAGGCCGGCGAGCACGACGCCGCAATCGCCGCCGGCGTTTGGTCCCTCAAGGTCGATGGCTGGCGCCCCGATGTGTCCCGCGCCTTGCTGCGCTCGCTCACGAGCGGCAAGAGCAAGGCCGCGCCTGCGTTTGCGGCGCTTGCGCACGGCCACTTCGACGAGCTTTCGACGTTGCCAGGATCTGATCTGCTGAACGCGCTGCCAAAGCTCGCAGCATTCCTCAAGGCGATGGCCGCCCGCGCCCAGGAACTCGCAGCCAACTCGGCACCGGCGAGCGCCGCCGCACTCGCCCGCGAGCACGCTCGACTTGCAAAAGCCCTAGCCCTGCCTCCGCTCGCGCAGGCCACCGCGAGCGCCGCCGCCCGCAACCCGCGCCACCTCGGCGCCAGCGGCTTTACCGAAAGCGAGCTGCTCAATTTCGACGAACGTCGCGAAGCTGGCCTTTGGTATGTGACCGATACCGGCGACCTGCACGTTGGCCGCAACAAGCCGCGCGAGAGCACCGGCGTCTTGGATCGCAAGTCTCGCCAAGTGCACGCATTCGCGCATTCTGTGGAATGGCTTGAACCAGGCCACTACGTGCTGCGTGGCCGTATCCACTGGACGACGTCCTACGTATCGGGCGCCATTGTCATCGGCCACACGCGCCGCGATCGCGGCATCCGCATCGGATTCTCCGCAGGCGATTTCGCCTACGCGGTTGGCCGCAGTGAGCAGAACGACGCCGGCAAGGTTCGGCTGTCACTGAAGGGAATGTGGGAGCGCGACGGCCAGCTTCGTAGCGGCAACACGCGCGTTTCTGTCGACGTGCCCAATCGCCAAAATTGGTTTGCCTACGAGCTGCACGTTCGCGGGCCGCGCATCGAAGTCGTCGCGGCCGGCGAAACCCTGATGCGCTACGCGGTGCACGACGGCGCACCGATCGAGGGGCCGATCGGCTTCGCGGTTCGACAAGGTGCCATCCGGGTGCAGCAGCCGACCGTGCAGCGCCTCGACAACGAAATCACTTCGCCCATCGTCGGCCTCGACGTGCAGCAGCAGCCAACGGCAACCCTCGAAGAGCTGACCAACCTGCAGACGCGGGGCATTCCCAACCACCACGACGGCACCATTGTGCTCTGGCTCCCGACCGTCGATGAGGGCTCGCCTGCGGGCCGACTCGGCCGAGCCATCCGCCCGCTGAGCCGCATTCTACAGGCGGACATCGAATATCCGCAGCCATGGGTTCTGTGCGTCCCCAAGGGCATGGACCAAGACGAAAAAGACCGCGTCCTCGAAGATCTGCGCGACCTGCGCCCGGGCGAGTGGCCCATCGTCGAGCACCAGATCCGCGCGCCCTTCGAGAGCAAGTATCCATGGATTCTGTTCTTGGACGGGCAGGGCGTATTGCGCGCCGCGTCCGACAGCCGCAACGCCAAAGTTGTTGTCCGGCTCGGCAACTGGGCGCGCAAGTATCGAGGGCGCGGCAACGGGCGCTAGGTGGACGGCAGCCGCTACATCATCGGCATCGCGACACTGACGATTGCGCCAGCCGCACTGATTGCGCTGCACGAACTCGCGCACGCGGCCGCAGCCTGGACTCTCGGCATGCGCGTGCATCAAGTCACGGTCGGCGGCCGCGCAGCCGCCAGGGTGTGGTGGCTCGGACGCACGCGGATCAGCTGGACATGGTACGCCCGACACGGCTTTGTCATGGCGACACTGGGCGCGCCACGCTGGTTTCGTAGCAAGCATGTTCTCATGGCCATGGCGGGGCCGATCGTCAGCATCAGCGTTGCAATCGCCCTTTCCGTCATCGCATACCACACGCCTCGCCAACACCTAGCAGGCCCAGCAACCTACGCGGGGGCGCTAACAGCGATCTACATCGCTGCGATCGCGACATGGCCGCGCCGGCTCGACCTTGAGGGAGGCGGCACCGACACCCTGCTGGCCTGGAACTCGGCGCGCCTCTCCCAGGAGCAGGTTGCGGAAGCGGTCCAGTCGGAGAAAGACTTTCGCATCCACAGTGAAGCCGAAGACCTGTTTTTGCGCGGCGAACAAGACGCCGCCGAAACGACCGTCGACGCAGCGCTTCGAGACGATCCGGACAACACGCACATGCTGTATCTGCGCGCCCTGCTGCACGCAGCACGCGGCGATGCACATGCCGCGTGCGCAACCCAGGCGTTGGGCCACAGCGCTTTGGAAAAGCAGTTCCGCGAAGCGGAGGCAAGGATCCACGACCAGACGGGTCGGCCCTCCGCGGCGGAGTCGGCAACTTTGGAGTCGGCGGTTTCGGAGCCTGTCGCTTCGGAGCCTGTCGTTTCGAATTCGACGACCGCAGAGCCCGGCCCGACAGAACACCAGTCGCTCGATCGTCGGCAGCAGCAGGAACAGCGCCGAGCGCTTCGATACAGCCTGCGCGCATGCCGACGCGCGAACGTCGTCAACCGAGCTTTCTTTCAACTGCTGACCGGTGCTCCAAACGATCTACACGCAGCCAGCGAACGGCTCGAACCACTGCTCAAGCGACTAGGGAAATCCGACCAACTGGACGCGTGCAGCATCGCACGCACGGTGGCATTCGCACGCCTGCTTGAAGGCCGCGCATCGGAAGCAGAAGCACTGCTGCGAGCCGCGATCCACACCGAGGAACCCTATTGGCTAACGGCGCTTTCCATGCACGTCCTCGGCCACGCCCTGCGTATGCAGATGCGTCCGCGCGACGCCAAGTCCTGGTTTGGCAGGGCGCGCCGACTGCACCGCAGCAACCTATTGTATGCAGCGATCGACCGGCGCCTTGCGACGACGAGCAGCTAAAACGCCGCGGGCCGCTACTGCGGTCCTCCGTCCGGAATCAGTTGCCCCATCGCCGAGTCACGCTGCTTCATCAAGAAGGCTAGCCGACGCCTTTCGGGAACGGCTTCAAACTGCGGCGCCGGCGCAGGCATTCGCTGCGCGTCTTCGTAGATCTCTAGCAGGCCATCGACATGCGCATGCATATCGGGCGAAGGCGCGGGGATCGCATCACGCAGCTTCTGCCAAAGGGCCGGTTCATCGATCATGCGCAGCATCGCATCCGCAAGCGCGCGCACATTGCCGGCCGCGACCGCGATGCCGGCCGCGCCGGCTCGCTCAGGAAGTGCGCCAAGATCGCTGGTGACACACGGCAGCCCGAGCTCAAAGCACTCATCGAGCACCAGCCCAAACGTCTCGATACACGTGCTCGGGAAAACGCCGACATGCGGCGCGGACGCATGCAGCTGAACCGCATCAAACGGACCATGAAACGTCACCGGCAGGCCTTGCGCGGTATCGCGCAACTCTCTTTCAAACGCCTCACTTTCGAAACCGCCCAGAACGTGCAGCTCCGCGCGCCCGGGACGGTCATCCGCAACTCGACGCAGCGCTTGCAACAGCACATCGACACCCTTGTGCCGCCCAACTCCACCCCAAAACGCAAAGCGCAGGGGATTACCCTCGTTGGGGGCCAGCAGCGCCGACATGCCGTTGAAGCGCCGCGAGTATCCAAGTGGCAAGACGCGGTAACGCTCTCGGGAAATGCCCGTCGTTTCTGCCAGCAGATCGGCCGTAGAAGCAACTGCAACAAGCACGGTATGTGCCATCGCGAGCTCCGCCCGATAGTGATCACGAAAGAGGATGACCCCGTCGGCAAGTTCGTGCTGCGGTTCATAGCCATAGCGCGGCACGCAGCTCGCGCAGCTCTCCGTCGACAGCGCCCGGCGGCAGGCTAGGTCATCCTTGCGACGACGAAACGCGCGCGGGCAGCTGGTGAAATAATCATGCAGCGTCACCACAGCCGGCACCCCGAGGCGGCGGCATACCTCGACCAAGTTGCAGGTAAGCCGAACCCAGTGGTGCACGTGCACGAGCTTGGGCCGACGCTCACGCAGAAACTGTTCAAACTGCCGCTCAACCTCCGGGTGCCACATCTTGACGTGGTGATCGAAGAAGAGGTCGTTGCGATGGATGCGGTGAACGGGCAGCCCTTCCACATCGCTCGTCACGACATGCACTTGCTCCGCAGCAAATTTCGTCCCGCTCCAGACCTCAACCTCGCGACCTAGAGCACGCTGCCTCTGGGCAATGCCCAAGACGTAGCCCTCTGAGCCTCCGGTGCTCTCCGGCGGAAACTGATGGATCACATGCAGGACATCCACGTCTAGTTCGCTCGCTTTTGGACAGGGCACTTCGGGACAAGACATAGGGCTCGATGCATGCACGGATCTTATTCCCGCCAACACACAAGTTCGGGACGGAAGTCGGTGTTCTGACCAAGCGCCGATGGCTTATTCTCTCCCACCCAGTCCGCGACACAGCCAACCCCGGCGCCACCTACAATCCTACGATCCATCGAGCCCATGTCTGCGCCCTCTCCATTCTCCGTGACGACGATCCTCCGCACCGCGACCCTCGCATGTGTGGCGATGTTGACTGCTAGTGTCGCCGCATCGGCACAGCAGCCAGGCAACGCGAAAACGCAGGGCGGTGCTCAAGAAGCTAGCAGCGCCAAGAGCGCCAAGCTCGACGCGACCCGCTACCAGCACTTCGGCGATGGCGTGCTTCGTGCGACGAAGCTTCCTCAGGTATCGCTCGCCGAGGTCATGGCCAACCCGACCAAGTTCACCAAGAAGAAGATCCGCCTAGAGGGCCCGATCACCGGTGTTTGCCAGGCCAAGGGCTGCTGGATGAACCTCGGCAAGCCGCTGCCCAACGGCAATCCCCCGGTCTTCGTCAAGTTTAAGGACTACGCATTCTTCGTCCCCAAGGACGCATCGGGGCGCGACGCGATCATTGAAGGAATGCTCTCGTTCAAGCAGGAGACGGTTGCTGAAACGCGCCACTATCTCGAAGACGCGGGCCGCACCGAAGACGCCAAGAAGGTCACGCAAGGCCGCAAGATCCTCCGCTTCATGGCCGACGGTGTCGCCATCGAAAAGCCCGCCAGCTTTGCTTCTTGGCAGCAGTTTGGCAGCGGCATCAAGGGCTCGGCCAAGCCGCTGACGCTTGCGACCGTGATGGCCAACCCGACCAAGTTTGCCAACAAGAAGATCCGCCTCAGCGGCCCGATCACCGGCGTCTGCCAGGCCAAGGGCTGCTGGATGAACCTTGGCAAGCCGCTGCCCAACGGCAATCCGCCGGTCTTCGTCAAGTTTAAGGACTACGCGTTCTTTGTGCCCAAGGACGCCTCTGGCAGCGAAGCCGTTGTCGAAGGCACGCTTTCCTACAAACAGGAGACGGTCGCCGAGACGCGCCACTACCTTGAGGACGCAGGCCGTACCGAAGACGCCAAGAAGGTCACGCAAGGCCGCAAAATCCTCCGCTTTATGGCGGACGGCGTCGCGATCGAGCCGGCCAAGGCCAGCAAACAAGGCAAGTAGTCCCGCACGGCACACGACGCCGCTCCCTTCTCGGCGGCGGTGCGCCTCGCTCGTCGGAATCTCGGTCACGGAAGCCGAGCTGGCGTGTGCGAGCCTGCCGGCACGCCTAGAAACCCGGGAGTGCGCGAGATTGCCGGCCGTCGGGCATCATCTTCATGCGTGCACGCGTCGCCAGGCTGCTACTCGGCCCCCTCGGCATTGGCCTTTTGGGCATCGGGGCCGTTGCACTTTGGCTTTGGCTCAGCAGCCATACGTCCATCACCGCATCGCCAGGGCGGATTCCATCGCACGACAATCGTCTTGCGAGCGCAGACGAAGACACAGCCGCCGCAGAGCGCACGCCAAACAGCTATGAGGCCCTGGAGCGACGACTGGTGGTGCCAGAGGCAGCCAGCTCACCGCTCCCCGGGCTCTTCGGCTTCGCGCGGCGAGCGACTGGCGAGCCGCTGCCGGGTATCACCATCCGACTAACGAGCCCCGCGGGAGCGGAGACCACGCGTACGGATGCTGACGGCGCGTTTGCATTTGCCGATGCGCATGGGCCACTGACCTGCGTCACGCTTCACCACGTGCGCATCGAGCGCAAGCTAACCCTAGCCGAGGGGCAGCATGCCAGCGTCGTGCTTCAGGCTGACGGCCCCGTCGTGCTGCTGACAGGAACACTCCGACGCGGGCTCACAGCGATCCACGATCGCGCCGTCCGCGCCCAAGGCCGCGACGACTTTGGACGTGTCGACCACAGCGAATACACTGACTTCAACGGCCGCTTCGTGCACTTACTGCGAGCCGGCCGATACGAACTACTCGCCGCGGGCCCCCCAACGTCACTCGCTTGGGAGCTCGACGGCACGCCGACCTGGGTCGAAGTAGCGACCGAGGCGACGCGCCTCGCAACTCTCAACCTGAAGAGCCGTGACAGGCACCGCACCTGCGAACTGGCGCTGCCCTGTGGCTGCACCCGGATCCACGTGCGCGACACCGCCCAGCGCCCCATCGCCGATGCCACCGTTACCTTGCGCGCAATGGACGGCAGCAACGCTTCGTTCACGCGCCGCACAGACAGCAGCGGCGACATCTCCTTTGACGAGCTACAGCCTGGTCCTTGGCAGGTAACTGCCGAACACGGCCTGCACCTATCGACGGAGCCGACCACGGTACACGTGGACCCATCCTGCCGGGCGAGCGATATCACGACGGAGCTAGACGATGCCGGCGCTGTCCACATACGCCTCTGGCAAGGCCGCACCACCCATGAAGCGCTGGCCCTCGACACCCTCATCTTGAGGGCCAACGGGGCAACCATGACCGGCCGCCGAGTGCCAGGAACCAACTGGCAAGCGTCCAGCCTGCGCTTCGACTCGGTTCCCGTCGGCCAACACACCCTCGAGTGGCAAGACATCCAGCGCGACGACGGACGCATCCGCTACGCGCCGGTCGAGCCGCAAACCGCCACGCATGTGGAAATCACGCCCGGCACGACCCATACAGTCGACCTTCAGATCGCACCGCGAGCGCGCCTGCGAATCGATCTAGTCGGCACGACCACGCGGGCGACAACCATTGAAGTCTTTGGGCAACACGGCCAGGTCGTAGCTAGCCGCCGCGGACAAGACTATTGGTCTGCAGAAGTGCCGCCAGGCGACTACGCGGTTCACATTCGGAGCGGAACCACGGACCGGGTCGAGCATATTGCAGTCGCAACGGCAGACGCCCAGCGCACCGTTCGGCTGTAGCCCGCGACCTGGCTACACCGCACACAGAGCTACACCGCACACCGAGCGTGCTCGCGGAGTGCAGCTGGTAGACGGGGAAACCGCAGGTAGGGAGACTCCTGACTTTTTCGAACGCAGCAGGCTTTAAGGCACATCTTGGCCCCCAGAACGTGGGCCAGAACGCAGCCATGCTATTTCGACGCAACAAGCAAAGTCCCGCGCCCCTCGAGCCCTCCGCCATATCACCAGCAACCAGCGGAGCCACACACAGCGACGCGGACCAGCTAGCGCAATTCGTTGGGGCTATCAAGAGCACGTTGGCGACGATTCAGTTCTTGCCAGACGGCACCATCCTCGATGCCAACGACCTATTCCTCGCAGCCATGGGATATCGACGCGAGGAGATCGTCGGCCAACACCATCGGATTTTTGTCGATAGCGAACACGCCCAAAGCCCTGAATACACCGCGCTATGGCGCAATCTCGCCAATGGCGTCGCAATGACCGCCGAATTCCCTCGCGTGCACAAAGACGGGCACACGGTATGGATCCAGGCCACCTATTCGCCCATGCGTGACGACGCGGGTCAGGTGACGGCCGTTGTGAAAACAGCCGCCGACATCACCGCACGCAAAGAGCGCGACCTCTACAACCAGGCCATCATCGACGCGGTCGACAAGACGCAGGCCACGATTGAGTTCTTGCCGGATGGCACCATCTGCACGGCCAACGATGCGTTTCTCGCCACAACGGGCTACACGCTTGCCGAAATCCAAGGCAAGCACCATCGCATCTTTATGCCGCCTCAAGAAGCCCAGAGCCCCGAATACGCACGCCTGTGGCAGCGTCTTGGTGCCGGCAATGCCAAACAGGGTCAGTTCGAGAGACGACACAAAGACGGCTCGCCCATATTTATCCAGGCAAGCTATACGCCGATCCGCGGCGCAAGTGGAGAGGTTGACCGCGTGGTGAAGTTTGCCATCGACGTCACGCAGCAAGTCGCCGAACGACAGGCGTCGAAAACGGCCGCGACCATGGCGCAGTCCGTTGCCGAACTGGCATCTGCAGCTGCCGAGATCAACCAACGCGTCAACGACACCGCACAGCGGAGCGAAAGGCTGGCGGCCAACACGACAGGCCTACAGCAGCAGATCGGCGACCTGGACCGAAGCAGCAGCGAAATCAGCAACGTTGTCGAGTTCATCCGGGACCTGTCGGACCAAACGAACCTCCTGGCCCTCAACGCGACGATCGAAGCCGCACGCGCCGGCGAAGCAGGCCGCGGCTTCCACGTTGTCGCCAGCGAGGTCAAGCAGCTCGCAACGGCGACC
>JBGCDH010000114.1:0-34037 GCA_045105235.1 Planctomycetota bacterium | reverse complement strand
CCAGCTGAGCGCAGGCGGAGGAGCCAGCTGCGCGCAGGCGGAGGAGCCAGCTGCGCGCAGGCGGAGGAGCCAGCTGCGCGCAGGCGGAGGAGCCAGCTGCGCGCAGGCGGAGGACCTAGCCGCGCGCAGGCGCAAAACACCGCCGCGCCAAAGCATGGTCCGACACGTCCGCGCGACGCCGCTTCCGCGCGACGCCGCTAGACGCCTGCGCCTTGCTTCTCGCCGGTTTCTTCCTCTTCTGCGCCTGGCGTCGGCAGCGCATGGATCCAAGCCTTGAACTCGGTCTCGAGCTTCTCCAGGTCGATGCGCTTGAAGGCGCGCTCGCGCACGTCTTCGTAGTTGGAGTCGTTCTTCACGTATTTGATGAAGTTCGGAATGATCTTCTTGTACTTCTTGTTGCCCGAGTGCAGCAAAAACTGGCAGAAGGCCCAGCCCTCGGCGTAGCAGACGCTGCCATTCGCGTAGAACTGCGACTTGGGCATCGTGATCAGCTGCTCGACCGGCACGAAGCGGTCCTGCCGAACGGCGGCTTTGAGGATCATCAGGCGGCCTTCGTTGAGTCGGCCGAGCTTTGCTGGCACTTTGCGGCCGCGCACCTTCTTGGGTGCCGCCGTGTAGAAGTAGTCGCCCATGCCTTCGTTGATCCACGACGGCAGGGGCGCGGTCAGCGAGACCGTGTACCACGCAAAGTACTGGTGCCAGCCTTCGTGCGCGGCGCAGCCGAGCAGATCCATCTTCCAGAGATCCGACTGCCGCGCCATGCGGCGCTCGAGCGCCGACTTTTTGTCGTCGCCGCCGGTGAGCGGTCCCGCCTTCTTCTCCTCGTCGCTCCACTTGCCGGTGTCGTAGCAGACCATCTCACGGTCCATGCGGGCGTAGTAGGCGGCCGAGCTTGGTGGAGCACCGTAGGCCAGGTATTCGTCGCGGCCCTTGAACAGCTTGATCACCTGGCGCTTGGCTCCGTCCTTGCCGGGCGGAAACATGCGGCGGTAGACCTTGTTCATGACCTGCATGTGCTTGCCGAGCCGCTTGGCCTTGTCCTCCCCGCACTGCGACTGGACCTCGTAGTAGCGGGTGTTGTGCACGACCCAGCCGTCAGGAATCTTGCGCGGCGTCCATGGGCCGGGGCGGATTTCACCTCGGCCGTAACGTTGGGCGGGGAGAGCAGCGCAAATCAGGGTCAGGCCGACGATCACGGCCGATAAGCAACGAGGCATGTGTGGGGGTCCTTCTTCGTTTCTGGTTCGAACACAGAATTGGCGGGATCGAGTCGCGACGCAAGGGCCTCGATCCGGGACGCTAGTGGACGTCTCGATCCCATGGTCGTTCCCAATCTTTCAGGAACTTCATGGCTATGGACTCGAAATGGCCCCATTTCAGGGCTACATCGAGACGCTATACTCTCGTCGAGTTACACCTGGGAGCCCTCGCCGCAAGCCTCAATGAAGGTCACGCTGATCCATCCGCCGGTCTACATCAACAAGAACGGCCTCACTGCATTGCGACCGAGCCTGCCGCTCGGCCTCGCCTACATCGCTTCCGTACTACGGAACGACAAACATGACATCCATGTGATTGACGCGCTCGGTGAAGCGCCGGAACAGATGATTCCGGACGGCGACATCTGGCGTCTCGGTCTGAAACCAGAAGAGATCATCGAGCGCATCCCGGAAGGGACCAAAGCCATCGGCTTGACCAGCATGTGGAGCTACAGCTGGCCGATCGTGCGCGAGCTGATCCACGCGCTGCGCGCAGCATTCCCCGACACCCCGATCGTCTGCGGCGGCGAGCACTTCACGGCGGTTCCCGAACTGTCGATGGAGCAGGCGCCAATCGACTTCCTGGTGCTTGGCGAAGGCGAAGAAACGGCGGTCGCGCTGTTTCGCGCGCTCGAACTCGGCCTCGACCACACCGTCATCCCCGGGATCATGTTCCGCAAGGACGACGGCGAGCTGCAGAAGAACGAGCGCCGCGACCGCATCAAAAACGTCGACGAGATCCCGTGGCCGGCGTGGGAGTTCTTTGACGTCGATGCCTACTCGTCGAACCGGCTCGTCAGCGGCATCTACTACGGCAAGACGGTGCCGATCCTCGCGACGCGCGGCTGTCCATATCAGTGCACGTACTGCAGCTCACCCAACATGTGGACGACGCGCTGGTATGCGCGCAGTCCCAAGGACGTGCTCGACGAGATTGAGCACTACTACAACGAGTACGGCGCGCGCAACTTCCCGTTCCAAGACCTGACCGCGATCCTCAAGCGCGACTGGGTGGTGGACTTCTGCAAGGAGGTTGAGGCCCGCAAACTCGACATCACTTGGCAGCTGCCTGCCGGCACGCGCAGTGAAATCATCGACGAGGAGGTCGCCTCGCTGCTGGTTCGCTCGGGCTGCAAGTCGCTCAACTTCGCGCCTGAATCGGGCAGTGAACGCACGCGCAAGCACATGAAGAAGATGCTGACCGACGAGAAGCTCTTCCGAGCGGTTCGTGCGTCGGTCAAAGCAGGCCTCAACGTCGGCGCGTTCTTCGTTCTCGCCTACCCGACGGACGAGAAGGAAGACATGGAGGCCACGGTGCGCCTCGCTGCCAAGCTCGGCAAGGCCGGCATCGACGATGTTTCGGCGGGCTTCTTCTTCCCGCTGCCAAACACGGAGATCACGCGCCAGCTCGAGAAGGAAGGCAAGGTCACGTATGACGACGCGTTCCTGAAGCTGCCGATCTACGTGCACAACACGTTCCTGAGTGAAGACCGCAAGTTCAACGAGCACTTCACCGCCAAAGAGCTGACGAAGTGGAAGTACAAGGTTGTGCGGGCCTTCTACCTGCGCAGCCTCGTGCTTCGGCCGACACGCTGGTTCCGCATCGGCTGGAACTTCGTGCGCGGCAAGGAAACTTCGAAGATGGAGTCCTTCCTGCAGGAGACGATGCGCAAGCTACGTTTGCGCAAGAAGCCAAAGGACGTCGCGCCCAAACAGGTCGTGGCGACCAAGACGGCCACGGCTTCGCCGAAGCAGGCTGCCAAGAGCTGAGCGGGCACGCTGCGCTCATTCGGGCGTGCCGAGTGCCTGGGCCTGCCGAGTGCCTAGACGGGCCGACTGTCCAGGCACGGCGACGACCTTGGCATGCCGACGACCTTGGCATGCTGGTCGATCCGAGCCTGCGGCGGCGGTGCCCGGCGCGCTCTCAGGTGGTGCGCTGCAACAGCGCTTCGATGCGCGCGCGCTGGAGCTGGGCAACCGCTTCCGCGTCGTAGCGCTTTTGCGCCCATTTGCGAGCGTCGGCGCCGCCGCGGCCCGCGAGCTCCGCATCGAGGAGCCAGGCTGTGGCGGCCCGCGCAAGTTCCTGCGGCGATTCGTGCACCGCGCAGCTCGCGGCCGGAGCGCGGCAGCCGCGTGCACCGAGCGCATTGGTGACGATCGGCAGTCCGTAGGCGAGCGCCGTCGCGTTCTTGACGCGAAAGCCTCGCCCCGACCAAAGCGGTGCCAGCAACAGGCGTACAGATCCCATCAGCGCGTCAAGGTCCGCGACGAAGCCGCGCACGTGGATGCCCTGATCCGCGGCCGCTAGCGACCGGATCGCGGCATCGTGGGGGCCGGCCAGCCAGAGCTCGGCGGTGGGGCACTGCCGGCGCACGAGTGGCCAGACCTGCTCGACAAGCCGGTGGGCGGCTTCGCGGTTGGGGGCGTGGCGGTAGTCGCCGAGAAAGAGCGCCCGCGACGGCGCGGAGGCTGGTGCGGCCGCTCGCGTCGGCAGCTGCAGGGTCGGCGGTCGCACTGTGACCGGCAAACCCAGCTGCTGGGTAAGGTCGGCGGCGTCCTCTTCGGTGACGGCCTGAACGGCGCTAGCCTGGCGGTAGTGGCGCTGGATGTAGGAACGCCAGAGGCGCTCGTCGCGGCGGTCGGCGGCGCGGCCGAGGCCGGTCGCCGCATTGGCGGGGCGGCCGGCTTCGTGGTCGGTCAGGATCGTTGGCAGCTCCGCAAGCAAGGGCAGATACTGGGCCATTTGTGGCATCTCGAGCAGCGCGACATCGGGTTCAAACTCGCGCCGTGCGCGGGCCAGCAGGCCGGCCATGGTCGGCTGCCAGTACTTGGCTGCGAGCAGCGGCTTGCGGCGCCAGCGCCACAGCATACGAGCGCGATGCGCCGCCGCGCTGCGCCTCGACGTGGGGCCTCCGCAGCGGCGGCGGGTGCCGTCACCCTGATAGGCCGCTCCCGCTTGCCAGCTCCAGAGAGCGCCTCTGGCGCCGCCGCTGCCGTCGCCGGGACGGTCACCGTCGGATTCGCCGCTTAGGTGCACAAGCCCGAGCTCATCCCGCTTGCCCATCGCGCTGGCAAGGGCCCCGACATAGCTGCCGCCACCGTGGCTGGCCTCTGGGTGAGGTAGAAACGGAGTAACGAACAGAATGCGCACCGCCGAGTCTTAGCAGAAGGTTCGCGTGCGTCGGCACGTTTTGCTCCCATCGCAAGGGCGGGTGGCGGCGCGGTCCCTTCTGGCGTTTCGTCGCGCCGAATCTTAGGCTGGGACAACGACGACACAGCTACGGCGAGCCCGGTAGTAGCGGGATGTCGCATTGTCTGCCATAATCTGCGCCGGCAGCGGACCGAGAGCCTCGTCGAACTTGCAATCGGTCGCATGGATAGCGGCATTGCGTAACAAGTGCGAGCGGCATGAATGAAACCATGAAGGTGATCGTCGGGCTCCTGGAGCAAGGGAAGCCCGAACTTCAAGTTGCTGCTGCGCAGGTGCTTGGAGAGCTCAAGCCCAAGGAGGCTGCGGCCATCGAAGCACTGTCGGACGGCATCGGCCGTTCGCCTGTGCTCGGCCGCTTCTGCCTCGATGCGCTGGCCAAGATCGGTTCGGCTGCTGCTTTGACATGCATCGCGGAAGCGGTTGTCGACCACGAGGTCCTATCGGATCACGCGGCGCACCTGCTCGGCGAGGTCGGCACTCCGGCACACACCGTGCTGGCCCGCATCTATCCGCAGGCGATTGGCGAGCAGCGTTCGCGCATCCTTGCAGTCTTGGCGCGCGACGTGAATGAGCGCTCCGCGGCCGTGTTCGTCGAAGCCCTGCTGACGCCGGATCTCGCGGAGATGGCCGCCGAGCAGCTCGAAGCCGCTGGCGAACTCGCCGGCGACTCCGTCGAGCTGCTGCGCAGCGGGCTGCAGGGACGGCTCGATGCGACGGTGCCGGCTGGCACGGCGGCACGCGTTCTCGAACTGTTGGCGCGCCTCGACGCGGCGGGCTCGAAGGCGATCTTCCTAAAGCAGATTGAGCCGGATACGCCCCCGCAGGTCCGCGCGGCTGCGTTCCGCGCGCTGCGGGGCGTCAAGCTGACGGAGAAGCAGGCCAAGGAGATGATGGCCGTGCTCGAGGACCCAACGCAAAAAGACGTGCACGAGGCCGTTCGCGAGGTGCTCACCTCGCTGCCCGAACTGCCGTCGGGCTTCGCGCCAGCACTCAAGAAGATGCTGGCCGCGCGCAACGTCGAGCAGCGGCTGTTTGCGGTGCGCATGCTGCGAACCAGCGGCGGCGCGGAGCTCGCCAAGTCGTTCCTCAAGCTGCTGTCGCACGACAACCAGCAGCTTGCCGATGCAGCCAAAGAAGGCCTCTCGCAAAACAAGCTGGCGCTCGAGCCGGTGCTCAAGCTGATGCAGACCACCAAGGATGCATCGCTCAGCGACACCTGTGCTCAGATTCTGGATCGCCTTGCCGAGCATATGACGGCCAAGGTGCAGCAGGCCACGGCCGAAAAGGCGCTCAAGCAGCTCGCCAGCAATGCGCGCCTTGGGGACCAGTTGCTCGACCTCGTCCTGCACGCCGGCGGCGAAAAATTGGCGACGTTCCTCATCGACAAGGCGGTTCGCCTTCGCCGGGCCCACAAGGAAGCCGAAGCCCTGCACGTGCTCGCCAAGGTCGCGTCTAGCGGCCACTGCGAAGACGAAGCGCACTATCAGATTGCGCTGGCCAAACTGCTGCTGTCGGCCGACAAGGCCGAAGGGGAGGGCGGCCCCGGCAACTCGACGATGGGCTTCTTTGCGGTGCTGATCCGCGGCGGCTTCCCGCTGTTTGATCGACTCAAGCGCGAGTCGGCGGTCAAGCCGGAGATGCTGCTGCGCCTCGCGACCCACTTTGCCAATGGCGTCGGGCCCGAGCGACGGGTGGGCACCGAGATGCTGCAGCACCTTGCGAATCGCACCAAGGGCCGCGCCGGGGACGAGGCGCGCCTGGCGCTTCGCGCTGTTGGCATCTGATCGCTCGTCGGCCGCCCTCGCTGGCGGTCCGCTCGTTCGGGCTAGCGGGCCGGATGTATCTCTGGCCACTTGTGCTCATGGGCGGCTGGCGAGGATCGGCAGCACGCGCTGATCGGAACCTGGGTCGCGTTTACTCGCCCGAAGGCGCAGATGCGTTTGCGACCGCGTCCGCCGCTTCGCCCATGCGCACCTTGTGCTCGGGAGCGAGTTCGGCAAACGTGCCGCCGCCCCGGCCGATCGCAACGACCACGGTTGAGCCAAAGCCGAACTGGCCGAGCTCTTGGCCGCATTCGATGGCTCCCGATTCGACGGTGACGCGGGTGCCGCCGACGTTGTAGGCGCCGACCATCACGACCGCGGCCGGCGTGCCGTTGGCCGTGCGGCAGTGAAAGACGTGGCGGCTGTTGCGGACGAACAATCGATCGATGCTGCGCACGGCCGGCGGGTTGACCGGAAACAGTGTGCCGCGCAGCGGGGCCACCCGTTCGACGCAGCCGGCGAAGGGCGAGTGCACGCGGTGGTAGTCGCCCGGCGCGAGGTAGATGGTGGCCTGCTGACCGCCTTCGAGCTGCATGGCGAGCTCGTTGTCGCCGAGCAGGTCTGCCAGCTCGTAGTCGTTGCCCTTGACCTGTTCGATGCGGCCGTCCGCGATCGCACCGACCGTCACGATGCGGCCATCGCAGGGCCAAACGAGGTTTGCGTCCGCGGCGACGGGGCGTGCGTCGGCGCGGAGCGAGCGGCGAAAGAACGCCTGCATGCTGCGGAACTGCTGGATGTCGCCTTCGATGTCGCCGAGTTCGGCGCCGTAGCGCCCGGCGAACCAGCGAAACAGCGGTCCACGTAGAAAGCGGGGCAAAGGGATAGACGTCAGCAGGCCGCAGGCGCCCGAAAGCGGGACCTTCGGCAGTGCGGTCAGAAGGAGTCGGCGCGTTTTGCCCATGCGGGGAGAGCCAACGTCGCGTCGGAGGCTGTCGATCGCAAGCGGTGAGATGACATTGCACGTTGGCGATTGCTGCGGCTGGATTGGCGGTCGTAGTTGGACCGGGCCTTTCGCCTCTGGCAAGATCCTGACATGCGGAGCTTCGACAAGCGAAGTGGTCGGTGTCAGGCGGCGGCAGCGATCGTCGATGCGGCGGCCTCCCCAACGGCCGTATTTCCAGCGGCTGTCTCCACGGCGGCCGTCCCCACGGCGGCCGTACCCACTGCGGCCGTCTGCTCCGCGAAGGGGCTGCTCGCGGCCCTGTTTTTCGCAGCGGCCGTGCCCGTCACCGGGTGTAGCAGGGAGCCGGTACGGGCGGAGCCCAGCGGCAATGAGCTGGTGCTGGTGGTTGGCGGCGGCGCGCCGTCGCTGCGCACAGCATTGACGGGTCTCGGCCGCGAGGTCGAACCGGCGCGCCGGCTGCGGCCCCAGAGCCTGCCGCCGCCAGCGCCCGCGCCGGGCAGTCCCTTCTTCCGAGGAGGTGGCCAGGAGCCGCCTGCAGCGCCCGAGTCGCTGCCGCGTGCCGGTCAGGAAGTGCCGGATCAGGCCCAGACGAGCCCTGGCGCGCCAACAGCTTCTGGCCCGACATCTACGGGCTCGTCAGCGAATGGCCAGACGGCGAATGGCCAGACGGCGAACGGCCCCGACCCCGGCGGTGCCGAGGATCCCGCTGTCGATGCCGAATGGCTGGTGGTGCCGCTGCCCGAAGGTGAGACCTTGATGCACGTTTCTCGCCGTCATCTGGGCGACGGCCGTCGCTTCTTTGAGATCCTGAAATGGAACGGCTGGAGCGAACGCGAGGCGCGTTCGTTGCCCGCGGGCCAACCGGTGCGGATCCGCCGATCGGCGATGCGGTGAGCAGCGACGCAGGCAGCGGATCGTCGGTCGAGTTTGAGCCGATCGGGGTCGTGCGTTGCGGCCAGCAAGTGCACCACGATGCGCCGCGTCAGAGCGGCCTGGGCCGCGGCGGCGACGGCCGCATCCTGATCCGGCAGGGACTGCAGAACGGCCTGCAGGACCTCAATGGGTTCAGCCATCTGTGGGTCGTGTTCCATTGCCATCAGGCCCGCGGTGCGCCCCAGCAGGTGCGACCACCGCGTGATCAGCAGAAGCGCGGCGTCTTCGCCACGCGTTCGCCGCAGCGACCCAACGCCATCGGGCTGTCGTGCGTCCGGCTGCTGCGCATCGAGCGGCGTGTTCTGCATATCGCCGATCACGACCTTCTCGACGGCACGCCGGTGCTCGACCTCAAGCCGTATCTGCCCTACTGCGACAGCGTGCCCGACGCGGCGATCGGCTACGTCGCCGGACTTGACGAAGCGGCCGGCGACCATCGCACATGGTGGCGAGAAAAGGGCGTGTCGCCGCCCCAAGTCTACGGCCGGTATGTCGACGGAGCCGACGCGAAGAGCAAGGCCTCGGATTCGGACGAGCCATCAGGTTCGGACAAGGCTCCCGACTAGACGCTGTGCTGCCGATGGGGCTCAGGTGCGGTAGTCGGCGTTGATCTGCACGTAGTCAGCGGTCAGATCGCAGGTCCATACATCGGCACCCTCGCCGCCGCTTGCCGCCGTGCCGTCGCCGGTGGCCAAATCGATGCCGAGCACGACCCGTTCGTTCTCACGCAGATGCTGGCTCGCAGCGGCTTCTCTGTCGGGGCGGGGCACGCCGTCTGCATAGACCTCGGTCTCCCCGACCCAAACGCGGCAGCGCTCGGCGGGGAAGGTGACGCCGGCGCGGCCGGCGGCGGCGACGATGCGGCCCCAGTTGGGGTCGCGCCCGGCAACCGCCGTTTTGACGAGCGGGCTGGTCGCGATGACGCGTCCGACCCGGGCGGCATCGGCCTCCGTGCGAGCGCCGCGGACTTCGATGGTGACCAGGCGCGTTGCACCTTCACCGTCTGCAGCGAGCTGTTGGGCGAGTTCGCGGCTGATCTGCTCCAGCCGATCGACTTGTGCAGACGGCAGCGCGTCTCGATCCTCCGCGCCAGCCGGCGCCGACGGCGTCGCAAGCAGCAGCAGCGTGTCGTTGGGCGAGGTGTCGCCATCGACCGTGACGCGATGAAAGCTGCGGTCTGCCACCTGGCGAAGATCCCGTGACAGCGAGCGTGGCGTTGGTGCGTGGCCCGGCTCAGATTGCACGAGCAGAAAGCCGAGCATGGTGGCCATGTTGGGGTGAATCATGCCCGAGCCCTTGGCAAAGCCGGTGACGTCTGGCTCGCGGTAGGCAGCCTTGGCGTGCGTGTCGGTCGTCATGATGGCGCGAGCGAATTCCATGCCGCCGTCCGTTGTCGCGCCCGCCAGCAGCGCATCGAGGTGCGCCAAGATGCGGTCGGTTGGCAGGGCGGCGCCGATGACGCCCGTGCTCACCATCAGCACCTGCTCGGTGGGGCAGGACAGTCGCTGGGCGAGTTCGGCGCAGCATTGCTTGGCCGCTTCGATGCCGGCTTGGCCGGTCGCGCAGTTGGCGTTGCGGGAATTGACGAGCACCGCGCGCACCAAGCCTCCGCTGGCGTGCAGGTGTTCGCGGCAGACCGGCACGTGGGCGCCGAGCAGTTCGTTGCGGGTAAAGAGCGCCGCCGCCGGGACGGCCTCGCTGGCGAGCAGCAGGCCGAGGTCGGGGGCGCCGTCCTGCTTCAAACCGCAGTGCAGGCCCGCGGCTCGAAAGCCGGTGGGCAGCGGGCAGAACTCAGGAACGCTCGGCAGGCGGCGTGGCATGCGGGCACCTTAGCGGACCTTGCGGGCCGATACGAAAAACGCCGCCACGATCGCAGGATCGCAGCGGCGTTTTTCGGCGGCTGGCGCGGTGCCTTGTCTTCACCGCGTCGCCGTCTCTACCGCGTTGCCGTCTTCACCGCGGTATTGTTTTCACCGCGTTGCCGTCTGGCAACGCGCCGGTTGACTAGAACCGGAGCTGACTAGAACCGGAACGGCAGGCGCAGGAAGTCAACCTGCGGCCGCGGCGTCGACGGCGTCAGTGCCGGCGGGTTTGCCAGCTGGTTCGGGCTGAAGGCCATGTCGAACAGCAGGTCCCACTGCACAAAGCGCGGCGGGCCGTTGTTCGCAATCCAGGTCTGGAAGGCTGGATCGTTTAGGTCGCGCACGAACAGCTGTTCGTTTGCTGGGAAGCGCTCGGCCGCTGGGTTGCCCGGGTCTTGGTGGAACGCGAAGCCAATGCGGACGTTCGAGATCGGCGTCGGCGTGGCGCCGATGGCCGAGTAGGTCGGGCCGAGGCCTTCGGCGCCATTGGTCGAGACCTGGAAGAACTTCGACCGAACTTGGACCTGTGTTGCCTGTGCTGGGATCAAGCCGCTGGCTGCCTCGACCAGGATTTCCTGGTCGGTGTGGCTCAGGATCCGGTAGCCGGCGAGCACCGAGCCAGTTGCGTTCAGCAGTTCAGCTTGGTACTGCGCGTAGCGGTTTGCTTCGTTGAGCACCGCGCTGCTGAGCACGATGCGGTAGGCGGGAGAGCCGAGGTAGCTGGCTTCCGTGTCGACCGAATCCAGGCCGACAGGCTGCACCGCCACGGGGTAGCGGATGCGCACCGACTGACCGACCTGCTCGTAGTCGACGTAGCCCGGCGCGACGTTGGCCGTATCGAGGCCGGCAAACTCGAAGGTTGGGCCGGCGATCGCGGTGCCAGTCGTAACCACGCCGCGGGGGAGGCCGTCCGCGGCCGCCAGAGCGCGGCGACGTGCTGCGCCGGTGTCGATCCACTTTGAGCGAGCTCGCGACTTCGAGTTGAAGGGCACGGGCATCAGCGTCGGGGACGGGCGGATGTCGCCTTCCTCGTTGCCGATGTTGGTCTCGTTGCCGCTGTCGTCAACGAACTGGCCGTTGGGGTTCGGGAAGCCGCGCCAGCCAATCAGCTGGCGCTTGGCTGCGCCAAGGTAGGCGTCACCAAACGGGTTGCTCAGCGGGTCGTAGGAGCCCTGCTCACAGAACGAGATGTTGTCGTCGAGCAGGGTGTTCGTGTTGTCGTTGAGGTTGCTGCCGGGAGGAGCCATCAGCTGCACGATGCCCATGCCGCCGAGACCGCCGAGCGGCTCGGTGTCGTAGCTGATGCCTGGCAGCATGGCCTGGCCGTTCGAACGGTACTTGCCCTGCACGTTGACGGCGCCGAAGCCGCCGGTCGTGCAGACGCCGCCGTCCGCTGAGATGGCGAAGCTGTAGTCGTTGCCGGTGAAAGGGTGCGTTGCCGAGGGCGCACTCGTAGGTGCGCCGTAGCAGAGGCGACCCGTGGCTTCGTTGCCGTGGGCTTCGATCACGATGGCCTTGGCGGACATCAGGATGACCATGCCGCCCGCTCCGGCGCCGCCGCCACCGGCCTCACCGCAGGAACCGACCTGCTCGCCGCCGCCGCCGTTGCCGCCGTTGGCGATGATGGTGCCGGACTGCGTGATGACGATTTCCTGCAGCGCCTTGACGATCAGCACGCCGCCGCCGCCGCCACCGCCACCACCGCTGTAGTCGTTGGTGGGGTTGTTGCCGGTCAGGGTGCAGTTGTTGCCGCCGGAGGTGTCGCCACCGCCGCCGCCGCCGCCGCCGCCAACGGGCACGGAAAGCTCACCCTGGATGCGCAGGTTGCGGCTGATGTTGATCGCGCTGCCCCAGAAGTTGTTGTCCTGGCGCAGGTCGGAGAAGATCGCATCGCCCGGCTCGCCACCGCGCAGGAAGTCGGTCCGCGGGGTGGCTGGGGCGGCGGCGGCATCGCTCGCGCCGCTGCAGCCTGCGCCGCCGTAGCCCATCAGCTGCTGGAAGCCGGTTTGGCCGGCAACATTCGGGTCGGTGCCAGTTGGGATCGTGCCGCGCCAGTTGGGGTCGCCTTGCGTCGCCATGGTGCCGCCGCCACCGCCGGAGCCACCGCCCGAGCTGTTGTAGCCGGTGCCCGTGTAGCAACCGGCGGTGCACGCCAGGTAGCCGCCGCGGCCACCGCGGCCTGCTTCTTGGCCCGGGCCACGGCCTGTGCCGCCGCGCAGGTCACGCTGCGTGGCGCTCGGCGTGCCTTCGCCGCCGTTGCCGCCGCCGCAGACGCCGACGCCGCCAGCCTTGGCGAAGTTCGCCGAGTTGAGGGTGTCGACGCGGGCGCCGTCACCGCCGCTGACCGACAGCGTGCCAGAGACGACGAAGCGCCCACTGCAGAGCCAGACCATCGGGTTGGGGCCGGTGCCACGCACGGTGACGCCCTGCGGAATGGTCACGTTGCG
Source organism: Planctomycetota bacterium (assembly GCA_045105235.1). Lineage (GTDB taxonomy): Bacteria > Planctomycetota > UBA1135 > UBA1135 > UBA2386. Next base: position 21,598 of record JBGCDH010000114.1, on the reverse strand, counting down.
GAAGTTGAAGGTGCCGCCGGTCACGCTGAACGGCAGGCCGGCCTTGGGCACGATCTGCGTGAAGGACGTGTTGAGCACAACCTCGTTGGCGGTCGGCTCATACTCGAGCGACGTCGAGTTGCCTTCGAAGTCGAAGCCAGCGCGGACGAAGCCCGCGCCAACATCGGCCTGCGCCTCGGGGAAGGCCGCTTCCAGGTCGACGTTCGCGAGTGCCGTGAAGTTCTCGGCGATGCCGTTCCACTGCTGCTCGTAGCTGTCGCTGGTCCGGAACGTGCCGAAAACGCGGTCGAATACGGGGTTGGCGAGGTTGTTCTCGCCGGAGATGTCTTCGACGGCGCGCTCCACGATGACGCGGATCTCCGCGTTGTTGGGCAGCACGCCGAGCGGGCGCATGACGAGGGTCGCGCCCGTCAGGTCGTTGCGCTCAAGCTCCACGTCGGCCGGGATCCAGGTGTTGTTGCCAAACTCAGGATCGTCGTACTCGAGGTAGATGTTGCCGCGCTCGTTGGGATCGCGGGTCAACGGGTCGGTGTCGACCGTGACCGGAAGGTTGACGTCGGTGGGGTTGAGCGCCTGGTCAAAGTCGAGGCGCACTTCCACGGGTGGCGCACCAAACAGGCCGAGCGGGACGCTGTTGAGGTCTTCGGCCGTCGAGACGGTCAGGTCACTGCGCAGCGGGCCACCCGACTTCGGGTCGCGGAACAGCTGCGGCGCCTGCGTGCCTTCGTTGGTCGAAAACTGAAACGTGATGGGCTGGGCGAGTCCGCGGCCGCTGATGTCGCGCAGGACGTTGTTGTTGTTCGCCGAGCCACCGACCAGCTGTGCCAGGTAGATCCGGCCGGCCTTGAAGCCGCCGTTGCTGAAGGTGTTGTTGGTCGGGAACCGCGGCACGAACTGCAGGCGACGACCGTCGGTCGTGTCGCCGGGCGAGTTGGTGACGCTGAAGCTGCCGACGACCAGTTCGGAAACCGGGTTGCCCTGCTGATCCAGAGCCTGGAACGTCATTGTCGACAGCGTCGCCGAGTCCAGGTCCACCGGATTGGTGAAGTCGATATTGATCGGGTCGTTGAGGAAGATCGACGCGCCGTTCACCGGATCCGTGCGGACCACAGCAAAATCGCCGCCGCCGCCGCCGGTGCCGGCGGTGCCAACGGCGCTGTCGCCACCGCTACAGCCAGCGAAGGCCGCGGCCGCGACGGCTAGCGGCAGAGCTAGCGCACGTGCAAAAGGAGAGGGGTGCCTATGACGGAAGGACGAGGCGGGATCGGATCGCTTCATGGGATGACCTGAGTAACCGGTTCCTGAGCAGGCTCGACAAGGAGAGAGCATCGCGTCGACTCGGACGAGCCGAACGCCAGGAGTCTCGCTCTATGCGAGAAGCGTGCCGGGCGGTTGGGCGGCGGCTGCAACATTGTGACTCGCAATAACGTGCGGTCAAGTCGAGGCATCGAACATAGGGTCTATTGCAGGCTGTTCGGGCACCTGCGCACGGGCCCCGGAGCGATTCCGCTCGGGTGCATCGAGAGACGTTTTATACGCTGTTGCGTATTTGTGGAGCTTGACCGATGCGGATGGACCGCAGGGAGGCCAAAGCGCGAGCTCGACACGGGCTACGCGCCGTCGCTGCCGGGCTCAGGGCCGCGGTGCCGATCGCTCCCGGCCGCACGTGGTGGCGTTCTGCGGGGCAGCGGAAACGACCTTTTTGGCATCCCGTCCAGCGTCGGCGCGGCCGCTTTGCCATCTTCGGACAGCTCGGCGGCGGCCGGCAACAGGCGGGTCATGGCGATTTCGTCGCACGCCATGAATTTCGGGCAGTGCATGCAGTCGTTGAAGACCTTGTGCGGCAGCTGCTCATGCTCCGTTTGCGCAAAGCCGAGTTTGCGGAAGAAGCCCGGCACGTAGGTGAAAGCGAACAGCTTGGGCACGCCGAGGTGCTCAGCGTCGGCCACCAGCGAGTCCACCAGCCGCCGCCCGATGCCGTGCTTTTGGAAGTCGGGGTGCACGGCGAGGGAGCGCACCTCGGCGATGTCCGTCCAGGTAATCGCCAGGGCGCCGCAGCCGGCGAAGCGCCCGTCGACCTCGGCGATGTGGAAGTCGCGCACGTTCTCGATCACCGAGGCCGGCGAGCGCGGCAGCATCACCTGCTGGATCGCCAGCTCATTGACGAGCAGCAGGATGCGCTCCGCGTCCGCGAGCCGCGCGGGCCGGACCGTGACGTTGCTCGCTTCGCCGGTCACGAAGCGCCGCCCGAGTCGCCATCCTGTTGCGAGCTGCCGTCCGGCCCAGCGGGCGTCTGGGGCTGCTCAAAGTCATCGGGGCCAAACTCAAACTCGGCTTCGAAGTCCTCACCAAACTCGTGCAGCTCGTCGCCGTCGCTTTCGAGGTAGCCCTCGGCCCATTCCGCCAGCTGCATGCGCCAGCGGTCGACCTGTTGCCGGACGCGCTTGGGCGCGGCGCCGCCAACAACGTCGCGGCGCGCGAGCACCCGGTCGACGGACAGCTCTTCGGCGAGGTCGCCGGTCAGCTGGGGCAGCAGCTTGCGCTGCTCCTCGATCGGTAGTTCCTGCAGCTCGACGCCCAGCTCGATGGCACGGTTGACGGCGAGCCCCGCCGTTGCGTGGGCGTCGCGGAAAGGGCTGCCGGCCTGCACAAGCAGGTCGGCGAGGTCGGTGGCGTTGCCGTAGCCTTTGCCCGCCTGGTCGCGACAGCGCGGCACGTCAAACTCGGCGTTTTGGATCGCAGTCGCCGCCACGAGCAGGCACTGGTTGGTCGTCTCCAGCGTTGGCATCAGCAGCTCTTTGTCGTGCTGCAGGTCGCGGTTGTAGCCGAGCGGCAGTCCCTTGGTCAGCGTCAGCAGCGCCTGCAGAGCACCCTGCACGCCGGCCGCACGGCCGCGAATCAGCTCCATCGCGTCGGGGTTGCGCTTCTGCGGCATCAGGCTGGAGCCGGTTGCCACTGCGTCGCCGAATCGCACAAACGAAGCTTCGTGCGAAGCGAAGAACACATAGTCCTCGCACAGCCGCGACAGGTCGTTGAGAACCAGCGCGCAGATGAACGCGACTTCGGTGACGTGGTCTCGCGACGCGGTGGCGTCGAGGCTGTTCGGGGTCGCACCACCCTGGAACTCGAGGCGTGTTGCCAGCGCCTCGCGGTCGATTGGAAACGCCGTGCCCGCCAGCGCGCCGCTGCCGAGCGGGCAGACGTCGAAGCGCGCCAGGGCGTCGCTGAGCCGACTGCGGTGCCGCGCCAGCATTTCGGCGTAGGCCAGCGCGTGGTGGCCGATCGTGATCGGCTGCGCGCGCTGCAGGTGGGTGTAGCCGGGCATCGGGTCTTCGGCGTGCTGGTCGGCCTTCTCTACCAGGCTGAAGCAAACGCCCTCCAGCGACTCGCACAGGACGCCGAGCCATTCGCGCAGGTGCAGGCGCACGTCGGTCGCGACCTGATCGTTGCGCGAGCGTCCCGTGTGGATGCGCTTGCCAAGGTCGCCAAGGCGTTCGACCAGGTGCTGTTCGACGAAGCTGTGCACGTCTTCGGCACCGCTGGCCGGCAGGCCGTGTTCGTGCCAGCTCGCCGCGAGTTCGTCGACCGCGACCGTGATCTTCTGCACGTCGGCATCGCTGAGCACGCCGGCGTCGGCGAGCGCTTCGCTCCAGGCCAGGTTGGTCTCGAGGTCCGCGAATGCGAGTTCGCAGTCGTGCGGCAGGCTGTTTTGAAAGCGCGCGAACTGATCGTCGAGCTCGCCTTCAAAGCGCGCGCCCCACATTTTGCCGCCGTCACGTATGCCGTCGTTGCTGGCCTGCTTGTCGATGTCGGTCATCTCTGAGAGTTCTATGGGTTTTGCTCGCCGTGGACGTGCGACGCGACGGCTCCTGGGAGTCCGTAGAGCCGCACGAAGCCTTCGCTGTCGGCCTGGTCAAACGTCGCGCTCTGCCCAAACGTCGCCAGGTCTTCGGAGTAGAGGCTATGCGACGACTCGCTCGAAACCGACGTTGCTGTGCCTTTGTAGAGCCGCACGCGCACGCTGCCCGTCACCATCCGAGTCGATTCGAGAAACAGCGCGTCCATCGCCCGGCGTGCCGGGTGAAACCAGCGGCCGGTGTAGACCAGATCGCAGTAGTCCGGCATCAGCTTCTCGCAGATGCGGAACGTGTCGCGCTCCATCGTCAAGGCGCGCAGGGTGCGCAGGGCCTCAAGCACGATGGTGCCGCCCGGGGTCTCGTAGACGCCGCGCGATTTCATGCCGACCAAGCGATTCTCGGTGATGTCGACGCGGCCGACGCCGTGGGCTGCGCCCGCCGCGTTGAGGGCCGTGAGCAGGCCCTCGGGCTGCATCGGCTTGCCGTCGACGGCGACCGGGACGCCCGCTTCGAACGCGACGGTCACGTAGGCCGGTTGATCGGGCGCCTGCAGCGGGTCGCAGGTCATCGTCCAGATGTCGTCCGGCGGCGCGTTGCCGGGAGATTCGAGCACACCGCCTTCGTGGCTGATGTGCCAGAGGTTGCGGTCGCGGCTGTAGATCTTCTCGCGCGAGGCGGTGACCGGAATGCTGTGCCGGTCGGCGTAGTCGAGAGCATCTTCGCGGCTGTGGATGTCCCAGTGGCGCCACGGGGCGAGCACCGTCAAGTCGGGGGCCAGGGCCTGGTAGCCGAGCTCGAAGCGGACCTGGTCGTTGCCTTTGCCGGTGCAGCCGTGGGCGACCGCATCGGCGCCGATCTCGCGGGCGTAGTCGACCTGGCCTTTGGCCAGGACCGGTCGCGCCATGCTGGTGCCGAGCAGGTAGCGGCCTTCGTAGACGGCCATCGCGCGCAGGCACGGCCAGACGCAGTCGGCCAAGAACGAGTGGCGCAGATCGTCGACGCGGCACGACGCGGCGCCGCTGCGTTCGGCCTTTTCGTGCAGGCCGTCGAGCTCTTCTTGGCCTTGGCCAACGTCGCCGCAGTAGGCGTGCACTTCGCAGCCGTCGTAGCGCTCTTTGAGCCAGTGGACGAGAATGGACGTGTCGAGGCCGCCGGAGTAGGCGAGCACGATTTTCTTGGGATGCGCGGTCTTCATCGGGTGCTTGGTGGAGAGTCTTCTGGCGAGGTCGTGGCGCGAGATCGCGCGAAAACGAGCTATCGCATGAGCAGGGCGAGCAGCGCTTTCTGCACGTGCAGGCGATTCTCTGCGATGTCGTAGACCACGCTTTGCGGGCCATCCATGACCTCTGGCGTGACCTCCCAGCCGCGGTGGGCCGGCAGGCAGTGCAGGAACAGCGCATCGGGTTTGGCGCGCGCCATCAGCTCGGTCGAGATCTGATAGGGCGCGAACAGGCCGTTGCGCTCTTCGATTTCGTCCTCCTGTCCCATGCTGGCCCAGACGTCGGTGTAGATCGCGTCGGCGCCGTCGCACGCTTCCTGCGGGTCGTTGACGATTGTGATCTCGGCGCCGGTTTCCTGGGCCGTGCGCATTGCCTCGCTGACGACGCGGGCGTTTGGCTCGTAGCCTTCGGGCGAACACGCGCGCACGTGCGTGCCGAGCTTTGCCGCGGTGTGGATGAGCGAGTGGCACGTATTGTTGCCGTCGCCGACGTAGGTCAGCGTGCGGCCTTTGACGTTGCCCTGCCACTTTTCCTGCAGCGTCAAGAAGTCGGCGAGCGCCTGGCACGGATGGACAAAGTCCGAGAGCCCATTGAGGATCGGGATCTCGGCGTTCTGCGCCATTTCGACCAGCACCTTGTGCTTGAACGTGCGAGCGACGACGCCGTGCACCCAGCGTTCGAGGTTGCGCGCCATGTCGCGCACCGACTCGCGTGAGCCGAGCCGCGCGTCGCGGTGGTCCATGAACACCGCGCTGCCGCCCAGGTCTTGGATGCCGACATCAAAGGTGAAGCGCGTGCGCAGGGAGTCCTTCTCGAAGATCATCGCGAGACGCTTGTGGCGCAGCACGTCGGTGTGCTTCGTGCGGTTTGCCTTGAGCTCGCGGGCGGTCGCAAAGATGGCGTCGAAGTCGTCGCTGTTGAGGGCCGACGTGCAGAGCAGGTCGTCGACCGAGAGGCGGGGTAGGGGCAGGCTGGTCATGCGTGGCCTTCCGAGCGAGGCGTTTGGCTGTTGGCGTGGACCGCGGGCGCGGTGTGTGACTTCGTTCTTTGCGGCGGGAGCGCCAGCAGCGTCTTGCGCAGCAGGAATAGGCCGCGGTCGATCTGTGACTCCGTCACGACGTAGGGCGGCACGATGCGCAGCACGTCGCCGCTGGTGACGTTGACGAGCAGTCCGGCCGCGAGCAGCTGCTGCTGCGCGGCAGCAGCGGGCCGGTCGAGACGCAGTCCGAGCATCAGTCCCCGGCCGCGCACTTCGAGCGCGCACGGCAGCTCGTGGCAGAGTCCATCGAGACCTTGGCGCAGCTGCTTGCCGCGTTGCCGCACGGCGTCGAGCAGGTTGCTGGACGTTTCAGGATGCGGCGCGCGCACGTCGCCGAGTTCGTCGAGGAAGACGCTGGCCGCGCGGCAGACCAGCGGGCCGCCGCCAAACGTGGTGCCGTGGTCTCCCGGCTGCAGCGCTTGGGCGAACGGCTCGCGGGCGAGGCATGCACCCATCGGCAGGCCGGCTGCGATCGGCTTGGCGATCGTGACGATGTCGGGCACGATGGCGTGCGCCTGCGCCGCCAAGAAGGTGCCGGTGCGGCCGCAGCCCGACTGGATTTCGTCGTGCACGAGTGCGGTGTCGGTCGCGCTGCAAAGCTTGCGGGCGGCGTGGAGAAACAGTGCCGACAGGGGCCGAATGCCGCCTTCGCCCTGGATCGGCTCGAGCACGAGGGCGGCGTATTTGCGCGACTGCAGCGCCGCGGTCAGCGCCTGGATGTCGTTGGCCGCGATCCAGTCGACGTCGAGCAGCGGCGCAAACGGCGCGCGGTAGCGCTCGGTGTGCGTCAGCGACAGGGCGCCAAACGTGCGGCCGTGGAAGCCGCCTTGCAGAGCAAGAAACGGCCGGCGCTCGCTCTTGCGCCGCGCGATCTTGAGCGCGCACTCGATGGCTTCAGCGCCCGAGTTGCAGAAGAACGCCGCGTGCATGTCGGTCTGTTTGCACAGTCGCGTCGCGACGCTCTCGGTCAGGGGGTGGCGCAGGAGGTTGCTGACGTGGGTGAGCTTGCCGACCTGGTCGCGCAGCGCTTGGGTGAGCTTGTCATGGCTGTGGCCGAGCGCCGTGACGGCGATGCCGCACAAAAAGTCGAGCACTTCGCGGCCATCGTCAGTGTGCAGGACGGCGCCTTTGCCCGCGACGAACATGTCGTCGTGGCGGGCGTAGGTCGGCATGACGTGCGCTTCGATGCTGGGCTTTGCGCTTCTGTTCGGATGGCTCGCGGACGTCATGCGACGGGCTCCGATTGCGGGTCGTCGTTCGCGTTCACCGGCGCGTTCACCGGCCGCCGGGAAAAGAAGCGCGTGCCGGCGCCGTCGCGGAGCGCCGCGAGCACGCAGTCCGCGCCCTTGGCGCTGGCGATCTTGACGATGGCCTGCGGGTTGGCGCGGGCGGCGAGCTGCGCCGCTTCGATCTTTGGCTGCATGCCGCCTTTGGCGACACCGCTCGCGATCAGCCGTTCACAGTCGGCATCGTTCATCATCGGCATGGTTTCCGACTTGGCGTTGCGGACACCGGGCACGTCGGTCAAAAACAGCAGCACATCGCAGCCAAATGCGTAGCCCAGCGGCCCGGCTGCGTGGTCGGCATTGATGTTGAAGAACGGCTCGCAGCCGCCGTGTTGCGTCGGCGGTGCGACGGTCGCGAGCACCGGCACGGTGCCTGCTGCGAGCAGCGTCTGCACCAGCGAGGGATCGATCTGGTCGACCGCGCCGACGAAGCCGAGGTCGACGCCTGCGCGGGTCAACTTCTTCGCCGAGAACGTGCCGCCGTCGGCCCCGGTTAGGCCGACCGCCGCGGTGCCGTTGGCCGTCAGCGACTGCACCAAGCGCTTGTTGACGAGGCCGCCGAGCACCATCAGTGCGACTTCGGCCGTGGCCTCGTCGGTGATGCGCAGGCCTTCGTGGTAGCGGGACTCGAGGCCCATGCTCTCGCTGACGGAGCGGATTTGGTTGCCGCCACCGTGAACGAGGAGGACCTCGTGGCCGGCGCGGCACGCCGCGGCAACGGCCGCGCAGAAGCGGCTGCGCGCGTCCGGATGCTCAAGCTGGGCGCCACCGATTTTGACCAGGATCTTCACGTCAGTCCCTCCGACTCGGGAAGCCCGAGCATGCAGTTCATGTTTTGCACCGCTTGGCCGGCGGCACCTTTGACCAAGTTGTCGATGGCGCTCGTCAAGACGATGAGCGGGCCGCTGTCGTGGACCGCGATGTGGCAGCGGTTGCTGCCTTGCACACAGCGGAGCTGCGGCGAATCGGTTTTGTGCGTGGCCGCTGGCAGCACGCGCACAAACGCCTCGTCGGCGTAGCGCTCGTGCAGGCAAGATCGCATCGTGGCCGCCGTGACGTCGGCGGTCGCCGGCTGCACGTACATGGTGGTCAAGATGCCGCGAAACGCGGGCAGCAGATGCGGCGTGAACACGATGCGGCTGTTGCCGGCGGAGTCGGTTGCCGCCGCGCCGGCATGCAGCTCGATCTCCGGCGCGTGCCGGTGGCTGCCGATGCCGTAGGCGCGGCAGTTTTCGTGCACGTTGGCGTAGTGGGTGGTGTCGCTCGGAGACTTGCCGGCGCCGCTCACGCCGCTCTTGCTGTCGGCGATGATGGGGCTGTCCGACGCCACCAGGCCCTGCGCGAGCAGCGGCAGGAGCGGCAGCAGTATGGACGTTGGGTAGCAGCCGGGATTGGCGACGAGCCGCGCTTGGCTCACTTGGCTACGGGCGTGCTCGGTCAATCCATAGACGGCTTCGGCCAGCAGGTCGGGCTCTGGGTGGGGCGTGCCGTAGGTCGTTTCGTATCGATCGCAGGTGCCGAGCCGGAAGTCCGCGGACAGGTCGACGACGCGCGCGCCGGCGGCGACGGCGGCCTTGGCGACGGCGCTGGCTTTGCCGTGTGGCGTGCACAAGAACACGCCGTCGACTTCGCCAAAGCGCGAGGTGTCGAGCGGCTCGATGTCGTGGCCGGGCGCGGGGCTCTCCGCGGCTGCGAGCGGGCTGCCGGTGGCGTGCGCATCGGGCGTGCGCGACGACATCGCGATCGTGCAGGAAAGGCTGGGGTGCCTTGCTAGCAGCTGCCGCAGTTCGCGGCCGGCGAATCCGGTGGCACCGACAATGGCGGCGCGCCGGTTGTGGGGTTTGCTGCCGCTCATGGCTGCTTTCGTCCGGTTGTCTGCAGCGTCATGAGCTGCTTCTGCAGCGCTTTCGCGCGCTTGTCGGTGGGGCACACCACCAGGATCGTGTCGTCGCCGGCAACGGTGCCAACCACGTCGGCAAGCTCCGACTGGTCCAGCGCGTAGGCCAGCGGCTGCGCGCCGCCGGGCGGCGTGCGCAGCACCAGTAGATTCTGCGCGGCGGTTGCCTTGCTCAGCCAGCTGCTGCAGGCGTGCCAGAGGCTCGACTGCTGCGTCTGCACGGGTGCATCGCTGGCGTTGCTGGGCAGATGGTAGCCATCCGCTGCCTTGACGACGGCTAGGTCGCGCAGGTCTCGCGACAGCGTCGCCTGGTTGGCGTCGATCCCGGCCTTGTGCAGGTGTTCTTGCAGCTCGGCCTGGCTCTTGATGCGATGCCGGCCGATCAGCTGCACGATGCGGTTGCGGCGGCCTTGGCGGTCTGTGTCACGTGCGGTTGGCATAAGTATGCAGTAATGGCGCATGAGTATGCATAGGTGTGCGCGCTTTGCAAGCCCCAATTGCCCGCGCTCGTGAAGCCCGTGTGAGGGCCCTGCGGCCTGCGTGAAAGGCCGACCTGGATGCATTCCTTCTCATGGCGTTCATCCGGGTCAGTGGGCGGGCGTCGCACAACGGAGGCTCGACCTTTGGTCACCTTTTTCCCTTTCGGAGAACTCTCATGCAGCCGACCCAGATGACATTCCGTTTCGTATCCGTTCTTGCCGGCATGGCCGCCACCGCGTGCCTTGGCAGCCTGCCGGCCCAGGTTTATCCGAGGTCGTCGCGGCTGCCGCGCGCAGAAACCAAGGCGAACGAGCAGTTCGTCAACAGCGCGGTGCACGGCTTTGGCGGGTGGCAGCTCGCGAGCCCCAGGGAGCGAGTTGCCGCTGGGCCGGCGGGCACCGTGCCGACGGCTCAGGTCGCGTATCTGACCTATCTCGACGCCGATGCAGCTGGCGTCGAGTCGCTTCGCTTTCGCCGTTCGACCAACGGCGGCCTGACGTGGGGCGTGCCGCAGGCGCTCTACTCACTGCTGCCCAACGAAGTCGTCGCGGGCGGCGAGACCCGCATCGTGGCGAGCCTGCACGATGTGTTCATCGTTTGGGCCAGCAACGCGCACACGCTGGCTCCGGCTGAGCAGGCCGTTTTTGCAGTTGGCTCGAGCGACCAGGGCCAGACGTGGACAGCCCCGACGCTGCTGACTCCGGCGTTCCTTACGATGCTGAAAGACGCCGACGACGTGCACGCGGCGATCTCGCGCGGTGTCGGCAACGTCGCCAACCTCAATGTGGTGTTTGAGGCCGACACGCCGGCTCTCGGCAACGAGGACATCTACTTCGTCCAGGCCGAAGTGCAGGGCGGCAATCTGGCCGTGACCGTTGCCGAGACGCGTCTCAACGCGGCCGTTCCGGCGCAGGCGTTTGATGTCGACTTCACGGCGATTGCCGCGCACGGACCGGTTGTGCACGTGGTCTGGTGCGACGATCGCAGCGGCGTGGAAAACGACTATTTTTCGATGACGTCCAACGCCAACGGCCGCGACTGGGCGACGGTGTCCGAATACCGGCATACCAATCTGCCGTCGCTCTCGTGGGGCTCGCCGCGTCGCCCGCAGGCCGCGGTGGATCTGCCCAACGTCTACACGTTTATGGAGCACGCGCAGAACGGCCGCGACGATGTCTGGATGGACTGGTCGCAGGATATAGGCTTTACGTGGGCTGCGACCGGCGTTGCGATCAACACCGCGACGCTCGGTTCTGTTGGCGATGTCGACGGCATGCTCGTCGAGGCGCGCGACCAAAGCGTTGCGGTGCTCTACGTCGACGACCGTCTCAACGGCGCCAACAACAACGACAACAACCAGGCGGTGGTCGCTGTCAGCCGCAACGGCGGCCTCGACTTCCGAAACGGCACGCACGTGGAAGTGCCGCTGAGCAGCAAGGACCCCAATCCGATCTATGGGATCGAGATGGTTGGCGACACGGTCGCGGCGCTCTACGAGACCCACTGCGGCAGCGGCGGCGAAGGGGTCACGGTGTCGCTGAGCGCGGACGGCGGACTGTCGTTTGCGCACTATGACGTGACGAGCTTTGATGCGTGCGGGTCGTTTCCGAGCGCCGTCGATGTCGACAGCCCCACCATGGCGCTGACCGCAAACGGCGACTGCGTGCTGGCATGGGCCGACGACCGGACGTTCGCCGGCGGCGGCGGCGGCAATGCGGTCAACAACCTGTGGCTCAGCGGCATCAAGTATCCGCTGCTTGTCGACGATACGGCGTCGGGCCAGGGCGTGACGTATCTGGGCGATGCGCCGGCAGCGGCCGGCAACCAGTGCTACGTCGTGCTGTCGCTCAGCACGACGCCGAACGTGCTGACGATCGATGGCTTGGGCAACGAGCTGCAGATTGGCTACGACATCCTGACCGAAGCGAGCGTCACGATTGCGGACCAGGCGTTTCCGAGCATCAACCGCGATGCGGTGGGGGCCGACGGCTCGGTGGCCTTCCCGCTGTTTCCAAACGTTGGCCAGCTGCTCGGCGTGCCGGTCTACGCGCTGGCCTTCTCGGTGACCGCCGGCGGCACGATCGGTGGCTTTACCGACCCGGTGCGCATGCGGTAGTTCGCTCGCCGCTCGCGGCGCCGTCGGCGCGGTCAGTCGCGCACCGCGTAGACCAGTCGGCCGGCCCATTCGTGCATCGCCATGCAGGTGTCGCGCAGGCCGGTCCAGTGCGGCACGAAGCTCGTCCAGCTCGCGAAAACCTCGCCGCGAAACGCGGTGGGGGCTGCGACCACCTGCACGCCTTCGCGCGCAAAGCAGTCGACGCTGCGCGGCATGTGCCAGGCGCTGGTCACAAGCAGGATGCGTTGCCAACCGCGTTCGCGCAGGATCGTGGCGCTCTCGCGGGCGTTGCCGCGCGTGTCGGCGGAGCGGCCTTCGACGATCGTGCCGGCGAGGCCAAATTCTTGATCTGCCGCGCGCCGCATCATTTCACCAAGCGAGGGCAGGTCCGTGCCCGGCCGGCCGCCGCTGACCAGCAGCGGCAGGCCGGTGCGCCGTTGCAGCGCGGCACCGTAGCGCAGGCGCTGCATCGTGATCGGCCCGGCAACGGCGCCGCCATACTCTGCGCCGCGGTGGTCGGAGCCGGCGCTCAGCACGACGATGGCGTCGGCTTGCAGCGTGGCGTTGGGTGCGAGCGCTGGATAGCCCTGCAGCGAGTGCAGCAGCATGCCGCCGACACATGGCGTCGATGCGAGCCAGATCCAGGCGATGCCTGCGATCTGAAGGGTGCGGCCAGCCTTCGGCCGGCGCCGCCGCAGGGCGGTGCCCGCCAAGATCAGCACGAGTGCGGATGTTGGCGGCAGTACGAGTAGCTCGAGCAGTCGACGAAGCATCGCCCGAGCATAGGCGTAGGCGGTCGGCATCGAGCGATCAGCTTGCGCCGATCGACTCGGAGGCGCGGTCGCCGCCTAGTGTAGTGCATCTGATATAAGGGGCATTCTGCGGGCGCGAAGACGCCCGTCGCGGCGTTGCTGCTCCTCGGCAGACAGGCTCCCCGGCAGACAGTATGGAACATGCATTCGTCGCAGCGCCTTACGACGAACGCCCTCGCATCCCGGATCATACCCCGTCTATCAGATGCACTACACTAGGCTATTTCCCGGCCTTGTCGGCGCTGGCTTCCGCGGCCTTCTTCTCGCTGTGGACCTGCATCGGCGCGGTCAGCGAGTGGGGGCCCCAAGCGAGCGTGAACATGCCCTTCATCGGGTTGTCCTTCTCGGTGACCAGGGTCATCGTCATCTTCTCGACGCTCTTCTTGGTGACGTCCTTGTTGAGCGTCAGCGGGATCAGCACTTCTGGCTTCCACTCTTGTGGGCCGAAAGGCATCAGGCCCTTCTTCATGGTCGTGGTTGAGTCGATCAGGGCCAGCGAGAAGTTGCCGGCGTCGTCGCAAACCAGGCCGGCGCAGTACGAGCCTGCTGGCACCTTGGTGCCGCCGATTTCAACGGCGACGCTGGTCATGAACGTCGTCCACAGGTCCTTGCCGAGGCGCAGCGTCTTGCCCTTCAGCTGGTTGAGCATGCCGGTGTACTTGTCTTGCCAGACCGGCTGGCCGTGGGTGATCGTCATGCCGGCCATGATGTTTTGGCCGAACAGGATCACCGAGCTGCATGCTCGTTGGGACGGTCCGCCGAAGACCTGCATCTTTTCCATGCCGTGCTGGGCGGTCGTGGGCAGTGCGAGGCAGAGAGCGGCGAAAGCGGCGGACAGGGTGGGGAGGCGCATGTTGTGCGTGGAAATAGGTTTGTAGTCGGTTCCGGACAGTGAAAAGCCGCCTCGCTCGGCACGGGTCGTGCTGGGCGCGAATGCGGCGTCGGCTACTACGCAACTGTTGGCGAATCGAGCCGAGGAAATTGCGTCGGGGGTCGCGTGGCGGAAATCGACCGGGGAAATATTCGGGCGACCTGCCCGACGTTGGTTCTCTCGCCAGCACCAGCTAGTGTGCTCGCCCCGATTCCGATCATGTCGAACGACTCAAGCGCCGCGGTCCCGCCCGAATCCGATCCCAAAGAGCCTGCGACGCACGTCGAGGCTCTCGATGCGCAGGGGAGGCGCGTGCGCATTCCGCGCGAGGAGTATCGAACCCGCGTCTTGCCGGACATGGTCAAGGCCAACGAAGCCAACCCCGAGCAGTTGACCGGCGTCATCATGCAGGCCGTGCAGCAGGGATTTGCCGAAGACGTCATCGGCGCGGCCAACAAGCTGACCGTCGTCGACAAGCAGAACCCCGAGCGCGCGCTCAGCGTGCTGGCGGTGGTGCAGCGCGATACCGGCGAACTCGACCTCGCCGAAGCCACGCTGCGCGAGCTGCTGCAGAAAAAGCCCGAGTCGGCCGCCGGCTACGTCGGTCTTGGCATGATCGAAGAGCGGCGCGGCAACGTCGACGCCTGCATCGATTTCCTGTGGCAGGCGCTGGCAAAGGACAGCAACCATCCGGACGCCGTGCATGCCTACCTGCAGATCCAGCATCGTCAGGTGGGCGATGAGGGCTACCGCGCCGAGCTCGACAAGTTGATTGCTTTGCCGGATGCATGGCGCGCGAAGCTATGGCTGGCGCGGCTGCACCTCAACGAAGGCGACGAGGCTGCCGCCACTGCCATCTACCGCGAGATGCTGCCGAAGCCGGAGGTTGCCGGCGATGCGCTGCTGATGGCAGTGGGCGATCTGGTCCAGCGGCAAAAGCACGATCTCGTCGACGAGCTGATCGTGCCGAACTTCCGTCCCGGCCAGCACCATCCGCACGTTGGCTTGGCGCTTCTGCAGCACTATCACGCGCAGAAAAAGCACGTCGAAGGCGAGGCTCTGCTGCACGACATGTTCTGCCACTACCAGCACATGGTGGCGGGCGAACTGCAGCCGTTTACGGCCGAGTTCGACCGCATGCGGCTGGAGCAGATGCCGCCGCCGCCGGCTCCTCCGGCCAACCCCAAGGTGCAGATCATGCGCCTCGACCGGCCGGCGTGGTATGCGGGCTTCGAGGATCCGGCTTGGATGCTGCCGCCCAAGCAAGCCGGTCACAAACACGTCGTGGTGTTTGCCCTATCCGTCGAAGGCCAGCCCGAGCTCGAGCCGGCGCAGCAAGACGAACTCGGCCGTGCGATCCGCGGCCTGCCGCTGTGGTTTGCGGAGCAGCTTTGGCTCGGCACACCGCACCGCGGCACGGCGGCGCTGCCGATGGCCGAGCACGGTGGCTGGGCGGTGCTCGGCCGGCCGTGGCCCGAAGAGCAGTTGGCGTCGCAGGTGCCGGAGGCGGAGCGCGCCGATACGATCTTTGTGACCGGCAACCTGCGCATCGACGGCGACCGTCGCCGCATCGAGATGTTTGCCTATGATTGCGCCAAGCAGCAGCGCATTGGCGAGGTCTCCGCCGAAGGGGCCCACATCGAACACGGCAAGATGCTGATGGAGCTGATGGCCAAGCTGTGGCCGATCCTCGGCGGCCCGGTCGATTTCAAGCCCGAGCTCGGCGACGAAAACTTCTGGCACCGCTACTCGGACGGCATGAGCCAGCACGCCGCGCTGGTGCTGACGCAAGCCGGCGGCCTGCCGCGCGATCGCCTCTACGGCGAGCGCTACATCACGCAGTGGCTGCAGTCGGCGGCGCTGATGGAGACGCGCTGGCAGCCGGGTTTCTGGCTGCTGGGCTCGGCGCTCTGCGTGCTGCAGCAGCTCGGTTCGCACGTCGCGACGGAGCACGGTCGCCTGATCGCGGAGGTCTTCCGTCAGTCGCCGGCGAACAGTCCGTTTGCCCGACTGGGCGCGCGCATCCTGCCCGCCGCCGGACTGCTGCCGCTGTGGCAAAGCCGTCGCGACGAGATCGTGCAGGCCGCGCAGGGAGAACCCGCGGTTGCCGCGTGGCTGCAGCAGGTCGAGCCGAAGTCTTCGTAGGGCTTCTTCCGGAGCGGGGTGATGCCGGCGGGGCGATCGTTTGGCCGGGCTCGGCGGTCTCTAGCGCGGCCGGTGCCTAGCGCGGCCCGAGCCCGCCGCCGAAGTGCACGCGGTCGAAGCCGGCGGCGCGCACGATGTCGGCCGTGTGCGCGATGTCGTTGTAGCGCGTTCCCGGCAGCCCTTCGATCACGCAGGCCATGCGCTCGAGGCCGCCATCGTCGGCGGGCACCAGCAGCTTCGGATTGTCCGCCAGGCGCTCGAGCTCGCGCCTGCCCGCCGCTAGATCTTGGCAGCGGACCGGCCCGACCTCGAGCCGGATCCGGTGGCCCTCCAGGCGGTAGCGCGGCGGGCGACCCGAAACCGACGCTCGCTGGCTCGGGATCTCGGTGCCGGGAGCATCGACGTGCACGCGCACGACGAGCTGTTCTTTGGGCTTTGCGACGGTCGGCGCCGAGCCGCGGTCGGTCGGCAAAAACGCATCCAGCCGGGCTTCGAGCGTTTTGAACTCGATGCAGAGGAAGAAGATGATCAGCAAGAACACGACGTCGATCATCGGCGTCATGTCGCAGCGGTACTCTTCGTCGATTTCTTGGGTGAGGGCCATGGCCCCCGCAACGAGTGCCGCGAGCCCGAGGATCACCACGATTCTCAGGAAACGTGGCGGCAGTCTCGGCGTGAGTGCGGACGCCGTCCGCGCTTCCAGGCCGTCAATTCCGACGGCGGCAAGCCGCTATTCCGATGGCGGCAAGCCGCTATTCTGATGGCGGCAGTGCGCCGCACAGCGCGGCCAGCATTGCGACCACCGGGCGGCCGCTCGGCTTGCCGTGCTGCCAGTCGCCGCCTTCGCAGCCGCTGCCGCCAATGTCGATGTGCGTGAACGGCAGCGGCTGGTCGCCGTCGTTGCCGTGCTCGTCCAGGCCCGCCGCGCGGACCAGGAACGCCGCCGGGAACTGGTGGCCCCGCGCCGTCAGCGAACTCGGCGCGTTGTTGCACTGCAGCACGTCGTCGGCCTTGGTCTTGCCGGCCACGAAGTCGTAGTCCTCGCGGCGCAGGCGCGAGACCTCAAACGGATCGCCGAGCAGGTCGCCAAAGCGCATCAGGTTTTCGGAGGTGCACAGCGAACGCGCCGGGCCGTTGTCGAGCCCGATGTTGTAGTCGCCGACGGCCTTGCCGGCGTGGCCGGTCAGCGTCGCGACGGTAAACAGCTCGGGTGCTGTGGCCTTCTTGGCGTCGAGGCGCAGGTGCGACAGCAGGTCGGCCAGCACCAGGCGGCCTTCGGCATCGGTGTTGCCGATGCGCACGCGGCAGCCAGCGTGGCTCTCGATGATCTCATCGGCGACAAACGCGTCGGCGCCGATGCTGTTGCGCACGCAGCCGAGTTCGGCAACGAGGCGCACGCCCTTGATGCCGAGCTTGGCCGCTGCGAGCAGCAGTCCGGCGGCAGCCGCAGCACCACCCTTGTCGCGGCTCATGCCCGCCATGTGGCCGCCAACCTTGAGATCGGCGCCGCCGGTGTCGTAGGTCACACCCTTGCCGGCGAGCAGGATCGTGCGCTGGATCTTGCCGGTCGGCTTGTATTCCATGCGCACCACGCAGGGCTTGTGGCGGGCGACGTTCAGCGACGCGCGCGCGACCGCCATCATCAGCGGGTAGTCCTTCTGCAGCTTCTTGACGTCCTTTTGGACCGTGACCTTGACGGCGGTGCCGCGGCATGCCGCCTGCACGTAGGACGCAAACTTGGGCGGCGCCATGCGCTCGGGGTTGGTGCCGCACAGATCGCGCGTCAGGCGCACGCCGGCTTCGACGGCTTCGACCCACTTGGCGGCCTTGTTGGAGAACGTGTCGCCGAGCACGGCGACGCCGATCTTCTGCACCGGCTCGACGTTCTTTTCGCCGAGCGACTCACGCGCTTCGAGCGGCTGCCACAGCCCGCCCGCGGCGCCGAGCGCGGCAATGCAGCCGGCGTCGCGGTAGCGCGCGTCACTCTTTTTCGAGGCCGGCTGCACGAGCAGCAGGATCTTGCTGGCGCCGGCGTCGCGGGCGCGCTGCACGCCGTGGCCGGCCGCTTCGGCGTAGCGGCGCACATCGTCGAAGTCGCGCTCGATCGGGCCGGTCGGAGCGATCACCAAGCGGCCGCCGGCCACGCCTGCTGCGGGCACCATGTTGATGCTGCTGTCGGCGCTGGCGTCGGCGCGGTCGAGGCTGCGCAGGGCGTCTTGCAGGCACTTCAGGCGGACCTTGGTCGGCGTCGGGCCGACGAGCACAACGGCATCGAAGCCACCGCGGGCGGCGGCGGCGGATTCGGGAGACGGAACAGCAGTGATGCGCATGGCTGCATCGTGCCTGCGGCGCCGGGCGCAGGCAATGCTGGGCGGGCAATGCTCGGCGGGCAATGCTCGGCGGGCAATGCTTCGCGGGCAATGCTGCATGGGCGAGGCTGCATGGGCGGCGCGCCCGGCAGGGGAGGATGACGTCGTTGGTACTTGGCCAACGCTCGTCGCCTTGAGCCGGCGCGTAGAGTCACCACTCGACAATGATGATTGCCAAGCCCGAAACGACTGTTCTCGCCTTCGCCGCCATGACCCTCTTGTGTGCCGGTGTCCCGGTGTGCCAGGCCACCTCGACGGCTGGCGCGGCCAAGAGTTCGGCCGACAAGAGCGCTGGCGGCAAGCGCCTGCGCTACGAAGACACCCGCAGGCGGATCCGCTGGGAGTCGTCGGTGCCGCCTGCAAACTGGGCACGCGACGGCCTGCAGGTGCGCGTTCGTGACGGGGAGGACTGGGTTTGGCTGGAGCCGCGCAGCGGCACGCGCAGCGAGTCGGCGCCGCCCAAGAAGGAGAGCCCGGCAAAGGCGGCTGCCGCTCCACGCAAGATCGCGATCGTCGCGGACGATGCGCTTTGGCTGGACGAAGCCGGCGCCTCCCGCGCCGGTGCCGGCCGTCGCGGCCGCCCTTCTGCCCGCAGCCGCAAGCCGTCGGCCAAGGCGGTGCGCGTGTGCGATCTCGATCCGGCGCTCGGCGCCGCCCGCGAGATCCACGTCGCACCGGGCGGAGCAAGCGTTTCGTTTGTGCGCGGCAACAACCTGTTCTTTGCTAGCGCCCAACCCGAGAAGGCCCAAACCCAGAAGGTCGAAACCCAGAAGGTCCAGCCGCAGTCCGCCAAGACCCAGGACATCTGGCAGGCAACGACCGACGGCGGTCCCGAGCAGTTCCATGGCTTGCTCGACTGGGTCTATCAAGAAGAGCTCTACGGCCGCGGCAACTTCCAGGCGCACTGGTGGAGCCCAAACGGCGCGATGTGCGCCTTCCTGTCGCTCGACGAGTCGCCGGTGCGCGAGTTCACCGTGGTCGACCACGTGCCGCCGAAGTTCCTCGACGAGGAGCGCACGGTGCGCACGGAAAACACCAACTACCCCAAGGCCGGCGACCCCAATCCGTTTGCCAGCTTGCGCGTCGCGCACGTCGGCAGCAAGACGTTCACCGCCGTCGACCTGTCGCGCTTCCCCAAGGATCTGCTGGTCGTGCGCGTTGGCTGGACGCCCGATGGCGAGACCCTGCTCGTGACCGTGCAGGATCGCATCCAAACGTGGGCCGAACTGTGCGGCGTGGATCCCAAGACCGGTGCGATCACGACGTGGATTCGCGAGGAGTCGGACACGTGGGTCAACCGGCCGAGTTCGCCGCGCTGGCTTGCGGATGGCACGTTTCTGTGGATGTCGGAGCGCACCGGCTACCAGCACGTGTACCGCTACCAGAAGGGTGGCAAGCTGCTGTCAACGGCGACGGCGGGCGAATGGCAGGTGCGCTCGATCGCGCGCGTCGACGAACAGGGCGAGCGGCTTTGGTTTGAAGGCACCAAGGACGGCGCTACCGGGCGGCATCTCTACCGCGTCGGCTTCGACGGGCAGGGGCTGGTTTCGCTGACGCCCGGCATCGGCACGCACAGCTTTTCGCTCAATCCCGATGCGAGCATGGTGCTCGACCGCTGGTCGTCGATGGAGCATCCGACGATCGTGCGCGTGCTCGACGGCGAAACCGGCGAGGTCCTGAACACGCTCGGCCAAGGTGACCGTGGGTCGGCCAAGGACTACGCGTTTTCAGAGAAGAAGCGCGTCACCATTGCGGCGCGCGATGGCTATCCGCTCGACGCCAGCGTGCAGCTGCCGGTCGACTACGAAGCCGGCAAGCGCTACCCGGTCTACCTGCCGACCTACTCGGGGCCCGACGCGCCGTCGGTGCGCGATCGCTGGTCGCACGCGAGCTACAGCCAGTTTTTGAGTCAGCAGGGCTTCGTGATCCTGCAGGTCAACGTGCGCTCGGCGTCCGGCCGCGGCCAGAAGCACACCGGCACGTGCTACCAGCAGCTTGGCGTGCAGGAACTCAAGGACCTCGAAGACGCGGTGGACCACGTCTGCCGTGAGTTTGGCGGCGACCCCGAGCGCGTTGCGATCAGCGGCTGGTCCTACGGCGGCTTCATGAGCGCCTACGCATTGACGCACAGCAAGAAGTTTGCGCTCGGGCTCGCCGGCGCGGGCGTTCACGACTGGCGTCTTTACGACACGATTTACACTGAGCGCTACATGCGCACGCCGCAGGAAAACAGCAAGGGCTACGACGAGACTTCGGTCGTCAAAGCCGCCAAGAACCTGCACGGGCACCTGGTGCTGATCCACGGCACCATGGACGACAACGTGCACATGCAGAACTCGATGCAGCTGCTCTGGGAGCTGCAAAAGGCCGGCAAGCAGAACGTCGAGCTGATGGTCTACCCGCGCTCACGCCATGGCCTCAACCGACAGGTGTCGCCGCACAGCCGCGAGTTCCAGTGGCGGCGTTTGCAGAAGCTGCTCGTGCCGTAGCCTGCTCGTGCCGCAGCCGCCGCCGACGCAGAGTTTTTTCCATACGTTGCCACACGTGGCGGCGCTGGACGTTGCCCGCAGCATGAAAGGGAACTTTGGCCCGCGGCTCGGCGTGGCATTCTGCGCCGCCGTCTTTGCCTTGCTTCGTTGCGCATCCGCTCAGGCGTTGATCGTCGGGCCAGGGGGGTTCGCCGACCTCGACAGCGCCTACGCCGCAGCGCAGTCCGGCGACTTGATCCTGGTCCGCCAGGACACGTGGTTTTCCCGGCTGGACGGCAAGGGCGTGCGGATCCTGTCCGACGGCGCGACGTATCGACTCGATGCGCTCTACGGCACCGCACCTGCCGGCATCGTCAACCTGCCCGCCGGCGAATCGATCGAGCTGCGCGACTTCAACATCGTGCCCGTTGGCAACCTAGTCGGGGGCACGGGCGCTGCCTTCCGCATCGAGAACTGCGCCGGCAGCGTCGTGCTGATGTCTTGTGTCATCGACGGCGTCCTCACTTCCCAAGTAGATGCCGCGCCAACGTTTCTTGTCGAGAGCTGCTCGCGCGTCTCGATCTACGGCGGCTTCTTCAACGGGCGCAACGCCAAGCAATCTGGCGTGTGCACGCCGCGCGGCACCGATGGCGTGCGCATCGAAAACTCAACGGTTGGGCTCTACGGCGCGTTCTTCTCCGGCGGCGCCTATGCGAGCCCGTATTCGAACGGCTGCCCGAATGCGCCGGATGGCCAAGGCGTGTCGGCGCAGGACTCCGTGGTCTACTGCGTCGACAGCGGGGTCAGCGGCGGATCCTCGCAGGGCAGCGGCCTCGACATCATGAGCCTAGACAGCGTGTTTTACGGGCCCACCGGGGGATACGTCCTTGAGGGCGGTGGCATCTACTATGCGAATGGATCGCCGTCACCAAACGTGTTTGGCGTCAACGCAAACGTCGTTTTGGGTTCCTACCGAAAGCCGTGGATGACCGCCACGCGGTCGGCTGTCGGCGCGACGCTAGACGTGTATGCACAAAC
>JBGCDH010000113.1:0-16868 GCA_045105235.1 Planctomycetota bacterium | reverse complement strand
GTTCTTGCAGTAGATCTTCGACTTGGCCTGGGTGTTGAGCTCCATGACCTCAGCCGCCAGCACGCCGTTCGCAAGCCGCTCACAGCCGCCGAGCTCGACGCCGTTTCGGTAGGCAACGCCGTTGTCGTCGTAGACCTTCATCCAGCGCTCAAACAGCTGGTCGGCCGGCGTCTGGTCGTCGTAGGGCAGCTGCGAAATCAGCGCGTCGCCCTTGGGAAAGATCAGGTCGACCAGGTCGCCGTAGTCGGCGTCGACGTTCTTGGGCTCCGGCTGGTGTTCCCCCCACTGCTTGACGATGCTCAGCACGCAGTCGCGGTCGATGACCAGCACCTTGAGGCCGAGTTCGTGGGCGCGCCAGGCAGCCGCGGTGCCGGTCGGGCCGCCACCGACTACCAGGATGTCGAGGGGAGTTTCGGGGCTTTCACCAGGATGGGTCATGAGAGCGAGCGGTCAGCAGTCGGGGCGAACGGGAGTGAGATAGGCAGCAACGGCGAAGGGGACGTCGCGTTGCAGAGCAGTCGAGGCAGCAAAGGCCCGGCGTGTTCCAGCGCCAGCCAGCGGCAAGCGGGCGAGCGCCCTACTTGCCGAGAGGCTTCGGCGCCGGTGGCGTCCAGCCGGCCGGCACCTGATCCGAGACCGTGTAGATCTCGTCGTCGCGGACAAAGAAGCGGCGCATTTCGTCGAGCGTGAACGGCCGGCCGCCAATGCGGCCAAACACCGACACCTGATGACCGGACTCGTCCGCGGCGCGGTCGCGGTCCAACCCCTTGGCAATGGCCCGAGCACCGCGCACCGAACGGCTCGCAACCCATTGCGGACGCGGGCTCGGCGAGAAGCCGTAGGCGCTGCGGCCGCCGTCCATCGGGGTCACGAGCTGCAGCACGTGCAGGCCGGTCACGCCGTCGGCGACCAGCGCGTAGGCGCTGTCGTTGACCATGCCAACGCGCACCATGTTGGCGTCCTCGATCCGGCCATCGGCGGTGAACGACGGCAGCGCGGCCTTCGTCTGCGCGTCGACCAGCTGCTTGGGCTCGGTCGGGACCTGCACGTCGACGATCACGACGCCGCTCTTGCCGGCGGCAACGTAGGCGTAGTCACGGGCGACGTAGACGTTGCGCGCATCGCTGATCGGGTAGTCCGCAACTTGCTTGGCGCGCGCCGGCCACGTCACGTCGACGACCTTCAGCCCATCGGCATCGGTCACAAACGCATAGCGGAACTGCACCGCGACCGAAGTCGGCTTGTTCATCGGCACGGTCGCCAGCACCTGCGGCTTCATCGGATCTGCCAGGTCGAGAACCACCAGGCCTGCGTCGCAGCAGACGTAGACGGTCGCACCGGCGACGCAGACGTTTTCGGCACCATCGAGCAGGCCGTCCGGATTGAACGTCAGCTTGCGCTCGGTGAAGTTGTTGTCCGGATTGCCGTCGGTCAGGCAGTCGATGTCGACCAGGATCAGCCCCTCGTAACGGTCGCTGATGTAGGCGTAGCGATACGTCTCGTGCAGATTCTGGTCCTTGCCCTCGTAGGGGTAGTTTTGCTCGCGATTCGCCTCGATCCACGGCCGGCCCATGCTGATCGACAGGTTGGTCGGCAGCGCGACGGCCGTCGCAAAGCGCGTGCTCACATGCGTGTCTTGGCCGAGCGGCGAGACCGGCGCCGTGACAATGCGCTCGCTGAAGTTCTTGTTGGCGATGTTGGCGACGTCGTAGACGCGGAAGCCGCCTTCGCCGCAGGCCGTGTAGACGTACTCGCCGCGCTGCTCGATCGACAGCACGTTGCCGCCGTGGTGGTGCGACTCACCGAGTTCGCCGCCGCGCGCCTCGTGATCGGCGTGCTCGTGCGGATACGCCAGTTTGTGCAGGTTGGAGCCGATCATCGCCTGTGGCTCATCCCACTCGGTGATCTTGACGGCATCCAGCCCGCCGTCGCCCGCTCCCACGTAGGCATACATGCCGAAGAAGTTGACGTAGTTGGTGCCCTGCAGGTAGGTCTGCGCCAGCCACGCGTTGTTGTCGTTGGCCTCGCTGAGGTGGCAGTCCGAACACTTGCGCGTCTCGGTCTTGCGCACGGTGTGCGCAAAGTGCGTGTTGAAGCACTGGCCTCCCAAGCCGTTGGCCGCAATCGTCAACTGCTGCTTGTAGGCAATCGCGCGGGTCGCATCCGTCGAGGAGACCATGACGGCCGACGACGAGCGCACGACCGCGACCTTGTTGTCCTTCACGTCCGGCGACACGCCCAGCATGAACACATCGTCGCGCGCCACCTGCGGGTTGTAGCTGGCCCAGTTGCGCAGCTTCTTCTCCTCGAAGTGGTGCATGTCCGTGCGCCAGTTGGCCTCCTGCGGCAGGTGGCAGCCAAAGCACGACGTCATCCACGACGTGTGGCAAGCCGCGCAGTCCATCTTCTCGGGGGCGTGCGCACACGAGCCGTCCGGCATCTGCTGCAGCTTGGCGTAGGCCGCCTTTTCGCTGTAGTCCGGGTGGCTCGGGTTGACGCTGTCTTTGACCTGCGACAGCTCCCATTCGAGCCCGGGGTAGAGCATCGAACGCTGCAGGTAGACGGTGCGACCGTCCTTGCTCTTGGTGTCAAAACGGTCCTGCCCCCACGGCGTCTTGCCGCCTTCGAGGGTCGCATCCGCCTTGGCGGCCGGCCCCGAAAGCCCAAACTCCGTGTAGGTATTCGCCGTTCCGTGGCAGTCCTGGCAGACGATCTGGATCGCCGCCTGGTACTCGGAATAGAGGTGCGTGTCGCCGTGCACGTCCTGCGCAAAGTGGCAGTCGACGCAGTGCATACCGACCTCCGCGTGGATGTCCTTCAGCAGCACCGGCTTGCCCGGCTGCGGCCGGAAGCAGCCAGCCTCGAGGTTGGCCGGGTCGTAGACGTCCTTGGCGGTGACCTTCTGGCCAAGCTGCGGCATGACGCCGGCAAACTTGTTTGGGTCGTTGTAGTCGACGACCGCGCCGTCCTTGTCGCGCAGGTTGCCCTTGCGGTCGGTCTTGAACACGCCCCGGAAGATCCAGCCGTGGCCGTGGTAGTCGGCAAACTGCGTGTGCTGCAGCTTGGGGTTGACGTCTTCGGCGACCGAATCGAGGAACTCGCGCTCGCCCCACTTGCCGCGCTGCGCCGCCCCCTCTGGGTTGCGGTCGAGGATCTTGTACTTCTCGGCCGCGGACTTGGCGCCTGGATCGCCGCCCTCTTCGGCCGACGCGAACATCTGCTCGCCGTCGGTCTCGTACGACCACATCTGCATGCCGTAGTACGTGTTCAAGAACGAGTTGGGCTGGTGCATGTGGCACACCAGGCAGTTGCTCGACGGGATCGCCCGGGTGAAGCGGTGCTCCACCGGGTGGCCCGGCTCATCCTGCGGGATCGTCGGATCGGCTTTGCGCTCGACCCAGGTCGGATCGCCTTCCTGCCAGTCGCTCTTGTAGTTGACCTGCTCGCTCGCGTTGCCGTGGCCGAGGTTGCCAAACGACGCGTAGGGCCCGCTGTGCACGGGGTCGCGGTCGTTGGCGTAGACCATGTGACAGGCCGTGCAGCCGCTGCTGCGGAAGTCGCCGGGCTGGTCGTTTGTGCCAAAGAACGACAGGTGCGGATCGTTCAGACGCGTCTTGTGCACGTTGAGCGTCGGCAGGTCGACGCGGTTGAGCGTGCCCAAGCCGCGGTCCGACGAACGGTTGTTCGGGCGGCCCGGGTCTTCGAACTTGTCGGGCAAGCCCGGGATCGGCGTCGGCAGGCCGTTGAGGCCAAGCGCCACACCGCCAAGGCGGCTGCCGCGCTCGAAGATCCGGAAGATGTTGCTCGGCTGGGTGACCTCCCAGTGCGGCAGCGGAGCCGCCAGCGGCGACCAGCTGTTTTCGGCGAGCTCTTCGGCGGTCGGCGCGCGGCCTTCCTTGCCGTGCTCGTAGACGCCGCCGTCGGGCGAGACCACGTGGTTGACCATCTGCGGCTTGCCGTCGGGGCTGTAGCTCTCGCCGAGGATCGAGCGCTTTGTGCTGACGATGCCGTTGGCGTAGGTCACCGTGCCCCAGAAGTGCTGCGAGGTGTTCATCAGCGACTTCATGACCTGCAGCGTCTCCACCGCATGGCATGGACCGCAGGTCTGGTTGGCGACGCGCAGATCGCCTGGGTTGACGAAGCGCACCCACTCCTTGGTCTCGGCCATGGTCAGCATGTAGGGCCGCTCGGGGTTGCCCGAGTTTGGCCAGCTCTTGCCAAAGCTCGGCAGCGGGTGGGCGCCTTCCTTGGTGTTTTTGCTGTCGTCGCCGCCGTGGCAGTGCACGCAGGTCGACTGCCGGCCGCCAGGGTGCGGATCGCCGCAACTCTGGTGGCAGCCAACACATGAGCCATCGCTCTCGTAGTAGCGGTTGCCTTCGGCATCGACCTGCTCGGGATCGCCGATCGTGGCGAAAATGGCGGCCTGGCCGCCCTCATCCGGCCATTCATAGGCCTCGTAAGAATCCTTCGACTTGCAGCCAAACAGCTGGAAGGCGGCAAGACCCACGAAGGCGACGCCGGCAAGCTGCCAGCCGCGTCCTCTCGTGTGACCTCGGGATGACGGACGGGGATGGGGCGAGGTGTGGCTGGCCATGGTCAATTCGGGAGGGCGCTCCTGTCCAGCGGGCATGCTAGTCGTGCGCCCACCCCCAGCGAACGCCTATTTTCGTGCAGAACGATGTCGATTGGCGCACCCGTCGCTCGTCGTTCGAGCGGCGGACGCATGCCGCGACCGCCGACCGCTCTTCCAACCACACCAACATAATGTCCCGATTCCTACTCATCCTGCGCGGGGACGCCGCAACCGACTACAGCCACTACACGCCCGACGACTTCCAGCAGATCCTGGACGAATACCGCACCTGGGGCGAGCGCATGACGGCCGAGAAACGCCTGCTCGGCGGCGAGAAGCTTGCCGACGACAGCGGCCGGGTGATTCACCCGCCAAAAGTCGCTAGCCAGGGCTCTCCGGGCCCCATCCACC
Organism: Planctomycetota bacterium; assembly: GCA_045105235.1. GTDB lineage: Bacteria > Planctomycetota > UBA1135 > UBA1135 > UBA2386. Next base: position 11,884 of record JBGCDH010000113.1, on the reverse strand, counting down.
AAGAGGCCGTGCACGACGGCCCATACGTCGAATCCAAGGAAGTCGTCGGCGGCTACTACCTGATCGAAGCCGACGACTACGCACACGCCGTAGCTCTCTGCGAACAGCATCCCAACTTTCGTTTCGGCAGCATCGAGATCCGCCAGATTGACGAGTCCGCGGGGTAGACCGGCTCCGCCGCCAACAGCCGAAGCCATGACGGCCCCCAACCCCAAAGGACTTCCGCCCGAACTGCTCGAGGACCTGTTTCGCCGGCGCTACGCGCAGCTGGTTCAGAGTCTCGTCCGGGCGATCGGACCGTCTCGACTCGAGCTCGCCGAGGACGTCGTGCAGGACGCCATGCTGCGCGCCCTCCGGCGCTGGCCTGCTGACGGCATCCCCGATGACCCCGCGGGCTGGGTCTTCCGCGTCGCGCGCAATCTCGCTGTCGACGAGCTGCGGCGGCAACACACGGGGACGCGCATACACGGCGCGCTGGCGGCCATGACGGCCCACACGACGGAGCCCGAAACACACCCAGCAAGCGGCCGCGGCGAAGACGACACGCTGCGCATGATGTTCTTGTGTGCGCACCCGGCAGTGCCAGCATCGAGCCGCGTTCCGTTTTTACTAAAACACGTTGGCGGCTTCGGTGTTCCCGCGATCGCACGCGTGCTGCTTGAAAAAGAGGCGACCATCGCGCAGCGGCTCGTGCGCGCGAAGGCAAAGCTCCAGCGCGACGACGTCGGGTTTGATCCGCCATCGGGCAGCGAGCGTGGCCACCGCGTTGCGACGGTCTTGCAGGCAATCTACTTTATGTTTACGGAGGGCTACCGCGCCCACGCAGGCGAAGATCTGGTGCGCTCCGAAGTCGTCGAAGAAGCCGTCCGCCTGTGCAGCCTGCTTGCCGACGACACCACAACCCGCGACCACGGGGTCTCGCAGCAACCAGCACAGCATGCGCTGCTCGCGCTCATGCTTCTGCTTGGCGCGCGCCTTGATGCACGCATCGACGCGGCTGGCGAACTAATACCGCTTGCGCAGCAGGATCGCTCGCGATGGCGCACAACATGGCTGCAGTGCGGTTTCCACCATCTGCGCCGATCGCTTGCAGCAGACACGATGACGCCGTGGCACTGCGAAGCCCGCATTGCCTCCCTGCACGCTGCAGCACCCAACTACGAAGCCACCGACTGGCCTGCCATCCTGCTCGAATACGACCGACTCGAAGACATGCGCCCCACCCCGATCGTCGCGCTCAACCGCGCCATCGCGATCGCCAAAGTCCACGGAGCAACCCGAGCGCTCGCGACTCTCGCGGACCTGCAGAAAGACCGCCGACTCGACGACTACTACCTGCTAGGCGCTGTCCGCGGCCACCTGCACTGGCAGCTCGGTGAAACGGAGTCGGCCCGAAACGCCATGCGCTTGGCGCTCACACATCGCTGCACCGAACCCGAACGCCGGCTGCTCGAACGACGCATCGAAGCCGTGAACAGTGGCGCTCGACCGGAGGCTTGGTAGCCAGAGCCTTGTTCGTAGGCGCGCGCCGCGGCAGCTGGCCGCCGCCTAGGGCCGCGAGAACGCACCACCGCTTTTTTCGACGCCGGAACTGCAACCTCGCGCGCCTGCGGGCGTAGGTACCGTTGAGAAGGCTGCGCCGGAACCAATCCTTACTTCTCTGAACATGAAGCCGGGCGCAGCCTTCTCTCATTTCTCCCCGCGAGAATCAGCGGCCGCCCGAATGCATCCGGTGCCCCTACTTCCGCCGCATTCTTGCCCGGGCACTACACGTAGAGCCAATCGCCCAGATCCGAGACAAACGGCCGTAGTAGCACGCCGGATCGAACAGCACGCCGGATCGAACGAGAGATACGCATCGGCGGATGAAATTGCCGGGCCTGCGACGAATGCAGTGCATCATTGCATGCGAACGACGCACGTGGCCCGCTACAATGGGAAGTCCAGACCGCCGAACGTGCCCTCGTCGCCGGACCTCGCCCAACGAAGTCTTCCCTGCAGACTCGCATCTCGCGAGTGCTGCCGTCGCAGCCGCACGTTTCCTACCCGGAACGGAGCCTCCCCATGCGACTCGCCCGCCTCACCCTGCTGCCCATCGCTCTTGTTGCACTTACCCTGATGGCGCTGACGCTGCTGGCGTCCTGCGCACGAAGGCAACCGACCGAAGTCCCCGGCCTCCGCGGCAAGCCGAAGAGCGAAGCAATCCGCCGACTCGGCCCACCGGACCGCACGACGGCCATCTCCGCCGACGCATCAGGCCCGCTCCAAGCGCGAGCGGTCTCGGCACTGCCTACCGGCCTGCGCAATTCCTCGGACATGCGCCTCCAAGAGCTGCGCTGGCAGGATGGCGACTACCACACGGCCGTGTTTGTAGCACGGCGCGGCAAGGGCGAGTGGTTCGTGGTGGACTCGATGCACTGGCACAAAGAGGCCGTGTTCGAATAGCGGCCGCGGCCAGTTTTTTGACGCCAGAAGTGCAACCTCGACCGACTGCCGGCGTAGTTCCTGTTGAGAAGGCTGCGCCGGTATACACCTGACCTTCACTGAACAACGAGCCGGGCGCAGCCTTCTCCACTTTCCTCTCCGGGCGAGAGCGCCTTGGCTGAGGCGACCGTCACCAAAGGCGACCGACACCAAAGGCAACCGTCTCCAAAGGCAATCGTCACCAAAGACGAACGGTGCCGAGAAGCCGCCCCGGGTCGCAGTGAGCCCCCAACACCGCACTGAGCTGCTTGACCGCATCGCTCGTGTAGCGGTCGTAGAAGCGCTGATTGTGCGGCCCCACGCCGTGCTCCGCCGAATAGCTGCCTTCAAATTCGCGCACGCAGAGCTCGTAGATCTTCTCCTGCAGCTCGGCCTTGAACGACGCTTCGTCCATAGAGATCTCCGACGCCTGCCACAGCAGATTCAGGTGGCTGCCGCCGTCGCCCCAGTGGCCGTAGTCACACAAACGGACAAACGCGTAGTCGCGCTGCAGCAAGGCGATCACGGCATCGGTAAACGCGGGCAGTCGGGAGCGCTGCACGCTGACGTCAAACGCCAGCATGCGGCCGTCGCTGCGCAGGCTTTCACTGATGTGGTGGCGAATCTGCCAGAAGTCTTCCGCATCGCCGCCGCTGGCAACCAGCACGTCGAGAACCTCATCCTCGGCCGCCTCGAGATGCGCGCCGAGCCGCTCTTCGAGCACATCGCTCAGCGACAGCGACGACTCCGGCAGCGTCGAAGACAGCTCCACCAGCGCGCAGTATTCCGGCAGTTCCGCAAACGGACGTCGCAGCGTCGACTGGTGGCGCAGCACGGCATCGACCGCGTTGCGGCTCATCACCTCAAAGGCGCTGAGCACGTCGCCGAGGTCTTTTTCGACCGCGCGCAGCAGCGACAAGACGGCCTGTCCGTCCCGACACGCAACCAGCGCGGTCGCGCGCTGCTGGGGCTTGGCCTCGACCGTCAGCACCGCGCGGGTGACCATGCCGAGCACGCCCGTCGTGCCGCAGAACAGCTGCTTGACGTCGAGCCCCGTGTTGTTTTTGCGCAGCCGATTGAGCTGCGAGACAACGCGCCCGTCGCCGAGCACAACCTCGACGCCCAACAGATTGCGCCGCACGTCGCCATACTTGAGCAAGCGCGTGCCGCCCGTATTGGTCGCCACCATGCCACCGATCTGAGGATCTGCGCCGAGGTCGACCGGAAACCACATGCCGTGCTCGGCGAGCGTCTCGTTGAGCTGCGACAGCAGCACGCCGCCGTCGACAACCACCGTGCGATCGTGCGGGTCGAACTCGACGAGCTTGTTGAGTCGGTCGAAAGACAGCACCACCATGCCGCCGCTTTCGTCTGGCGTCGAAGACGCGACCAACCCTGTATTGGCGCCCTGCGGCACGACGCGCACACTCGCTTCGTGGCAGGCGCGCATCACGCTCGCAACTTCCTCGGTCGAGCCTGGCCGAGCCACGCAGAGCGCGGTGCCCTTGCCGTAGCGCCAGCCTTCTTCGTAGCGCAGGCGGTCGGCCTCGGCGGTCAAGACATTGCGCGCACCGATTGCCGACGACAGGCTCTCGATCAGCTCGGCGGCGGCCAGCTGCTCCGAACGGGCATCACTCATGCGTCGATCTTGCCGGCGGGCGCCTGCGGCTTCGACGTCATCTTGAAGATCCCGGTCGCGTTGCTCGAGTCAAAGCGAAGGTCGAGCACGCCGGGCTGCTCTTCGTCGCGCGAAATGAACTCGTGGAACGAGCCGGGCACGCGCTCGGTGATCAGCGCGCCATCATCCGACACAAATAGACGTTCGACTTCGGCGGCACGGAAGGCCGTCTGCCGAACACGCCCGCTGGCCGAGACTTCGACCCGCTCCTTCATGGGACGGCCGAGCTCCTTCTGCCGATCGGCAACCGCGTAGACATCGGCGACGCGGTCGGTCGCGTGGTTGAATGCGTTGCCCTCCGTCGCGATCCAGGCCATCTCCTTGGACTCACGCCGCATCGCCTCGTAGTCCGCCCAGGTCGGCTCCTGGTGCTGCCGATCGAAGCAGCCAACCAGGTTGGGCAGCAGGCTCTGCGCGTCGGCAAACGACAGATCGCCGTTCTTTTCAAGCTCGCCGAGGCGGCCCTTGGCCGACAGCGGCAGGGGATCCCGCGAACTCTTCACCGTGCGCAGCACCGCGTGCTGGAACGTGTCGGTAAAGCACTCCGGGTGCAGCTCGCTGACGAAGAACTGCGCCACATCGGCGGGCATGTCCTTGTGGGCGAAGGCGCGGCCGGTCATGCCGAGCTTCTCGAGCGGGTAGACGTCGCGCTCCTCAAAGCCAAGCGGCTCGAGAATGCGGCGGAAAGCGTCGTGGCCCGACGGCAGCGCGCCGCAATCCGGCGCCGCGACCGTGCGCAGGGCGCCGTGGTCAAACACGAGCTTGCGGCCTTGCCGCACCGCATCGCCCACGTAGGCAGCCGCCATCGGCACGCGGCGCACGACGTCTTCGAACAACAGCATCGTCAGCGCCTGGGACAGCTCGACGCGGCTGACCCGGTCGCCGCGCGGACGGAGCAGGTCTTCGTGGACTTCTAGGGCCTCGAAAAGGCGCACGGTGCGGACCGTGCCGACAACGCTGTCGAGCAGAGCCCAGAGACACGATTCATGAAGGATCTTCATAGTTCGACTTGGCCGTATTCGTCGCAGAGAGGCATCGGATGACCTCTACATCGCATAAAAATAGCTTCTTGTGGCAGTTTCGCTCGCCGCGAAGAGCTGACTTCTCCACATGAGTTCATGCGATAGGATCATCAAATGGCCCGAAATCTCCCTGCCACCGGTGCGCTGCAAGCCTTCGAAAGCGCCGCGTTCCACGGCAGCATCTCAGCGGCTGCGCGGGAGCTCAGCCGCACGCAAAGCGCCCTCAGTCGGCAAATCCAGGCTCTCGAGGCCCATCTTGAGACGGAGCTGTTTGCGAGGCGCCGGCAGCGCATCCATTTGACCGAAGCGGGCCGGCGCTACCTTGAGCACGTGCGCGCCGCGTTTGACCGACTCGAAGCCGGCGAGCTCGAAATGCGCGCCAGCCGCGGCCGATCGGGCGGCGGCGGCGTGCTGCGCCTCGGCATCCTGCCTACCTACGGAACGCGCTGGCTGATCCCCCGGCTGTCTTCGTTTGCCGAGGCGCACCCGGCCATCCAGATCCACTTCACAACGCGGCTGGCGGTCTTCGACTTTGCCAGCGAGGACCTCGACGCCGCCATCCACTACGGCGAAGGGCACTGGCCCGGCGCCGTGGTCGAGCCCCTGATGGACGAGGAGGTGCGCGTCGTCTGCAGTCGCCGATACCGCGAGGAGCACGGCCTGAAGAACGTCGGCGACCTTCGCCGGGCGACGCTGCTGCAGATCGCAAGCCGCCCGCACGCGTTTGACGATTGGCTGCGCGCCAAGGACGTCTCCGACATCGACGGCCGCCGCGGCCCGCGCTTTGAACACCACCAGATGGTGCTCGAAGCCGCCATCGCCGGCCTCGGCGTCGCCGTGCTGCCGCTGTTTGCCGTCGACAAGGAGCTGCGCCTGGGAACCGTCGTCGAGGCGTTTGCGGACTCGGCGGCGCGGACGGGCAAGGGCTACTTCTTTGCCTACCCCGAGAGCCGATCCGTGCTGCCGGCGCTGCGAGCCTTCCGCGGGTGGCTGCTACAGCAGCACGGCCACGCATAGACGCCGTGGCCGCGCGAACTAAAACGCCGCAGGCGACACGCCGTTGCTGACGGCAAAGCCGAGCGGCAGCGCGGCATCAAGCACAGCAGCCTGCGCAAAGAAGCTGCCAGTGACGCCCGTCGGCACCGAAACGGTCTGCACAGCGCGCCCGCTTGGACTGGCCAAGCCAACGACGAGCACGATGTCGGGGCTGACCAGCAAGCTGCAGCCAAAGCCGAGCGGCAGCTGCTGCTGCGTGAAGCCAAGCGCCATGGCGATCGGCGCGCCGGGCTCCGAATTGGCGACCTGCAGACGGATTTCGCCACCCTGGCCACCGGCCGTATCGCCGTTTTGCACCAGCACGGGCGAGCTGCCGCCGCTGAGCGCGCAGCCCGCGCCAAAGCCGTAGTGCACGCGCATCACGTAGAGCGATTCGCCGCCGGTGATGGTCGACTGGTAGCCCGGGCCCGAGCGCGCGAGCCCGTAGGAGGCGGCGTCCGACGGCACGGTCTCCGGAAAGGGAGCCGTCGACGCATCGCTGCTGCCCGGATGCGTGAACAGCATCGCCAGGTCCCCGCCGAGGTAGGTGTAAGGCTGCTGGAAGTCGAAGTAGAACTCACTCCATGGATTGGGCGCGCCGGCGACACCACCATTGGTGAACGCACCCGGATCGATCGTCATCGGACCGCTGCGAACAAGCTGCGGCGCGGACGCGAAGTTGGCCGACGGATCGCTCACCCAGCTAACGAAGGGCGCGGCCGGCCCAATCGAAATGTCGTAGCTGGCCCACGTCACGCTGCTCGCCGGCCAGGTCGCGGGATTCGCGGCCACCGAGCTGAATCGGAGGCTGACGCCGGTTAGAACCGAGCCGGGCGGCACGGCCGCCAGCTCGCTCGCGAGGACCCCGGAGACATAGGTTCGCGGGTTGCCCTGATCGCGAATGATCGTGTTGAGCTGGCTTGTGCCCGGCACCGACGCATACGCATTGGGCACGACAACCGACTGGGCAATCGCCGTGGGCGTGATCGCTGCGGACGCAAGCGCCATAGAAACGGCGGCGAGACCGACGCGGCAGGTTCGGGGAATCTGCGAGTTGGCGTAGGTAGGCATATGGGGTCGCACAGTTCTCAGGCGTCGCGAGCGGCGGGCACCGCAACGGGCGAGCACTAGTTTGCCCGGTTCTGCCCGACGATACACGGTGCACTCGATCGATCCCGCGCACTGCGCTAGAACGCGCAACCGTAACCGCTATCGTCGAAGTCGCTTTGCGCGTCACCCTCGTCGTTCACCAGTTCCCGCCGAACTACTTCACCGGCACGGAGAGCTACGCGCACGCCGTGGGGCGCGAGCTGCTCGCACGCGGCCATGACGTCGACGTGTTCTCGCTCGAGCCGCGCTTCTCGGAGGCCGACGGCCCGTGGGGTGAATCTCGCGAGATCGTCGACGGCCTGCCGGTGCGTCGCATTCACTTCTGGATGATGCTCGGGCGGGATTGGCGCCGCATGGAATACCGCCATCCGATGATGGCGGAGACGTTTGCAGAGCATTTGCGCGAACGGCAACCCGACGTCGTGCACAGCTTCCATCTCCGGCACGTCGGCGCGGACCTCATCGACCGCTGCATCGAACAGCGGCGACGTGTCGTGCTGCAGCTGATGGACTTTTGGTTTCTGTGCCCGCGCGTGATCTTGATGAAGTCGGACGGCAGCGCCTGCGACGGACCACCCGACGGCGGGCGCGGATGCGTGCCGTGCCACGCACCCGACCTGGAAGAGCAGCTCGCGGCAAGCCCTATCGGCGAAGAGGCGCTCGCGACGGCGCGCGCGAGCTGCGGCGCTGGCGGAGACTCCCAACCGAGCTGGGAGCTCACCGGCAAGCTTTCGTCGCTGCTCGAGCGGCCCGACTACCTGATGCAGCGACTGCGGCAGACCGACGCCGTCGTGGCCCCGACGCGCTTTCTGCGCGACGTTTTCATCCAAAACGGCGCCCCCGCCGAGCTGCTGCAACACTGCTCGTATGGCGTCGACACGAAAGCTCTGGCCAACAACGTGGCCACGCTGCGTGCGGCGCGCGACCACGCCGAGCCACGCCCGCTGACGTTCGGCTTCTTTGGCACCTACTCGCCGCACAAGGGCCCCGACGTGCTGATCGAAGCCTTCACCCAGGTCCAAAGCGAGCGCGTGCGCTGCGTGCTGCGCGGCCGCGCCACCGACTTCCCAGAGTTTTCGGGCCCGCTGCAGAAACGCGCCGCTCAAGACCCGCGCATCGACATGCGCGGCCCGTTTGCGCGCGAAGAGCTCGCCGAGGCCCTGAGCGAAATCGACGTCCTGATCGTGCCGAGCACCTGGCACGAGAACGCGCCCTTTGTCGTGCTCGAGGCGCGCGCCGCCGGCTTGCCGGTGTTTGCCAGCCGCTTTGGCGGGCTGGTCGAAGTCGTCGATGACAACGTCGACGGCGAGCTGTTTGCCCCCGGCTGCGCCGACGACCTTGCGACTCGGCTGCAGCGACTCGTCGATGAGCCCGACCGCCTCCAGCGCTACCGCGCCGCCGTGCAGCCGCCAAAGACCCTGCACAAAGCCGTCGACGAGTTTGAAGCGCTTTACGCCGAAGGCGGACCGGGCCCGGTAGACTGCCTGCCGTGAGTGACCAGCCAACCGACCCCATCGCGACCCAACTCGCCGCGCAGCTCCTGCCGCTCCGCGAAAGCATCGATCGCCTGAGCACCCAGGTCGGCGAACTCGCCGCCGACAACCGCGACCTGCGCACCAAGCTCGAAGCAAGCGAAGCCGCCCGCCGCGATTTGCGTGCGCAGAGCGAGCAGCTGCTGCACATGCTGGAGCTGGCGCGCAAGGAAGTGCGCAAGCTGTCGGCGACGGATGCTGGGTAGCTCGCCCTTTGCACCCAAACGGGCGAGAGTCCGAGCAGCAAGATACTGACTAGCGGAAAGACCGCCAAAGCCAGCCGCGAACAGAATCGCTCGACCAGCGACTGCCTGACGAACGTAGCGACAGGAGGCCATCTGGTGCCTCCAGCTTGAAGCGGCTGCCCAACCACACACCAGGGATCACCCGCGCACGGCATTGCCGAGATCAGCCAGCACACCAAATGCCGCCAAAACGGCAGCGAACCACAACGCGCGCGCCACGCATAGCCAAGCAAGAACAACCTACGGCTAGCCGATCGAGTCCACCAAACCGAGCGGCTGCGAGCAAACCGAGCAAGACGATTGATATTTTCAGAGCCACGCTTCCTCCTCTTCTTCGCCCTCGTCTTCGGCGTGCACTGGCTCCTCCGCAAGAACACTGCACGAAAAGCATCGCTGCTCGTGGCGAGCCTGTTCTTCTACGGTTGCTGGGATTGGCGCTTCCTTGGCCTGATTCTTGGATGCGCCGCAGTGGACTACTTCTGCGCCAAGAGGATCCACGCATGCCAGACTGCGGGAACAAAAGGGAAGCGCTGGCTCACGATTAGTCTCTGCTATGACCTCGGCACGCTCGCTTTTTTTAAGTATTTTAACTTCTTCGCGGATTCGGCAACACTATTTCTGGGCTGGCTGGGCCTCCCCACTTCACCCATTACGCTACAAATCCTGCTTCCGGTAGGCATCAGCTTCTTCACGTTTCAGGCAATGAGCTACACGATCGACGTGTATCGCCAAAACCTAAAACCTGCGCCAAGCCTCTTCGATTTCGCGCTATTCGTCACATTCTTCCCACAGCTCGTTGCTGGCCCCATCGTAAGAGCATCGGAGTTCCTCCCGCAGCTACGTAAAGCTCGTCAATTCAAGAGCATTGACACACACGGCGCCATTGCACAGTTCCTCTCCGGGTTCATCAAAAAGGCCATCGTCGCGGACCTCGTAGCCCAGCCAGCAGATCAAGTTTTCGCTGCCCCCGCGGAGTTCACGGCGATATCGATCTTCGCCGCCGTGAGCTGTTATGCGATCCAGATATACTGTGACTTCTCTGGTTACTCTGACATGGCCATCGGGACGGCGCGACTGCTTGGGTATGAACTCACGCAAAACTTCAATTTCCCGTACTTCGCACGCAACATAACCGATTTCTGGCGCCGTTGGCACATCAGCCTATCCAGCTGGCTCCGAGACTACCTGTACATCACGCTCGGCGGCAACCGTGACGGTCGGTGGCTCACCCACAGAAACCTCCTGTTGACGATGCTACTCGGGGGCCTATGGCACGGCGCAGGGTGGAACTTCATCGTCTGGGGCGCGATCCACGGAATCGGCCTGATTATACACAAGGAGTGGCAGCGGCGATTTCAACCCACGTCGATACCGCTCGCCTCACGCGCCCTGACAATCTATGTCGTCTTCCTCGCCTGGATTTACTTCAGAGCGGCCAACTTCGATGACGCATGGACTATGACAAGAGCGTGGATAACTTTGCAGTCACCAGGCACAAAAACCATCGGATTGTGGCAGCCCGCGCCCGCACTTGCAGTGACCTCACGCCTCGCGCTCATAGCCGGCCCTCTCGCAGCCCTTCACTTGCTAGCGAACAAGGGCTTACCACAACGCCTCCGTATTGCGCTCCCGGGGTTGGCGACATCCCTACTCCTAGGCGCCATCGCCGCCCTCGCCTTGGCTGCCATGCCATTGGAAGCTCGCCCATTCATCTACTTTCAGTTCTAGCCGAATGCTCCTCCACCGAACACTGCACGTCACAGCCTTTGCGCTCGGAATGCTGACATGCATCATTGCGACACACTCACTTGACGACCTACCGTTCAATGACCCGCCGACTAGAACGAAGATCACCCACTTCACCGAAGTCAGCCCAGAAATCGACACCCTATTCATCGGCAGCAGCCGCCTGCTTCGGGGCATCAGCCCCAAAGTCTTCGACACGGCGACTGCGGAACGCGGCATCAAGACTACGTCGTATAATGCCGCCCAAGCAGGCATTCAACCACACGACTACGATGTGTGGATCGACTGGGTTTTGGAGAATCGACCACCAAGACTCACGCGTGTATTCATCGAACTTGGAGAGTGGAGCCTCGGAAACCGCCCTGCAACATGGATGAAAGATAAAACTGTCGACATGCATAGCCCGAGCCACCTGCACGAGCGACTATGGACTGCAGTCAATACATCAGAAAACCTATCTGAATTCATACGACAAACAAACTGGGCCCTAGCTCATACCGCAGTAAATCTGTTCAACATCGGGCGCGGCATCCGAATTTTCGACGACACACTGCGCGAACACCGCAATTTGCCCCCCGACACACCGCGGAATCTCACCCAGGGATTCGGCCCACTCAGCGACCGCACCGCACCAGCACAACGGCTCGCGTTCAGCAAGCAGTGGCACGCCAAGCCCAAGAAGCTCAAGTGGTTGCGCAAGGCAAAGACCGAAAACACAATCGCTCCGCCAAGCAACGAAGCGGGCTTCACCGAAGGATTCGAACGCCAGGCCCGGAGGCTGCGACAAGCCGGCCTTGAGCCGATCTTCGTGTTGCCCCCGGTCTACTCGAAGATCCCTGGCCGGTCTCGCCTACTCGAGATTCGCTCTGTCGCACGCGTATTCGAATTGGACAGACCGACGACCTATCCAGAATTGTATGACACGAAACACTGGTTCGACGCACAGCATCTCCGGGAGTCAGGCGCGATTATATTTTCTAGCCAGCTCGCAGCCGAGTTCGCCGCCAACTAGCATAGTGCATCCGATATAGGGGGCATTCTGCGGGCGCGAAG
>JBGCDH010000112.1:0-2655 GCA_045105235.1 Planctomycetota bacterium | reverse complement strand
GCCGACGGTGTCGATGTTGTGCAAGAACAGCGTGCGGACCTGCGGCTGCTCGGCCAGCAGCGCGGCGAGGCAGCCGTTGAGCAGGAGGTTGGGCACCTCGTAGGCGTGGCCGAGCGGGTGCACGCACTGGGTGGGCAGGTTGTCGGTGTAGTCGCTGGCCTCGCCGGCTGCGGTGGCCCAGTCGATGAGCGCCTGGTCGAGGCTGGCGCGGACCTTCTCGGCCTGGGCGTCGAGCGTCTGGCGGGCATCGGCACGTGCTGTGAAACGCAGGTCGCGGGCGGTGGGGATGAGGCGGAGGCCGATGGAGCGCGAAGCTGAAACCCGGCGCGCGGCGTCGCTGGGGCCGAGTGCCGGAAGCGCTGTGGCGGCATGCAGCAGCGGGTCGAGCGAGAGGTAGCTGCTGGTGATGAGCTGCGGGATGACGGCGCCGCCGCCGGCGTCGCGGGATGCCTTGGCGATCTTGCGAGCGTGCAGCTCGAGGAAGGAGCGGTGCGCGCCGCGCATCTTGCAGAAGGGATGCAGCGCTTTGACGACGCCGGCGCCGCGGGTCCAGCGGCTGCCGGATCCGCCGGCGAGGGTGACGACGGCGACTTCGCCGGCAGCGATGCGGGCGCGGCCGTGTTCGATGTGCGCTGCGGTGATTTGGTCTGTGGTGAGGACGTCGCCGCTGCCGACGTCTTCGATGCGCGTGCCGGCCGGCAGGCGGTTCTGTTCGATGCCGAGGCGTCCGCTGCGCAGGCCGTCGCGGAGCTGCTCATGGCGCTGTTGGTCGAAGCCGTTCTGCTCGAGGAGCTGGCCGAGGCTGGCTTGCACGGCCGCGGCTGGTCGTATAGCCGGTTGGGCTGGGGTGGGCAGGGCCTGTGACGCCGTCTCGATCGCGGCGCGCGTGCCGACGTCATCGATGGCGAAGTCGTAGACGCAGGGTTCCATCGCGAACGGCAGCGCGTGCTCCAAAGCGAGCTTGCTCGCGGCGAGCTCTTCGAGGAGCGCGTCGCGGCCGGCGTCGCGCTGCGCGGGGTCGAACACGAAACCCATGCCGCCGCCGGACATGCCGCCGAGCATCCAGAAGCCCCAGAAGGCGTCGCCGAAGCGCGACTGAGTGCGTTCGATCAGCCGCTCGGTGAAGGCGTTGGTGGCCTGCGGAATGACGGTGGAGATGGGGCCGTGGAAGTTCTTATGCGTCAGTGCGGCGACGCGGCGCATGTCGCCGTCGCGCAGCGCATCGAGCAGTGCATCGTAGAGTGCGCCGGCGTCTTGGCGCGCGGACCAAGCGGGCTGGGAGCGGAGCAGGTAGCGCTCGGTGACCATTTCCAGCACGGGGCCGACGTCCTGCGCCATGCCGCCGTGGACGAGCACGAGGCTGTCGGCGATCGCCTGCCGCAGTTCGGACGGCGCGGCGGCCTTGTCGAGAATGTGGTGCTTCGGCAGCAGGCAGCCGCGGCTCACTCCGTGCTCGGGGTCGCCGGCTGACGCGGTCACGCCTTCGATGCGCTTGATGCCTGGCCAGAGTCCGCCGGAGTCTTGCCAGCCGCCGCCGGAGCCGCCGAGCCACTCGCCGAGGATGGCGCGCGCCGCGACGCTGCGGAGTTCTGCGTCTTCGAGCGGGCCTTCGACGGCGGCCGTCTGGCCGGTGGCGCGCATGATGACGGCGATGAGCGCGCCGAGCAGCGTCGTCGACACCGCGAGTCGCGAGCCCTTGGGGATGCCGCGCACGTCACTGACGAGCTCGATGCCACGGCCCTTGGCGCCGATGACGGTTTCGAGCAGCTGCCCGAGATCTGCGCCCTGCCCCTCGAGAGACGGAGGCACCAGGCCGCTGGCGACCACGGCTGCGCGGAGCAGGCCCAGGTTGTCGCGCGCGAAGTCGAAGACCTGCGCTGTTTCGGTGAGCTCGATCTCTTCGCCGAGGTCGACACTGCGGAGCCGCAGCAGCGCCTGGTCGATGACGCGGAGGGTTGCGCGGACCGGCGGCTGCGGGCTGCCGTCCCGGCCGTGCACGGCGAGTGCGATCGATGCGTTGAGGACGCGTGCGCCGTCGGGGTCGTCCATGCCCAAGAAGAAGATGTCGCTCCAGCAGCTGTGGCTGAAGTCCATCCGCACGGGCGTGGACTCGCGGAGGCAGCTGTCCGGTTTGAGCAGCGCCGGCGCGGTGCGTAGCGGATGCTCGGCTGCGGACTGGAGCGCGAACATCCAGCGGTTCTCCGGCACCGCGCGCACGCTGCGCTGCACTTGGTCGGCCAGCGTCTGCAGCCCGAGCGAGCGGTAGGCCTCGGCCAGCGCGCTCGACAGTGCGCCGTGCGCACCACTCTCGGCCTGCGCCTGCAGCAGCGTGTCGATCGCCGCTTCGAACTCACGGGCCCGAATTTGCCGCACCGCATCCCAAGGGATGTGGCCGTCCTGGCGCAGGTCGATGCGTTCGCAGAGATGGTCGCGGTGGACGGACGCCGCAAAGAACAGTGCTCGAACCCGCCGGTAGAGGTTGCGTTCGCTGCGCCAGAACGCATCGAGCGCCGCGGCGTCCTCGAGCAGCTCGCTCAGGCTGCGAGCCTGGCAGAGCTCCGCCAGGCTCTGATCTCGGATATCGGGGTCGGACGAGGTCAGCAGTGAGAGCAGCACCGCCGGATCCTACCTGATCAGGGGCTACGACCCTATCGC
>JBGCDH010000111.1:0-18624 GCA_045105235.1 Planctomycetota bacterium | reverse complement strand
TCTCGGTTGCGTTCCTGCAGTTTCGCGACGGGGCGTTGGAGCACTGCCGTCGCCATACGCTGACGAGCGAGCTACCGGACGACCTGCTCCTCGGTGAGCTTCTGCGACAGCTGTACGAAGGCGATCGCTACGTGCCGCGCGCCGTGATCGTGCCGACGCTGCCATCCGAGCCGGAGATGCTGCGCGCCTGGCTCGAGCACAAGCGCGGCGCGCGCGTCGAGATCAGCGTGCCGCAGCGCGGTGACCGCAAAAAACACATGGCGCTGGCGCAGCAAAACGCCGAACTCGGCGACCGGGTCGCCGTCGACCACGAGCAGCGTCGTCGGCAGGCGGCCGAGCGGCTGGCGCGCCTGCTCGAACTCGACGTTGTGCCGGAGCGCCTGCACTGCCTCGACGTCTCGACCATCCAGGGCACCAACACGGTTGCGTCGCGCGTTTGCTTCGTTGCCGGCCAGCCCCACAAGGCGCACTACCGGCGCTTTCGCATCTCGGCCGAAAACGCGGGCGACGACTTTTCGGCGATGGAGGAGGCGGTGCGCCGCAGCCTGTCGCTTTGCCTTGAGCGCGATGACGAAGACCTGCCCGAGCTGATGGTCGTCGACGGCGGCCGCGGGCAGCTGGCGGCGGCCCAGCGCGCCGTGCACGAACTGGGACTCGAGGGCGACCTGCTGCTGTGCGGTCTGGCCAAGAGCCGGCTGAAGGGCGTCGGCCATGCGCGGGCCGAAAGCGGCGAGCGCATCTTCTTGCCGGGGCAGGAGACGCCTATACCGCTGGGACTTGATGATCCGGAGACGCTGCTGGTTGCGGCGCTGCGCGACGAGGCGCACCGGTTTGCGATCACCTACCACCGCAAGCAGCGCAGCCGCATTACGAGCGAACTCGACGATGTGCCGGGCGTTGGCCCCACGCGCCGGAAGGCGATGCTGCGCCACTTTGGTTCGCTTTCGGCCCTCAAGAAGGCCAGCCAGACCGATCTGCGGGCCATGCCAGGCCTGCCCCAAAAGATCGCGGACGCAGTCTTCGAGAGCCTGCACGCGGACCGCGAGGACGGATGATCGGGCGCGAGTACGCCGCCCTTCGCGGGGTTTTGGGACGTTGGTGGCGCCGTGGGGACGTTCGGCCCGGGGTCGGCGGGAATCGCGCTCGGGTGGCGTAACAGGGGGGCATGAGCGAAACAACGCAGTGAAGTGCTGAAGTACGCCGCGGTCCTTGGCGCCGGCGTCGCGGTCAACCAGTTTCAGCTCACCGAAGCCCGCCGGCGCGAAGCTCTGCAGGCGCAGCTGCAGCCGCACTTCTTGTTCAACGCGCTGCAGACCATCGGCTCGACGGCGCGTCAGGACGGTGCGCTGGCCGCGCGCCAGACGACCCTGCTCGGTGACCTGTTGCGCCAGACGCTGCAGGATGACCGCAAAAAGCTTGTGCCGCTTTGCGACGAACTGTCGCTGCTGGAGCCCTACGTGGAGCTGCAGAAGCTGCGCTTTGGCGACCGGCTTGCCATCCACTACGCGATCCCGGATGAGCTGCTCGGCGTGCCGGTGCCGGACTTGCTGCTGCAGCCGCTCGTCGAAAACGCCCTGCACCACGGCATCGAGAGGCGCCCAGGTGCCGGCAGCGTCACGATTGCGGCGCGCTCGCACGGTGGCAAACTCGAGCTGTCGGTGCAGGATGACGGCGTTGGCTGCGAGGGCGACGCGAGCGCGGACGGCATTGGGCTTGGCACGACCCGTTCGCGCCTGGCCGGGCTCTTTGGGGATGCCGCCGATCTGCGCGTCGCGGCAGCCCCCGAGCAGGGCACGGTCGTGACCGTGGTGATTCCGATGCGCGAGGTGGGCGATGTCGGCTGATGCGGCGTCGCTCCGCTGCTTGGTCGTCGACGACGAGCCGTCGATCCGCGCCCACGTGTGCGAGGTGCTCGGCGCCGCAGATTTTGTCACGGTTGTTGGCGAAGCGGGCGACGGGCCGGCGGCGATCGAGGCGATCGAGAGGCTGCGGCCCGACGTCGTGCTGCTCGACGTGCAGATGCCGGGTTGCGATGGCTTTGACGTGCTGGGTCACTTCGCGGCAGCGGACCGGCCCACGGTCGTCTTTGTGACGGCCTATGAGCAGTATGCGCTGCGGGCGTTTGACCCGCATGCCATCGACTACTTGCTCAAGCCGTTTGACGATGAACGCCTGCTTCGCGCCGTGCAGCGGGCGGCCGAATGGGAGCAAGCGCGGCTTCGCAGCAGCGTGCCGGCAAGCGGGCCGCAGGTGCCGCGTCTGCTGGCGCAGGTTGCCGAGAGCCGCACGCGCGACCGCTTCATCGTCAAGCAGGGCGGGCGGGTGCGCGTGCTCGCGGCGCACGAAGTCCAGTGGATCGAAGCGCGCGGCAACTACGTGCACCTGCACCATTCCGATGGAGCCTTTCTGCTGCGGGAGACGTTGGCGGCGCTCGCCGACACGCTCGACGACCGGCGCTTCGTGCGCGTGCATCGCTCCGCAATCGTGGCGTTGGACCAGGTGCAGGAGCTGGTGCGCGCGCCGTCGGGCGCCTACAGCCTCAAGCTAAAGAGCGGCGGCGAACGCCGCTGGGGCGCAGCTACCGCGCCGCGTTTGAGCAGCGCTGGTGTTGATGCGTTTGCGCCGGTCGCGCGAGCGAATCTCGCGTGGCCACCGAGCCGCAGAGTGACCGAGCGGCAGAGTGACCGAGCGGCAGAGTGATCGCGCGGCAGAGTGACCGCGCGGCAGAGTGACCGCGCGGCCTAGGCGCCGATCAGCCTAGTGACCGACTTCGTCGATGGGCATCGTCGAGTCGCGGCCCCAGATCTGCGGCGTGGCGCCGGTGACGTCCAGCACGAGGCGCGAGAACGTCGACGGCTGGATCTCGACGAGCAAAATCTTGTTCTCGACGTTGCGTCCGAAGATCTCGATAGGCTCCCCAAAGTAGCGGAACGAACTGCGCGTCTTGCTGCCGTCGGCGAGCGTGAGCTCTTCGGCAAACGTATCGGCGGGCAGCAGCAGCGCGTCGGCCGCGAGCTTCTCGGCGGCGAACAGCTCGGCGAGGTCCTTTGGCCAGCGCTGTTCACGCTTTTGAAACGCCTCAAGCGCGGTCCACGCTGCCGCCACCTGCTTGGCGGCAAGGCCCTTGGCCAGGCGATCGGTGGTGTAGTCCCGTGCTTCCGAGGAGATCATTGGGCCCCAGGTCATCAGCGCGGCGGCCATCTCCGGACCGCCGAGCGCACCCAGAATCTGGATGCGGTAGGTGTCGCCGTCCTTGCGCATCAGGCCGCGGGTCTGCCCGCAGTATTCGGCAAACAGGTCCGGCTCGGGCAGATCCGCACGCGTCAGCGCGCGGCGTGCGGCTTCTGAGGGGCGCACGCTGAGCTCGTAGAGCGGCAGCCACAGCTTGTAGAAGCATTCGTAGGTCTTCACTTCGTCAAAGCTCACCTCGAAGTTCGGCAGCACGTCGCCGTTGCCCGCTGGCAAGGGCGCGTCTTCGACCTTCATCGCAACGTCGCCGGACTTTTGTGCCTTGAGCAGCGAACGCAGGCTGCGCGCGGATTCCGCGACGTGCAGGGCGCCGTTGTGGATGCACCAGGCCGGCTGCACACCGTTGGGGAGATCGGGGATCCTGACCGTGGTGCACTCGACACCGTCGTAGGTCACCTTGCGCAGCATCTTGCCGAGCTCGTCGGGGTTGCCTGGCATCATGTTGGCGATGGCCAGCTGCAGCAGCTGTTGCGCGGCCTCCGCATCGGCGATGCCAAGGCTCACGAAGATGCGAGGGATGACGCCGCCGGGGGCCGGCGCGCAGCAGGCCGCGGCGTAGCCGCCGTCGAAAGCCTTGGTCGCAAGCTGGACCAGATCGGGCGGCAGCGACATCTCGGTGAGGTCGGGAGACGTAAGCAGCGTCGCGAGATCGATGTTGCCGCGCAGCTGCAGCAGGCCGCCTTTCGGCAGCGCCTGGCTCGGCGGCGTCGCCGTGCCGCCAAGCAGGATCTTGGTCAGCCCGATGAGCTGCCCCGGGATCTTGATCGCGGCCTCATCGAGGATCAGCCCGTCGACAAATTGCGCCGTCCAGTCAAGCCACTCGCACTCACCGAATCCAAGCGCCAGGTAGTCACGCGGCACCTGGCGGCCCATGACCTTCCACATGTCGTTGAAAGCGGAGAAGTCCATACGGAAGCGGAGCCCCGCAGACTCCGACGCGGTGCGCTGGCCAATCGCGCCGAAGATGGTCGGACTGCGGCGTCCGTAACTAAACGAGCCAGGCAGGGCGAGCTGCCAGCGATCGAACATTTCGCTGCGGTAGGAGTCTTGGGCGTGTTTGGTGCTGCGGAACAGGCGCACCGGCATGCCGTCGATCTTGATGTTGGGCACTTCGCTGAAGTAGCCCGATCGCTTCAGGCGGTCTGCCTCTCGCTCAAAGTCTTGCGCCCATTTGCCCTGATAGCGGGGCTGGCACTGCACCGTGACCAGCGGCATTTCGCGCGAAATGTTCGCTTGGCCATCGCTCTGCGAGGCGACCGCGAAGCTCCAGGACGCCGACTGGAGCTCGGTGATGGGGTGCTCGAGGATCCGCAGGATTTCGCGCTCTTCATCGCGCAGCAGCTGCGCGAGTTCGTATGGCTCCATTTCGAGGTCGGCGCTGTAGACCGCGTCATGCACGGCTTTGCGTCGGGTCAAGAGCTGCTGGAATTGCTCCAGGCAGGCGCGCGCGGCCGGCGCGATGTCCGGGTCTGCCAGCATCTGGCCCAGTCGCGACTGTGGCCACTGCTCGTTGAGTCGGTCGACCCGGTTGGCCTCGAAAGACACCAGCTGGCCGCAGTTCGGCACGAAGGCGGGGCCCTGGCATGTCAGCGTGCCGGCGGCGGCGGCAACCGCCAGCAGCAGCTTGGCGATGAGAGAATGGATGGTGCGCAGTTTCATAGAGTGTTGTCCGTTTCGATTGTGTGTCGCCGCCGTTACTCGCCGCCGCCCTGTGCAGCCTTGCCGGTCGTTGCCGTACCGGTCGTTTCCGTACCGGTGCCGAAGGAGGCGCTTTGCGTCTTGCGGCGGCTGCCGATGCGGTCGATCGGCCGTTGGCTCTGTTCGCCATAGATTTCTGGCACCGCACCGTTGCTGCAAAGGATCGGCCGGTTCGAACTCATCGGCCGGATCGCAACCAAAAGGGCCCTGAGATCGCCTTCTTGCGTGTCTACGGCAACCGGTTCGGGGAAGTAGCGGTAGGAGGTTTTGACCTCGGTGCCGTCCGGCAGGGTGAAGGTTTCCGGCTTGCTGTCGCCGGGCAGGAGCAGCAGCGCGACGTCGAACGTCTCGGCCGCGCACAGTTCGGCGAGATCGCGTGGTGCCCGTCGCTCGCGTTTGGCGAAGCGTTCGAACGCGTCGTAGAGCTTCTCGAGCTTCGGGATCGCGATGGCTCGGAGCAACTGGTTGGTCTGGTAGTTGCCAATTTCCGCGGCGAGCATGGGCCCGAACGTCATCGCCAGCGCCGCCAACTCTGGGCCGCCGAGGGCGCCGAGGTGCTGCACGCGCCAGGTGTTGCCGTCGCGCCGCAGCAGGCCGCGGCTCTTGCCGCAATACTCCGCAACCAGCTCGGGCTCCGGCAGGTCGTCGCGCTGGATGGGGGCGCTGTGCGAGGACGGATTCGCCATCTCGTAGAGCGGCAGCCAGATCTCGTAGAAGGACTCGTAGATCTGCGCTTCGTCGCAGCGCAGCTCCAGGGTGTCGACGACTTCGCCTTTTCCCTTCGGCAGTGGCGCATCGCCGACGTCCATTGCGACGGCGCCCGTCTTTTGGGCCTTGAGCAACGAACGCAGGCTGCGCGCGGATTCGGCGATATGCAGCTTGCCGTCCGCGATGCACCACGCGGGCTGGATGCCCTGCGGCAGATCGGGAATGCGCAGCACGCTGCAGGCGACGCCTTCGAGGGTCCGTTTCTTGACCATCTGGCTGCGGCCGCCGGTGCCGTCTGCAGGCACGATCGACTCGATGGCGTCCCGCAGCGACTGTTCGTCGGCGATGGTCAGCGTCGCGTAGATGCGCGGGATCAATCCGCCCGTCTTGGGCGCGCAGCAGCCGAGCGCGATGCCGCCATCGAAGGCTGCATGGATCTGCTTGGTCAGCGCCTCGGGCATCTCTGGCAGTTCGAGCAGCGGCAGAATGTCGGTCAGGGCGGTCAAGTCGAGCGCGGCGCGAAGCTGCAGCATCGCGCCGTCTGGCAGCGCTTGGTCCGGCAGTTCGGCCGTGCCGCCGGCCAGCATGGCGATCAGGCCGCCGGTCTCGCCGTTGGTCGTCACCGCGACCTCGTCGAGCAATAGCTCGCCGTCGATGCCGATCCGCCAAGTAAAGCTCTGCAGCTTGTCGGCGCCGAATGCCCGCACTGCAGGCTCCGCCATGGCACCTTGCGGGGCATTCTTGAGCAACGTCTCATAATGGACGTCGACGGCAAAGCCGGTGTGCTGGGGCGCCGCCGCGCTGGTGATCTTGCCGATCGTCGCCGGATTGCCACAGCCGTCGAAGAACGAGCCCGGCAGGTGAAGAGTCCAGCGGTGTAGCGAAGCCCCAGCGATCCAGCTCGTATCGATGCCGTCCGGCACGATGGCAAACGCGTAGGCCGGATTGCCGTCGAGCTTGGCGTTCTCTTGGGTTGTGTAGCGAGTCGAGGCGGCGAGCTGCTGCGCCTGCGCTTCGAAGCGCTGCGTCCAACGGCCTTCGAACTGCGGCAGGCACGAGAGCAGCATCACGCTGGGCCCACCGGCGATCGGGTTTTCCGCGTCCGGGTGGGCATTGCCTTTGAGCCAGACCGCGTGGCGAATCTGATCGAATGGCTGCGCCAAGAAGCTGCTGAACGATGGTTGGTTGGCGTAGATGGCGTTCGCCGCCTGCCAAGGTTTCAGCTCCAACTCCGCGCTTTGCGCAGCGAGCAGCACGGCCGTGTCGCGGGCCACGCTGTCGACGACGTGCTCCAGCACCCGGTGCGCGCCGTCGCGGACTTCCGGCGTTGCCAGCAAGCGGCCGATACGTGTTTTGGGCCAGGCCGCGAGCACGTCGGGCATGTTGTAGGCGGCGATGCTCGCCAGGGTGCCGTGCGACAGCTCGAGCATCGTGTGCGGCGGCGGCGGCAGCGGCAGCGGTTGCTGCAGCCGGGCGCTGGCGGCGGCGGTGGCGGCGCTGGCGGCGGCGGCGGTGAATGCGAGTCCTAGAATGACAAAGGAGCGACAGGGCATGATCATCTCGTGGGCATCCGCGGCAGCGGCAGCAGGCAGAACGGGCGCGCGCCGGCTCGCGGACTGTGTATGCCCGGTGTACGTTCTCGCCCGGGAACAATTGTAAGAATGCTCGCCGACCATGTCCGGCATTCGGAGTCGTTGTATCGGCTCGTGGATTCGTCCAGCTCAGGGATTCGTCCGGATGGCGGTGCGCTTAGGCGCTGCTGCCGCTGCTGCAGGCCTCGATGCGCTCGCCGAGGGCTTCGAAGGCCGAGGCGCGGCCGTCGCCGGGGCGCCACGCGAGGCCGATCCGCCGCGTCGGCGCTGTCGGCGAAATGGGCACCAGTCGCAGATTGGCGACGCCCTGAAAGTCGGGTGCGGCCATTTCCGGCAGCAGCGTGGCGCCGCCGTTCACCGCGATCATCTGCACCAGCATGGTCAGGCTGGTCGCCCGAAAGTCGCAAAAGTCGTCTTCCTGAGCCCGCCGACAGACCGAGCGGATGCGGTCGGAGAGGCAGTGGCCCTCTTCGAGCAGCAGCAGTTCCATCGCTTCGATCGTTTCGAACGGGACGGCCTTTTCGTCCGCCAGCTCATGGTCCGCGCGGACCGCGAGGACAAACGCGTCGTCGAACAAGAATTGCTGGTGCAGGTTGCCGAGTTCGGTGTCGAGGTCGACCAGCAGCACGTCCAGTTCGGCCGACTGGACGCGCGCGACCAGCCGCGAGGTCAGGTCTTCGCGTAGCAGCAGGCGCAGATCGGGGTGGGCACGCTGGACGCTGGGCAGAAAGCGCGGCACCAGGTGGGGCGCGATGGTTGGGATGACGCCGACGCGCAGGGAGCCATGCAGCTGGTCGTGCGGAGCGCGCATGGCGCCGACCAGTTCGTCGGTGGCGGCGATGATGCGATGGGCCAGCTCGACGGCGTCGCGGCCCTGGTCGGTCAGCAGCACGCGGCGCCGGTCGCGCTCGAGCAGCTTGGCGCCGAGCAGCTCCTCCAGCCGCTGAACCTGCGCCGACAGCGCCGACTGCGACTGGTAGCTCTCGGCGGCGGCGCGGCGAAAGTTCAGCGTCTTGGCGACGGCAAGGAAGCTCTCGATCTGGGCGATGGTCGGCCGCATCGCGTCAGTGTATCTATCGAGTCGGGCTAAGGGCAGGCGAAGGGCGGGTTTCCGGGCCTTCGCTCTGACCTCGGACGACGCTATCCTTCTCGGCCGAACGGCTGCTCGCCGAACGGTCGCTGAGCGGCCTCCGCGAGCCGCTTGCGATGCTTCCACACCAACCCCCGATCGACCTATGCACGCTTCTTTCGCTGCCAAACTCTCGCGCTCGACCCGCTCGCTGGCAATGGCTGGCTTGTCCCTGCCCCTGCTGCTGGCGCTGACGGCCTGCGACTCGATGTACTACGCGACGATGGAGACGTTCGGCTACGCCAAGCGTGACCTGCTGGTTGGGCGCGTGCAGGACGCGCGCGAATCGCAGGGTGAGGCCAAGGAGACGATCCAGACGACGTTCGAAGCGTTCAAGGGTTTGACCGGCTTCGACGGCGGCGAGCTGGAGACGCAGTACAACAAGTTCAAGTCGCTCTACGACGGCAGCGTGCAGCGTGCCGGCACGGTGACCGATCGCATCGCCTCGATCGAAGAGGTCAGCACCGCGATGTTCGACGAGTGGGGCCAGGAGATCGCCGAGATCCAGAGTTCGGACCTGCGCGCCAAGAGCGAGCGCCTTAAGGCCGACACCGAGTCGAGCTACGTGCACCTGCTGGGCACGATGAAGGCGGCGGAAGAGCGGATGAAGCCGGTGCTCGCCGCGTTCAAGGACCAGGTGCTGTTCTTGAAGCACAACCTCAACGCCGCGGCGATCAACTCACTCGAGAGCGAGTCGCAGAAGATCCAGAGCGAGGTGGCGAGCCTGATTGAAGACATGCAGGAAGCGATCGACGAAGCCGACGAGTTTATCGAGTCGCTGCCGAAGTGAGTGGTGTCGAGGACGGTTGTCGGGCGGAGTGGGGCGTTTGCGGATAGGAGCGATTGCGGATCGGTGCGGGGCGTGGTGCTGTTGATGGGGCTTTGTGTTCGGGGGCCGTTTGAAACGCGACGATTGGCTTTGGCGAGCTGGATCGTGTTTCGGCCCGGGCGCTTTGACTACGGAGGCGGCGACGGCGATGTGCTGACGGGACGCGAACAGTTTTTCCGTGTCGGGCTTCTGGCTGCGGCCGGGCTGTTCTTTCTGCTGTTCGACGTGGGTCGCTGGCGGTCGGGTGGGCGTGTGCCGTCGCCTGCGGAGGCGGATCCGGCTGCCAATGATGGCCGCGTTCGTGGCTTCGCTCTGGCTGCTGCTCGGCGAACGCATTTGGCGCGTGGCGGTGGGCCGGCGTCCGGCGGCGGGAGCGGGCCGCGGCACATGGAGACGCGATGCCCTGTGGGTCGTGCTGACGTTTGCCCTGCTCGCCTGCGTGCCGCTACCGTTGCTGTGGTGGGCGCAGGGTGCCTTACAGTGAGGATGTTGCCGTTGCGCATGCCGATGCCGGCGAGGCTGCGCCGGTGACGGGAGCGGCTCGGCGTTGGGGGCAGGGGCTCGTGGTCGCGCTGCCCGGTCTCTTTCTCTTTGCCGGCTGGCGCAGGCTCGCTGGTTGGCCTGCGTCGGTCTGCGGGCTCGCGTGCGCCGGCTATGTGCTGGCCCTGATCTTCGCCGGGCTGCGGCTGCAGGGCGACGAATGGCGCGACGCAGGCGATTGCTCGGGAGATGACGCGGGAGATGACGCGGCGCGCTAGGTCGCGGCGGTCTCGTCGCCTGAACTGCTGGCGCTGGCCGGCAGGTGCGTCACCATGACGCGTTCGGCGCGGCGGTTGTTGGCCTTCGTGACGTCGAAGCGGTAGCCGCCGACGTCGACGCGGGCGCCTGCCTGCGGCACCGAGTCGAGGTGTTCGGCCAGGAAGCCGGACAGGGTTTTGCTGTCGGTCTCGACGCCTTCGATCTTCAGGCGCTGCAGCACGTCGGCGATCTCGGCGCCGCCCTGGCAAACCAGCGTGCCGTCCGGCCGTTCGAGGATGGCGTCGTCGGCGATGTCCGACTCGTCCTCGATTTCGCCGACGATCTCTTCGAGCACGTCCTCGAGCGTGACGATGCCCTGGGTCGAGCCGTATTCATCGACGACGATCGCCATGTGGCGCTTGCCGAGCTGGAAGCGGCGCAGCACGTGGTTGAGCGTGGCGGCCTCGGGCACGATCAGCAGCGGGATCATCAAGCCTTCCCAGTCGGGCTCGTCGTCGCTGTCGCCCGCTTGGCGCAGATCGAACAGCAGCTCCTTGGCGAGCACGACGCCCTGCACGTCGTCGAGTTCGCCGGTGGCCGTAAACGGAAAACGGCTGTGGCCGGTGCGCTGCACGCGCTTGAGGTTGGCCTCGAGCGTCTGGTCGCCCGACAGGTAGTTGATGCGGTCGCGGCTGACCATCACGTCCTTGGCGGTCAAGTCGCGCAGGCGCGTGGCGTTTTGGATCAGCTCGCCGGTGATGCGTCCAAACGAGCCTTCGGTCATGCCGACCGTGGTCATCACGCGGATCTCATCGAGTGAGGTGGTGGGGCCGCCGTCGACGCGGGCGAACATGCGCGCCAACAGTCTGGTGAAGAACAGCATCGGCCACACCGCGATGATCATCGTCTGCACGATGGCCGTGATCGGCAGCGCCAGCGCGTCGGCATGCACGACGCCCATGGTCTTCGGGATGATCTCGGTGACGGCCAAGACCGTGACGACAAAGAATGCCGCGAACCAGGCTTCCGAAACGCCGGGGCACGCGATCGAAAACTGCGCCGTCGCAATCGCGGCTCCACCGGAGTTCGAGATCGTATTGACGATCAGGATCGCGGCGATCGGACGGTCCGGCTCCTGCCGGAAGCGCCGCAGGATCAGGCCCAGCCGGCCTGGCTGTTGGGCCAGCTGCTCGACGCGCGCCGGGCCGACGCTGAGAAGCGTCGCTTCGGAGATCGAGCAGACGAACGAAAACAGCAGCGACAGCGAGACCGCAACTACGAGCAGGAACATCGGGCGTATGCCTGATGGTCAGGCCGCGACAGGGTAGGGGCCTGCCGGGTCCACGTCTACAGCCTGGCCCGCTTCGCGGCTCGGCCGGCTCGGCTGGCTCAGCCGGCTATGCCGGCTGCACGGCCTTGGCTTCTTCGCACGAGAACTGGTAGGCGCCGTTCTTGACGCGCACCTTCACTTCGGCACCTGTGCTCAGGTCGTTGTCGAGGATCAGCTCGGTCAACGGATCCTCGATGTTGCGCTTGAGCAGGCGGCGCAGTTCTCGCGCGCCAAACTCTTCGCTAAAGCCCTGGCGGGCGAGCAGCACGCGAACCTGCGGCGAGAACGATGCCTTGATGCCGCGTCGGTCGAGCAGGTCGGCCACTTCGCGCAGCATGTTGCCGGCGATGCGCTGGCAGACCTTCTCGTCGAGCGGGTTGAAGCTGATGACTTCGTCGATGCGGTTGACGAACTCAGGGCGGAAGAACTCGCGCAGCGCTTCGAACGTGACGGCCTGCAGATCGATGTCCTGCAGGCTCTGGCGCTTGTGCGCAGCGGAGAAGCCCATGCGGGTCCGCACGGCGTCGATCTTTTCGATGCCCAGGTTGCTGGTCATCAGGATCAGCGCCTGGTGGAACGACACGGTCTGGCCCTTGCTGTCCGTGATGATGCCCTCGTCGAGCAGCTGCAGCAGCAGGTTGTGGACCTTGTAGTGGGCCTTTTCGACTTCATCGAAAAGCACGACGCTGGTCGGCTTCTTCTTGATGCCTTCGGTCAGGAAGCCGCCTTCGTTGTGGCCGATGTAGCCGGGCGGCGAACCGATCAGCTTGGCGTATTCGTGCGGCAGCGCATACTCGCTGCAGTCGACGCGGATCATCGCGGATGGATCGTCAAACAGGCTGCGGGCAAGCGACTTTGCCAGCTCGGTCTTGCCGGTGCCGGTGCGTCCGACGAGCAAGAACGTGCCGACCGGGTGGGTGGGCCGCTTCAGGCCGACGGCGGCCTTTTTGACGGCGCGCACCAGCGACGTGATCGCCTGGTCTTGACCGATGATCTGCGTGCGCAGGTTGCGTTCCAGAGTGGTGACGCGGCGGAACAGCGACTGGCGGGCGCTGTCGTTGCCGGGCCGCGGCAGGAACGGATCCTCCTGCGACGGGTCCAGGCCATGCTCGTTCTCGTTGCCCGGGATGCTCACCTGGTGGATCTCAAGCGACGGGTTGACGTCGATGCAGATCTGGTAGAGCAGTTCCTCGACGATTTCGGGATCGTAGCCCTCGTCCATGCGGCGCACGGCGGTGAGGATCTCGGCCTCAAACGACGGCACGCAGGAGCGAACGACGCGGTGCCGGTATTCCGACTTGTTGCCGATCTGGTTCGTGTGCAGTTCCTGTAGCAAATCTTCGCTACAGCACCGAACTTTGATGAACTCGTCGATCAAGTCGAAATACTTGATCACGAACGCTGCCCCTGGATGCTTCAAGTCTGTTGTCCCCGTGCCTGGTCCTTGACCCCACTACCATCGGGTGTCAACGTGCATGGACTTGATGTAGGCCTGCCGGATTCCCCCAAGTGCAGCAGGCGCGCCCACCTACCTAAACCGCCGATGTCGCCGACCCAGTTGCTTGCGTTGCTTGTTCACCAGGGCACGCTGTCGCCCGACGCCGCACGCGGCGCGCTGCAGTCCGGTGACCCCGAACGCTTCCTGATCGATCAGGGCGTTTGCAGCCCAGCGCAGTGGCAGGACTGGCTCGCATCCGAGGGCGGCACCCGGCCGCAGCTGTCGCGCTACGAACTCGGCGAGCGGATCGGCGAGGGCGGCGTCGGCCGCGTCTTCGCCGCCACGGATCGCACCGATGGCCAGACCATGGCGTTGAAGGTGCTCAAAGCGGAGCTCGCGTCGGACCCGATCCAGACCGAGCGCTTCGTTCGCGAAGCCAAGCTGCTGATGGATCTTGACCATGCGCACCTCGTCAAGGGACTGCGGGTCGCGAAGGAGGGGGACACGATCTTCTTTGCGATGGAGAACCTTCCCGGTCGCTGCCTGCAGGACGTGCTGGCCGATGGCGGCACGGTTGTCGACGGCGAGAGCCTCGGGGCGGTTGGCGAAGGCCGCATGGACGAAGACGCGGCGCTGCAGGTCGTCGTCGATATCGCCGGCGCGCTCGCAGCGCTGCACGCACGTGGCCTGGTGCACCGCGACGTCAAGCCAGGCAACGTCATCTGGTCCGAAGAGCGCGGCGCGGTGCTGATCGACCTGGGCTTCGCCGTGCAGGGCGACGAAGCGCAAAATAGCGATACGACCGCCGGCACCGTGCACTACATCGCTCCCGAACAGGCGCGCGGCGACGGCAAGCTCGATGTGCGGGCCGACATCTACTCGCTGGGGGCGACGCTCTACCACCTGACCACGGGCTCGCTGCCGTTCGAGGGGCGCACGTCCGAAGAGGTGCTCGCCAAGCAGGTGCTCGAGTCGCTGTCCGGCGAACGCATCCGCGCCCTGCAGCTGTCGCCGCAGCTGCACTACTACCTCGAGAAGATGATGGCCAAGGATCCGGAGATGCGGTTCCAAAGTCCGCAGCAGCTGGAAGGCGAGGTCAAGGCCTTCCTCGATCAGCGCCGCCACCAGCGCGAGGTCGAGCAAAAGCAGCAGCAGCGGCCCAAGCTTGGCGACCGGCGCCGGTCCGGCTTGGATCGCGGTTCTAGGCGGCGCCGACGATGAGCGGCGGCGATCAGCCCGTCGAGCGAAAGGGCTTCCCGTTTCGCTTCGCCTGCCAGCGCTCCGGCAACTGCTGCGCAATTCCCGGTGGCTTCGTGCGCGTCACTGCAGAGGAGCGCGCCGCCATCGCGGCGCACCTCAAGATAACAGAGCAGGCGTTCGCAAGCCGCTACCTGCAGGGCGATGGGGTTCGGCTCAAGGAAGGTCTTGGACACCGATGCGTCTTTCTGCAGGACGGCGCACAAGCGGGCTGCTCGATCTACGAAGTGCGCCCGCACAAATGCCGCGAGTGGCCGTTCTGGCCTGAAGTGCGCGAGGACGCTGCGCTGCAGGCTTTGGTTGCGCGCACGTGCCCTGGCCTCCAGGCCCGTTGACCGAGGGGGCTTCGCCAACGGCTTCACGACGCAGAGCTGAGCAAACGTGCGTTCGAGTCAGCCAAGCTGACGGATGTGGCTGCACTCCAAGAACACGCGTTGCGACTTCGCATGATGTGCATTTTGCATCTGCGCGTCGCTACGCAGCGCCGACTGGCGTTCGTCAAGGCCGCAGAGCAGGCGCGCTCGCATATCAGTGAGCCGTGCGATGAAGCTAGCAACGGCGGAGCTGGCGATGTCGCGAGCGTCACGTTGCTTGTTCATGGAGTCGGTGAAAACACAACAGAGTCGCTCCGCGAGGCGGCGCTACGCGGGTTTCAAGATGCGGAAATCGAAAATGGGTCCCAAGCAAACTCCGAGGCTAGAGCGCGTTTGGTAGCAGGTGTCCGCGGCGATGGTGCCGCCGCTGAGATCGTCACCGACGTTGGCCGGCACGTGGTCGAGCCGTTTGCCTGGTCAGAGCGCCGCAATCGATGGTCCTTCAGGACGGCTTCGCCCTGACTGTCGCCGCGATGATGTTCGTCTTGATGGCGTACGTCGTAGCCCTATTGGTTCCGTGTATTCTTGGGGGAACGACCATCGTCCGTTTGGTGGGGGGTGGCCTGTTGTGCGCCATCTTGCTTTCGGGGGCCGCCGGATGGGTTGCCCTGATTCGCATGGATGGAGGCTCGATGGCTTCGAAGCTCCGCGATCTGGATCAGGTTGCTGCAACCGCCGAAGATCGACATCTTGGGCGCGGGCAAGTTTCCTCTGCCTTGATCGAGCGGCTAAACGGCCGGGTCTCAGCGCATGATTCGGTTGCTGCATCGTGCCTCGCGTTGCGTGACCGCATCGTGCATGCCGTCGCTGGAGGGATGCGCGAGTCGCGGATCGCGGCGATCCAGGGAGCGATTGGTCCCGGCCAGTTCACGCTGCGATTCTTGATGCTTCTGGCCTTGCTTGGATTGCTAGCGCTAGGCAGTCGGGTTCTCGACTTGGCCCTGGATGTTGCTTGGTGGCTTGGCAGGCCGAGCGGGCGCATCGGACTTGAGAAGGCCGTGCTGTCAAAACTTGGGGCGATCAGGGACCGCTATCCTGATGCAAGGGTTCTTGTCGTTGGCCACAGCCTCGGCAGCGTTGTTGTCACGGCTGCGGTGGCCACCCTGCACTACGAGAACCAGGTGGGCACAGGTGTCGCTGGACCGATTTCGGTGGTCACAATGGGGTCGCCGCTCAACTACCTGTGGCGGCTGTTTCCCACGCGGCTCGCATCACCACGACAGTTGCTTCTCACATATCGAACCTGCGCAGCAACCGGGCTCTGGCTCAACGTCTGGCGTTCTGGCGACCAAGTTGGGAGAGCAATGGACGCAGATGGTGCCGGCTTTCGTCAAGTCTGTATCGGGAACGGTGGTCACGGAAACTACTGGGGTGACGCGCGCGTTTGGCGGGCCGTCGCACCGCTGGCTCGTGGTGAAACAAGCGCCTGGCGTGCTGGCACCATGAAAACAAACTCGGGCCGGGGCACGGCCTGGCTGTGTCTCTCTGCGCTCTCGATCGTGGCCGCGCTGCTAAGCTGGCTCAGTGGGCGCTATCTGTTCGCGGTGGGGCCCGGGTAGCAATGAGCCTGCACGGCGACGTTTCGCTACCGCCGTCGTGCGAGGCTCTCCGCCACTCAGTTCTTGACGCGCTTCCAGCGCCGGCGCCCGAGATCGACGGAGCGCGGCTTGAGGTCGCTGGCGCGCTCGACGTCGACGCGGGTGCTGCGGTTGTGTTTGTGCACGCGCACGACGCAGCACAGTCCGATGCCCTGGATGTCAAGCCAGTCGCCGCGTTCGACTTTCGGCCCGCGGCTCGGCGCGTCGTCGGCAGCCGGCTCGCTGCGCCCCTTTGTCAGCGGTTTTGGCGCCGGCATGCGGGCCTCTTGCCAGCCATTCGCGTCCAGACAGATATCGCAGGCGCCGCAGCGGTTGGTGCGCCCGTCTTGGCCGGGGGGCGGCTCCGGGAACTCGTCTTCGAAGCCAAAGTGCGCGTGGATCGTCGCCTTGCGGCACTGCGGTTCGCTGGCGTAGCGGACCATCTTGAGCCGGCCCATCAAGTCGTTCTTGCGCTTGTCGTCGGGCAGCCACGCGGCGACTTCGCCGGCGTCGGGCACGCGCAGCATCTTGAGGTCGTGGCCGGGCTCGCCGGTGGTGCAGCCGGCCGCGCGCAGCAGGCGCAGCACGGTGTCGATGCGGCCGTCGTGACGGTTCTTGTGCAGAAACGTCGCGCGCAGGGTGTCGACGTCGGCGGCGTGCAGCCGGTCGCCGAGCGAGATCATGTGGTCGATGACGTCGCAGGCGAAGTCCGCGGTGGGGTTGGCCCACTCGGTGAAGTTGCGCTGGATCACGAGGTCGTCTTCGCGGTAGAGCAGTTCACAGAAGGCGCCGTCGCCGTCGCGGCCGGCACGACCGACTTCTTGGTAGTAGGCCTCGAGCGTGCGCGGGATCTGCCAGTGCAGGATGGCGCGGATGTTGGGCTTGTCGACGCCCATGCCGAAGGCGTTGGTCGCGAGCATCAGAGCGTCGTCGCTCTTCTGAAACTTGGCCTGCTGGCTGCGCCGTTCGTGCGCCGACAGGTCGCCGTGGTAGACCATCGGAAAGAACCCGCGCCGCTGCAGCTCGGATTCGAGCAGCCTGAGGTCCTTGATCAGCGCGCAGTAGACGATCGCCGGGCCGCCGGTTTGGCCGAGCACTTCGGCCAGCCGGTCGAATTTGTCCTGGTCGGTCAGCGTTTCGTGCACCGACAAAAACAGGTTGTCACGCGCAATGCCGGTGTGGAACAGGCGGTCCCCGTCGCCAAAACCCAGCGTGCTGCGGATGTCGGTCTGCACCGCCGGCGTGGCGGTCGCGGTCAGGGCCAAGCACGGCACGTCGCCCAGCGCTTTGCGCACCGCGCCGAGGCGCTGGTAGTCGGGCCGGAAATCGTGGCCCCACTGGCTCAGGCAGTGCGCTTCGTCAATGGCGATGCGCTTCACCAGGTCGAGTCGCTGCATGCGCGACAGGAACGTCTCCGTCTTGGCCCCGCCGATCTCGCGATCGCGGATGCCGACGCGGAAGCGCTCGGGCGTGACGTAGAGCAGCCGGATTTCGCCGCGTTCGACCGCGGCCAGGCGCGCTTGCCGCTCGTCTGCCGTCAGCATGCTGTGGATGCAGGTCGCCGGCAGGTTCTTTGCCTGCAGGGCGGCCGTCTGGTCGTCCATCAGCGCAATCAGCGGCGAAACGACCAGCGTCAGGCCCTCGCCGACGAAGGCGGGCAGCTGATAGCACAGCGATTTGCCGTCGCCGGTGGCCATCAGCACCAGCGCGGAGCCACCGGCGAGGAAGTGCTCGCAGATTTCTTGCTGGGGGCCACGGAACGACGAGAAGCCGTAGAAGCGCTCCAGGGATGCGGACAAGTCGAACACGTTGCAGAAGCGTAGGTCGTGTCCGGCTATCGTGCGAGCGTCGTGCTGGCGCGCTTTCGCGTGCAGCGCGCCGCTGCTCCTGCCCTCATGCCATCCAAGCTGCAGTCTCTCGCCAGTGCGCCCACCGCCTGGATCGCGCTCGCCGTCGCGCTCGTCATGAACGCGGCCAATCTGTTGGAGCCGGTCACGGTCGACGACGTCTGCCACCATTACTACGCCGCCCAGGTGCTGCGCGAACCGCTGAATCCGTTCGGCTTCGAAGCGCTGTGGCACCAGAAGCCGGTGCCGGCGTGGACCATCATGGTGGCGCCCGTGCATTCGTTTTATTGGGCGCCCGGGCTGTGGCTGTTTGGCGACTGGATCCCGGGCTGGCACCTGTGGATGTTGCCGGTGCAGTGGCTGCTGTGCGGGAGTCTGCTGTCGCTGCTGCGGCGGTGGGTGGGGCGCGGCGCCGTCCCGCTGCTCTGCGCGATCGTTCTCGGACCGGCGATTTTGCCCGGCATCAACCTGATGCTCGACGTCCCGATGCTGTCGTTGAGCATGGCGGCGCTGGCGCTGGTGATGCGCGCTTCGGATCGTCACAGCGCCGCGCTGGCCATCGCTGCGGGCGTGCTGTGGGGGCTGTCGTTTCAGACCAAGTATTCGGCCATGTGCCTGTTTGGGCCGTGGTTTCTGCTGGCCCTGCTGCGGCCGCGCGGCCGCGAGTTCGTGATCGGGTTTGCGGCAGCTGTGGGCACGGCGTTGAGCATCGAAGGCTTGATGGCGCTGTCCCACGAAGGCGGCGGCTCCTACTTCATCCAGCAGTTGTCCTACACCCAGGATCGCGTCTGGTCGCCCCTGTTCAAGGGCATGTTCCAGCACGTCGGCGTGCTGGCGATCCCGGCGGTGCTGAGGACG
>JBGCDH010000110.1:0-63521 GCA_045105235.1 Planctomycetota bacterium | reverse complement strand
CCGCGGCGGCCGCGGCGGCGCCGGCGACGACCGGCCCAGCGGCGTGCACCCGGCCGGCGGCGTCGCGGCGCTGCGCGCGGCGCAGCATCCGTGCATGGTTGGTCAAGATGCCGCACAGCCACGACATGACGCGGTGGCCATCGCGGTAGGTCTCGGCGCGCGCGATCGCGCTCAAGAACGTGGCTTGCACCAGGTCTTCGGCGTCGGTCGGGCGTGGCGCCATGAACACCGCGAGCCGCAGCAGTTCTTCGGCGTGACGACGAAACAGCTGGCCAAGCGCGTCGACGTCGCGCTCGTCACGAAACGCTACAAACAGACTTTCGTCACTGGTGCGGTGCATGGGACGTCTCCGCGTGCGAGGTGGACACCGCGACGCTAGCCGACACGCGCCGTCTGGCAACCCCTTGGCGCGGCAGGCGGATTCGCATGAGGCCTGCGATGCATCGGTCGCACGGGCGCTTCGCCGCCGGCCGTGGAGCGATCCGTGCGGTTTTTTGATTTCGCGTCACGCGCCGCGAGGGCCAGGCATAGCACGCTGCGAACGGACGACACCGTCCGTTGTGCCTCGATCCCGATCCGCGTTCCCCATGCACATCGATCTCCGCCACGTGACGGCTCTCGCCGTCGTTTCGCTTCCTTTCGTGTCTTCGCTCACGGCGCAAACCGGCAACGAAGTCATTTTCGTCGGTAGCTCCACGAGCGGCAGCACCGACCAGCACGTGTTTGCAGAGTCGGCGAGCGGGAACGTGCTCGTCGCGACCGGCAACGGCTTTACCGACAACATCACGAGCGCCGTGTGGGCGGATACCGGGCGCCGGCTCTACGCCGGGCAGTCGCTGATGGATCGCGTCGTCGTCGCCGATTGGGACGGCAGCAGCGCCGCTTGGTCGACCCTCTACCAGTCGAACAGCGCCTGCTATGGCGTCGAGTATGACCTCGCCCGTCAGCGCGTTTGGACGCTCACCGGCGGCGCGGGTACCAACGAACTGGTCTGCATCGACGTCGATCTCAATAGCCCGAACTACGGCCAGGCAGTGGCGCAGACCACGTCGCTGTCGGGCGCGGCTCGCGAGCGGTGGGGCATGTCGTATTCTGGCAACCTGGCGGCCGTGCCGACCGCATTCTTGCAGAGCGGTTCGTTTCAGCTCGTGGACCTGAACCCGAGCAGCGCGACCTACCTGCAAACGATCGTCTCGACGCCGGTGCCGAGTGCGTCGACGGGCTTTACCTTTGCGGTCGACTCCGCCATTTCGATCGGCGACGACTATGCGTTTTTGCTCTGGTCGGGCCTGTCCGACGAGGGCCTGGGCGTTTGGGACATCGCGGCTGGCGCGTGGCTCGACTTCGGTGCCGCGCCGGGCCAGCAAGATCTCGACATCCCGCTGGGTTCGCCGAACCTGATGGACCTGTCGTTCGACGGCTCGTTTGCCGTGATCAGCGGCCAGGGGGGGGCCGGCTGGGCGGCGCGCGTCGATTTCGATTTCCAAAACCCGCAGAACACGACGTTCACGCAGTACGGCGGGCTGACGGTGCCGGACTGCAACGGCATCTCGCTGTCGCCCGATGACTCGCGCGTCGCGGTCACGTCGACGCAGACGTTCTTGAGCACGCCGAGCGAGCTGACGGTATTCGATGCCGCCACCGGCACCGTGCTGCAGAGCATCGCGCTGACCCAGATGTGGAACGTCTACACGACCGCGTGGCAGGACGGCTCGCCGCTGGCGCGCTACGACACGTTTGGCGCGGGCTGCAGCGGGGCTCTTGGCGTGCCGGAGATTGCGGCTACGCCAGGGTCACGCCCGGCCCTCGGCAGCAGCTTCACGGTGGAGCTGACCAACCTGCCGTTTGGCGTGGCGGCGATGGCAACAGGCCTTTCGAGCACCATGACGACCAGCGGCCTGCCGCTGCCGCTCGACCTGGCAGCAATCGGCATGACCGGCTGCGTGCAGTTGACCGATGCGCTCGTGCTCGATTTGGTGCAGCAGCCGGGGACCAGCGCGACGTGGCAATTCGCCGTGCCGAGCGCCGCTTCGCTCTTCGGCGTGCGCTTTTACAACCAGGCCTATGTGCTCGACCCAGCCGCCAACTTGTTCGGATTCACCGCCAGCAACGCGGGCATCGGCCAGCTTGGCTTCTAGTGTCGTGACTCGCGTCCGGCCGCCGGCGGCCCGCGCCGGCAGGGCTGCCCGCCGTGCTCCCCGGGCCAAGATCTCGGCACAGGATTCTTGATTCCGGTGGGGCCGGTGGCCGATACGCCGTTGCGGTGGGCGAGCCGGAGCCGTACTCTTGTTCCTTCGGCGGAAGGACGCAAACGCCTCCCCCTCGCCGGACTATTCGAAAACCAACCCTCAGGAGTCAGTATCCAATTGTTGCAGTGCAAGGGGCGCCATGGCGCCTAGACCGGATCCCCGTCGTCGTCCGCCACAAAGCCGTGGGCCGCGAATCAACAACCAGATCCGGATCCGTCAGGTCCGCGTGATCGACGAAGGAAATGAGCAGCTGGGCGTCATGGAGACGGCCGATGCTCTCGCCCTTGCGATTCGCAAGGAGCTGGACCTCGTAGAAATTGCCCCGAACCAGCGGCCCCCCGTGTGCCGCATCATGGACTTCGGCAAGTTCAAGTATGAGGAAAAGAAGAAGGAGCAGGCGAGCCGTCGCAAGCAGCACCAGGTCCAGGTCAAAGAACTTCGCGTTCGACCCGGCACCGGCGAGCACGACCTGCAGACCACGGTCAAGCGCGCCCGCGACTTCCTCGACGGAGGCGACACGGTGCTGATCTGCTGTCTCTTCCGCGGCCGCCAAATGGCCCACAAGGAAGTCGGCGAGCAGGTCATCATGGAGGTCGTCAAGCACCTCCAGGACGTCGCCAAGATCGAGTCCGGCGTGCGCCAAGAAGGGCGCCGCATGGTGCTGCTGCTCAGCAAGAAGTAGCGGCGCGCGGATACGTGGCGCGGCGTGGCGCGGGCGTTGCGAGACGTATTGGCTGCCGCGAATGCGAAGGGTCCCGGCCCAGCGGCTCCGCCGCCGCCCGGAGCCGCGTTTCGAGGAGCTGCTGGTGCGGCAGCAGCCGGCAGCCGGCAGACGGCCGCTGCGCAGCGGCCGCAGCTATCCCCGATGACATCCCGGATGGCATCCCGGATGGCATCGACGCCGACGGCGGCTTCTGGACACTCGTGCGGTAGCTCCTTCGATTCCGCAGCTCGCACTCCTGCCGGAGGCCGCCGGGCGTTAGCCTCGCGTCCTCAGTACATGCAAGCACCTGACTTCGAGGAAGTGTTCGGCCTGAACGCCGCGTATGCGGAAAAGGTTTACGGGGACTATCTGGAGGCGCCGGATTCGGTGCCGTCCGAGTGGCGGACGTGGTTTGACACGTCGCTGCCGCCCGAGCAGCGGGCCGTCGCCAAGCCCAAACCGGAGCGCACGCCCGATCCGGAGCCCGGCGCGGACGGCGAGGAGCTGCAGCCCCTGATCGGGGTTGCCGGCCGCATCGTCAAAAACATGGCCGAGAGCCTGACGGTGCCGACGGCGACGTCGACGCGCGAGGTGCCGGTCAAGGTGCTCTCCGAGAACCGGCAGGCGATCAACCGCCACCAGCTCGGCCACTACTTTCCCAAGGTCAGCTTCACGCACCTGATTGGCTGGGCCATGGTCCAGTCGATGCTGCGCGTGCCGGCGATGCGGGCCCAGTATATGGAGCGCGACGGCAAGCCCGTGCGTCGCATGGGGCCCTCGCTCAACCTCGGCATCGCGGTCGACCTTCCTGGCAAAGACGGCCGCCGCAGCCTGGTGGTGCCCAACATCAAGGACTGCGGCAACCTCGACTTCCGCGGCTTCTTTTTGGCCTTCAACGAGCAGATCAAGAAGTCTCGCAACGGCAAACTGACGCCAGCCGACTTTGCCGACACGACGTGCACGCTGACCAATCCGGGCACGATTGGCACGGTCAGTTCGCTGCCGCGTTTGATGACCGGCCAGTCGTTTATCATGGCGACCGGCGCGATCCAGGTGCCGGGGGCCTTCCAGGGCGCTGCGGCGGAGACGCTGACGGAGCTTGGCGTGTCGAAGTGCATGACCCTGACGAGCACCTATGACCACCGCGTCATCCAGGGCGCCGAGTCGGGCCAATACCTCGACTGGATGCACAAGCTGCTGCTCGGCGAAGAGGAGTTCTACGACAAGATCTTCCGCTCGATCAACGTGCCCTACCTGCCGGTGCGCAACAGCACGGACCGTCGTCCGCCGCTCGGCTCAAGCCTGCGCGAAGCGGAAAATCTCGAGCGTGCCGCCGGCGTGATGACCTACATCCGCAGCTACCGCGTGCGCGGCCACGTGCTCGCCAAGCTCGATCCGTTGACCTACGAGCCGGAGCGCCTGCCCGAGCTCGAGATGACCAACTACGGCCTGACGCTGTGGGACAAGGAGCGCACGTTCTATAGCGACGGCGTCACCAAGAAGCCGTTTGCGACGCTGCGCGAAATCCAGGACACGCTGCACCTGACCTACTGCCGCCACGTCGGCGTGGAGTTCATGCACATCGCCGACCAGGAGCAGCGCCACTGGCTGCGCACGCACATGGAGGCGAACCGCAACGAGGAAGAGCTGAGCCAGGACGAGCACCTGCGCATCCTCGACAAGCTGGTCGAAGCCGAGGCGTTTGAGCAGTTTTTGCATACGCGCTTTGTCGGCCACAAGCGCTTCTCGCTCGAAGGCGGCGAGACGCTGGTGCCAACGATCGATGCGCTGCTCGACCGAGCGGCCGACAAGGGCGTTTCGCGCGCCGTCATCGGCATGGCGCACCGCGGCCGTCTCAACGTGCTTGCGCACGTCATGAAGAAGCCGCTGACCAAGATCTTTGGCGAGTTCGAAGGCTGGGTCGATCCGTCGATGGCGGAGGGGTCGGGCGACGTGAAGTACCACCTTGGCGCGACCGGCGACTATGAGACGTCGTCGGGCAAGACCGTTGCGCTTGAGCTGGCCTGCAATCCAAGCCACCTCGAAGCCGTCAACCCGGTTGTCGAGGGCATGACGCGGGCGCGTCAGGATCAAGATTCCGATGCCGAGGCGCCAGAGGTCTGGGACAAGGTGCTGCCGATCCTCGTGCACGGCGACGCGGCGTTCTCCGGCCAGGGCGTGGTCTTTGAGACGCTGCAGATGTCGCAGCTGGCGGGCTACCGCACCGGCGGCACGATCCACATCGTCGTCAACAACCAGATCGGCTACACGACGTCGCCGCACGACTCGCGTTCGACGCCGTTTTGCACCGATGTCGCCAAGGCGATCCAGGTGCCGGTCTTCCACGTCAACGGCGACGATCCGCTGGCCGCCGTGCGCATGATTCGCCTGGCGCTCGACTACCGCAACGAGTTCCACACCGACGTCGTGCTCGACATCGTTTGCTACCGGCGCCACGGCCACAACGAGGGCGATGAGCCGAGCTACACGCAGCCGCTGCTCTACGCCGCGATCGACAAGCACCCGACGGTGCGCAAGATCTATCAGGACTACCTGATCCGCAAGAAGGTGCTGACCAAGGACGATCTGGAGGCCTACGACGGCAAGGTCCAGACGCGCTTGAAGGAGTCGCTCGACGAGGTGCGCAGCTCGGAGCCGCCGCAGGTCGAGCTTGGCGAGCCCACCGCCGACCGCGAGTGGCAGCCTGCCGGACCCGCCGAGGTGAACGTGCCGGCCGAGAAGCTGAAGGAGTGGAACCTCAAGCTGCTCGACTGGCCGGCGGAGTTTCATGCGCATCCCAAGGTGCGCACCGTGCTCGGCCGCCGCGCCGACATGGTGGCGGGCAAGATCCCGATCGACTTTGCCACCGCCGAAGCGCTCGCCTTTGCCGGCCTCGTTGTTGACGGCACGCCCGTGCGACTCGCCGGCCAGGACAGCGGGCGCGGCACGTTTAGTCAGCGCCACTCGACGCTCTACGATGCTGAGACGGCAGCGCGCTACGTCCCGCTCAATCACCTCCAGGACGGCCAGGCGCCGTTCACGGTGATCGATTCGCTGCTGAGCGAAGAGGCCGCGCTCGCATTCGAATACGGCTACAGCGTCGTCACGCCAAAGGGCCTGGTGCTATGGGAAGCGCAGTTCGGCGACTTCGTCAACGGCGCCCAAATCCCGATCGACCAGTTCTTGGCGGCGGGCGATGCCAAGTGGCAGCAGACGTCCTCGGTCGTGCTGCTCTTGCCGCACGGCTACGACGGCCAAGGACCGGAGCACAGCTCGGCGCGCCTCGAACGCTTCTTGCAGCAGTGCGCGGAGAACAACATGCGCGTCGCGATGCCGTCGTGTGCGCAGTCGTACTACCACGTGCTGCGGGCGCAGGCGCTCGACCCTGACAACAAGCCGCTGGTGGTCATGACGACGAAGAGCCTGCTGCGCCAGAAGGACGCTGGCTCCTCGCTCGAAGAGCTTGCGGAGCATGGCTTTCTGCCCGTGATCGACGACGAGACGATCGCCAAGCCGGCCGACGTGCGACGCGTCGTCGTCTGTTCGGGCAAGGTCTACTACGACCTGGTGGCTGCGCGCGGCGACGACCGCACGACGGCGATCGTTCGCTGTGAGTTGCTGTATCCGTGGCCGAAGACGGCGCTCGATGCGGCGCTCAAGCGCTACGGCAAGGTTGACGAGATTGTCTGGTGCCAGGAAGAGCCCGAAAACATGGGCAGCTGGCAGCACGTTCGCGACCGCTACGGCTGGGGGCGGTGCGCCTCACGGCGGGCGGCGGCGAGTCCGGCCACGGGTTCTTCGCAGCGCCACAAGGCGGAGCAGAAGGCCGTCGTCGACGAGGCGTTGGGGCGATGAAAGCCCTCTCGGTTGCCTTCGCGCTGCTTGCGCTGATCTCCTCTTCCTGCGTTGGCGGAGCGGCTGCGGGCGGTATCGACGAAATCGTGCACGACGTGGCCGAGCGCGGTCAGCGGCTGCTGCAGTCGCTGTCGACCGAGCAGCGTCGTAAGGCTGTGCGCGCGATTGAGGACGAAGAGGCGTTCCATTGGCACTTTGTGCCGGGCCGCTACGCCGGCGTCGAACTCGGCGCACTCAATCGCACCCAGCGCGTGCTGGCGCACGATCTGGTGCGGGCCATGTTGGGGGCGGCGGGCTACAGCAAGGTCTCGGGGATCATCAATCTCGAAGACGTGCTGCACGACTTCGAGTCGACTCCGGAGAAGGAAGCGACGCATCGCGATCCGGGCCGCTACGCCGTGCTGCTGTTTGGCGAGCCCGATCCGGAAGGCACGTTTGTGGTGCGCTTTCAGGGGCACCACGTGTCGCTGCGGCTCTGCGTTGTCGATGGGATTCTCACGAGC
Organism: Planctomycetota bacterium; assembly: GCA_045105235.1. GTDB lineage: Bacteria > Planctomycetota > UBA1135 > UBA1135 > UBA2386. The sequence goes on along the minus strand of JBGCDH010000110.1, from coordinate 56,211 downwards.
CACACGCCGCACTTCCTCGGCAGCAATCCGCACCGCGTATTCGATTTGGAGACGATGCAGCCGGACGAGTCGTTTTGGGCTGTGCTCGGCGACGAGGAGTTGCTCGGGTGCAGGCTTTTGGCGACGCTAGATGACGAGCAGCGGGCGCTTGCTGTGGTGTCGTCGGACGCTCCGTCGGACGTATTGCTGGGGCCCAAGGTCGACGTTCGCGGTGGTGCGCCTGCCAAGCTGGAGATCCAGCGAGGGGTTGCGCTGGCTGCGATGACGGTCGCGCAACAAGAGTTGTTTTGGCAGCTCGTTGAGCTTTACGCGCATCGCTTGCGCGGTGCGCACGCAGAGGCGGAGCTGGTTCGCATCCGCGCGGTGGATGCCGCGCAGCTGACGTTTGCGTGGGCCGGCAGCGACCAGAAGGGTCAAGGGCACTACTACCGGATCGCCGGACCGTTCTTTGCCATCGAATACGACTGCACGCAGAACGACGCCAACCACGTGCACACGGTTTGGCGAGACTTCGAGCGCGACTTCGGCGGCGACCCGCTGCGCGAACACTTGCGGGTGGGGCACGGTCGGTAGGGAGCCGGCGCGAAGGAAACGGCCGCTGGCAAACCGCCGCTAGCGGACCGCCTTGGCGACAAACGCGGCGAGGGCGTCACAGGCCGTGTCCAGGTGCTGCTCCAGCGTGAAGCCGCTCTTCTTGCGCGGCTTTAGCGAATGGTCGCCGTCCGGCAGCCACTGCACGCCGATGGCCTTCGACAGGCCGTAGCTTTTCACTTCGTCCGGGGTGCCAAACGGGTCGCGCTCGCCCTGCAGAACCAGCGTTTGGGTGCGCAGATCCAGCAGGTGCTCGGTGCGCAGACTCTCGGGTTTGCCAGGCGGATGAAACGGGTAGCCAAGCGCCACGCATGCCTGCGCCTCGACGTCGTCGGCGATGGTCGTGGCGACGCGTCCGCCCATCGACTTGCCGGCCAGCACCAGTCGGCCCGCGGGGGCTTTGGCGGCGGCGATGACGTCGCGAAACGCGGCCTGCAGCTTGGGCAGGCGGTCGGGGCCGGGGCGCCGTCCTTCGCGTCGCGCCGCCATGTAGGCAAACTCAAACCGCACGATGCGCAGCTTCTTTTGGACCAGCCGTTCGGTCATCGCCTGCATCCACTCGTGCTCCATGCCGGCGCCCGCTCCGTGCGCGAACACGAGCGTGGCGGCGGCGCCCCGCTTCGGGCCGTCGACCCGCATCGGCAGATCGGTCATCGCCGGTCCTGGATCAAGAACGTGAAGGTGCCCTTGCAGATCAGTCGGTCGCCTTGGTGCACGATCGTTTCGCAGACGGCGATGGTGCGGCCGACGCGCAGCGGCGTGGCGACGGCGCGCAGCGTGCCGAGGTCCTTGCGGCCGGCGCCAAGAAACTGCATGGCGACGTTGGTGCCGATCATTGTGCGTTCGGGGCCAAGGTCCGGCCACAGCAGGTAGACCGCGGCGGTATCGGCGAGCGCGGTCAGCAACCCGCCCTGCATCACGTCGCCTTCTTGCAGCATCTCGTCGCGGATGTCCTGTTCGATCACGACGCGGGAGGGAGCGCGCTCAAGCAGGCGGAAGCCGAGCCAGCGATTGACGGGGACGTCTTCGAAGGGAGCGCTCACTGTTGGGGCTTCGGGCTGTGAGAGGGCGTGGGGGTGTCGGCAATCGGGTTGCTCACTTCGTTCGCGTTGTCGCCAGCGAGTGGCTGCGTCACGATGACGTGTTCGGCCACCGGCTTCCCGTCGATCAGGTGCTCTTGGATGATGCGCTCCAGCACCTCCGGATCGCAGCCGCGATACCAGGTGCCCTCCGGATAGACGACCGCAATGGGACCGTTGGCGCAGACCCGCAGGCAGTGCGACTTGTTGCGCTGCACGCCGCCGGACTCCGATAGACCGAGATCTCTGAGGCGGGCCTTCAGAAAATTCCAGGCCACCAGGCTGCGGTCGTAGTCACAGCACTTCGGCTTCGGCTGGTCACAGCACAGAAAGATGTGGCGGTTTGTGCTGCGCAGCCCGAGCTTGTCGACGATGGCGGTCTCGGCAGGCGGGTCGAGGCGGTTGGGCATGACTGCACGATCGCCAAAGTGGGGTGGCTTTGGAAGGGGCCTCGAAGCGGCTTTTCGCCGAGGGATCTCTTTCGCGGAGGTCTCCGTTGCGGCGCTGGCCCTTTTTCGCGAGGGGGCCGAGGAGCCGTCACGCGCGGGGATTCCAGAAGCGAGCGAGAGACGTGCACCTGCCGACTCTCGTTGATGCGGATGTCGAAGCGTCGCAGTCCGCCCTGCAGATCGCTTAGCACAACCGTGCCCTCGCAGTCCGAAATCTCGATGCGCACGCCGCTGCCGGCGCCGACATCGACTTCGAATCCTTGCACCAAGCAGCGTTGGCTGCTGGAACGCCTTCTACAGGCGGCGGCGACAGGGACCCGGCGCTAGCTGCGCGCCTGGCCTACGAGGTGGATGCCCTTGTCGCTTGTCAGCGACGACGAGTAGCTGCTGGACAAGCAGAGCACGGTGTCTCCTGGCGTCGCAGCCGCCACGGTTTCGGGGATGGTCGGAAACGTGGTCGGCACAACCAAGGTCTGCTGCGCAAGTGCGAGCGACGAGCACAAGGCAGCGGCAAGCAAAGAGCGAAGGCGGTATTTCGGTTCTTCCATAGTGAAACGATCGCAAACCGCATTCAAACGGGTTGGGCCGCTTGCAGGCCCTGATGTTGGCTGGCTTTGATCCGCGCGAGGCATGACAATCGGCTTACAAGGCGGTGCGGCAGACTCAATATTCTTGCGTCATGAAGATCGAGGTCCGGCAAGCGATGTCCAAGCTGACGGGGCGCTTTCGCGCCACCGTCGTTGCGGTTGGTCGGATGGCGCCGTTGCTGATGGCGTCATTGGGGATGGCGTCATCGCGCGGGCATCAGCGCCTGCCGCAACACGTCGCACTGCCCTGCACCTCCTTCCTCGCACTGTTCCTTGCGATCGCCGCGATGGCTGGATCCTCGGTTGCCCAAGCCGAACAATCGCGCGTTCGGTTCTATTGCACCGTCTCGGGCTGGGGTTGAAGCAACCTTGCCAGCGCCGCCCGTGAGGTGTTGCTTGCCGCGTATCCCGATGTTCGCATTCCGGAGTGCACCGAGCGCGACGCCATGCAGGTCGAAGCTCCCGCCGACTTTGATTGGAAGCTCGCGGGGAAGTTGGTTTCGCGGAAGACCCGCTACTGGCTCAAGATCTACCTGCTCGACGATGTGGCTGCGAATCTCGGTGCGCTGGAGGCGGTGCGGCCGCGGGCCGATTCCCAGCGAGCCGACTCCCAGCAGGCCGATTCCCAGCGAGCCGAGGGCGATACGCCGCAAGTCGAGGGCCCGTGGGCGGCGAAGCAAAAAGCGTGGCAGAGCTTCGTGGCCAAAGACAGCGGAACCAGCGGCGACAGCTACGCGCATCTCGAACACGCGCTGTTGCGCACGCTTGACGATCTCCTCGCCGAACGCGCCAGCGCGTTTGATCCACGGCTCGCGGAGCTGGAGCGCATCTCTACGGCGGTCAAGTCGCTGTGGCGACGCCGGCTTGGCGAGCCGGCGTTGTCGGCCTGGCTCGCGCGTCCGGTGGCCGAACCGTTCGTCTACGACGGCACGGCGCCGGCGGCATTTGCGACGCGTCTGCAGCTCGGTCGCAAGTGGGTGATTGCAGAGGTCCGCGGCGAGCTCAAGCAAGGGGCTGGCGCGTCGCGGCCGAACTTCTCTGGCGTCGCATCGGCGTGATTGCCGCCCTGGTCCGCAGCCACGTGGCGCCGATGGCGCAGCGCAGCGGCCCCGAAGGCCGGGCTTACGAGGTCCTCGCGGAGCGCCTTGCGTGCCTCGAAGGCATGGCGGCGGCCGCGGCCGCCGCAGAGTTCCGCTAGCGGGCAGGCGGTCCCAGCCCGCTGTTGGCCGCAACCAAAAAGGTGCGGCCCAGGCGACCGGTGCTCCAAGCCTCGCCGCAATCAGCTTGCGCGCGCGCGGCCAACCGCGTTCGCTAGTTGACGGCATGTCCGCGAACTCCACCCGCTTCGTATCCGCCGCGCGTCTGCCGGCGGCTTCTGTACTGTGCTTGCCGGTTCAGCCGGCCCAAACGCCCGTTCAGGAGGTCGTCTGATGGCCTCTCTCGACGGACTGCATTTCATTGCCGGCAAGGCCGAAGCCGGCAGCGGTGAGGCTTTCCACGGCCTCGACCCGCACTCCGGCGAGCAGCACAAGCCGGATTACTGCGAGGCTTCACCCGAGCAAATCCAGCGGGCCTGCGCCGCGGCCGCGGCAGCTGCGCCGGTGTTTGCCGCCCGCGGTGCCAAGGTGCGGGCCGAGCTGCTGCGCGCCATCGGCGACGGGCTGGCAGCCCTTGGCGACGAACTCGTGCAGCGCGTGCAGGCGGAGACGGCCCTGCCAACCGCCCGCATCGAAGGCGAACGGGCGCGCACGGTCATGCAGCTGCAGCAGTTTGCAGCGCTGGTCGAAGAGGGCTCGTGGGTGGATGCGCGCATCGATCACGGCGACCCCAAGCGTGCGCCGATGCCCAAGCCGGACCTGCGCCGCATGTTTGTGCCGCTCGGCCCGGTTGTCGTGTTTGGCGCCAGCAATTTTCCGCTCGCCTACTCCGTGGCCGGTGGCGATACCGCCTCGGCGCTGGCGGCCGGCTGCCCGGTGATCGTCAAGGGCCACCCGGCACACCCGGGCACGAGCGAGCTCGTCGGGCGCGTTGTCCAAGCAGCGGTGCAGCGCCTTGGCCTGCCCGAGGGCGTGTTCTCGCTGCTGCACGGCAACAGCCATGAGATCGGCGGGGCGCTGGTGCGCGCCCCCGAAGTGCAGGCGGTCGGCTTTACGGGTTCGCACGCTGGCGGCCGCGCGCTGCACGATTTGGCGGCTGCGCGGCCGCGCCCGATCCCGGTGTTTGCCGAGATGGGTTCGGCCAACCCGGTGGTGATCCTGCCGAACGCACTGCGCGACCGCGGCGCCGAAGTGGCCGAGCAGCTGGTCAGCTCGGCGCTGCTCGCGCAGGGCCAGTTTTGCACGAGCCCGGGCCTGGTCATGTGGCTGCACGGCGAAGGGGGCGAAGCCTTCAGCAGCGTGCTGCGCGAGCGCTTGGTCAAGTCGTCGGCGGGGCCAGCGGTGCACCCGACGATTCGCCAGGCCTACGACCGTGCGATGCAGGATGTCGCCAAGCTGCCGGTCGAAGTCGACCACGCCGAGGCCCAGAGTGGCGGCGGCGATGCCGGCGCCAGCAAGGGCGCGAGCGAAGTCTGCCCGGCGCTGCTGCGCGCAACGCCGCAGGCCCTGCTCGACAATCCGCGCCTGCGCAGCGAGATCTACGGCCCGGCGCTGCTGGCCGTGCCGTGCCGCACGGTCGAGGAAATGCAGCAGGTTGTCGACTCGCTCGAGGGCCACCTGACGGCGACGGTGCACGGCGATGGCGATGACTTCGCCAGCAGCCAGGGCGTGATCGATGCGCTGCGCAACAGGGTCGGCCGGCTGATCGCCAATGGTGTTCCCACCGGCGTCGAAGTGTCGCCCGCCATGGTGCACGGCGGGCCCTACCCGGCCGCGTCCGATGCGCGCTTCTCGGCCGTGGGGGCGACGTCGATCACCCGCTGGGTGCGTCCGGCCTGCTGGCAGGACTGGCCGCAGGATCAGCTGCCGGAGCAGCTGCGCGACAGCAACCCGCTCGGCATCGAGCGGCTCGTCAACGGCGTTCGCGGGCGCTAGGGGCACCGGGGGCGTCCCCCGGGCGCTGGCCAGCTGCCTAGCCACCAAACAGCTGCGTCCACTTGTTGGCGTGCTGGCCGAGGCCGGTGCGCCGGTGGCGGCTGCCAAGCATGTTGCGGTGGTGGCCTGGGCTGTACCACCAAGCGCGGATGGCGCCTTGGCCCGTATCTTGCCCGGCGGCGATGTTTTCGGCCGAGGCGCTGGTGCCAAAGTTGGACGCGCGCTGCCCGAACCGTTCTTTGCCTTTGACCGGCGACGTGTGCGAGAAGAAGCGCAGCGTGTGCATGTCGAGCGAATGGTCGCGCGCCGCGTCGCCGAGCTTGGGGTCGATGCGCACGAGGCCGAGCCCGAGCGCATAGCGAATGCGGTTGAGCCGCGCCGTGCCGAAGAACTCCTGCGCGCGGCTGCTGCTGCGCAGGCCTTCGTTGTGCAGCAGGGACTTGCGGTCGTTCTCCGACATGGCGAGGCCGCGCAGCGTGGCCGACTCGATAGCGGCGTCGACGTCCTCCGTCGAAGCCGGCTCCATCGGCACCGGGTAGCGGGCGATGTGCTTGTCGAAGCGATCGCTGCCGTCGAGCCCCGCCAGAGTGTCCCGGTAGATTGCAAACCAGCGCCGCTGCTCGGCGTGTGCGTGGCGCATGGCGGTCAGCTGTGCATCGAGTTTGGCATCGGTGGCGAGCACGGCGGCAAACGACGGAAACAGCAGCTCCTCGAGCTGCTCGAGCCGCGGGTCGACCTGCTTACGGATCTGCTCCTTGGTAAGATCGGAGCGGCGCGACACCAGCAGCGACGCCTCGCGCAGCGCCTCGACCTTCTTGTCGCCGCCGCGGCCGAGCTGGCTGCGCTGCGCACGTGCCGCCTGCCGCGAGACGCGCTGCAGGGCTTTGTCGGCGAGTTTGCGGCAGGCTTTGTCGCCGCGCAGGTAGTGATCGCGCACGGTGCGGGCCGCCTCCAAGCGGTCCCGCGTGGCCCGGGTCGCGAGCGCCGTAGCCAGTTCGGCCGCGCGTTCGGTGGTGACGCGTCGGGCCTTGAGCAGCACCAGCAGCGTCGACGACGGCTGCGTGGCGTCGGCATGATTCTCGGGGCGGCCGCTCTCGGCACCACGCGCAGGCGGGCGTTCGGCTTGCGCGGTCAGAGCGGCTGGCGGAGCCAGTGCGGTCGCCAGCAGCAGGAGTGCTGGCAAAAACGTGGAGCTTGGCGTGGGTCGATGGGCGCGCATTCGTGACGACCCGGTCGCGCTGTCGTTGGCGCGATCGCGGGAGCTTGTGGGGCGGGTCCAGAATGCTACCGCCTGCGAGCGCCTTGCGGAGCTGGCAACTCGCAGGCTGGCGCAACTCCCCGCTACGCGGGCGGTTTCCAGCCGCGGTTCTTGTTGAGCCAACGCTGCCACTCCGGAAACTTTGACTGCGAGACGCCGGTCAGCTTTTGCAGCGTGCGGATCCAGTGGCCCTCGCAGGCGCGGAGGATGCGGCGGGCGTTTTGCGGGTTGAAGTCAACGGGCTCGTTGGGGTCGAGGTTGACGGCGCGCGTAGCGTCCGAGTGCAGGCTGCCCCAGGTTCGGATGATCTGCTCGACAATCTCGCGCTTCTGGCGCAGCTTCGCCTTGGTGAAGTTGCTGAGCGCTTCGCCGGACGCCGCGCGCAGCGCATCAATGTGCGACCGCGTGGTGACGTCGAGCAGGTAGTCGATGTGGTCGGCGTCCTCCGTCTTGCCGAGCGCCTTCAGCAGGTGCGCCCGCAGCGAGACGTTGTCGTCGAAGCGCTTGTTGGCTTCGCTCTTGGCAAGCGCCTTGGCACCGCCCTGTTCGCCGAGCTTGGCCAGCAGATCGGCCGCCTCGCGGTAGAGCACGTCGCGCGCGCCTTCGCGCACCTTGCCGGTCGTAAAGACGCCGCCGAGCGCCTTGACGATCTTCTTCTTGTCCTTGCTGTTCTTCTTTTCGAGCTCCTTGTCGAGCTTTTGCATCAGGCTGATCGCCGTGAAATCGCCCGTCATCTTGCGGTCCTTGACCAGCGATTTCAGCCGCTTGAGGTGCTCGGACAGCTGCGGGTCGTTCGGCGGCTCTTTTGCCTTTTGGGCATGCAATGGGCCTAGGGCCAGCAGAGGAACCAGCAGGGCGAGCCCAGCAGCACGCATGTTTGCTGCGGGAGGGCGAGCGCCGTGGGCGGTTTTCGCGGCACGTGCGGCAGGGGTCAGGGACATCCCCCGATGATACCGGTCTTTGGCTGCCAGGTCAGGCGGGGGCTTGTGTCTGGCATTGCCAACTGGGGCGTAGCCATGGCCGATTGGGGACAGCCTGGGGAGAATACCGGTTGGTAGGCGACACGTTCGGGGCTGGCGTGGCGGGCGATTTTGTGGCCTGCGGGAGGGAAGAACGCACCTCGCTTCGCATTTCGGACCGCTTGGCAATTGCAATGATCTCGCGCCACGCATACCAAAGCCGGTGCTCTCATGGCCGCCGTTCTCGTCACCGGGGGTGCAGGCTTCATCGGTTCGCACCTCAGCCAACGCCTTCTCGAAGAAGGTTCGGACGTGCGTGTCCTGGACTGCATCGACTCGTTCTATGAGCCGACGCTGAAACGCGCCAATCTCGAGCTCCTTGAGCAGGTCGCCGCGCGCACCGGTTCGAGCCTCGAAGTCGTCGAAGGCGACCTGCGCGATGCCGACGTGTGCCGCCGTGCCCTCGATGGCGTCGGCTGCCTCGTGCACCTGGCGGCGCTGGCGGGCGTGCGCCCGTCGCTGCAGGACCCGATCCGATACGTCGACGTCAACGTTACCGGCACGCAGACCCTGCTCGAGCAGATCACGGACCCTGCCGTGCGCGTCGTGTTCGGCAGCAGCTCTTCGGTCTATGGCGGCAACGAGCGCGTGCCGTTCTCGGAGGAGCACGCCGTCGACCGGCCGGTCTCACCGTACGCAGCCACCAAAAAGGCCGGTGAGGTGCTTTGCTACACGTGGCATCACCTGCACGGCAACCCGGTGACGTGCCTGCGCTTCTTCACGGTCTACGGGCCGCGCCAGAGGCCCGAAATGGCGATCCACAAGTTTGCCCGCATGATCACCAACGGCGAGACGCTGCCGCTCTTTGGCGACGGCACGACGCGCCGGGACTATACCTACGTCGACGACATCGTCGCCGGCGTGCTGGCGGCGACCCAGCGCGTGCCGTCCGGTGCGGCGGATGCGGCGGGCGCAGGCGATCCCTACCGGATCTACAATCTCGGCGGGGCGGCGACGACGTCGCTGTCCGAACTCGTGCAGCTGCTCGAAGACGCTCTCGGCCAAAAGGCCAAGATCGAGCGCCTGCCGGACCAGCCGGGCGATGTGCGCCAGACCTACGCAGACGTATCCCGAGCAGAACGCGAGCTGGGCTATCGGTCGCGCACGTCTCTTGCCGATGGGGTGCAGAAGTTTTGTCGGTGGTATCTGGAAGAGAAGCAGGCCGGGAGGATCGCTTGAGCGAACGCGTATTGGTGACAGGTGGTGCGGGCTTCATCGGCTCCCACGTCTCAGAACGGCTGCTGGCCACGGGGCGAGACGTTGTCGTTCTCGACAACCTCTGCACGGGGCGTCGTGAAAACCTTCAGGGGATGGACGTCGAGTTTGTCGAGGGGTCGATCGCTGTTGCAGCCGATGTCGAACGCGCGATGAAGGGCTGCACCAAGGTGGTGCACCTGGCGGCACTGCCGTCGGTGGCGCGCTCCCTCGAAAAGCCGCTCGATACGCATGAGGCGTGCGCAACGGGCACCGTGCAGATCCTGCACCAGGCCCACAAAAACGGCGCGCGCGTCGTCTATGCGGGCAGCAGCTCGGCCTACGGCAACCAGCAGGCGATGCAAAAGCACGAAGAGCTGCGCGAGGATCCGCTGTCGCCCTACGCGGCGGCCAAGCTCGCCGGTGAGCTCTACTGCCGCAGCTTCTCGCGGGTCTTTGGCATGCCGGTCGTGGTGACCCGGTTCTTCAACGTATTTGGTCCGCGCCAGCCGGCCGACAGCCCGTATTCGGGCGTCATCGCCGCCTTCTGCCGCAACTTGATCCTCGGCAAGCCCGTGCGCATCGATGGCGACGGCGGCCAAGCGCGCGACTTTACCTACATCGAGGACCTGGTCACCGGCGTGTTGCAGTGCCTCGACGGCACCAGCAAAGGCTGCGAAACGGTCAACCTCGCGTATGGTGATTCGACCACGGTGCTCGACGTCTACGAGACCCTGCGCGGCTTCGTGCAGGAGCAGCTGCCGGATCAGGTCGTCACCGATCCGCAGTATGCACCGCCGCGCAACGGCGACGTGCGCCACTCGCTCGCCGACAATCGCCGCGCGAAAGAGCGCTTCGGCTTCGCGCCGAGCGTGGGATTCGCCGAAGGTTTGAAGAAGACGTTTGCTTGGTATCGCGAACAACTCGCATCGGAGCCATCAGCATGAAGGGTGTCGTTCTCGCCGGAGGCCTAGGAAGCCGCCTCTATCCGCTGACCAAGATCACCAACAAGCACCTGCTGCCGGTGTTTGACCAGCCGATGATCTACTACCCGATCCAGTGTTTGGTAAACGCTGGCGTGACCGACGTGCTTGTCGTCACCGGGGGCAACTACGCGGGCCACTTCCTGCAGCTGCTGCGCAACGGCGCGGACTTTGGTCTGCGTCAGCTGCGCTATGCCTACCAAGAAGGCGAAGGCGGCATCGCCGATGCGCTCAAGCTCGCCGAAGAGTTCGCCGACGGCGAGCCGATCTGCGTGGTGCTCGGCGACAACATCGTCGAGCGCAGCATCAAGGGGGCGGCCGACGACTTCCGCGAGCAGGTGAAAAACGGCGGCGGCGCCAAGATCCTGCTCAAGGAAGTGCACGACCCCGAGCGCTTTGGCGTCGCCACGGTCAAGGACGACGGCAAGGTCGAGAAGATCGTCGAGAAGCCGAAGGATCCCGAGACCAACCTCGCGGTCATCGGCATCTACATGTACGGCGCCGAGGTGTTCGACATCTGCCGCACGCTGAAGCCTTCCGATCGCGGCGAACTCGAGATCACCGACGTCAACAACGAGTATGTGCGACGAGGCACGCTGACCGCCGACGTGCTCGAAGGCTGGTGGACCGATGCCGGCACGTTTGAGTCGCTGTACCGCTCGTCGTCGATGATTCGCGATGGCGGTGCCAACCGCACGGATCTTTAGAGTGTGGTCTCCAGAGAGTCGCCTCCAGAGACTCTCCTCCAGAGCGCGGATTTCCGTAGCCCGGATTGGGCAACGAATGCACGTTAGGCAAAGGCCCCAAGACAAACGATGACGATGGACGTAGAGCTGCTGGTTACCGGTGCCGATGGCCAGCTTGGCCGGAGCATCATGGGTCTGGCGGAACAGCGCGGGCTGCGGGCGGTCGGCGTCGACGTCGCCGAGATGCCGCTCGACCAGCGGGCCGAGATCGACCGCGTGTTTGCCGAGGCACCGCCGCGCTTTGTGCTGCACTGCGGTGCGATCACCAACGTCGATGGCTGCGAGCAGGATCCGCTGAGCGCCTACCGCATCAACGGGCTTGCGACGAGTTGGGTGGCCGAGGCGGCGGCGAGGCACGACGCCGGCATGGCCTACGTCAGTACGGACTTTGTCTTCGACGGCTCGCTGCACGGCACGCCCTATCCGGTGGACGCCGCGATCGCGCCGCTGTCGGCCTACGGCGGCAGCAAGCGGCTCGGCGAAGAGTCGCTGCTCGCACACGGCCGCGACGACTTCTACGTCGTTCGCACGAGCTGGGTCTTTGGGCCCGGCGGCCGCAACTTTCCGCGCGCGATTCTCGACCGTGCGCGTTCGGGTCAGCCGCTCAAGGTCGTCACCGATCAAATCGGCCGTCCGACGATGACGTTGGATCTCGCCGAGGCGCTGCTCGATCTGGCCGAGATGCGGCCGGCGGGCGGGGGCATCTACCACGCCGCCAACGAGGGCCAGTGCTCGTGGCATCAGTTTGCCCGCGATGCGCTCGAACTTGCCGGGCTCGGCGAGGTCGAAGTCGGCGAGCAAACGGCCGCCGACCTTGGCCTGCCGGCCGCGCGTCCCGCGTGGTCGGTGCTCGACACCTCCAAGCTGGCGGCGCTGCGCGGCAAGCCGATGCCGGACTACCGCGACGCGCTGGCTCGCCACCTGCCGCTCGATGATGCGGCGCGGGCGGCGGCGCAGCACGCTGGCGACACGCCTGGCGATGCCTCTGGCAAGCTGCGCGGCAAGAAATACTGATACCTTTGGATTCCTACACAACCTGGATTCCTACACAACCTCGTGAGCAAGCTTCTCGTAACCGGCGGTGCCGGGTTCATTGGTTCGAACTTCGTGCGCATGATGCTGCGCGATACCGACCACCACATCGTCAACCTCGACCTGCTGACCTACGCGGGCAACCTTGAGAACCTGACGGACGTCGAGGGGCACGAGCGCTACGCGTTTGTGCGCGGCGACATCGCCGATCCCAAGGCGATGGCCAAGGTGTTTGAAGAGCATCGCCCCGAGATCGTGGTGCACTTCGCGGCCGAGAGCCACGTCGACCGCTCGGTGCTCGACGCGTCGGCGTTTGTGCAGACCAACGTCGTCGGCACGCAGGTGCTGCTCGACCAAGCGCGGCACAACGGCGTCCAGCGCTTCGTGCACGTCAGCACCGATGAGGTCTACGGTTCGCTCGGCGCCTGGGGCTACTTCACCGAAGACACGCCGCTGCAGTCGAACTCGCCGTATTCGTCGAGCAAGGCCGGCAGCGACCTGCTGGTGCGCGCGGCGGTGCACACGCACGACATGGACTGTGTAATCACGCGCTGCTCCAACAACTACGGGCCCTACCCGTTTCCCGAAAAGCTGATCCCGCTGATCATTGCCAACGCGCACGAAGGCAAGCCGCTGCCGATCTACGGCGACGGCAAGAACGTGCGCGACTGGATCCACGTGCTCGACCACTGCCGCGGCATCCAGCGCGCGATGGAGGACGGCGAAAAGGGCGCGGTCTACAACTTTGGCGGCGACGCCGAGCGCGAGAACATCTTTGTGGTGCGCGAGATCCTGCGTCTGGTCGGCAAGGGCGAAGATCTGATGACCTACGTCAAGGACCGCCCCGGCCACGACCGCCGCTATGCCATGGACAGCTCCAAGGCGCGGGCGCAGCTCGGCTGGACGCCTGAATACACGTTTGAGCAGGGGCTCGAGCAGACCGTCTCCTGGTACCTCGACAACAAGCCATGGTGGGAGCGCGTGCGCAGCGGTGCCTACCAGGACTACTACGACAAGCAGTACGGAGCGCGCTAGGTCGGTGCCGCAGGTCGGCCCGTTGGTGGCGGCAGCCGCTCTACAGGTCAGCCGTCTTTACAGGTCAGCCGTCCTTACAGGTCAACCGTCTTTACAGGTCAACCGTCCTTACAGGTCACCCGTCTCTAAAGGTCAACCGTGCGCTGCTCTTCGGCAGCCAGCCGCATCGCGGCGATGCCTTCGAAGTCGAGCACCGCCTGCTCGCTCGGGCACGGAAAGTCGTCCGTGTCCTCGAGCCAGCGCGCGAAGCGGCCGTGCAGCTCGCTCGTTTTCCGATGCGTCTGCAGCGCCTTTTGCAGGTCGGCTCGGCTAAGCACCTGCTCGATGCCGGGCGTCAGGTAATCGAAGACGTGCCCCTTGAACGGGTGCTGGCCCGAGAGCCAGATGCGGTCGCCGGCGATGCGCAGGCCGCCATCGGTGCCGTGGATCGCAAACGCGTCGGCGCGCGTCAGGCGGCTGACGAGGTAGCTGCAGCTGACGTTGCCGCGCAGCATCAGCGTCGCGACGCCGCCGTCGTCGACGCCGGGCGAGAACGAACCCGTCGTCTGCGCCGTGACGCTGTGCACGGTGCGTCCCGTGAGCCAGCTGGTCAGGTGCAGCTGCTGGCTGGCATGGGTGACAAACAGGTTGTCTCTGCTGCTGACGCGGCCTGTGCGCAGCAGCTCGTCGTCGCCGGTGATCGCCTGCACGCAGACCACGCCGCCGAGCCAGTCGGCTGCGATCATGCGGCGCAGCTGTTCGACCACGGGGTCGCCCTGGGCTCGGACGTAGACGCCGATGCGCACACCGTGCTGCTCCCCGAGTTCGTGGATTTGGCGCGCGGTGGTCAGATCGGCCGCCATCGGCGCGTGCAGCAAAACCGGCACGGACTGCTCGACACAAGCTTGGACCTGCGCGATGCGATCCTGTAGCGGTCCGGCCAGGACGACGAAGTCGACGCCGGTGCCCAGCAGCTCGGCGAAGTCTTCGGTCGCGATGCCAAGATCGCAGCCGCGTGCAAGCTCGGCGGCAAGGCCGGGCCGCGCGTCGTGCACCGCGACGACGTCGCAGTGTTCGTGGATGCGCACCTGCTCGACAATGTCGACACCAGCCGGCCCGGCCCCCGACAGCCCCACGCGCAAAGAGATCACCCGCAGAAGCTACTGGCGTTGCCGCAGCAGGTGCAACTGCCCCCAGAGAACGGCGAGTGCCGTCTCGGTGCGAAGCGCGTGGGGGCCGCACGTGATCGCGGTGAAACCGAAGCTTTCGAACTGCTCGACTTCGTAGGGCAGAAAGCCGCCATCAGGGCCGAGCGCCAGGGCAAACGGACCGTCGTTCCGCGTCAGCGTGTGGGTTGCCGTCCTGGCAGTCGGGTGCGCCACGAAGCGCTGGCTGCTCGGTAGCTCCATGCGGTCCAGGTGGTCTTCGATCATCGGCTTGAAGCGGTCGTGCACCTCGAGATCGGGGATGCGCGTGCGGCCCGCTTGCTCGAGCCCGTAGAGCAACTGCTCCCGCTGCACCGCCGGATCAAACGCCTTGCTCATCATCCAGGTCTTGTCGACGCGCCAGCTGCGGAACAGCACGATGCGGGCGAAGCCCAGCGCCGCGGCGTGGGCCAGCATGCGCATCAGCACCTTGGGGCGGGGAGTTGCCAGCAGCAGGACATCGCCGCCGACCGGCTCTGGGTCACGCTGCAGCGTGACCCGCACGGTGGCCTCGTGCGCCGTCAGGGTCAGCACCTCGGCCTCGCCGAGCATCCCGTTGAGGATGCCGCAGCGCAGCAGCTGGCCCGGCTCGGCGCGCAAGACCGTGCGCAGGTGCTCGGCGCGGCGGTCACAGAGGCGAGCCGTGCCATCAGTCGACAGCTCCTCGGGCGCTAGCAGCAGGAAGTTCATCGCCGGTTTGCTGGATCAGAACCGCAGGCGGCGCCGCAGCCGCTGCCACAGCGTGCGTTCGGGGCGGTCGTCGCGGAAGTCCGTGCGATGCTCGATGTCGTCGATTTCGCCGAGCGGCCGCCGTCCGGGACCGAGCATGCGCAGCAGCAGGTCGAGGTCGTCGGCGGCGTGCTGGGCCAGGTCTCGTTCGTTTGGCAGCAGGCGGTAGGCGCTGCGCAGCGGGTCGCGTTTGCGGCCGGCGTGCAGCAGGCGACCGGCCGTATCCGAAATCCGCGTCGCCCGGCGCAGGTCCTGTGACAGCAGGCGCACATCTTCGCTCCAGTTGAGGGGGCGGCGCAGTTCGCCAGCGGCGGCGGCGGGCGCGCGTCGCAGCGACTGCAGGCGGCGGTTGCCGGCACTCCGGCTGAAGTCGATGCCGAGCACGCGGCGGGCGCTGGGCAGCAGGCCGCGTTCGTCGATGTTGGGCTGGCTGACGCAGCCGCTCGTTGACGCGACGGCCGCCGCCAGCAGCAGCGCCCGCGCCAACGCCAGGACGGCTGCCGGCATGCGGTCGGGGAGGACGTTGGGCGGGCCCTGCATCAGGCGCCTCGCAGGGAAACCAGCGGGTCGTGGCGGGCGGCCCGCAGGGCCGGGATGGCCGACACCAGCAGCCCGGTGCCGAGCGCCATGCCGGTGACCTGCAGCAGCCACAGCGGCTCGATCTTGCTCGGCACGCGATTGAGATTGTAGACGTCGAGCGGAAACAGATCGACGCCGAAGGCCCAGAGCAGTGCCTGGCGGATCTCTTCGAGGTAGACCGATGTCAGCACGCCGAGCACGAGGCCGACAACCACGCCAACTGCCGTGATGACGAGTCCGCACGACAGGAACACCAGCGTGACGCCGCCCGGCGTGCCGCCCATGGCGGTCAGGATGCCGATGTCGGAGGTCTTCTCGGTGACCATCATCGACAGCGTCGCAAGCATCAAAAACGCCGCGACCACCATGATGACGATGAGCACGATCTTCATCAGGCTGCGCTGGTGCGCGACCGAATCGAGGAACTGCCGGTTCTTCTGGCGCCAGGTTTGCACCAAGCCGTAGCCCATGCTTTCGCGCACGACCGTGCGCTTGACGGCGCGGCCGAGACGGTCGGCGGTCGCGTCGAGCTGGCTCGGGTCGTGCACGGCGACGGCGACCTCCTGGATGCGGCCGGGCTCATTGGGAAACAGCTCGGCGCGCAGCACGTCGATGGCGAGGAAGGCACTGTTGCCTTCGAAACCGCTGTGTTCGGTATGGAACGCACCGGCAACGACCAGATCGAGCTCGAGCTTTTGCGCGCGCTTGCCGCCGCCCTCGCCGCTGACCAGCTGGGCCGTCGTCAGGCGCAGCGTGTCGCCAACCTGAATGCCTTCGCGCTGCATGCGCTCCAGGCCGAGCAGGACGGTCGGCACCGCGCCACGCGGCCGCAGCGGGTCATCAGGTTTGGCACAGCGCAGCGCGTCCGGAATGCGCGGGTCGCGCAGCCAGCTGTCAAAGTCGGTGGCTTCTCGCTCGGCGGCCGGGTCGATGCCAAAGACGAACAGAAACGGCTGGTCGCCGCCGTGCAGCGCCGAGCGCCCCGGCAGCGGTGCTGGCGGCGGGCGCTTGCCGGGCGGCTGCAGCAGGCCGTAGTGCAGCACGCGGGGCGCGGCGCCGGCGACGTTCGGATCGTCGCGGAGTGCGGCTTCGAGCTCGGGCCATTCGGCCCACGGCGGCAGCTGGCTGACGATCAGGTCTGAGCTTGCGGCGCGCACGTGCTGTTCGACGACCTGCAGGAAGCCGGAAAACAGCGAAACGACGACCACCAGCGCCCAGACGCTGATGGTGATGCCGCCGATCCCGAGCAGGTTGATCGGGCGCGTCAGCAAATAGCGCACTGCCAAGAACAGCCGATACATCAGCTGGCGTGCTCCTCGCTGAGGACGGTGCCGTCCTTCATGCGCACGATGCGGTCGCAGCGGCGAGCGAGCTGCTCGTCGTGGGTGACCAGCAGAAAGGCGAGGCCGCGCTCCTGCTGGATCGAAAACATCAGTTCGACGACGCCTTCGGCTGTGTGCGAGTCGAGGTTGCCGGTCGGCTCATCGGCGAGCACGACGCGCGGCTCGGCGAGCAGCGCCCGCGCAATCGCGACGCGCTGGCGTTCGCCGCCGGACAGCTCGGCGGGGCGGTGCCGCATGCGGTCGCCGAGCCCGACCTGCTCGAGGATGTTCTCGGCGGCGGCGCGGGCCTGCTTGCGCTGGCCCCAGTAGCCAAACACCGACGTGCCCATCATGCGCGCGAGCAGCACGTTTTGCAGCGCCGTCAGCTCTGGGATCAGGTGGTAGAACTGGAACACAAAGCCGACCTGCTGGTGGCGCAGCAGCGCGCGCTCGCCAACCGGCAGCTCGCTGACGGACTGGCCGTTGTAGAGCACCTGGCCAGACGTCGGCGCGTCGAGCAGGCCCAGCAGGTGCAGCAGCGTCGACTTGCCGGCACCCGATGCGCCCAGCAGCGCGACCTTTTCGCCCTTCTGGATCGACAGATCGACACCGCGCAGCACCGAGAGTTCGCGGCCGCCAACGCGGTAGCTTTTGTGCACGGCTTGCGCTTCGAGGACGGGAGTCATTCGTGGCCCAGGGCTAGGACGGGGTTCATGCGGGAGGCCTTGCGAGCCGGCACGTAGGCAACCAGCAGCGACAGCAGGATGGCGCCGATGGCGATGGTGACGACCCACGGGGTCTGCAGCTCGCAAGGCACTCGGTCGAGGTCGAACAGGCGCCGCGGAAACAGCTCGAGGCCGAAGTTGTCGAACAGCCAATCGTTGGCGGGATTGAGCAGCACGCTCGACAGCAGGCCCGCGCCGACGCCGAGCGCGGTGCCGACCGTGCCGATCACGAGGCCGGTCACCAAGAAGATCTGGCCAATGCCGCGCGGCGAGCCGCCGATCGCGGCGACGATGCCAATGTCCTTGATCTTCTGCACCACCATCATGTGCAGCGTCGCGTAGATGACGAACGCCGAGACCAACATGACGACAAACAGCACGATCTGCATCATCGCCTGCTCTTGCGCGACCGCCGACAGGAACACCGAGTTTTGCTCGCGCCAGTCGTAGACCGCGCACGGAGGGCTGCCGGCCGGCAGCACGGCCTGGGCCGCTTCCTGAAGGCGTTGCTGCAGCGACCGCAGCTGCGCCGCGGTCAGGTTGTCCTTGGGCCGGATCGCGACGTCGGTGACCAGGTCGATGCTGTACGGATCCGACAGGTCTTGGCCGAGGGCGGTGCGCAGCGACTCGATCGGCAGCAGCGCGGTCGCCTCGTCAAACATGCGGTGTCCCGAGTCGTAGAAGCCGGCGAACCCGACCTTCATCGAAAACGGGTAGATGCGCGGCGCGGCGTCCTCGGTGGCCGGCGGTGGGAATGATGCGACCAACAGATCAAACGGCATCGCAAAGCGCTGCAGGCCCGAGTGCGAGGCGCGTCGCCAGCCGAGCAGCACGCCCGGCCAGATGCTGCGGTGGTCGGCTTTGTTGGGCTCGCGCGGCAGGCGCGCCATGCCACGTGCGCGCCACTCCATTTCATCCGGCAGCAGCAGCTTCTCGCGGCGGCTCGGGTCGGGGTCATCGAGAACCGGCGAACGCGGGAGGTCCGCGTCAATGCGTTCGCCGAGTTCGGCCGGGCCGCGCTCGAGCCAGCCGGCTAGGTCGACGACCTGGGCTTCGCGCAATGGGTCGATGCCGAGCAGCAGCGCAAAGCCGTTGGCGGTGTGGTCAAACTCGAGCTGCGAGCTGCGTTTGGCGCCGCGGCTGCGCAGGGTCCGAGCGAGCGGCTGCAGGATGCCCTGGTGGCGCAGGCGCGGTGCCGTGATCACGACGTCGGCATCGGCCTCGAGCGCCTCGCGCAGCGGCTCGTAGGCGGTGTCGTTGGGCAGCTCGGTGAGCAGCAGGTCGGGCGCGCTTTGGCGCACGTTGCGACGGATGTCCTGGACAAAGCCCGTGAAGACGCCGTCGACGATCAGCATCGCCCAGACCGCGAACGCGACCCCGAGCATCCCGAGCAGGTTGATCCGCCGGGTGACGAGGTAGCGCAGCGCCAGGAACGGACTGAACGCCGGAATCACGGTGTTTCCGCAGCACCTGCGTCGGTGGACTTGCCGCCGTCATCCGGCGCGGCCGCCGCCGCTGGCTTGCCGCCCTTCGTTTCGGGGGCTTCGCCGCCGCTCGCGCCGCCGCCGTCCGCATCCGAAGATTGCGCCGCCGCCGCCGCCGCATCGACGCGCCGCAGCAGCGGGAACAGCACCACGTCGCGTATCGACGTCGAGCCCGTCATCAGCATGCACAGTCGGTCGATGCCGATGCCGAGCCCGCCGGCCGGCGGCATGCCGAACTCGAGCGCGGTGACGTAGTCGTCATCGACTTCGCCGGGCGCCTCGTCGTCGCCGTGCGCATCCTTGTGCTCGACCTGCTCCTCAAAGCGCTCTTCCTGGTCGATCGGATCGTTGAGCTCGCTGAATGCATTGCCGAGCTCCATGCCGGCGACGAACAGCTCAAAGCGCTCGGTCACCCGCGGGTCGTCGGCGATGCGCTTGGCGAGCGGGCTGATTGCCGTCGGATAGTCGTGCACAAAAACCGGCCCGGTCAGCGTCTCTTCGACGGTCGCTTCGAAGACGTCGTTGGCCAGCTTGCTGGCTTCGATGCCGGCGGTCTTGAGGCCGAGCTCCGTGGCGCGTGCGAGCACCTGGTCATGCTCAAACCAGTCGACGCCGGGGTTCTTGCTTTCAAAGAGGTCGAGGTAGCGGGCGCGCTGGAACGGCGGCTTGAGCTGGTACTCCGCCTCGCGGAACGTGACTTTGCCGTCGCCGCCGAGCACCGTGTCGACGAGGTGGCCAAACAGCCCCTCGACGCGGTCCATGACGTCCTTGTAGTCGGCCCACGCCTCGTAGCCCTCGAGCATCGTGAACTCGGGATTGTGGCGCGTGCTGATGCCTTCGTTGCGGAAGACGCGGCCGATCTCGTAGACGCGCTCCATGCCGCCGACGATCAGACGCTTGAGATACAGCTCCGGCGCGATGCGCAGGAACAGCGGCATGTCGAGCGTGTTGTGGTGCGTCGTGAACGGCCGCGCCGCAGCGCCGCCGAACAGCGGCTGCAGGATCGGCGTTTCGACTTCGAGGTAGCCGAGCGAATCGAAGTAGTGGCGCACTTCGCGCACGATCTTCGAGCGCAGGGCAAACGCGTCGCGGACCTCGGGGTTGGCAAACAGGTCGACGTAGCGCATGCGGTAGCGCTGCTCTTGATCCTGCAGGCCGTGCCACTTTTCGGGTGCGGGCCGCAGCGCCTTGGACGCCAGGGTGACGTCGGTCGCCCAGATGGTGTTTTCGCCCTTCTGGGTGACGCCGATCTCGCCGGTGATGCTGACCAGGTCGTTGGCCTCGACCTTCTTGCGCATCGGCCACCAGTCGGTCAGGCGGTCGCGCTGGAAGCCGATCTGGATCGAGCCGGTGCGGTCGCCGATGTGGGAGAAGCGCAGCTTGCCGAAGTCGCGCACCTGCGACAGCCGGCCCGCCACGGTCACGACCTGGCCGTGCTTGCCGTCGAAGCCCTCGAGCACCTCGGCAATCGGTTGGCCTTTGGGCACGCGCGCTGGGAAGGGATCGATCCCCTCGGCTTGCAGGGCCTTCAGCTTGTCGTGGCGATCACTGGCAATTCCGTCCGTCATGGGCCGAACATGCTAGCTGCGCCGCTCGATTCTGGCGACCTCCGAAGTGCGCAATGCCAGCCGCGGCCGCGCGCAAATTGCGCAGGCCATTTCTGCCTTCGCTGCGGCGTTCCCGGCAGTCGTTCCAGCCGGGCGTTCCAGCCGGGCGTTTCCGCCGGGCGTTTCCGCCAGACGCACCCGTCAGGCATTCTTGCCAGGCAGTTCGACCCACAGCCGCTGGTCGGTGATCCGGGTCGGATACGTGCGCACGGCCCATTCGCCGTTGCCGACATCGCAAGCGCCGGTGCGCACGTCAAACTCCCAAAGGTGCAAATGGCAAACGATCTTGCCGCGCATCAGGGTGCCGTCGCAGAGCGGTGCGCTCGCATGTGGGCACGCGTTGTCGATGGCATAGTAGGTTTGGCCGTCGGCCGTCCCGGCCGAAGATGTTCCAGAGGGATCTGGCGACTCGTCGGCCGGCAGCGGAAAGATTGCGATCCAGTGGTCGTCGATCTTGACGGGCGCGCCCGGATCGAACGACAGGTCCGAAAGGGGGCCGCAGTCGACCCAGCGCGTCTCGCCGCCTGAGTTGCCGCGAGAACCGTCAGAGGAGTCAGCGGGCAGGCTCATACAGAAGCTCCAGGAATGGGGTCGTCGGCCAGTTCTTCGGCCGTTCGCGGCAGCCGGCGGAACGCGTAGCGGCGGATGACGCGGCCCTGTTCGATGTACTTGCGCTCGAAGTTGGTCGGCGTGAACGCGTGGCCGGGACCGAGCTCGATCCGGCGCTGTTCTTCGTCTTCGTCGCGTTCGAAGTCCTCGGCGTTGCCCATCACCCGCGCGACCTGGCCGGCGTAGGCGGCGTTGTCGGTGGCAATCAGGCAGTAGCCATCGTCGCGGATCACGCGCGCCAGCACCTTGCGCACGTCTTCGGTGAAGAACCGGCGGCCGCGGTGGCGGCGCTTGGGCCACGGGTCGGGAAAGTAGACGTGCACCGCGGCGAGCGCGCCGGTGTCAACCCGGTCCGCCAGGAACAGCTTGCCGTTGTCGACCAAGAACAGGCCGTTTTGGCGGCCGCTTTCGTTGAGTCGCGTCGCCGCCAGGCTGGCGTAGCCCAGCGCGGCTTCGATGCCGAGCAAGAACGTGTCCGGCTTGGCCTCGGTGGCAGCCAGCAGGTAGGCGCCCTTGCCGGGGCCGATTTCGATTTCGACGTCCTGCCCGCCAAAGCCGCCGTCGAGTTCGGCCGGGATCAGTTCGCGCAGGCTCGGTGGATTCTCACCGCCGAGCACCAGCCGATCGCCGGGGGCGTCGTCGCCATCCTGCACGCGGCTGCGGAACGACAGCTTGCCGCCCTGGTGCATACGGGGATTCATCTGCATGCCGGGATTCCCCTGCGGATCGGGGGCCGTGCGCGGCGGCGTCTCGGACATTTCGGGCGGGGTCGTCTTTTCGGTCATCTGCTTTCAGGACGTCGGCCATCGGGATGTCGGCTTTCGACGGCGGCCGAATCGGGCAACACCATAGCTTTGCCGGGGCGGCTGCGCAGGTGGGAAACTGGCGCCGGGAGGCGAATGCGTTCGCCCGGTCGATGAGTCCGCGAGAGGAACCCGTGCAAGGATCCAGCGACATGAGATCGGCTGTCGCCAACGGCGGCTGTCGCATACGGTGCGATGGAGCCCCCGGAAGGCTACTTCCAGCTGGCGTGCCAGCACGCCCGAGCCCATACCTGCGAGAGCCATGAGCCAGCCGTCCCCCGAGCGCATTGTTGCCGCTGCCGCTGCCGCCGCCCCGCAGGATGCGCACGCCCAGACCTTTGCGCCGACCGAATGGGCCGGCGTGACCCGACGGTTGCTGGGAGTGGTGCGCAGAGAGTCGGCAAGCGGTCGCGAGAGCCCGGTTGTGCAGGTCGCGCTGCTCGATTTGGCCCCTGGCGCCGCGTGGCGTCCGCCGGAGGAAGGCGGCTTTGAGGCGTTTGTGCTTTCGGGCGGTGCTGTGGTCGGGGGCGTCGAGCACGCGGCGGGCAGCTACCTGCGTCAGCCGGCACAAGCGGCCGGCGAAGCGAGCGCCATCTCGTCGACTAGCGGCAGCCGGCTGCTTGTGCGCAGCGGTCCGGGTCTCTCCGTGCACGCACTGCTCGCTGTGCCAACGGCCCGAGAGCCTTGGCGAAAAGGCCAGGGCAACCTGCGCGTCATGCCGCTGTTTTCGCAGGACCAAGAAGGCACGGCCCTCGTGCATTGGCCCGCCGGCGAACGCTTTCAGCCGCACCGCCACTGGGGTGGCGAAGAGATCTTCGTGCTGTCCGGCACGTTTCAGGACGAACACGGCCAGTACCCCGCCGGCACCTGGATCCTGAGTGGGCACAAGAGCGTGCACCATCCGTTTGTCGACGAGGAGACGGTAATCCTGGTCAAGACGGGGCACCTGCTGCAGGCTCCAGATCGACCTGCGCCAGAATTGCCGTCAGCAAGGCCGACGCCGCGCGCATGAAGCTTCGTCCCTACCAAGACGCGGCGCTGCGTGCGGTCCGCGAGTCCTACCGGCAGGGGCATCGCTCGGCGCTCGTGGTGCTGCCGACCGGCACCGGCAAGACGGTGCTGTTTGCGGAGATTTCTCGGCTCGCCAAAGGGCCGGTGCTGGTGCTGGCGCATCGGCAAGAACTGATCGAGCAGGCGCGCGACAAGATCTCGCGCTGGTGCGACGACGTGGTCGCGGTCGAGATGGCGGACCGGCGCGACTTTACGCGGCCGAACGGCGGCGCCAGCAAGCGGCCGAAGATCACGGTCGCGAGCATCCAGACCATGCAGCAGCGGCTGCGCTACGTGCCGCGCGACGCGTTCAAGATCGTCGTCGTCGACGAAGCGCACCACGCGACGTCCGATTCCTACCGCAAGGTGCTCGGCCACTTTGATGCCTGGCTGCTTGGCGTGACCGCCACGCCGGACCGCAGCGATCGTCAGCCGCTCGGCGACGTGTTTGCGGCGCTGGCCTATGACTACGACGTGCGGCGCGCGATCCAGGACGGCTGGCTGTGCCCGATCCGCTCGTTTTTGGTGCAGACACAGGCGGACTTTTCCGGCATCCGCAAGATCGCCGGCGAGCTTGCGGTGCGCGATGTCGAGGACGTCCTGACGCGCGAACTGCACCTGGTCGAAATCGTCACGCCGATCCTGCGCGAGCGCGGCGACCGGCCGGCGATCGTGTTTGCGGCTTCGGTGGCGCACGCGCACGCGCTGTGCCGCGTCATCAACGAGCAGGCCGGCGACGAGAGCTTTGCGGCGGCGCTCGACGGCAGCAGCCCCTACGAAGAACGCGCGCCGGTGCTCGATCGATTCCGCAGCGGCGAGATCCAGGTGCTGGTCAACTGTTCGCTGTTTACCGAAGGATTCGACGTGCCGCAGATTGCTCTTGTTGCGATCGCGCGGCCGGTGCTGTCGCGGTCCTTTTACGCGCAGATGGTGGGGCGCGGCACCCGCATCTCGCCCGGCAAGAAGGACCTGCTGGTGCTCGACTTCGTGCCCGGCAACTGTCGGCACGCGCTGGTGCAGGCCGTCGACATCTTCGCAACGTTTGATCCCGACGTGCAGGAGCGCGCGCGCCGCATCGCCAAAGAAGCGAGCGCCGAAGGCCAGGCGCTGGCGCTGGAGCAAGCGCTCGAGCTGGCGCAGCAAGAAGAAGAGGCCTACCGCGCTTCGGTGACCTACCAGCTCAAGCAGCGCGACCCGTTTGCTGCCGTGGGGATTGACCTCGACTTCTACGTGCGCCGTTCGCGCGGCGACACCGGCGCCAGCGCTTCGCAGCGTCGCTCGCTCGAGCGGGCCGGCGTGCCGACCGAGCGAACGGAGCAGCTGTCGGCGCTGCAGGCCGAAGAGCTCCGCGACGTGCTGCGCGAACGCAAGGCGGTCGGCCTGGCAACGCCGAAGCAGGCGCAGGAGCTGCTGGCGCGCGGCATCGATCCGCGGGAGCTGTTCCGCGACGAGGCCGAGCGGCTGCTGCGGGGGGATGCGGGCGAGGGCGCGTAGAGTGCCGCGAGCCGCTTGCTGCGCCCCGCCGCCGCCGCCGGCGGCCGCGCTACTTCCGCAGCAGCGGCGCCATCGCCTGGGCCGCCACCGCGTGGCCTTCGTGGGTCCAGTGGATGTCTTCGTCAAAGTAGAGTCGGCGGCCGGACGCGATGCCGTCGACCATCGGCTGGAGCAGCGAAACGAAGCCGATGCCGTCGGCGCGGCACGCGGCACCAACCTGATCGTGCCACGGGGCCTTGCCGGCACGCACGGTCTCGAGGCTCGGGATCATGGCGACGTGCAGGTCGATGTCGTTGGCCGCGCATAGGCTGTGCACCTTCTGCAGCAGCGCCAAGAACACTTTCTGCGTCTGCTCCTCTTCGAGAGCGGCCAAGTCCGCGTCCTGCTGCTTGCGCAACGCGTCCTTGTTGAGGTTGAACCAGAGTCGCTCGTTGACGGCGTAAAACAGGTAGCTGTTGCGCATCAGGAAACCCGCTAGCGGCACCGGCAGCACAAACTTCAAGAACTCCGCGTCGTCATAGTCTTCGATGACCTCGAGCGAGCCTTTGGCCAGCGTGCCGTGCCACTTGGCCCACGGCCGCGCCGCGATGCCCGGGCTGTACGAGATGCAGTTGTCGCTGAGGTCGTTTTCGTAGGCGACAAGCAGCACTGCGTCGGGCTCGAACTTCAGACCGTGGTCGCGCAGATACAGCAGCTGCTGCACGGTGCCCCAGCCGCCGACGCCGGCGTTGAGGACTTCGAGATCGTCGCGGGCGAGCTCCAGCCGTCGGGAGAACATCTCCTCTTCGGCGACGTGCACGGCCTCGGTAAACGAGTCGCCGAGCACGAGCAGGCGGCGCTTGCCGGGGTTGCGGGCGAGCCCGTACGAAGGCCCGCGGTGGCCAAACTCGTTGAGCACGATCGGGTGCACGGCGCCGTCTTCGTTGGTGTAGGGCTTGGAGCGGCTCTCGGCGTGGCTCCAGCCGAGCTGCGCATCGGTCACCATCAGCTTGGGAAAGAAGAACGTCGCAAACACGCGGATGCCAAGCTCGCAGAGCAGCAGCGTGAACAGCGAGGCTCCGGCGAGCAGCAGGAGCTTTTTCCACATCGCGAGCTTGCGGCGCTTTTTCGGCGGCTGGTGCCCGGCTGGCTGGGTCGGTTTGGCGTTCGGCATGCAGCGGCGGAGTCTACCAGCTGGGCGCGTGGCTGCGATGGCCTCGGATCGCGATCGGGTGGCGATCGGGTAGCGATCGGGCGGCGCCTAACGACTCGTCTCAGGAGCGAATCGAATCCAGGGCGGCAGCGGGCGTGCCTCTCTGGCGGGCCGCTGTGGCCGGCCGCTAGCCGTGGCCGTGGCCGCTGCCGTTTTCCTGGCCGTAGACGTCGTCGTAGTCGGCCAGCGACGCCTCGATGACGCGCAGTGCGTGCGCCTTGCCGTAGGGAACGAGCGTGTTCGGCGCGGCGCCGGGCACGAGCTTGTAGGTGGCGAAGTAGTGCAGCAGGCGTTCGACCAGCACCGGCGGCAGCTCTTCGAGGTCTGAGACCTCGCCCCACATGAAGTCGCCTTCGAGCACGGCGACGATCTTGTCGTCAGCTTCGCCGCCGTCCAGCATCGACAGCCCGCCGATGACGCGCGCCTTCAGCAGGATGTCGCGGCTGTTGATGGGGCGCTCGCTGAGCACGCAGACGTCGAGTGGATCGCCGTCGCCGCCGACCGCACCAACCGTCATTTCGCCGGTTCGTTTGCCGGAAAGCGTGCGCGGAATGAAGCCGTAGAGGCTCGGCGGCTGCGAGCTGGTTCGCTGCGGCCGGTCAACCTGCAGGAAGCCCGAGACCTTGTCGATCTCATACTTCACCAGGTCGAATGGCGAGATCTCGATGTAGGCCGTGATGTGTTCCGGCGGCTTGGGGCCGGCCTCGACGCCGTGCCAAGGGTGTGGGCGCCAGGTAAAGAACGGGGTCGGGTCGCTCATGAGCACCCTTCGTATCGGCAGGAGCGTGGTCGTGGCAGGAGTTCTGCTCGCATACTGTCGCGGGGCATCCGGCGTGCCCGGATTGGATCGCCATGCCCGAACTGCCCGACGTCACCATCTATCGAGAGCGAATGCACGCGCTACTGGTCGGCGACGTGCTGCAAGAGCTGCGCATCCGCAGCCCGTTCTTGCTCCGTTCGGTCGCGCCAAAGCCCGAAGTGCTGCACGGACAGACACTCCAGTCGGTCGAGCGGCTCGGCAAGCGGCTCGTGCTGGGCTTTGCTAAGGAGCACTACCTGGTGCTGCACCTGATGATTGCGGGCCGGCTCAAGTGGCATCCGGGCGAGCGCCGTCTCGGCAGCCGCATCGACCTGGCCGCGTTCGATTTTGCCAAAGGAACGCTGCTGCTGACCGAAGCCGGCAGCAAAAAGCGCGCGTCGCTGCACGTGGTTCACGGCCGCGAGGCGCTGGCGGCGTTCGACCGCGGCGGCCTCGAAGTCGAAGGGGCCACGGCCGCGCAGTTTGCCGAGCAGCTGCGCGGCGAGAACCGCACGCTCAAGCGGGCGCTGACCGATCCGACGCGCTTCTCGGGCATCGGCAACGCCTATTCCGACGAGATGCTGCACCGTGCGCGGCTGAGTCCGGTGACGTGGACGTCGCGGCTCGACGACGCCGAGGTCGAGCGGCTGCGGCTGGCCATCGTCGCGGTTTGCTCGGAGTGGACGCAGCGGCTGCGGGAAGAGGCGGGGGACGGCTGGCCGCAGAAGGTCACGGCATTTCGCAGCGGCATGGCGGTGCACGGCCGCTTCCAGCAGCCGTGTCCGTCGTGCGAATCGCCGGTGCAGCGGATTCGCTACGCGGACAACGAGTGCAACTACTGCCCGACGTGCCAGTGCCAAGGCAAGTTGCTGGCGGATCGCGGCCTGTCGCAATTGCTCAAAAAGGACTGGCCCAAGACGCTGACCGAACTCGAAGAGCGCCGCCGTCCGCCGGATGATTGAGGCCGGCCCTGGGATGTGGGAACCGCTCATGGCCGTGCCGCCAGCGGCCGATAGTCCCGAGGTGGAGCGAAGCGAGGAATCACCGCACGACGAAGGTGCGCCCGCGGCCAACGGCCAGCGGCTGATCGTGCTCTGGCTGTGCTGGATCGCTCTGGCCGCGTTTCTGATCGCGGCGGGCGTGATCGGGTTCCGGTAGGGCGCCGATCCAGCGTCGGCGGGGGCTCGAGCGAGCTCGGAAGTCCGCCTGGCTCGCCCATAGCACTCGACTCAAAGGCGCATCGCGGCTACACCGATTCGATGCAAGGGTTGAGCCAGATCGTCGGGGAGCGCGAGCGCGTGCTTGTCCAGCAGACCAAGGAGTGGGGCGAGATCATCCTCGGCTTCGAGTCGAAGAACCGCTACGAGCTCAAGGATGAGCACGGTGAGGTGCTTGGCTACGCTGCCGAGGAGGCCAAGGGTGTTGGTCAGTGGTTTTTGCGCAACCTCTTTGGTCGCTCACGCAAAGCCAAGATCCATATCTACGGCGCCGACGGCAGCGAGATCGGCCGCGGCCTCAAGCCGTTCCGCTGGTGGTTCCACCGGATGGAGATCTATGACGGCGAGGAGAAGGTCGGCGCCATCCAGCGCAAGTTCTCGATCCTGACCCGCAAGTTCGTGCTCGAGAACCCGGCCGGCGAAGAGGTCATGAAGATCCACAGCCCGGTGTTCCGCTTCTGGACGTTCAAGCTGCTGTTCCAAGAACAGGAGGTGGGGCGCATCAGCAAGAAGTGGGGCGGGCTGCTCAAAGAGATGTTCACCGACGCCGACCTCTTCGGCGTCGAATGCGAGCCGCACGTGCCCGTCGAGGTGCGCCGCATGCTGCTGGTCGCGACGTTCTTGGTCGACTTTACGTGCTTTGAGAACAACAGCGGCGGCGGCGGCGGCGGCGTGCTGAACATGTTTGGTGATTAGAGCGTGAAGGTCGGCACTTCTGGTGTCGTCTAGTTCAGGGCCTCACCGACGGCCGATCGACGCTACAGAGCCTGCCTATGAGACATCTTCCGGTGCACCTTTTTCGTCAACAGGTGCCGTTCCTGTTCGTTCTGCGCGCCAATGCGGTCTTCGAACGACGGCGCTAGCAAGGACTCTTACAGGAAGGATATTGCCCTCGTTTGGTAGGAAAATGCAAGTTTGATAGGCGGGTAGCATGTGCCCACAAATGTGCGCAAAGGAGGCGTGCACGAGCGCAATCGCTCTTTGTGTAACTCTCCGAGAAGCGGCGTCATAGCTACGCCCATGCCACGCTCGCACAACGCATCTTTCCCCACCATTGCACTGGCTGTTGCCATCGCCGCTGCCGGCTCGCAGCAGGATTGCCGCGCGCAGACCCTCGGTGTGCTCGACATGCCGCCGGGCCAGCAGGTCAACAGCGGCGCGGCGTCGGTGCCGCTCGACGCGCAGCTCGTCGCGACGGCCGGCTCGGCGTTTGTTCTGGTCGCCGACATCGCGCCGGGTCCGGTCGATCTGCTCGGCGAGCGCTTCTACCTCGGCGTCTCGACCAACCTCGTGGTGCTTGCCGGCGGCGCCGTGCCGGTGGGCGGCACCTACACGATGCCGCAGCAGACGCTGCCGGTGTTCCCCGGGCTTGCGGGCACAACCGTCTACGCCCAGGCGGCCATACTGGACGTGGCGGCGTCGAATGGCGTGTTCGGCGTCAGCACCGCCGCGGAAACGACCTACTGGAGCGGCAACGGCGCGATCGTAGCCCCGATCAACCTGGCGACGCTCAACGGCTACACCGGCACCTTCCGCGAAGACGTTCTTGGCCAGATCCGCGGCGCACCGATCACGACGCGCACGGTCGAGGCGGTCGACACGTCGGCGGTGCAGTTTACAGCCGGCGTTGCCAGTCCGTTTCAGCCGGCTGGCTGCCGCGAACAGGTCGTCTACCGCGCCAGCGATGTCGCCGCAACCGGTGCGCCGGAGACGCTGGTGGCCGTGCGCTGGAAGCCGTTCCAAGGCAGCGTCACGGCCGACACGATTCCGCAGTTTGAGCTGCGGCTCGGCCACACCGCGGTCTTGCCGGACTACACGATTGATCCGTGGTGGGCCTGGCCGGTACGCCCAGACTCTGGCCTCGCGCCGTCGTTTGTCAGCAACGAGATCCCGGGCAGCCCGCCAGAGGCGGTGTTCTCGGGCGCCTATTTGATCGATCCAGCCAACCTCCGCGCGAGCGGCTACCTCGATTACCCGATGACGCGCGGCTTCGAATACGATGGCGTCTCGAGCCTGCTGGTCGACTTCCGCGTTCCGTCCGGGGCCTTTCTGCAGGTGCACGGCATGACCGTGCGGCTGATGGTGCCGAGCAGCCCGCTGCCCGGAGCGCGCAACGTGGCGTTCGGCATGGCGGGTCAGACGCTGGATCCCGCCACCGTCCAGGACGGCCAGCCCGACAACGCCCTGCCCGAGTTCGAGTTCGAGTTTGCGCAGAACATCAGCGAAGCGCTGTCGCCGTGGCTTGATGCGCAGGTCGCGGCGCCCGACTACCGCGCGCCGATCGTCGTGCAGCACCTGCCGGCCGGCACGTCGATCGATCTAGAATACCGCGGTGCGTCTTCGGCGACCGGCGCGACGGCAACCGCGTGGTCCGCGTCGCCGGACATCGCCGACGGGCTGAACTTCCTGCAGTTCCGAGCGACGATGCGCGGCAACATTGCGACGGGCGAAGTGCCGCTGCTAGCCAGCGTGGTGATTCCTTTCTAGTCTCTTCTAGCGTAGCGCGTCTGGTAGCCGGGGTGCCCGGGATGGGAGAGCGTTCGTCGCAAGGCGCTGCGACGAACGCATGTTCCAGACTGGCTGCTGTTCTAGACTGGCTGCTGTTCCAGACTGGCTGCTGTTCCAGACTGTCTGCCTCGACAATTGTGCCGCCGCGCGCGGACGGGATCCTCAGAATGCGGCTCCTCCGCCCGGCACACGATACTCAGGAAGCAAACATCCGCAGCCACTCCGCTTCGCTCTTCGGCTGAAAGACCGGGTTGTTGCGGCGGGTCTCGCCCAGCTCGGCGTGGCTGCGCGGGTCGTAGGCGTGTCCCGGATACAGAATCGCCGAGTCCGGCACCGCCATCAGCTTGTCCGTTAGCGAACGGTAGAGCTGTTTGGGGTCGCCGCCGGGAAAGTCGGTTCGACCGCAGCCCTGCAAAAACAGCGTGTCGCCGGCGATCAGTCGGTTCTCGACCAGAAAGCACTGCGAACCGGGCGTGTGCCCCGGCGTGTGGATCAGGGTAATCGGGATTTCGCCGACGTGCACAATGTCGCCGCTGTCGTGAAGCTGCAGGTCGGTATCGCTGCAGCCGGTGATGCGCCGGATCCACTCGGCTTCGTCCTTCTGCGCGTGCACTTTGCAGGGGCAGCGAGTGAGGAGTTTCCCTATGCCCTCGAGCTCGTGGCCAAACATGTCGCCGCCGACGTGGTCGGGGTGGTAGTGCGTCGCCAGCGCGCCGGTGACCTTCATGTCGTCGGCTTCGACCAGATCGCACAGCTCGTCGACGGCGTAGCACGGGTCGACCAGGACCACCTCGCGGGTCTGGGTGTCGCCGATCGCATAGACAAAGTTGGCCATCTGGCCGGCGATCGGGTTTTGTTGCCCGAAGTCTCTGCCGGCGAGCCACTGACGAAAATACAAACGGTCCTCAAGGGACCCGGGGGTGCTTTGCCGATCCATCGATGGCAAGGATGGTAGAGGAACGGCGAGCAGGCGCCGAGCGACTTTGTGGCGGTGCCCCAAGCGCTCGCGGTGCAGGCGAAAACCGTGCGGACGATGGCGTCGGCACGGCGGCGGCTTCCGTTCTGCATGGCGGCAAGCGGCCGCGCAGCGGGATCGCGGCTTGGAGCATGCTCCTGCTCGCGGCCGCGATCTGCGCGGCGTGCCAGACGGCGCCGCTGCTCGTCGACGATCGCGACACGCTCGCGACGTGGCGACGCGCGCTGCCCGAATCGATGACGGTCCGCGCCCAGCGGTTCGATTCGCCCAAAGCGCTGTCCCACGTGGGACGCGCCCGCGGCCTGCTGGTCGTCGACCCCAACCTGCTGCCGCACTTCGCGCCGGATCCACAGCAGCTCGAAACGCTCGCCGCGTTCGTCGCAGCGGGAGGACGCGTGTGCCTGTTTGGCCAGGCGGCGCGGCTGGTGTGTGAACTCGGGCTCGAGACCGAGCAGCCCGAATGCGAGGAGCACCGCTGGGGGTTTGACCGTCGTTCGGTCACCGGCGAAGCCGAGCAGCTGCTCTTTGTCACCAGCGACGCCGCGGTGCCGTTGGTGGATGGCCTGACCGCAAGCGTCGCCGAAAACGCCTACGCGCTTGCCGCTGGCGGCGGCGAAAGAGGCGGCCAAAGCGGCGATCACCAAAGTGGCGATCAAACGGGCGACGAGCCGGCCGGCAGTGGCAGTGGCAGTGGCAGTGGCGGGGGCATGGGCAGCGGCTGCTCGCTGCCGCGCTGCTCGTGGCGGCTGGGACCGGCTCAAAACGGCTCCGTCTGGGCGCGCTTCGGCGAGCTCCGCGACGGCCGACCGGCACCGCTCGGCGCGCCCGTCTTGCTGCACTATCGACACGGCCGCGGCGAAGTGCTCGCGTGCGGCGTGCTGCCGGCGGTCGATCACGACGTCGACCGCATCCGCAGCAACGCGCGCGGCTTTGTGCAGCGCTGCGCGGCCTGGGCGCTGCGCCAGCCGGAGTCCCGTTCGGCGGACACCGGCGCCGGCAGCCTGGTGCTGCTCGAACTCGAGCGTGCCGGCAGCGGCGCCGATGCCAGGGCCGACGACGCAGCGCGCCCGCAGCCAAGCGAGCTGCCGCGCGGTGGCCCGCCGATTCGCTCGCGGCTTGCGCATTGGGGCTGGCAGGCGGCGCTCTTCGACGACGTCGAAGCGGACGCCGTGCGGCCGGTCGAAGAACTGCTGCGCGAAGCGCTGCTGCCGTCGTGGCAGTGTGGCGCGGACCTGTTCCAGATCGACCTCGCCGATGCCGACCACACGGCGCCGCTGCCGTGGTCGGAACGAGATCCGATTGCGCGCCCGGCGACCTACCGCGGCAGCGAGCCGGATGGCTTTGCGGCTGCACCCAGCCTGCGTGCGCTGGCCGCAGAAGCGCATTCTCGCGGCCTGCTCGCGTTTGCCGGACTCGATCCGCTGCCGGTCGGCGAACGTCCGACCGAGCGCCTGGTGGTGCTGCGGCGCTTCGCCCGCGACCTGGCCGATGCACGCCGTTTTGGCGACGGCGCCTTCGATGGCTTTGGCCTGCGCGACTGGTGGCAGGACGACGGTGGCTACGGCACCGCGATGCTGCACGACTTTCAGCCCGGCGGCCAGCTGTATGCAATGGGCGAACGCGTGCCGGTGCCGGCCGGCGCCCTGCGCGCGCTCGACGCCGACGACGGCGGCTTGCCGGGGCTGCCGTTTGCCGGGCTCGTGCGCGGCTGGCGCGATGGCTTCCGCGCCGACCGGTTTCCGCTCGGCGTGCTCGACGCGCGCATGCTGCCCGATACCGCGCCAGGTGTCGGCGTGCGCGGCGGCCAAAGCCACGCCGACTGGCTGGTGCGCCAGTGGAACGACTTCGTGCGCGAGCGCAGCGGGCGCGGTGCGGCGGTCTGGTGGCGTCGCCAGGATCCGCGCACGCTGGGACTCGACACGATGGCCTACGTGCACGGGCTCGGCCTCGAGCCGCTGTGCGCGGCCGTGGCGATGCCGCTCGGCGCGACCGGTCGCGATGGTCTGCGGGCCGCGGCGCGCGAGCTGGTGGCATCCGCGCCGGCGACGTTTGCGGCCGGGGTCGATGCACCCGCGGTCGCTCACTCCCTGCAGAACAACTGGTTTCAGCTGCTCGGCAGCGGCGGTTCGCTGCAGTTTGACCCGAGCGGGACCGCGATGTTCGGTGCCACCGCTGAGCGGCTCAGCCCGGGCATGCTGCATACGCGCCTGTTTGGCGGGCGGCCAGATGGCGCCGCCCTGCAGGCTGAGCAGCATGATTTCCTGCAGGGCGGCCGACGCGGCGAAGGCGACTACAGCCGGATCGCGCGCTGCGGCGATGCGGCATCGGCGCCCGACGGTCGTGAAGTGCGTGCGCCGGGCATGCTGGCCGCCGACCAAGAGCCCAACTGGCCGGCGGGCGTCGAGTTCGAATGGCCGGCGGGGCGCGGTGTGCACGAACTGGTGTTGCGCCTGCGCGGCGACGGTGGCGCCGGCCTGGTGGCGGTCTCGCTCGATGGCGTCTTGCTGCGCTGCCTGTCGGTGCCCGCACACGGCCGCGCGCCCGAGCTGCGTTTGCCCGTTCACATCGCGCGTGCTGGCCTACGCGTGCTGCGCGTCGAGCTGCTGCACGGCTTCACGGTGGCGATCGACGAACTGCGCAGCCGCCGGACCGGCGACGTCGCGGTCGAAGCCGAGGTCGTGGTCGCCGCCGGCAGCGTTGCGCAAGTGCTCGAGCGCTCGTGGTCGAGCTACCACGAAGAGCGCGTCACGATGACGGCCATGGCCGATCTGCCGGGGCTGGTGGTGCGCACGCAGTGGGTGCGCGCCGCGCGCGGCCTGCAGGTCGAACGCACGCTGCACCTGCCGCGCCATGCGCGCGTCGGTGCGGGGGTGCCGGGCGATGATCCCAAAGCGCGCCGCAAAGCGTTTGTGCTGGTTTCGTCGGAGGCTTCGGTGCCCGACGTGGTGGTCGTGCCGCTGCAGCTGCCGCGGCACGATCGTCTCGTGGTCGAACGCGGTCAGGTCACCTGGCGCAGCGCGCCCGAAACCGGCGGTTCGGGGCGAATCGGGCTGCTGTTTTGGCCACACGGCCGCGGCGCCGAAGTGCTGCCACACGCCGAGCGCCTGCTCGACGCGGTCGACCGCCCCGTCGCGGTCGATCTCGGCCCCGACCGCCGCGCCAGTTTGGCCAGCGACTTGCCGATCGCGCAGAGCCGGCTGGTCCAGATCGAATCGATGTCGTCCGCGTCCGCGCTGCCGTTTCTGGTGCGCGAGCGCGGCTTCTGGACGTGGCGCGGCTCGCAGCCGGCTCTCGGCGGCGGACGCTGGCTGCGCGTGCATCAGGAGCCGGGCGACGTCGTGGAGATCGTCGGCGGACCGGCCGTATTGGCGCGCACGCGGCCGGGCCCGGGGTCGCTGCGCGTGTTGGCGCTCGAAGATCCGTCGCCCGCGAGCGTGACCGCGCACGTCCTGCAGCCGTCCCGGCTGTGTGCTCCTGCGGTGGTCATGGCCATGGACTTTGACGAAGTGCTGCTCGATGGCCAGCCGTGGGCGCACTTCGATGGCCGGCGTGTGTTCCTGCCGGATCGAATCGGCAGCTACCGCATCGAAACATCGCGGCTCGGTCCCCGTGCCGCCAAACCGCCGCACGTGCGCTCGACCCAGGCGCGCCTGCGCGTTTGCCACTTCGATCCGCGCCGCCGGGAACTGGTCTTGGTGGCGTCGCCGGATCCAGGTCGGCCCGACAATCTGCCGTGGACGGCCGTACTCGCGGGCCCCGTGCCCACCGGTATCGACAATGGCGAGATCGTGGCTGCCGACCAGCTGCACTTGCCCGACGCCATGGCCGAAGCCGCGGCGATGCGCGGCGGCGTTCTGATCCGCTTCCGCAGTGGCAAAACAACCGTGAGGTACACCGCATGGAACGAACTGGCTGGACGTTGACGATTCTGTTGTCTCTCGGGGCTGCGATGCTCGTGCTGGCGCTGCTGCCGGGCGCGTGGCCGAATCCGCTGGAGCAGGGCGCTTCTGGCGGCGCTGCCGCGGACTCGGGGCAGGCACGGCTGCAGCTCGGCGGTTCGGTGGCCGCCGTCGAAGACGCCTGCCAGCGTGGCGATGGCGCTGCGTTTGCGCAGTGGACAACGGCGGACTACCGCGTCGGCGTCGAGCGTCGGCTGGCAGCCGTGGACGGCTCGGCGATCGACGGCCAGCTCGATGCGGCGACGCTGCGCGAGATGGGCGGGCGCGCCGGCAACCGACTGCCGCAGTGGCTCGAGCGCGACTACGAGGCGATGCACGTCAAAGGTCCCTACGTCGGCATTTCGGTGCGTCGCGATCCGGCGGCGAACGGTCGTTCGGACGGTGCCCAGATCCTGGTCTTTTACTGGGACGGCAAGCGCTTCTTGCTCGACGAGGTGCGGCACGCGCCCCGGGTTGGCGACGCCCAGACCGCCGGCCGCTACCTGCGCGAACTGCTGCGGCTGCGCTGATTGTCAGCGGTCTGCCGGAGGCGAGCGGGGGCCTTTGCGCTACGCTTTCCGCCATGACGTTGTCGTCCGAGACCCCCGCGGTGCCGCCCCGAATCGCGGCTGCTGACGCCTACCGAACGCCAAAGTCGTGGGCCGAAGCGCAGCTGGGCCACGTCGACGAGCTGCTGCTCGAGCAGGCCCATCTCGAAAAGAAGGCCGCGGCGGCGGCGGTCGGCTACCTGTTTCGACTGCCGTCGCACCCGCGCCTGCACCGGCAGCTGTCGGCGCTCGGCCGCGAAGAGCTCGTGCACTTCGAGCGCACGCTCAAGCTGATGGACCGGCGCGGGGTCGCCTACGGCAAGCAGGAGTCATCCGGCTACGCCGAGCGCCTGAAGAAGGCCGTGCGCAAGGATCAGCCGGAACGGCTGATCGACGAGCTGCTGGTGGCGGCGTTGATCGAACACCGCTCGCACGAGCGCATGTCGCTGCTCGCCGAGGCGTTTGCGGCAACCGAGCCCGAGGTGGCGCAGCTCTATGCCGATCTGTGTCCGTCCGAAGAACGCCACGAAGAGCTCTATTTGCAGCTGGCGGAGCTGGTCGCGGCGTCTGAGCTTGGCGGCAGCGATTCTCCCGAAGCGATCGCTGCGTGCCGGGCCGACGTGCTGACGAGGCACGCCGAACTGCAGGCGCACGAGCGCCGCGTGCTGCTCGACCTACCGTTTGCGCCGCGCTTGCACAGTGGTGTCCGCGATCGGCGATGACGGCGGCGGCGATGACGGCGGCGGCGGCGGCGATGACGGCGGCGGCGATGGCGATGGCGGCGGCGGCGTGACGGCGGCGCCATCAAACGATCCTGCGGTGCCTTCGCCCGAGGGGGATCGCCGTTCCAAGATGGGCAAGAGAACCAAGAAGGCTCGCATGTTGCGCTGGCTCAAAGTGGCACTGTTTGGTGTGGTGGCGTTGATGACGGCGTTCGGCGTCGGCACCCTGATCCGTGCGCCGGTCAGCTGGCCGTTTGACCGCGTCTTCAACCTTGGCGCGGCGGTGCTGGCGCCGGAATGGGCCGCCCCGGATGACGGCAAGGTGCGCGTGGTCTTCGTGCAGCACGGCTTGTGGCGCACGTCGACGTCGATGGATCGCCTCGCGCGCAGCCTCGCGGCCAACGGCTACGAGGTCATCAACGAGGGCTACCCGTCGACGGAGGATCGCATCGAAGGCCATGCGCGCCGCCTGCGCGATGTCGTCGAAGCGCGCTACGCGAAGGGGCCGGTGGACGAGATTTCGTTCGTCGGCCACTCCATGGGCGGGCTGGTCATCCAGGAGTATCTGCGCCGCGACGACGCCCGTGAGCCGGCGGCCTGCTGCTACCTGGCAACACCGCACCGCGGCGCGATCCTGGCCGACAAGCGGCGGCACTGGTTTCTGTTCCAGATGGTCATGGGGGAGCAGTCGGCCCGGCAGCTCGCGACGACCGATCCGTTCCACCGGCAAGCGATTCCGTTCGGCGAGCGAACCGCGACGCTGGTCGCCCGGCGCGAGGGCCATGGCAACCGGTCGATTCCGGGGCCCGACGACGGCACCGTTGGCTGCCGCGAAGCCACGTTTGCAGGAGCCGCCGTGAGCCGCGAGTTTGTCGGCCTCAACCACACCCGGATCACGATTGCGCCCGACGCGATCCGCAGCGTGCTGCGCTTTTTGCGGACGGGGGCGCTATCTGCGGATTAGCACGAATCGCGCTCGCGGGCGGCGGTCCCTATCGCTGCTCGAGCGAACGGCTACACTGCGTCACCCTCTTGGAAGCGCGAATCCCGTGAAACAAGCCCTGCATACCCTCCTTCTCGGCGCCGGCTTTGGCGCCGCCTTCCTGCTCGGCCAGGTCTTCTCCGGTTCGTCCAACGGCGATGCCCAAGCTGGCGGCTCCCGTCTGGCGCCGGCGATGGCGACCCTCGATGCGCAGGGCCGCAGTCCGATCGCGCCGCCACCGCCGAGCGACCCGGTTCCGGGCAGCATCGAGCAGCCGGTCGAGCAGCCGATCGTCTACACCGAAGAATCGGGCGCGGGCGCGGCCGCCAACGGCTTTGTGGCCGTAACCGGCAGCTACGGCGTCGGCACGTCGGTCCTCTACCTGATCGACACCAAGAGCCGGCAGCTGGCCGTCTACGAGGCCCGCGGCGGCTCGGCTGAGCAGCGGCGCATCGTCCTGGTGGGCGCCCGCCGCATCGACTTGGACCTGCAGCTGCACGGCTACAACGACCGCTCCGAGTTCGAATACGAGGACCTCGAAAAGCTGTTTACGAAGCGCGGCCGCAAGGATCACTCGGTGCGAACGGGCCTGGAAAGCGATTCTCCGGCTGCGCGCCGCCGCCGCTAGCTTTCCGTTCTATGCTCTTCGGGTCGGGGCTGGACCGCCAGCTGAGGCTTCGCAAAAGTAGTGGCTTCCCAAATGGGAAACGCGCGGTAAGCTTTTGCGGCGTCGCCGCCTGGAAGGTGGCCCGACCGTTCGTACCCCTCTCCCCGAAACGCTCGTCCGACCGACGCAGTGAGGTAAGTCCGTGTCCCAGTCAGAAGATTTCCTGTCGTTCGAGAAGGCCCTCCGCGAGCTCAAGCTCCGTAGTGAGGAGCTGAAGAAGCTTGTTTCTGAGGGCGAGATCCGCGCCTACCGCGATGGAGACTCGATGAAGTTCCGCGCGGAAGACATCGATTCGCTCAGCGCAGAGAGTGAGGGAGCGACCAAGCTGTCGTTCGCTGATTCTCTCGAAGACGATACCGGTATGGTCACCGAGCAGATCTCGGACGAGGACACGCTCCTCGCCGAGGATGACGACGTGGTCGAAGCCGTGGCTCCGCGCCGCGCCCAGCGCGCGACCCGCGCCGCCCCGGCTCGGGCCGCCGCCAGCGCCTCGGAAGAAGCGCCAACCCCAGGGTGGGTGGTCGCTGTCGCCATCGTCGGTTTCTTGCTCAGCATCTGGGGCGCCGCAGTGCTCAACCAGGTCCGTGGCGAGCAAGCACCGGGTGCGGTCGTCTTCACGGCTCCCTGGGAAAAGTAGCTAGGTCGTATTTGCTTCGATTTGGGTCTGCTTGATTCGGGATCCGCGTGGATTCTGGATCCGCCATGATTCGAAGCCGGCCGGCGGAGCGATTCCGCCGCGATCGAGGAAGCCACGTCGTGTGTTCACGCCGTGGCTTCTTTCGTTGGTAGGCGACGCTTTGGTCGACCTCGCTGGCGTGGCGTTGGTGTCGGCGGGGGCTGCTGTTGGGGATCCTTCTCCACCGAATATGCCCAGTCCTTCTGCGGCCAAACCAGCCGGAATCGGCCTCTAGGGGCCGCCATGCGTGGCTTTCACGCTGCGGGCGCGATACGGTCGCAGCATGCTGTTGCTGGTTAGATCAACGGCATGCGAAACCAGAGATCGTCCGTGAAGGGCACGTCCGCGCGAAAGCGCCCGCGCAACATGTGGGGGCCACGCGAGGGGGCATAGAATGAAATACACCATGATGATCGTGGCGCTGTTCTGCGCCGCAGCCACGTCCTGCGTCAGCCCGGAGGCGCACCGTCGTCTGAAGGGCGAAAATGGCGCGCTCAAGGCGCAGATCTCCGACATGTCGGAGCGCCTCCGCGAGCTGGCGACACGCGCGTCGCGCCTCGAGAACCAGAACCAAGAGCTTGGCGAGCGCGCTGCCGACGCGGCGTGGATCAAAGAGAAGCAAAAGGAAATCGCCGGCCTGCTCGCCAACTACGGCGAAGGCGGCTCGACGCAGGTTCCGGGCGTCGACCTGGTTTCGACGAGCGAAGGCTATGCGTTCCGCGTCGCCGGCGGCGTGCTGTTTGAGTCGGGGCAAAACGCGCTGACCGAGGGCGGCAAGCGTACCCTGACGGAGCTCGTTGCTTCGCTGCAGGGGCGCAACCTGCGCGTGGAGGGGCACACCGATGACGTCCCGATCACGCGCAGTCGCTGGTCGACCAACCTGCGGCTGTCGGTTGAGCGGGCCATGACCGTCGCCGACTTCTTGGTCGAGGCGGGGCTGCCCAGAAATCGCGTCAGCTCGGCGGGCTACGGCCCCAACCGTCCCGCGGTCGATGGCCAGACCGACGAAGCGCGCCGTGCCAACCGACGGGTCGAGATCTTGATGCTCGACCGGTGAACAGCCGGCGGTGCGGACGAGCGGCTCGCCTGTCGGCGCCGCCGCAGGTCGCAGCAGCGAGCGCCGCCACGGCGGTCCGCGGTGCGGCGAAGCGGCTGCCGTCGACGGTTCGCACGGCTGGATCTAGCTTGCGCAAGCACTCGCGCGGGATGAGCTGCGTCGTCTGGCGCAGTGCCGCGAGATGCAGTGCCGCCAGATGCTGGGTTGCCCGATGCTGGGTTGCCCGATGCTGGGCTGCCCGATGCCGGGGCGCCGGATGCCGGGGCGCCGGGCTCAGGTTCGTCGCGCTCGGACTCCTGGCCATGCTTGGCGCTGGTTGTTCGGGTCGCACCGTGGGCTCTGACCGTTCGGAGGTCGGCGGGGCGAGCGATGGCGCGAATGGCAGCGGCGCCACTGGCCGGCGGATGGGCCGACTCGGCGCGTTGCTGGACTTTGTGGCGGTTGGCCGCCCGGGGGACCGCGCCGATCAGTTCTTGCTCGTCGATCGCTTTGAATCGACGCGGGCCGATTGGGCGCAGTTTAGCGAGAGCGACGCCGGTAGGGCGGTGCGCGCCGAAGACGCGATGCTCCCGGGCAATGCCGCGCTGCCGGCCTCCTCGATGACGCTGCAGCAGGCGGCGGCGTTTGCGCATTGGCGCTTTGGTCGTTTGCCGACCGCGGAAGAGTGGCGGCTGGTGGCGCTCGGGGCCGTGCGCGACGGCACCCGGTTTCCATGGGGGCAACGTCCCGACGCCACGCACGCCAACACGGCGTCTCTCGGTCTCTTCGAGCCCACGCCTGTGGGCACGTTTGAATCGGGGCGACGTCTCGGCGCGGACATTCCGTATGACCTGGTCGGCAACGTGCGAGAGTGGACGCAGACGGTTCCGGACCCGTGGTTCGTGATCGAGGGCGTGGGGGAAAGCGGTAGCTACCGAGGCTGTTGGCTCCAGGCCTACCGCACGCCGGCGCTGGCGGCCTGGGCGAGCGCCGGGCCGCTGTTGCCCTCTGGCTTGATGATCGCTGCCGGTGGTCCGCGTCCGCCGCGCGAGGTCGTCGGTGGGGACTTTGAAACGCCCATGGCCAACAACTACGCGCTGAGCCAGTCGGCGCAATCCGGCAACGAACGCATGCTGCGCACGGGCCTTCGGGTCTACACGACCGTCGGCGAACTGCTGGCCCGACTTGTGGCGCATCCCGGTTCTGCGAGTCCAGAGATGCTCGACCAGGTCGATCGCTTCTTGCGGATGGGGCAGCATCAGAGGCTGTTTGCGGACGCCTATGCCGAGTCGCCCTTCGCCGCGTTGCAGCTGCCGGCGGAAGGCCTCGGCGGGTTGCTGCAGGCGCGGCTCGGGGCCGTCGCGAGCGGCGGGGGACGCTGAGGTGTCGGCCGGCAAAAACCGCCGCGATCGCGCAAGGCCAGCGAGCGATCCCGGAGCGACGCATTCGGACGGCGAGGCCAGGGACCCGTTCGCCCGCTATCTCGAGCGCCTGCGTGCGGTCGGCTTCCACCCGAGCACCGTGCGCGGTCAAAACTTCTTGCTCGATCCAACGCTGCATCGATGGATCGCGGCCGAGGCGGGGGTGGGAGCGTCGGACCACGTCATCGAGATTGGCGT
This sequence comes from Planctomycetota bacterium, assembly GCA_045105235.1. Lineage (GTDB taxonomy): Bacteria > Planctomycetota > UBA1135 > UBA1135 > UBA2386. The sequence continues at coordinate 14,740 of JBGCDH010000110.1, read as the reverse complement.
CGGCCTCGGCTTTTTGACTCGTGAGCTGGCGGCGCGCGCCGCCAAGCTGCTCGCAGTCGAGATCGAACCGCGGCTGTTGGATATCGCCCGCGAAGACATGCTCGGCCAAGACAACGTCGAGTGGCTGCTCGCCGATGCGCTCGGTGGGCCCGGCAATGGCCTGGCCGAACGCCTGGTGTCGTTCGCCGCAACGCCGCCACCGGCTCCCGGTCGCCTGCTGGTCGTCGCCAACTTGCCGTATTCCGTTTCGGGGCCGCTGCTGGCCGAAATGGTGCAGCTGCCGCGCGTGCCCGACAGCATTTTGGTGCTGGTGCAAAAGGAGCTGGGCCAGCGGCTGGCTGCCGCGTGCGGGAACGAGCGCTACGGCGGCCTGTCGGTCTTGGTGCAGTCCTGTTTCGAAGCCAAGATGCTTCGCGACGTGGCGCCGGGGGTGTTTCGGCCGCGGCCCAAGGTGGTCTCGTCGGTCGTGCAGCTGACGCGTCGGGCGGACCTGGGCGAGCGACTGCCTGATCCCGAGGCCCGGCGCCATTTCGCCCGGTTCGTGCGCGGGCTCTTCGGCCAGCGCCGCAAGGTTCTGCGCTCGACGGTGGTGCGCGCGGCCGAGGGGCTGGGCTGGACCGCCCCGCGCCTTGCCGACGACTTGGCCAAGAAGCGCGCCGAGCAGCTGTCGGTCGAACAGCTGCTGGAACTATTCCAGAGCTGCGCGCCGGCGGTCTAGTGTCGTGCATCTGGCAGACGGAGCATGATCCGGGATGCGAGGGCGTTCGTCGCAAGGCGCTGCGATGAATGCATGTTCTCTGCTTGCTGCCGAGAAGCCTTCCTGCCGAGGTGCAGCAACGCCGTGACGGGCGGCTTCGCGCCCGCAGAATGTCTCCTACATCCGATGCACGACAAGAGGCCGGCTACGCCGTTGTCGTCCGCGGGCGTTGGCCGGCGGCGGCAGTTGTTTGCAGGCGGCGGCAGGGGAGGCAAGGAATCTGCCGAGGCGCTTGACGGATAGCTCCGACGTGCTACTCTTCTGGGCTGCTCAACGCGTTTGCTCCCGGTCAGCGACTGTAACGGGTCACGGGGGGGCCGGTTTCGGTGCCGGCGCCGCCTCGATAGGCATACGCGATTGCATCACGAGTTCGTCTTGGCCCAGCTGCCTGGCGGTCTGTGATCTCGGTTTGTGCGCGCGTCCCCCCGCGTGATCGCCGCCCGAGAAGCGACCCGCCAGCCAGTGGCAGCAAGGCTTCTCTGCGCGGTTCCCCCAGCCATAGCAGCGGTCGATCCCCCATCGGCCGCGGTGCGGCCACTCGCCTTTGTGGCGCGTGACCCGTCCGTGGTGTTTCGCTGTTGTCTTCGACGTTCGAAGCCACAGCTGGATCATCTGCTTGGCCTCCGGTCGCCGTGCGTGGGGTAGCTTTGTGCGGTCGGACTTCTCGTCCGTAGGTCCGCATACGGCCTGCCGATTTGCCGCGTCGAATCGGTCTGGTTGCTTGCCGTCCGCCGCCGTTCGCTGATCTGACAGACTGCCGTTTCGCTCGACCTAGCCTCGATCTCCCCAAGCCCCAAGCTCCAAACCCCACCCCCCCAAACCCCCATTGCGCGCAAGCTGTCGGCTGCCCATGGCCGCCTGCTGCGCCGCAACCCAAACCCCCAGCAGATTTCTCCGATCGCGTTCCGGCTCCCCGTCGCTGCGATCGAGGCCGTGCCAACGGTCGGGAAATCCACCTTCTATGGACCGCTTCGAAGACGCCAAGCTACGCATCCTCGAGGGCACCGATCTGGTCGCCCTGGTGGAGAGCTACATGCCGCTGAAACAGCGCGGCCGCAACTTCGTGGCGCTTTGCCCCTTCCATGCGGAGAGCTCGCCATCGTTCACCGTGGATCGCGAGAAGCAGTTCTTTCGCTGCTACGGCTGCGGCAAGTATGGCGACGCGTTCACGTGGCTGATGGAGCGCGATGGCCTGACGTTCCGCGAGGCAATGGAGCAGCTCGCCGATCAGGTCGGTGTGTCGCTCGAAGGCGCCTTCAAGTCAGGGCGATCCGACAGCGCGGCCAAAACGCAGAAGGCGCGCACGGCGTACGAGGCGCTGGCGCAGGTCGCGGACTGGCTGCACCGACAGCTGCTGGCGCCCGAGGGGGAGCTGGCGCGCAACTACCTCGACCAGCGTGGGCTGAGCGAGGCGATGGCACCTTGGCTGCTGGGCTACCATCCAGCGGCTGGCGAGGATCGACGTGCCGGCGCGCTGACGGCATTTGCGCGGGAGCAACAGCTGCCGTTTGAGGTGCTGGAGCAGGCTGGGCTGATCAAGAACGGCCGCGAGATGTTTGCCGGCCGCCTGATCTTCCCAATCGTCGACGAACGTGGTCGCACGGTGGCGTTTGGTGGTCGGATTGTTCCCGGTGCGCCCGGCAGCGAGCAGAGGCCAGGGTCGGACTACAAGCCGCCGAAGTATCTCAACTCGCCGGAGTCGCCGTTCTTCCACAAGCGGCGCGTGCTCTACGGGCTGCGTGCCGCCAAACAGGCGGCCGAACGGCGTCTTGTGGTCATGGAGGGCTACACCGATGTGATCGCCTGCCATCTGGCGGGTTTCACCGGTGCGGTGGCGTCGCTCGGCACGGCTTTTACTTCGGAGCATGCGCGCACCGTGGAGCGCTATGCGGATCAGGGCCTGGTGCTGATGTTTGACGGCGACCGTGCCGGCAAGCAGGCGGCCGAGCGCGCCCAGCGCGAACTCGTAAACAGCCGGCTCGACGTTCGGATTGCGATGGTGGGCAGCACCAGCAGCACGGCCAGCAACGAGCCGGCGCCAAAGGATCCCGCCGACATCGTGTTGCCTCGTCCAGGCGAGGACGAAGAGCTGGTGATCGAGCGTCGCGCGCGTTTTGCCGACCTGCTCGACGGCGCCCAGGACTCGCTGACCATCTGGTTCCGGCTGCTGCGCCAGCGGTTGGATCTGACGCAGGCCGTGCACGTGGAGACCGCGGCGCGCGAGTGCGCCGCGCTTCTCGAGCTGGTCGAAGTGCAGGTGCGCCGGGACGCCCTCGTCAACGAGATGGCACGCCACCTGGACGTTCCCGCGCAGTCGCTGCGGCAGCTGGTGCGCAAGCCGCGTGGCGGGGATGGCGCGCAGGCCGGCGGTTCGTCCGCAACGTTTGAGCAGATGGAATCCGAGCTTGGCTTGATGCGGCGCGACGACTCGTTTGGCGGGCGCTCGGGCAAAGGCAAATACGGCGGCGGCAAGTTTGGTCGCGGCAACAAGGGTGGCGGCAAGTTCGGCAAGAAGGGCGGCGGCAAATATGGCGGCGGCAAAAACAGCGACCGCAAGTTTGGCGACCGTTCCTCTGGCGGCGGCGGCGGCGGGGCGAGCTTCCCGCAGCCCGACTTCGTGCCTGACGTGCCGGTCGATGAAGAGATGCTGACGGACTTTGGCGTTCCGGACGGCATGTCCGAAGCGGCTTCTGTCGCCGGGCCTTCTGTCGCCGGGGCTTCGTCGTCGGCAAACCCAATGGATGGTGCCGGCGCGGAGCAGCCTGAGGCGAAGTCTACTGTGGATCGCGCCGGCTCCGAATCATTCGCTGCCGGTGCGGCTGCCGGGAGCGGCAGTGCACCTGCGCGCAGCGTGGGCAAGAACGTGCCGACCGAGTCTCAGCGCGTCGAATTCCAGATGCTGGCGTGCGTGTTGGCAAGGCCCGAGCTGCTCGCTCGATTCGATCCTGCGGAGACCCCGCTTGAGCATGCGGGCATGCAGCAACTGTTCGAGTGGGCCGTCGAAGGCATCGCGATGGGCAGGGATGGCTCGTCAGAGCTGTTCCGCTATCTGTTTACGCGGGCGGCGGATCAGCCGCGGCTGCGAGCCCTGCTCGCCAAGGCCAACGAGCGCGGTGAGCGTATGAGTGAGCCGGAGCACGTCTTCGCAGGCACGCTCGAGGGACGTCAGCGCAAAGTCGACAAGGCCGACCGACGCAGCTTGCGTGAACAGTATTTGCATGCCGTGCGCTCTGGCGATCGCGAGCGCGCCGCCGAGCTCCAGGAACAGATGCAGCAGCAGCTGCGGCGCGCGCACCGGCTCGGTGACGAAGGCGCCGAAGCAGCCCAAGCCATGCCGAAGCGCGGCGGTGGCATTCCTTCCTTTTTGGTTCCGGGCAGCGGCGTCATCGCCGGCGATTTGGCTGCCGCGGAAGACGATGGCGGCGAGCGCAAGCCGGCCGCAAGTCCGGCGCCGCCGCCCCCCGATTCCTAGTGCCGACTTCCTAGTGCCGACTTCCTAGTGCCGACGCCGACAAGCCCAGCACGATCGACCAGCTTTCCAGCACCACCTTTCCAGGCCCACAACCCCCCAGGCCCCAGCCGCCCCCCTCCGCACATGTCCGCAACAACCGACTTCGACAAGAAGATCAAGAGCCTGATCAAAGCCCAGCGCAAGGTTGGCTCGATCACGCTCGCCCAGCTCAACAGCGTGCTCCCCGACGACATGACGTCGCCCGAAAAGATCGAGGCTGCGATTGCGTTGGTGGAGGAGGCGGGCCTCGATGTCGTCGAGGACGACAAGGCGCAGCAAGAACGTGCCCAAGGCGGCGGTTCTGCGAAGGGCAAGGGCCGTGCGCGCGGCAAGGACGACGATGAAGACGTCGACCTGACGCCGGAGGTGGAGATCGCCGAGCCGACCGAAGCGGAGCTGGCGGCGCCGGTCGTCGACATCACCGAAAAGATCGACGACCCGGTGCGCATGTACCTGACGCAGATGGGGGAGATCCCGCTGCTGACGCGCGAGGAGGAGATCTCGCTGGCGCGCAAGATCGAGCTGACGCGCAAGCAGTTCCGCAAGGAGGTGCTGTCGTCTGGCTTCGGCATGAAGAGCGCGATTGAGATCCTCGAGGACGTGCTGCGCGGCGAACTCGCGTTTGACCGCACGCTGAAGGTCAACCAGCAGGATCCCGAGGTCGGCAAGGCGGACCTTTCAGACCGTCTCCCCGGCAACATCCAAACGCTTCGTCGCATCTACGACGCGGCGCGCGAAGACTTTGAAGAGCTGTTCGCCGAGAAGGCTTCGGCGCCGCGCCAGATCGTGCTCAAGCGACGCATCTTCTCGCGCCGTCGCAAGGCCGTGGCGCTGATCGAAGAGCTCAACCTGCAGGGCAAGAAGGTGCGGCCGATGATCGATCTGGTCGAGAGCCGGATCGCCGAGATCAAGCGCCTGCAAAGCCGCCTGGCGCGCTACCGCGGTGCTCAGCTGCAGAACCCGGATGCGATCGAGACCCGTCGCCGCCTCAAGGAGATGCAGATCGATGGCCTGGAGTCGATCGAGCGGCTCGGCCACCGACTGGACTTTTTGCGCACGGCCTACGCCAACTACGAAGACGCGAAGCGCAAGCTGTCGTCCGGCAACCTTCGCCTGGTCGTTTCGATCGCGAAGAAGTACCGCAACCGTGGTCTGTCGTTCCTCGACCTGATCCAGGAAGGCAATACCGGCCTGATGAAGGCGGTCGAGAAATACGAGTACCGCCGGGGCTACAAGTTCTCGACCTACGCGACGTGGTGGATCCGGCAGGCCATCACCCGTTCGATTGCGGACCAGGCGCGCACCATCCGCATCCCGGTCCACATGATCGAGACGATGTCGAAGCTGCGCAACGTGTCCAAGAAGCTGACGCAGCTGAAGGGACGCGAGCCGTCGATCGAAGAGGTTGCGGAAGCGGCCGAGGTCTCGGTGGACGAGGCCAAGCGCGTGATGAAGATCAGCAAGCACCCGATCTCGCTCGATCGCCCGATCGGTGATTCGGAAGACAGCTACTTTGGGGACTTCATCGAAGATGAGTCGGTGGAGTCGCCGGTGCAGTCCGCCAGCCGCGAGATGCTCAAGGAGCGGATCGAAAACGTGCTGAGCACGCTGACGTTCCGCGAGCGCGAGATCATCAAGCTCCGCTACGGCATCGGCGATGGCTACACCTACACGCTCGAAGAGGTCGGCCGGATCTTCCGCGTGACCCGCGAGCGTGTCCGCCAGATCGAAGCGAAGGCCGTGCGCAAGCTGCAGCACCCGGTGCGGGCGCGCCGTCTCGGCGGCTTCTTTGACTCGGCCGTCGGCGAGCAGGGCTAGGCGAGCAGGGCACGGCGAGCAGGGCACGGCCCGTCACGCTGAGGGCAAGCGGCGTCCGCGGCGCCGGGAAGCCGAGAACCCGGGAACGCTGCGGCGAAGACCTACGGCGACGGTGCTGGCCGTGCCAACACCCTGGGCAGGCGGTCCCGGCGGCTGTCGTTGGCACAAACTTGCGTTTGCCGTGCTTGAGCGCGGTGGCCTGACGGCTAGACTTCTTACCCCCGCGGATCAAAGGATCTCGCGGCCACCGACGCTGTGCACTCCCACGTTCAGAAGCTTCTTGATCTTCAAAAGGTGGACCTGCAGGTCACCTCACTGACCAAAGACATCGATCTTCTGCCGGAGGAGGAAGCGCGCCGGCAGCGCCAGCTCGAAAAACTCGAGCAGGCGGCCAAGGCGGCGGCAGCTGCCCTGCAGAAGGCCGAGGTCGAGTCGCGGCAGCTGGACTCTGTGGCCCGAGCGGCGGATGCCCAGATCAACAAGCTCAATGAGCGCCTCAACGCGGTCCGCAACAACGCCGAATACCAGGCGACGCTGTTTGAGATCGAGTCGGTGCGGAAGGACCGCGACCAGACCCAGGACGAAGGCCTGCAGATCCTGGAGTCACTCGACACGCTCAAAGTGACCGCGACCGAGACCGAGAAGGCCTACGACGAAGAGCGCAAGGTCTACGAGGAGTTCCAGGGCAAGGCCGAGGAGATGCGCGCCGAGCGCGCCGACGACATCGCCGCCGCCCGCGCGCGCCGCGACGAGGCCGCCGAGGGCGTGCCGCCGGATCTGCTGCGCGAATACGAAGGCCTCTACAAGACGCGCGACAACCAGGCTGTGGTGTTGGCCAACGATGGCTTCTGCCAGGGCTGCTACAACAAGATCACGATGAACGATGTCGCCAAGCTGATGGGGGCGTCCTCCGTCATCCGCTGCGGCTCGTGCCAGCGCATTCTCTACATGCGCGCATAGACCCGCGGCGACTGTCGATTCATTGTCGGGTCGGTTCTCGGTCCGGTCGCCTCTTTGTCCGGTCAACCGTCCGCCTGTTCGCCCGCCCCGCCGTTCGCAACCAGGAAACCCTCGATGGCGCGTCAGATCCACCCTGTCGTGGTCGGCACTGCCGGCCACATCGATCACGGCAAAAGCAGCCTCGTCAAAGCCCTTACCGGCACCGACCCGGATCGCCTCAAGGAAGAGAAGGACCGCGGGCTGACGATCGATCTCGGCTTTGCCCGTCTCAAGCTGGGTGACGGCCGCTTGCTCGGGCTCGTCGATGTTCCCGGCCACGAGCGCTTTGTGCGCAACATGGTGGCTGGATCTACCGGGTTGGATCTCGCTCTGCTCATCGTGGCTGCCGACGACGGCGTCATGCCGCAGACCATTGAGCACGTCGACATCCTTGATTTGCTGCAGGTGCGCGGCGGTCTGGTCGTCATGACCAAGATCGACATGGTCGACGAGCTGCTGGTCGAGGTTGCCGAAGAAGAAGTGCGTGACCTGATCAAGGGCACGGTGCTCGAGGGCGCCGAGTTCTGTCGTGTCAGCTCCGTGACCGGCGACGGGATTGCCGAACTCAAGGGCAAGCTCGAGCGGCTGGCGATGTCGGTCGAGCCACGCCAGAGCCACGGGCCGTTCCGCATGCCCGTGCAGCGTGTCTTTTCGCTGCCGGGAATCGGCACGGTGGTGACCGGGATTCCGCTGTCGGGATCGGTCAAGCCAGGCACCGAACTCGAGATCTTGCCGATCCGCGAGCGAGTCAAGGTGCGCGGCATCCACGCCTACGGCGGCAAGGTCGACGAAGCCATCGCCGGCCACAGCACGGCCCTGTCGATGCCGGATGCCCGCGAAGCGGGCGTGCACCGCGGCATGGTTGCGGCAGCTCCGGGCACGTTTGGAGTGGGTGACGCGGTCGACGTCGACCTCACGTTGACCGCCCGTTCGCCGCGGCTTGAGCACCGGGTTCCGATTCGGTTCCATACGGGCACCGTAGAGGTGCTCGGCCAGCTGCTGCTGCTCGATCGCAACGACGCCGTTCCTGGAGCTTCGATCGTGGCGCGCCTCGAGCTGGATGAGACGGTCGCCTGTGAGCCGCGCGACCGCTACCTGCTTCGCCTCCAGAATCCGGTGGTCACGATCGGCGGCGGCCGCGTGCTGCGCCTCGAAGAGTCGGGGCGCTACCGCCGCAAGGATCTCGGCAAAGAGCTGCAGGGCATTGTCAACGCCGGCGACCGGCCCGAAGCGCGGCTGCAGCACGAGCTCGAGCAGGCGGGGCCGACGGGCCTGCCAATCGACGAACTCGCTCGCGCGCTGGGCTGCGAAGAAGCCAAGGCCGTCGCCATGGTCGCGACGTTCGATGCGGCGCGTCTGCACGACAAGGGCATGCGCGTGTTCCTGTGCACGCACATCGCGGCCGGCGAACAGGAGCTGAAACAGTCCGTCGACCGGATGCTGGCGCGTCGGCCCGCGGCGGCCTCGATCCAGCGTGCGAGCCTGCGGGCCACCCGCACGCTGCCGCAGCCGTTGATCGAGTTCGTGATCGACGAGCTGCAGCAGGCGGGCCGCGTCAGGGCAGGGCGTCAGGGGCAGATCCTGTTCCTGGATCGCCTCAAGCCGCTGCCGGCGGACCAGCAGGCTCACTTCGACAAGATCCTGGCGACCTGCGAGGGCGCGGCCTTCCGACCGCCGACGCAAGACGAGCTGTCGGCTGCGGTCGGCCTCAAGGGAGATGCGCTGCTGTCGCTGCTCGACCGTGCCATGGACGAGTCGCGCCTGGACAAGGTCGGCGACCATTTCTACGGCGCGCAGGTTGTGCGCGGCGTGCTGCATGCGATCCGCAGCAACTGCCTGAAAAACGACGAAGTGCTCGACATCCCAAGCCTTCGCGACGGCCTCGACACGAGCCGCAAGTTCTTGATCCCGCTGCTCGAATACGTGGACTCCCTCGGCCTGACGGTGCTTCGCGGTGGAGTTCGCCGGCTTCTGCCGTCGTCTTCTATCCATCGCGAGCTGGCTGCCGAAGCCGAGTCCTGAGCCGGTCACGGCGTCCGGCAGGTCGTTTTCACGATTCGCCAACTACCCATGGCATCGACGGATTGCGGTGTGGCGACTTGCCACTTTGGCGCGCACCGTGGATCCGGGTTTCCATGGCTTGCCCGATCGCATCCGCCGCGGCAACCTGATTGAGGCGGGGGGGCCTCAGTCGCGCGCCACTTGCTGCCGATACTGGGATGTCCTTCCGCAGCGAATGGAACAGCCATGACCGGTGACAACAGCCATAGCAACGACCGTGACGACTCCGACTTCCTCGACGAGGACTTCGTGGTCGAAGACATCGCCGGTAAGAACGACGATCTGGAGGATCTGTTTGATACAGAGCCCGGCAGTGTCGTTCCTGAACTCAAGCCGCCTTCCGAGACCGATTCGGCGGAAGAAAGCGTCCTGTTCGAAGACCACACGGATGGTCTGAAGGACGAGGTGCAGTTCCACAAGTCGACCTTCGAGGAAGAAGGCGTCGGCCAGTGGGATGGTTCGCTGCTCGATCTCGAGAACGTCGGCGTGCCGAGTGCGTCGATCGAGGAAGAAGAGCGCGCGGCGGATCCGCAGATGGCCGAGGCGGAAGAGAGCTTCGCGGCCGAACTCGATTCCATGCTGCAGTCGGACGACGACTTCGCCATCGAATCGACCGACGAAGAGAAGCTGCTCGAAGAGTCGTTCGACGACGATGGCATTGCCGAGTTCGAGCAGTCGGGCCCGTTTGTGCTCGATGATGGCGACGGCCTGTGGAGCGAAGAACTCGAAGACAGCGAGGACAGCGCCGACTCGGTTCTCGAGGTCACGGGGCTCGACGATTCCGACGGCGATGCGTCGGTGCTGGAGGTTGCTGGCCTGGATGACGCGGAGTCGGATTCGGATGACGTCAGCGTCACCGGCCTCGAGGCACTCGGCATTTCCGGTCTCGATCGCGAACTTGGCGAAGAGGCGGACTCCGAAGCCGCGGAGGCTGTGGGCGAGCAGCCCTTTGTCGAAGACGCGTTTGCCGAAGAGACGGCCGCCGGCGCGAGCGACTCCGCCTTCACGACTTCGAGGCACGTCTTCGGTGACGAGCTAGCGGCCGCAGACGACGGCATGGAGCTTGTCGGCGCCGATGTGAACGCCGAGCACGGCCTCGAAGACGGTCTAGAAGACGGCGACGAAGACCACGGCATGCAGCTGCTGGAGTCGACGGTTGGCGCGGACGCGGACGAGGAGCTCGCTGAGGAGTGGCAGCCACTGCCGGAGCAAAACGTCGACGACCTTTCCGAAGTCGACGATGTCGAGCGCACGGACGACGAAGACGGCTTTGAGGCCTACGACGAAGACGACAGCAACGTCGAGCCGGCCTACGCCAGCGCCGACGGCCACGACATCTACGAGGAGCACGAAGACGAAGACGAACTCGAGGTCGTCGGCGGCTACGTCGAGCGCCGCCGTGGCGGCCTGTTCCTCTCGATCGCTGCTTCGCTGCTGCTGCTCGTTGGCGTCAGCTCGGTGATCTTGCGCCCAGAGTGGTTTGGCCTGCGGGTTGAGCCCGAGCGCGTCGCGAGCATCGATATGACGCGGCCAAGCATCGATCTGACGGTGACCGAACCGCCGAAGCCGAGCGACGTGGTCAAGCTGGCGGGCGCTGGTGTCGGCGACGAGAACGACGGCCAAGGCAGTGCCGCGCTTGGCGATGACCCAGAGGAGAACGGCGGCAGCAACCAGCTGCTTGGCGGAGGAGCCCCGACCGGAACCCCGGCCGGAATCCCGACCGGCAACCCAGGCGACGCGAATCCGAATGGCGAAGGCCAGCCGGACACGCATCCAGACGCAGGCGGCAGCCCGGAAGCGGCGGTCGTGGCCAATCCCGTTGCCAACCCTGAGACGAGTGACGTCCCCGGAATGCCAGTGGAGCCCGGCGAGCCAGTGAACCCCGGCGAGCCAGTGGAAAGTGGCGGCGGGCAAGGTGTCGCCGGACCGCTGGCGCAAGGAACCGAGTCGGAGGCCAACGCGGGCCAGGGCGCGGGTGCCTCTGGCGAGAACGCTGGCCAAGACCCCCGCGAGCCGAACATCAGCGGCCAAGACCCCCTCAGCACCGAGCCGAGCGAGCCCGAAAGCAACCCGGTCGCCGGCGCCGGCGCCGGAACCGGCAACGGTGCTGCCGCCATTGTGATCCCGCCAACCGAGGTCGATCCGGCCGGTAGTGATCCAGGCGGAACCGCAGGCGAAGCTGCGCGGGAACCCTCCGACGGCCAAGCTGGACGGGGTGCCGTCGCCGTGGCGGAGCCCACCGGCGATGCTGGCGGCGACACGGGCGGCAATGCTGCGACCGGCGGCTCTACGAGTGGCAACCCAGCCGCGGATGCAGATCCAGCCGGCGGCAACCCGGCCACGGCCGTGACGCCACTCGGTCCGGATGGCTGGCCTCTGGCTGCGGTCACGAAGTCCGAGATCGATCCGGCTCCGGCCGCGCAAGAACCCAAGCCGCTGGCCCGCTTCGGCGATGGCCTGCTGGTTGGCGAGCAGGGCGCTATCGACGGCCAGGTGCAGGCCATGGACGGGGTCGCTGCGGGCAGCCGGGCGTTTGCCCAGCTGCATAACGGCAACTACTTCATCGGCCAGGTCAAAAGCGTCGCGGGTCGGACGATTACCCTGCGCGTCAAGGAAGGCGAAGTCACGCTGCACAGCGACGACATCGCTCAGCTGACTCAGCTAGGCTCCAGCGACTACGATGAGCTGCAGCGGGTCACGAAGGGCTTCGTGCGCTTGACCAACAACAACCGACTGGTCGGCGGCATCCTGAGCAAGATTGCCGATGACCACGTTGTGCTGGAGTTCCGCCGCAACCGGGTGATGCTGCCAAAGTCTCTGGTCGGCGAAATCGTTTCCGGGGAGCAGGACAACAACAAGGTGCGCCTGGGCACGACCGTCGAAGAAGACGACTGGGTGCGCGATCTGGCCGAGCGCGAGCTCGGCACCGGCCGCGGCGCCGAGCCGGGCCCCGGCCTGCCGCGGGTTCCGCAGACGACCGTCAAGCCGCGCACCAGTGGCCCGCCAAAGTAGTTTGGCTTGCGGCACCGGCCCCCGCGCGCTCGAGCGCGTGGGCTCTGCAGAGGCCGCAGATTCGCGCCGCTGGCGCCGCACCGGTCCGCTCGCCGGGTAAGCTCACCGCCGTGAATACCTGCCAGGAATGCGGCAACCACGACATGCACGCCAAGCGCCTCGACGGTGCGACGGTGCATGAGTGCGGCCTGTGCGGGGCGCAGTTTGGCGACCGCGGCGCAGTCGAGAACCTCGAGCGTTGCGACGAGGCGACGCGGCGTGGCGTCGATCCTCGAATCTGGCCGCTCGGACGCGTTCTGGAAGGGCTGCCCGGCGTCGAGCTCGGTGCCATGTCGGCCGGTGGCGAAGGCGGCCAGCGCGATGCCAGCGGACTGCAGCTGCCTTTCGTCGAGCTTGTCGTCATTGGTGCCGAGGCGCTGCTGTCGATGGAGAATCTCGCCAAGACGCTGCGTCTCGCGATGGGCAGCCTGCTCTGCACGTGGCGCATCGAGGCACGCTTCGAGCTGGCGCTGGTGTTCCAGCTGACGATCGCTCTGCGCGACCAGCATCGCCTGCGCGATGCCTACATCGACGTAGAAGCGCTCGCCAAGCAGCTCGAGCGCAACCAGCGATTGCAGTGGTGGCGGCGCACCCCGCATGCGCCCGACGCCGGAAGCCGGTAGTCTTGGACTCGTGTCGTGCATCTGGTCGACGGGGTATGATCCGTGATGCGAGGGCGCTCGTCGCACGGCGTTGCGACGAGTGCATGTTCCCTACGACACTAGACCCCCTGGCGCGATCCATGGCCGCTTGCCGGCTGCGACCACTCGCGCTGCGACTGACGCCGTCCAAGCCATCCTCGCGGGTGGTGCCGCTGATCGTCCGATGCACCGATTCCAACTGATGCGTTCTGTTCTGCACTTCGCCGCCGGCGCGGCTCTGGCCGCGGCGGTCGCCGCCGTGAGCCTTGCATCTCCAGCGTCTGCCGCGTCTGCCGCAGCTGCCGCAGCCGGCGCAGATCGATCCTTGCTGCCGCCGCCATGCCGCATGCAGGAGCCGGACCGAGAGGCCAAGCTCGATGCGGTGCGGGAGTTCCGTCGCTATTTCCGCAAGGCCAAGCAGGAGTCGCTGCAGGTCGAGGCCGTGATGACGCTCGAAGGCAACGAGTGCCGTGAGGCGGCCGAGACGCTGATTGGCTTGCTCGGTCACAAGGTGCAGCCGGTCCGCGATGCAGCGCTTGGCGTGCTGCAGACCTATCAGCGGCAGGAGACGTTCCAGCAGCTGATCGACGAGCTGCCAAAGCAGCGAGACGCGACGGTGGCAGCCGTGTCGATCATGGTCCTGGGCGGTTCGCGCATCCGCGCGGCCGTGCCGGCAATCGAGCAGGCCGCCGGGGCGGATGGTGCGGCGACTGCGGTTCGCTACCAGGCCGCGCGCGCGCTGATGGCCATCGGTGATGCGGGCACGATGGGCTTGTTTGGCAAGCTGCTTGCGGACGCCGATTCGCTGGTTCGCATGGCGGCCGCCGACGGCGTCGCCGCGCTCAAGCTCAAGGAGCTCGCCGAGCCCACCACGGCGCTGCTCACCGATCCGGATTGGCGCGTCAAGACCGCGGCCGTCGAGGCGTGCGCGCAGATCCGGCCGCAGGCGGCGGTGCAGCCCATGATCGACCTGATGCGGGAAGAGGGGCGGCTGCGGACCGAGTGTGCCGACGCGCTGTTCCGGATCACCGGGCTCGACTTTGGCGTCGATCCGGAGCGCTGGCAGGAGCAGTGGACCAAGCTCATGGGCATCGAGGGCTGGCGCATTCCAACCGACGAGGAGCTCGCGAAGAAGGCCGCCAGCCGCAAGAAGTATGAGGCCTTCTACGGCAAGAAGGAGCAGACCAACGCCTTCGTCGGCATTCCGACCACGTCGACGAACGTGCTGTTTGTCATCGACGTGTCGGGGTCGATGGACGACCTGGTGGTCGAAGTCGACAAGTTCCGCGAATACCGCGATCGACGCCGGTTCACGATCGTGCAGACCGAGCTGTTGAACACGATCGACACGCTGTCGAAGAACACCAACTTCAACATCGTCTCGTTCGCGACCGACCTCAAACCGTGGAAGAAGCGCTTGGTGCCGGCCAATGTCGTCAACCGTGATTCCGCCAAGGCCTTCGTCAAGCGCCTGAAGCCCATCGGCGGCAGCGAAGCGCAGGATCTGGCGCAAATCGGTCTCGGCGGCAGCGCCAACCTCGCCGCCGGCAAGACGAACACGCTGAAGGCGCTGCTCTACGGCTTTGGCATCGACCCCAAAAAGCCGCGCCGCGGCCCGATCACGGGCTTTGACAAAAAGTCGCTCAAACGCCCGCTCGACACGATCTATTTTCTCAGCGATGGCCGGCCGTCGGTCGGGGTGCGCATCGAGACGGATGAGATCCTCGCCGAGGTGCGCAAGCACAACGAGATGTTCCGCATCGTCATCCACGCGATCGCGATCGGCGACTTCCCCAAAGAGTTCCTCGAGCAGTTGGCCGACGAGAACGGGGGTGTGTTCGTCGACCTGGGGCGCTAGCCGCGAGGCCGGATCCAGGCGTCGGGAGTGGCTCGATCCGCCGC
>JBGCDH010000109.1:0-19685 GCA_045105235.1 Planctomycetota bacterium | reverse complement strand
GGCCCGCCCGCAGCACGGGCACGCCGGCATCCTCCAGGGAAATCGTGCCGCCGGAGACAACCAGGGAGTAGTCGCGCGGCGGCAGGCACGGATTGTTGATGTCGACGCGAACAATCGGCTGCCCCTCGAACAGCTGGATCTCGACCGTCAGCGCGCCTTGGTCCGAGGCCGCGATTCCGCCGGCCGGTCCAGCTGCGGCTTGGTCCGAGATCCACGTGCCCGTCCAAACGCCACCGAGTGCTTCGGACGGAGTCACGGTCGGCGCAACCGAACGGATCTCCAAGTCGCCGCATGCAGCAAGCAGCACAAAGCCAAGCACGGCAAGGAAGCGGCGGATCATGGTCGCAGGTAGAGCATGGTCGCTGGTAGGTAGACAGGCGCGGGAAGGGGCGTCCGACAACGTTATCCCACCGACGGACTAGGGTAACGCATCGCGGGCGGCCGCGGTGCCGCAAGCCGCCAGAGCTCGTCGATAGTTCGCCAACAGCGCCTTGGCAACAGCAGAAGGCGCACATCGATCCACGGCGGATCGCGATGAAGCAGTAAGTTCGTCGACGAGCGCCGAGCTGCGACGAAGCTTGGTCAGCGCCGCACGCAGCCCGGCGGGCCCATCCGCCTCCGGCACCAGCAAACCGCGGCCGAGATCTGCCAGGGCGTCACGGGTTCCCGGCACGTCGTAGCCCACCACCGGCACCCCCGCGGCAAACGACTCGACGGCGACCAGCGGCAGGCCTTCGCGATGGCTTGGCAGCACTACCGCATCGTAGGCGCGCAGCAGCTGCGCGATGTCGGCGCGCGGTCCGCGCAGCTGCACGCGACCCGAACAAACGCGCTCCGAGAGATGCGCCAGTTCTTGCTGAAGCGGACCGTGGCCCCAGATATCGCCGTGCATCTCGCCAACCAGGCCGCCGCCCTCGCCTGCCGCGCGCGCCACGCCAGACTTCGCCGCCGCCGCCGCAACAAAGTCCGCCAGGCGCTTGATCGGAACCAGGCGGCCGATCGCCGCCACGCGCCACTGATGTTCGGGAATGCCGAGCTCTTGCCGCGCCGCCGCGCGCTCCGCAAACTCGGGCTGACGACGCACGGCTGGCGGCACCACGAGCAGGCGGTCGCGCGCGGCGACGCCGAGTTCGGCGAGCTCATCGGCGCAGCTGCCGCTGACCGCAAAGAGCAGCTGCGAACGCCGCGCCCACCGTCGCTCCAACTGGCCGAGCAGGCGCGATGCGACCGCGCCAAAGTAGTCGCGGAGCACGTGGCCGTGGAACGTGTGCGCGACGACCGGCACACGCATGGCGCGCGCCGCTCGACGACCGACGACCCCGGCCTTGCTGGTGTGCGTGTGCACCACGTCGGGGGCGAACCGGCGGATCAGGTCGCGCAGCGAAGCGCCGGCGCGGCGGTCCGACCACGGTGCCGGCCCGCGCCGCAGCGTCGGCAGCACGACGTGGCCGGCGCGCGCGCCATCCGAGCGCGGGATGTCGAAGCGCGCAAAGTCGACCGCCACTTCGTCGGCGTCCACCTGCCCGGTGACCAGCAGCGTATCGACGCCGAGCGCGCGGTGCGCGTGCCACAGTTCGACCATTTGGCGCGCCGGCCCGCCCAAGTTGGCGCGGGTCAGAACGCGCACGACGCGCAGGCGCCGGTCGACGCCCGAAGCGCTGCCGCGGTCGGAAGCGGCCTCGGGGCTGCTTTGCTCGTCTTCGGATGCGGCCAAGATCGTTGACGATCTCGCGGATGCCGCCTGCCGTCAACATGCGGACGGCACACGCCCACGAGGGTGCCTCGTATCGCGAAGTGTGGTCGACGGGGCCTTGTCCGAGATGCGAGGGCGTTCGTCGCACGGCACTGCGGCGAATGCATGAGCTGCAGCGCCTTACGACGAACGCCCTCGCATCCCGGATCATTCCCCGTCTACCAGATGCACTACACTAGTAGGGCAGATACTGGCAAAGGTAGAAGTGCCAGCCCAGCAGCGTGCCGTAGCCCACCAGCACGACTCCCATGCCGAAGCGCGCCGGGCGGAAGAACTTCGCCGTCATCAGGAACGCCGCGGCGATGCCGATGCCGACGGTCTTCATCAGCAGGAATGGCCACGGATGCCACGTAGAATCGAGCACGACCTGCACGATCGGATTGAGCTCCTGGCCGCCGTGTGAAAGGAACAACAGCGTGTAGAAGGCATCGAGCAGGTTGAGCGCCACGATCGAGAGCACGACCAGCAGCACCACCGGACCGTGCACATCGACGAACGAGCCTTCGCGTTCCTCGCTTCTTCGGATCGCAGCCCGCCGGCCGCCGAACAGCATGTAGCGGCTCAGCATCGGCGTCGGGCGATGGCGCCGATCGCGGCGCATCCGGCCTTCGCGAGGCGCAAAGCCTGCCGCATCTGCGGCGGCCGCCGCGGTTGCCGCATGATCCGTGATGGCAGTGCTCGCCGCGAGGGCTCCCGCCGCCGCGTGCACCATATGGCTCTTCCCGTCCGTAGAGGTCGTCACGGGGACACTTTACCCCGTTCACGCACTCTGGAGCGCAATTGCCGCCGGCCGCGCCGGCCAAGCCCCATGCCATGGGGCGATGCGCGGCGCAGATCCCGATGTTTTCGCATCTCGGGATCTGCGCGGCGGGCCGTGAAACCGCTGCCGCCGCGAGCCCGACTACAGGAACTTGGTGATGCCCGGCACCGCCACTTCGCTTACCGGCGGCTCGTCGGTCCACTTCATCAGGTTCGGCATCAGCTCTTGCTGGCTGGCGTAGGCCTGATCCCACGTGATGCGCTTGCCGGTGTAGGCAGCCATGCGGCCAAGCAGCGCCATCAGCGTGCTCTTGCACATGTATTCGCCGTTGTTGATCGGCTTGCCGGCCCGGATCGCGGCGAACATCTCGTCGTGCTCGACCTGGTACATGTTGCGCGCCTTGCCGTCGTAGCGCCATTCCTTGTCGCCGAGCACCGTGTGGCGGAAGACGTTGGCCGTGCCCTTGGTGCCGTGCACGTATTCATTGACGTCGCGCGCACAGTTGTTTTGCTGACGGCAGTAGCTGTGGCCGCGGGTGCCGTCCTGCCATTCATAGATGGTCGCAAAGTGGTCGTAGACCGTGCCAAACTTCGGGTCGGTGCGCTTTTGTCGACCGCCCAGCGAAGTCGCCGCGATCGGGTAGACGTCGCCCTTCATCCACGCCATGACGTCGAGCGAGTGGATGTGCTGCTCGGCGATGTGGTCGCCGGACAGCCACGGGTAGTAGAGCCAGTTGCGCAGCTGCCACTGCAGGTCGGTCCACTGCGGCTGCCGCTTGTGGAACCACAGCTCGCCGGTCACGTAGCTGGCTTGGATCGACTGGATTTCGCCAATGGCGCCTTCCTGGAGCTTCTGAATCGTCGCGCGACGCCCCTCGTGGTAGCGATAGCACAGGCCGCTGACCACCGAGACTCCCTTTTGCTTGGCGAGCTTGCAGGCCTTCTCGACGCGCCGCACGCCCGGCGCATCGGTTGCGATCGGCTTTTCGGCAAACACGTGCACGCCCTTCTCCACGGCGCGCTCGATCTGCATCGGGCGGAAGCCGGGCGGCGTCGCGAGCAGCACGACATCGACACCGCTCGCGAGCACCTGGTCAATCGCATCGAGGCCGACGAAGCGACGTTCCTTTGGCACCTGGAACTGGCCTTCGCGGCCGCGCTCCTCGACGGTCTCTTCGATGCCGGCCAAGCCGTTCTCCAGCCGGTCGGCGAACGCATCGCCGGCCGCGTAGAGAACGTTTTGTTTGTGCGCCATGATCGACTGCACGGCCGCCCCCGAGCCCCGACCGCCGACGCCCACGATGCCGACCTTGAGTTCGCCGCCGCCCTGGTGCACCGGCGAAGCGGCGCGCAGGGCGCTGAGCGACGGGCTCGCCGCGCCGACGACCACACTGGTCGCGGCGGCACTGGTCGCGGCGGCACTGGCCGCGGCGACACTGGCCGCGGCGGAGGACTTCAAGAACGAGCGGCGAGAGCCAGGGCTGGCAGAGGCGGCGGGAGGAGTGTTCTTCGGCTGGGTCATGGGCGATTCCGGGGACGAACGAGTCGCCGCACCGTAGCGCGAGGCGGCCAAGATCGCACCCAGGGGCAAAATCGACACAAGCCGCTGTCGGGCCGCCGGATCCCGGGGCCGCGCTCGACATTGGCGCGCGGCAGGGCGTATCCTGACGGCGTGCCCTTGCCGGAGCCGCGAGTCCCCCTCTGTTCGCGGCCTGGCCTGTTCGCTGATTCGCACTCTGCGTTGATGCGCACTGTTCGCTGCCTGGCCGTTTGCTGAAATCGGCCTTTCAAGAATTGGAGTTTCGTCCGATGCGCCAAGCCCTACTGCCCACCTGCCTGATCGCCGTGACCTTTGCCGCGGCCTGCGCACCCATCTCGATCCAGGACGAGCGCCGGCTTGCCTCCTACCAGCGCAACGCCGCCCTCTACTTTGAAGGCGGCAAGCTCGACCAGGCCATGCTGCAAATTGATCGCGGCCTCGAGATCGAACCGGATGACTACAAGTTGAGCGGCCTGAAGGGCGCCGTGCTGGTGCGCGCCACCAGCAACAATCCGAAAATCGTCGACGAAGCGGCGGCCCTGCTCGAACAAGTCTATGACTGGCGCTCGAGCCTGCGGCATGAGCCGTACGTGCTGTTCTACTACGCGCTGGCGCGCCAGCGTCAGGGCCTGCGCGCGCTCGGCAACGCCATCCGCGCCGAAGACCGCGAGCTGCGCTCGGCCGACGCGGAGCAAAAAAGCGAGCTCGGCGGCAAGGCACGCGAGGCGCGCGAGCAAGCCCGCCTGCGCTTGCAGCAAGCCGACGAGCTGCTCGACATCTTGGTCGAACGCGGCGAGATGCTCCGCCTCGCCCACAAGCACAAGCTGCAGATCGCGCGCCAGACCAACAGCGAAGACGACTTCGAGACGTCGGCCAACGCCTTCCTCGAAGCCAGCACCGAAGCGCAAGAGTCCGTGCGGACCGACGTCGAGACCACCACCGTGGCGGCCTACGAGCAGGAGCGCATCGACTTCTTGCGCGATCTCGAAGAAGAAGAGCTCGAAGTGCGGGCGCTGTTTGCCGACTGGCTCTACGACCGCCAGCGGCTCGAAGACGCCGTCGAACAGATCAACGTGGTGCTCGAGCGCGATCCGAAGCGCACGCCGGACTACTACAACCGCGGCCGCGTGCTGCTCGAACTGAAGCGCTTCGACGCCGCCAAGCAGGACTTCCGACGTTTCCTTGCGACGTCGACCATGCCGGCTGCGAGCGAGCAGATGACGTTTGCCGCCAAGGCCCTCAAGAGCATCGAGCGCAACCGGCGCTAGCCGCCCCGCCGATGAGCGAGCCGCAGCAACATCCGCAGACTCCTCTGCAGGCGCCAGCGTCGCGGCCGAAAGCCACGCTGTCGGCCGCGATGCGGCTGATCACGCAGCGGGACTTTCGCGTCGTCTACGGGCGCGGTCGACGGGCATCCGGCTCGTGGATCACGGCCGTCGTGCACCAGCACCCCGCCAAAGCGCGCAGCAGCGACCGACCGCGCCTGGGCGTCTCGGTCAGCAAGGACCACGGCGGAGCCGTGCGCCGCAACAAGCTCAAGCGCCTGCTGCGCGAGGCCTTTCGTCTGGAGCGTGAGCGCCTGCCTGCGCGCGTCGACATCGTGCTGATTCCGCGCCGTCGCGACGACCGTGTGCCGCTTGCCGAATTGCGCAGCGAGCTGGTGCGACTCGTCGACAAAGCGCTGCGCGCGCCGCCGCCGCGGCCGCGTCGACGCAAGCCGAAGTCCGGCGGCGGCACGTCCAGCAAGTCCGCAAACGGCCACGCGGGCCGTTCGGCCGCTCGCGCGCCGGCAACCGGCGGCGTCCAAGCCAAACGCAGGGCCAAGGACTGATGCGCTCCCCCCTCGCGGTCCTGCTGTCGGCTCCGGTGCACATCTACCGCCGCCTGATCAGCCCGCTGAAGCGGCCCACGTGCCGCTTTCGACCAACATGTTCGTGCTACGCGCTCGAAGCCCTGCGCGTGCACGGCGCCTTCGTCGGCACCTGGCTGACGCTGCGTCGCCTGCTGCGCTGCCACCCGTTTTCGGAACCGGACTACGACGACGTACCGCCGCGCCGGTAGCGGCACAGCCGCTGCCGCTGCCGCGCTCCGACCGCGCTTACGCTACGTTCACTCAAGGATCGACTGCGGCGATGCCGGCAACGAATCCACAGCTTCGCTGCTGACCCAAACGCGCGCGCCGATGCGCACCGTGCCCGCCGGCCGCTGGTTCGCTTGCAAAAGGCGATGCAGCCCTTCGTCGTCCAGGAACCAGTCCCGCGAGAGTTCGACCTGCGGCGCTAGACGCGCGAGCACATCGGCGCGGTTTCTGACCACCTCGCAGCGAAACGCCGCCGCCTTGTTTGGCGCGGCAGCATGAACCGGCGTGGTGACGCCGGTTGCAGCACTTGGTTGCGCGCTCGAGGGCGGCCTAGTTACGCCACCTTCAAGCAGCGGCAGCAACAGCGCCCAAACAGCCGCCGCAGCGCCGCCCAAAGCAATACCCGCAACGGCCGCTTGGCCGGCGCGGCGGCGCCGTCGCCGCCCGCGAACCTGCTGCAGAAGCCCCGGCAACATGTCGTCCCGGCGTCGCTGCGCGGCATCGCTGAGCCCGTCGTCGAACAGACCGCCGCAGCGGTCCCCTTGGCTGTATTTGCTCATTTCGCTGCCTCGCGTCCAGATCGCCAGAAGCCCGAAGCGGCCTTTTGACGCAATTTCCCAAGAGCACGCCGCAAGCGACCGTGCGCAGCATCGGCGGTCATGCCCAACTGCTCGGCCACGGCGGTCACGTTGGCCGCCCCGCCAAATCGCGCCACCAGCAGCGCCTGCTCTTGCTCGGACAATTCGCTCATACGTTGCTCCAACCAGTCACGCCGCTCCTGCCGCGCCAGCTGCGCCCAGGGTTCGGCAACCGCCTGACCATGCGCGGCATCCGCCTGCGCCTGCTCGGCGCGCTGCTGCTCGCGCCGACGACGCCGCGACTCGCTGCGGATGCGGTCCCGGCACGCATTGAGGATCGTGCTCGCCATCCAGCTGCGCACCTGCGCCGCATCGTCGAGCTTTGGCATACGCCGCGCGACCACCACCATGACGTCTTGCACAACATCCAGACAGAACGCTTCGTCGCGTCGGCAGCACGCGCGGGCCAGCGCCAGCGACGGCGCGAACCACAGCTCGTAGAACTGCGCAAACGCCGATTCGCTGCCGGCACGAATGGCTCCAGTCAGCGCCGGATCAGCCGCCGGCAAACGGCGGGCAGCATCGACTTCTTCAGCGGTTGCGGCCACGGTTGGGATGCGGGTGCAAGGCGATCGGAGCGCAGGGCGCTGCGACGAATGCATGTTCCAGACTTCTGCCGAGGAGCAGCAACGCCGTGACGGGCGTCCTCGCGCCCGCAGAAGGCCCCTCATATCGGAGGCACTACACTAGCGGTCCTTCTTCTTGCTCTCCTCGAAGGCACGCCTTTGGTCCAGGTCGTCTTTGCGCTGTTCGCGCTGCCGCTGGTCCAGCATCATCGTCGCGAGCATCTGCTGCACGAGCTCGGCGTGGTCGAGAGAGCCGCGCAGCAGCAGCAGGCCCGAGTCTTTGTGGAAGCGGACCTTCGGCGGATCCCCAACGCCCAACATGGCGAGCTCGATCGCGGACAGCACCGTCTCCACCGATACACCTGGCAGGCCGTTGGGACGCTCCTGCGTGATTTCGTTGAGTGAGAACACTCGCTGCAGGCGGTAGTCCATCGCCGTGCGTGCGGGCCCCGCTGGCTTCGGTGCTGCAGCCGTCTTTCGCACCCGGCGCTGTTCGGCGACGATCGAGTAGACGGGCTGCCCAGGCCCTTTGAACTCGCGCACCGTCACGCGAAAGTCCGCCTCCACGGCCATGCAGGCTGCCTCGAGCGCCTGCTCGATACCGGCCTCGCGCAGCTCCAGCGATGGCACAACGGCTGTGCGCGCGCCGACGGCCAGCACGATGTTGGCCTTCGGCTGCTGCGCCCGGATGGCCGCGACGTATTCGGCCAACGAGCCGCCGTCGAACTTCAGGTTGACGGTGACCGGCTGCCGAGAGGCCGCTTTGCGGGCCGGCGCAGCTTGCGCCGATGCGGCGGCGGCTGGGTTTTGGGCGGTGAGACCCGGGAGCGTGAGCGGGAGCAAGAGCAGAACGGCGGCAAGCGAAGTCTTCATGGCGGATAGATGTTGGGTGAATCGAGTCGCTGCCGAAGAGACGACGCTCACCGCACGATCCGTCGCCTTTGCCCAAAAAATGCCGAGAACGTCGCCCCGCTCACAGTCCGGCGGCACCAGTCCGGCAGCGCGCCTCCTATGCGAGTGGCGGACCGACCGACTCGCCGCCGCGAGCCAGGCGTCGGCGCGCCCGCACCGCGAGTTCGTCATCCACCAGCGGGGACGCAGCGAGGTCGACAACGCGCGCGCGGGCCGCTTTGTCAAGCATCGGCAAGAACGCGCACGCATCGGCCGCGGCTTCGTCCTCGCAGTCCCAAAGCGCCTCTGTCAGGGCTGCGTTTTGAGCGTCGGAGAGCTCGCCAGCACTCGCAAGCAGCGCCAGTCCGTGCAGCGCACGGCGGCGGGCATGCGCGTAGCCCGCCTGCTCCGCGACCATCACCAGCAGGTCGGCGCTGCGCGGATCGCCGATATGCGCCAGCGCATCGAGCTCGCTGATGACCCCCCAGCCCGAATCGCCAAGCCCCAGGCGCTCTTTCACAAACGCCTCGAGCTGCATGCGATCGTCCGCATCGGCCGTCTCCGCGAACAGCGACCCGGCGACGGTTTCAAAGTAGTCGCCGCGCTCGTGCCACTCGCGCGCGAGCTGCCGCTGCCGCGCTTCGGGCAGATGGCGCACGTAGCTGGCCAGCGCTGCGCGCCGCATGCGCTCAAAGCCGGACAGGCGCCGCGCGGCATCGAGCGGTTCGTCTTCCAGAGCGAAATGCTCGCGCGCCAGGTCCAACAGCCGTTCATCGCCCATCGTGCCGAGCGCATGCGCGGCCAGCCGAACCCGCCCGTAGACGAGGTCGCTGCGCACGCAGTCGGCCATGCGCTCACGTGACGCTTCATCGCCGCGCGCGCACAGCTCACGCAGCAGCTCCCGGCCACTTTTGCCACGCGCCAGTTCGAGCAGTTCGTCAACCGAACACTCCGTCAGCGGACCCGGTGGCCGGATCGAGCCGCGCATGCCGGGCGTCACGGCGGCAGAGTCTGCGTCTTCGAGCAAAAACGCCAAAGCCGGCTTGCGCAGGCCCCGCGGCAGTTCGACCAACCGCGCCCATTCCCCGCCAACCACTTGCCCAGCCACCGCCGCGCAGATGGATTCATCCGGCTTGGCGGCAAACCATGAACGGGTCGCACGGTGCCCGGCCACCCAAGCGCAGGCAAGCACCTCATGGCCAAGCTGAACCTGCGGCTCGCTAGGCTCGCCGCTGCCGCTGCTCGTATCGGGACCGCGCCGCAACGCCTGCACGATCGGATCGATCGGGACATCAAGGGCCACCAGCAGCTCGGTCAGGTAGCGAGCGCGCGACTCGATTTGGGCATCGATGCGCGGATCGCGCACGATGCACTCGAGAATGCTCTGCAGCACGTCGTCGCGCGCGGCCGGGCCGGCCCGCAGCGCGTCGAGAAAACCGCGGCCGCGGCCGCGCTGGAGCTGGCCGAGCCGCGTATGCGGCGCGGCCAGCACGACGTCTGATCTCATGCGGCGCGCATCACCTGCAGCGTGCCCAGATTCTGCGCGCCCATCCGCTACTCGCCCTTTTCCATTTCGGCGAGCAGCTGATCGACAGCTTCGTCCATCTTCTCGCCGCGCACGCCGTTGAAACGGATCACACCCTTGTGATCGAGCACGTAGATGGTCGGCCAGCCGCGAACACCCCAACGGCTCGAAATCGGGCCGCCGGTGCCGCGCTCGCCGTTCCAGAACGAGCGCCACGTGACGCCCATCTCTTCGGCTTGTTGACGGTAGTAGCTCTTATCCTTGTCGCTGTTGATACCGATCAGAGCGAAAGGCTTGTCCTTCAGTCGTTCCACGAGCGACCGCTCGTGTGGAATCATCTTCCGGCAAGGTGGTCACCAGAAGCCCCAGAAGTCGAGCACGACAACCTTGCCGCGGTAGTCGGCAAGCTCGAACTTGACGCCGTCGATGTCTTCGCCGGCGATGTTCGGAGCAACCATGCCGATCTGCAGACGCTCTTCCTTGAAGCGCGGGCCTGCGATCTTGTCAGCGAGCCAGTGGCCTTCCGCCAGCTTCTCGGCCTTCGCCAGCAGCTCGTCCGCCTCTTCCTTCACCTCAGCGGCGACGTTGCGGCCACGTGCCATCATCGTCGCCTTCCAGTAAAGGGACCAAGCCCGCGGCATCTGGTGCGGCGAGTTTTCGATCACATCGCTGAGGAAGGCCAGCGAATCTTCCTTGCCGAGCGGACGTGAAATGCTCATCGCCTGCTCGAGCAGCGGCGTCAGCGCCGGGCTCTTGATGTGGTTCTCGCGCAGGACTTTGATGCCGTCGCGAATGATGTCGTTGTCGCGGCTGTTTGCCACCGCCCAGCTCAACAGCAGCGCGCGGTCGTCGCCCTTGTAGGACTCGGCCGCGGCCATCGCTTCCTTGCCCATGGCGGCAAGGTCGGGGCGGGCAATGCCCGACGTCAGCTCACGGATGGCCGCGTTGTCGCGATCGGCGCGGGCCTTCTTGTAGGCCTCTGAGCCGCGCACCTTTTTCAAGGCGGCCTGATAGACATTCGTTTGCTTCGCCAGCGTGGTGCTGAGTCGGTCGAATACGGCTTGCGCCGATTCTTGCTTGGTCGCTCCTTGAGCGCCAAGCAGACCAGACAGGCACAGCGCCGCGACGATTCTCGTCGTGGATCTCATGGCAAGAGAATACGACAACCACGCCCGCCGTTTGTGACGAAAGCGTATGTGCGCAAATCCTCGCGGCCGCCAGAGAGCCCGGCCCCGCCCCTACGGCTGGAAGAGCGCTCCGAGCAGCGCTACGAGGCTCAGCACGTCGAGACGATTGTGCTCGAGCACCTGGTCAACGGGCCCAGAGCGGTTGCGAATCCAGTCCAAGAACGCCGCCGGCGCCTCGCTGCCCGGCAAATCGTGTTCGCGGTGGAACCCCAGCAGCCGCTCTTCGGCCGTGCGCAGGCGGCTGTCGGGCCAGCGATTCTCGCTGTGCTTGCTGCCGAACTGACGGCGCACGACGTGGTAGAGATCGAGGTGTCGATCGGTCAAAACGGGGGCCGCGATCTTGTGCACGGCCAGCCGCGCGGCGATGCGGTGCCGGTCGTAGCTCTTGCCGACGTAGGTCACGAGCACCGGGCGCTGCCGCAGTCGCTCGGCGACATGCTGCAGCATGGCCGGCTCTTCGCTGAAATCGCGCAAGAACAACTGCTCCAGGCACAGCTCTTCGCCCTCGAAGAAGGCCATGCCGTAGTTGAAGACAACCGTGCCCGCCCCCCCGCTCAAGCCGGTGGTTTCGGTATCCAAGAACAGGCACTGCTCCGGCCGCAGATCGGCCAGCCCCGGGTCCTTGGCGAGCACCGCGACGCGCTCGGCGTCGAACGCCTGCGCATCGGCAAGCGGCGTGCGGCCGTGGATGTGTTCCGGCGGATAGCGCAGCTGACGCAGCCAGAGATCGCCGTGCTCGGTGGCCCGAACTTCGGCCTCCGGAAGCTCTACTGCGGGGCGCGCGCCGGCCGCGAATGCGCCAACCGAGGACTCACCACCAGCCTGCGCCCGCCGCCGGCGACGCTGCTGCAGGAACTCGCGCATCGTCGGCACCGGTCGCACCGGCGGAGACGACTCCCGAGCCGACTCCCGAACAGATCCAGCGACCTCGCTGGCCCGATCGGACGCAGGAGCAGCAGGCTCCGGCACGCCAAACGCGCGCCGCAGCTTGTCGCGCCGAGCGCGCGGTCCACGCGGCGCTACCACATGGCCTCCTCAGCAGCCGGCGGCAGCATGCGGTCCACGTCTTCGAGAAGCGCGCGCAGGATGCCGTGCGCCACCGACTTGCTGCGCACGCCGAGGCTCGCCTGCGGGCCGACACACGACGGGCAGCCGCTCCGGCAGCGACAGCCGCCGACGAGCTGCGCGGCCGCCGTGAGAATGTCTCTGTGCACGCGAAAGATGCGCTCGGCCAGGCCGACGCCGTCCGGGATGCGGTCGTAGAGGATCAGCGTTGGCGCTTCAAAGTGTGGGTTGAGCGCCTCGGCCAGCACCCGCACGTCGCCCGGATCGACGCGCACGAACAGCGGCACCAAACTCTGCAGCAGTTGGCCAATACCCTGCAGGCACGAGGCCTCCCCGCCCTTTTGCAGGCCGAGCCGCTGCACAAGCTCAGGCCGCAGCACGATCGCCATCGCCTCGGTTTCGAACTCTTCGGGCGGCAGGTCGATCTCGCCGATGCCGACGTTCTCGCGGCTGTAGAACTTGATCTTCTTGTAGGCCTTGGCGAGCGTCGCGACGTGCACCTCGCCGCGGTGTGCGACGTAGTTGGGGTAGTCCTGCTGCTCATCGAGGTGCAGCACTTTCACTTCGGTCTCGGTGTCGGCTTCGGTGTAGTAGTCGGCGTCGACCGGCTTCACGAACGCGCGTCGGTCGTCGTAGTCAAAGCGCTGCACCAGGTAGGTCTCGCCCTGCAATCCGTAGATGGCGCCCTCGTAGACCTCGGTGATCGCCGACGGCCGATCGATCTCGGCGAGGATCTTCTTGCTGTCGACTTCTTGGATCGTGACGTTGTCCATGTCGGCCGCCGTCAGCGAGACGCCCTCGGCCGGGTAGGTGCGCTCGGCATAGTGGAAGCGCTTGCCTTGGTGCACCAAAACGCGCAGGTCGTGCGTCAAGAACTCGAGCACGTCGCGCGTCTCATCGGCCTGGCCAAACAGCTCGTCTTCGTCAAACGGCAGCTCAAACGCCGCGCAACGAATGTGGTTGGTCAGGATGATCGCGTTGTCCGGGTCGATCGAAACCGCGTCGCGCGGCGCATCAAACAGATAGCCCGGGTGCTTCATCAAGAACTGGTCCATCGCGGCGCTGCGCGCCACCACCACCACAGCACTTTCCTGGCTGCGCCTGCCAACGCGGCCGGCGCGCTGCATGGTGCTCGAGACCGTGCCCGGATAGCCAACCAGCACGCAGACGTCGAGGCTGCCGATGTCGACGCCGAGTTCGAGCGCATTGGTCGACACCACGGTGCGGATCTCGCCCTTGCGCAGCCCCTTCTCAATCTTGCGGCGCAGGTTGGGCAGGTAGCCGCCGCGGTAGCCGGCGACACGATTCTGGTCGATGTGCTTGGCCTTGGCGTCGTCGCGCAGGTACTTGAGCAGGACCTCGGTCTGGTTGCGCGAACGCGCAAAGAAGATCGTCTGCAGGTCACTCTCCAACAGCATCGTGCCGAGCTGCCGCGCGGCCTCGCTGGCAGGCACGCGCAGACCCGAAGCCTGCGAGATCAGCTGCGGATTGAGGAACAGGAAGTGCTTGCGGCCGCGCGGGCTGCCGTCGCGGTCGACGACCTGAACCGGCTGCTCAAACAGGCGCTTGCCGTGTTCGCCGGCGTTGCTGATCGTTGCCGAAGCGCCACAAAACACCGGCTCACTGCCGTAGTGGCGACAGATGCGCTGCAGCCGCCGCAGCACGTTGGCGACGTGGCTGCCGTAGATGCCCGACAGCGTGTGCAGCTCATCGACGACGACGTAGCGCAAACCCGTGAACAGCCCCTGCCACTTTTGGTGATTCGGCAGGATGCCCTGGTGCAGCATGTGCGGATTGGTCAGCACCACCGTGCCGTGCTCGCGCAGCGCCTGGCGCACCTGCGGCGGCGTATCGCCGTCGTAGACCGCCACCGTCAGATCCTCGCGGCCGGATTGCTCCAGCAGCTTTTCCAGATCCGCCATCTGGTCGCGCGCCAACGCCTTGGTTGGATACAGATAGAGAGCGCGCGCATCGAGGCCCTCGCGGATCACTGCGTCGAGCGTCGGCAGATGGTAGGCCAGCGACTTGCCCGACGCCGTTGAGGTCGCGATCACCGCGTGCTTTTTGCCGTGCAGCAGATCGGCGCACTCGCGCTGGTGCGAGAACAGCTCGACGATGCCGCGCGCGTGCAGCGCATCGACCAAGCTCGGATGCAGCCAGTCCGGGAACGGCAGCATGCGCGCCGGCTCCGGCTCGACCGCATGCCAAGCGTCGACGGTTCCTGGAGAAACGGTTCCTGGCGAGACCGCCGCACCCTCCTCGCCGTCGTGGGCCCGCAGCCGCTTTACAAACGCACTCAGATCCAAGAAGCCATCGTCCTTGCCGCGCCCGCAACAACGCGCGCCGCACCGTGTCCAGAACCACCCATCACGCCGATGCTACCGCAGCCGGCGACCCTGACATACCACGAACATCGCGGTGAAGTCGGCGCGTTGTCCACCGACAACTGGACCAGGCGCGGCAAGCTGCTCGTGTCGTGCATCGGGTAGACGGGGCAGGATCCGGGATGCGAAGGCGTTCGCCGCAAGGCGCTGCGACGAATGCATGCTTCCTACCTTCTGCCGAGGCGCCTTCCTGCCGAGCAGCAGCAACGCCGTGACCGGCGGCTTCGCGCCCGCAGACTGCGCCGTATATCCGATGCACGACACTAGCCGGGGCCAGATGCGAACGGCAGTCTGTATCGGTCGTGGCAGCATCGCCAACAGAACGCATGGCAGCAGAGTCGACGCACGCCGCCGTCGCAGCGGAGCCACCTGAGCCATTCACGTTCTATGACGCGGGCTTCTTGCTCGTCAGCATCGCGCTGCTGGTGCCCTGCATTTGGTCGGAATCGAGCATCACGGGTCAGGATGAATACTGGCTGTCGTTTCGCACCGTGCTCGAGATGCAGGACCGCGGCGAATGGCTGACGCCCTATGTCAACGACCAGGTCCGCCTACAGAAGCCGCCGCTGCTTTACTGGCTTATGCGCGGCTCGTTCTGGCTGCTGGGCCCGACGCTCTTTGCCGCGCGGATCTGGACCGTGCTGGCCGGCGCGGCCATGGCGCTCTACAGCGCCCGCATCCGCCGACGGCTTTTCGGCGGCACCGGCTACCTCGCCGGCCTACTCGTGCTCGGCGCCGCCGGGGTCGCGGTCGAGTCGCGGCGCGCCATGTTTGATTTGCCGGTCGGCGCGCTGTGTACGATGGCCATGCACTATGCGCTCAGCTGGCACGCGACCGCACGCCGGGGCCCAGCGCTCAAGATGGCGGTTTGCATCGGACTGGCCGCCATGACCAAGGGGCCGGTTGGGCTGTGGTTCTTTGCGGCGCCGATCCTGGCCGCCGCATTCTTCACCGCCCCGGTACGCGTCGTCGCCAGAAGCATCCGCTCGAAGTTGCGCCACATCGTGGCCGCCATCGCAGTGGCGGCGGCGGTCGCCCTGCCGTGGCCCATCTGGGCGCAGCAAGCCCACCCTGAGTTCTGGCAGGTAATGGCCCAGCAGGCGAGCGAACGCGAGTTCGCCTGGCCCGGGCTGAACCGCGTCGGCCGACTGCTCACAGCCGCCCTCGCGCTCTGCGTGCCGTGGTCGCTGATCGCCGTCGCCGGAATCGCGCGCGGTCTTCGCCGCCACCGCAGCCATCACCATCCCTCCGCTATGGCACAGCCTCGCGTCGTCCGGTGGCTGAGCTGGTGGCTATGGATCGGCCTGCTGCCGTTCTTGTTCTTCAAGTCATTCGAGCGCTACCTGCTGGCGCTGGTCTGCCCCATGGCGCTGCTCGCAAGCCACTGGCTGACGACGTCCAGCAGCAAGCTGCAGCGCGTCCATTTGCTGCTGGCGACGGCGATCCTGACGGTGCCCGTGGTGCTGTTTTCGCTGTTTGCGATGTGGTTCGCGCTCGCGTGGCTGGCGCCGCTTGCCGCGCTCTTGCTGCTGGTCTGGACCTACCGCGTCGCGGCGCGGCGCGAACACCCCGACCTGCCGCTGGTCGCGCTGCTGCACGCCATGCTGCTGAGCGTGCTGCTCGGATTCGTCTATCCAAGCCTGCGCATCAACGCCCTGCCCAGCAACCTGCCCAAGGATCTGCACAGCCGTCCCGTCGCGACGTTCGGCCGCCCGCAGCCAGGCCTGCTGTCGATGCGCCTCGGCAAGAGCGTGCCGCAGATGTCCGCCACGCCAGCAGGTCTCGCGACGCGGTTGCGTCAGCACCATGGCTACGTGTTTGCCTTGTCCGCCGACTGCGAGCGGCTGGAACAAGCAGCGCGCGACGGCGGCATCGAGCTGACGCGCATACTGGAGTTGGACCAATTCTATTCGCGCAAAGCCTGGCTGAAATTCTTCCGCAAAGGCGCGCGCTGGCCCGAATGGCGCGAAGCCCTGCGCACGCGATCGCTTCAACCGCTGCTGCCGCACTTCGTTTGCTATCGTGTCGGCGGCGAATAACAGCCACCGCACGCAGCGAGACCCGAGCCACGCATGGCAAGCAACAGGCCGAACGAGAGCAGCAGCAAGAGCAAGAAGCGGCTTTGGTTCGCACTCGCGACGCTGCTGCTTCTGCCGCTCGGCGCCGTCGTCGCCTGCTACCTGAAGTGGCTCGCGTGGGACCACCGGCTGATCGAGGTCACGCCGCAGCGCGTCTTTCAGTCCGCCGCCATGCCGCCTGCCGATCTGCTCGCCGCGTGCCGGCAGCACGGCATCCGCACCGTCATCGATCTGCGCGACTGCCGGCCGATGGATGTGCAACAAGAAGCCGACGCGCTCAACGAGACCACGACCCGGCACGTGCACCTACCGACAAGCTCGTGGCCGATTGCACACGAAGTGGACGCGTTTTTGCGGACGCTCGCCGCGGCTCAAAAGCCGGTGCTGGTGCACTGCCACCACGGCGAAGGGCGCTCGGTCATGATGTGCGCCGTGCACCGCATCCAAAACGAAGGCTGGAGCAATCAGCGCGCCTTTGACGGCACGCAGCGACTGCCGAGTAGCCTGAGCTGGCTCGGCGACTGGCTGCCGAGCCTGCGCCGATTCGGCCGCGAGCAGCCGAAGGGCCAGTTCGTGCTCAGCTACCGGCCGCGGTCTGACTAGAACGAGACTCGCGTCGTGCATCTGTAGACGGGGAATGATCCGGGATGCAAGGGCGTTCGTCCCACGGCGCTGCGACGAATGCGTCCCCGATATCAGCTGCAAGACACTAGCGCGCCAGCGGCTTCGCCGGCAGCCGCCGCCGCAGGAAGTCGGCGAGCGACGCATACAGGTGCGCCGACGTGTTCTTGCGCTCGCGGATGGCGTGCGTGCGGTTCGGATACGCGAGGTACTCGAACAGCTTGCCCTGCGCGACCAGCTCGTCGAACAGGCGTTCGCTATTCTGAAAGTGCACGTTGTCGTCGGCGGTGCCGTGCACGAGCAACAGATCGGCCTTCAGGTTCTTGGCGTAGGTGATCGGCGAGCAGCGTTCGTAGACCTCGGGAAACTTGCGCGGATCGCCGCAGTAGCGCTCTTGGTAGATCGTGTCGTAGAGCGAAATGTGCGTCACCGGCGCGACCGCCATGCCGCACGCAAACAGCTCCGGGTAGCGGAACAGCATGTTGAGCGTCATCGCACCGCCGCCCGACCAGCCCCAGATCGCCATGCGTTCGCCGTCAAGTGCGCCGTGCTTGGCCAGCAGCTTGGGCATCGCCTGGCTCCAGTCATGCGAACTGACGACGCCAATGCCCTGAAAGAGCGCCTTGCGCCAGTCGCGCCCGCGAGGCGCCGGCGTGCCGCGCGCATCGATCGAAACCACCGCGTAGCCCTTCTGCGTCAGCCACAGATGAAACAGGTGGTGACGCAAGAACCATGTGTCCTTGACGGTCTGCGACCACGGCTCGTTGTAGACGTGGCACACCACAGGAACCTTCATCGACGCGTCATCCGCGTCGGAACCCGGCGGCATCATCAGCCAGTACGCCAAACGGTTGCCGTCGCTGGTCGTCAGGTGGAAGAACCCGGCAGTCCCTTTGGCTAGGCCTTGGTAGCGCTCCGCGAGCGCCTGGTTTTCGACCAGCACCCGCACCCGCTCGTGCGTCGGCAGACGCACCAAATCGACAACCGGCGCTTGCCCCATGCTCGAACCGGTATGGATCGCGAGGCTGCCGTCGGCGCTGATCTGGTAGTCGTTCCAACGCCCCGTGAGAACGTCGTTCGCCGCAGCCGCGTCACCCGGCTCGCCTTCTTGCTGCGCCGCGCCCAGACGGCCGAGCCGCTGGCGCTTGCGGTTTTCGATGCGGTACAGAAAGCGGTCGGTGCCAAGGCGCGCCTCCGAACCGCTGACCAAAAGCTGATCCCGCTCCAGATCCGCATGCTCGACGGCAATCACGTCGAAGCCCTTGGTCAACGCTACGTGCGTCAGCAGCACCTGCCGGCTGCGGATGTCCCATTCGATCATGCCGCACTGCCGGTAGCGTGGGCCGCTGCCGTCGTAAAAGGCGCTGTCGCTGGTCCAAAAGAACTTGTCGCCGCCGTAGAGCCATTGGAAGTCGCGCCGCACGTCGACGTAGGCCTCATCGCGCTCTTCGTGGACCTTGCGCACGTTGCCGTTGGCCACGTCGCCGCCGTAGACGACCAGGTGGTTTTGCGCGCGCGGCAGCCACTGCAGCATCAGCTCTTTGCCTGCGGGATGCCACTGCATGCGCGGCACGTAGATCTCGCGCGGATCGCCCGGCGTCTGCATCCAAACGGTCTTGCCGCCATCCGCCGGGATCACGCCGACGCGGCACGACGAGTTGGTCGTACCCGCCTTTGGATACTGGACCGGCACGACCTGCGCGTAGCGCTCCGACAGGTTGTCGACCATGTAGAACGTGCCAACGCCCGAACAGTCAAGCTGCCAGTACGCAAGATGCTTGCCGTCCGGCGACCAGCGGAAGCCGTCCTGGCAGTCAAACTCCTCCTCGTAGACCCAGTCAAAGGTGCCGTTGATGATCGTCTCGGAGCCGCTGTCCGTCAGGCGCACCTGCTTGCCGCTGACGCAATCCTCCACGTAGAGGTCGTTCTTGCAGACGTAGCCAACACGCGTGCCGTCCGGTGAGAACTTCGCAAACTGCAGCCACGACTTCGGCAGCTCGCCGCCGAGTCGCCGCGGCTCGGCCGAGCCGTCGAGAGGCAGCACGTAGAACTCGCCGCGCGTGTTGGTGCGCCAGACGCGCTCGCTGTCGGTGAAAACCAGCAGCCGCTTGCCGTCGGCCGAGAACGTGTAGTTTTCGATCTCAAGGGCGCGGCCTTCGGCGGCAACCCAGAGCATCGCGGCCGACACCAAGACCGAGCGATTGCCGGAAACCGCCTCGTAACGAACCAGTTCCGGCACCTTCGGCGCATCGGCGGGAGCGTTTGCGGCAAGCTCCAGCGTGGCGTAGTGGGCGCCATCGAGCCAGCGGGCCGGCCCAAAGCGCTCGACGGCAAACTCCCCGGAGGTGATGCGGTTGGCATCGAGCAGCTGGAGCGAGGGCTCCTGCGCAGCGGCGGCAACCCCGAGCAATAGACACAGTACGCGTGCGAACATGCGCGGCATCATATCGCCGCCGCGCAGCTGCCTCCTCAGCGAGCTTGCTCCGAGATTCTGAGGCAAACCTCTCCCGGAGACGACACGTCCGTGGCGCGTACGATTTGCGCCGCGAAAGAGCGTACTTGGACATCGTAGCGGCCGGCGACGATGCCGGCCATTGG